>JAIEFT010000045.1 GCA_029066805.1 Clostridiales bacterium | reverse complement strand
TTTACCCCCATTACCGGCTAAGCGCTTCTCCCTTTTGTCGGGTGGGCGGGGATCTGTGTATAAGACACCGGTTTTTTGTGGCGATTTTTGCGCACCCGACAGCGCAAAAAACCGCTCGCATTCGCCGAAAAAAAACCTCGTTCACAAGCAAAAACCGCACATTCACGTGCGGTTTTTTGGTAATTGCTATAGCTATATTATATGCCGATTACACGCTGAGCGTGCGCTTAATTACTATTCCGGCACTGAGTCCCGGCATGTCCGCACTGCCGCGAACCTGATTCCATTCGTCCACCGTGTCGAGCACCGCGTCGCCGTCCGTGACGGTACGATACTCTTCGTACTTGATTGTGCTAAGCGAGCCGCCTTCGACTTCCAAAGTGAAAACAGTGTCGAAGCCGTAAGGCAGGCGCAGCACTATTTGGTCTGCATTCTCGTATTCGTACACATAACCCTCATAGTCGCCGTCCGTTCTGGAAAACTCTTTAACGGTTATGCGAGTGATCGAGCGTGCCGACGGAATTGTAATCGTCACATTGGATCTTGCGCCGTCAAAAGTGGTTATCTTGTACAGCTTGCCGTCCTTTTCGACTGACGGTTCGCGAGCTATAATCTCGTCCACATTGTAGCTGACAGTCTTACTGTATCTGTTTTTGGCGCTGTCCCATTCCAAATCGGCAATATGGTAGCGCATATATTTGTACGACATAAGATCGCCCACGACTATTTTTTGCTCGTCGCCGTCAAGCTCGTACACAACCGCGTCGTTATATATAGCGGCGGCATAAGAATAGCGGTTGGTTAACGTTTTGTCGAAATCCACACCGAATGCGCTCGATAACAGCGCAATCACTATGCCGAGAACAACGGCAACCGAAATACCGAAGTAGTTTTTGTAGCCCATGGGGATTTTTTCTTTTTCCACGCGCTTGACGGTCTGCTCGGTAAACTTGCCTTTTTTGGCTCTGTCTTCCACTCTTTCGGTGACGGTACGCTCTACGCGTATTGTGCGTTTGGGCAATTTTTTGGCGAGCTTGTCAAGCAGCGGCTGCGTGCGATCCAAATACGGAATGCCCGCGCCGAGCAAGCCCGTAAACACAGTAAACAGAACAGGCAGCCATACAAGCGGGATCAAGTGCGCTATCGATGTGATAGTAGGCATAACAAGCGGCAAACACAGCGCGACGGGAATGAGATACAGATATAATCTGTCCATACCGAAGCCAAACTTGGCTTTGAATGTTTTGTGCAAGCACACCGACAAAAGCAACACCGCAAGCATAGTAAGTCCCGGCCACGACGTTATATACGAGTATACGGGAACGGCAAAGCTCATTACCGCGCCGGCAAGCCCAAACAGCATTGCCGTGCCGCGAACCGCGTCGGACGACGTGATCCTAAACAGTCTTTTATACAGCGTTGTAAAGCCGAACGCCGAAGCAAATGCGACAAGCATTGCCGCAATGATTATGCCGGCATTGCTGTATGTGATTTGCAGTATAGCTTGAATAGGCAGCACGCCGAAGCCGGTAAGCATGAGCGCAACAAGGAAGTACGTTGCCATCATTGCCGCGAGCGTGCTTAAAATTACAAGCAGCTGAACGCCAAGCGCGACAAACATATTCTTCAGCGAGAACGTCTTTTTGAGCGCCATTGTGACTACAACACCGACAATCAACGCCAAAATAACTCCGCCGATTACGTATGCCGCAACGTCGTTATAAGCGATCGTACCGCCGTCGAGATACGAGAAAAAGACATAGTTATCGCCCTCTGCACTAAACTTGTCCGTGCAGTCGCCGAACTTTTCAACATAATCTTTTACAAACCTCGCCTGTTGCTTGACAACGCCTTGCGACAGATTGTCCGCTGTGTCGAGCGACGAACCCGCAGCGTCGAGTCCGCCAAGCACAGCCACCTGTACGGCGGGGATGCTTCCAAACGCTTTGACTGCGTCCCTATTGACATACTCGGCGGGTATAGTATCGGGTATGACCGAAAGATTAAGAGCGTTGTCCGCCGCCTTAGTGTAGGCGTAAATATAATCAAGTCCCGCATTTGACGCGTCGGTAAGCGCAAGCGTGCCGCCGTTGCCATAAGACTCGAGGTTTACGCCCGCCGTTGCTCTACTCACAACGCCATCCAAACCGTCAAACAGATTGAAAAACGCATACGCGCCGTACGAGTAGTCCAAATCCTCTGTGAACACAACCACAATATCGTTGTTGTATTTTTTGCCGGACTTGTAGGCTTCCGTCAATGTCTGGACAACGTTTGCGACAAACGCGGCTTGCGTCGCGCCCACGGTATCGGGACGACTGTCGTAACGCACGGTAATAATCACCGCGCCCGCGTTAGCTTTGTCCGACGGCAACGCCGCTATAATGTTGGTCACACTGCCGACCAAATGCTCGGTGAGCTCAAGTTCGTCTTGCAAATCGGCGTCGAGCGTCGAGGTTTGCACTGTAACGGTAGGTCTTTTTACAGAGTCTTCCGTAGCCCAACCCGTAATAGTCTTTTGGCGTTCCAGCTTGTCCTTGCCGATATCGTCCCTGTCTTCCTTGCTCTCGGCAACCTCGGTAAAACCGCCTTGCCTAAGTGTTGTAATAATATAGTCGCGTGCGTCGGCAAGTCCACTGTCGCCATTCGCCGCCATAGCAGAGCGTACAGACTGAGATAGCTGCTTGGCGTGCACGTTTACAGAAGCGTAATATGCGTCGCCGTACGCCGAAGGACTGTAACCGCTTACTCCGTCAATCGCCGAAAATACAAGCATGAGCACGACAAACAACGCTATCACGGGATAGTAAATCAGCTTGAACAGCTTGGTCTTTTGCTCGCGCGTCTTTTTGGGGCGCGCGGGTTTTTGCGTTTTTTCAACCTTTTCGGGCTTTTTACCCTCGTCGGCTTGCGGCTTGACTTCTTCTGTTTCGGTCGATTCTTCCGCTACGGAAGTTTCCGACTTGTCGGACGCTTTTTCGCTTTCCGCACTTTGAAGGCTCTCTTCCGCGGGAGACTGCTCTTGCGCGACAGTTTCCTGCTCAGTAGCCTGAACTACGTTTTCTTCGTTATCCATTGCTTCTCCGAATACAATTATAGTTATAATGACATTTTATCATACTTGAAAGATTATTACAATTAAAATCACTGCATTTTTGAAAATTTTTGTCTTGACACCTCCCCTTTTTTATCATATACTTAGCCTATACTTATTGTTAAAGGGGATATATATTGATGTCGCAATCGACGATTTTTGCCATATTGATGATACTGCTTAGCAAGCGCAAGGTGACGCGAGACTACCTTGCCGAAAGATTTTCGGTGAGCTTGCGCACCGTGTCGCGATATGTGACCGTGCTCATAGACGCGGGCATTCCCATAATTTCCACGCCGGGACACAACGGCGGATATTCGCTCGCCGACGATTACGTTTTGGATAAATCGGTGTTGACCGAAGCCGAATCCATGCGCATAAAGGACGCACTCGGCAAAACCGCGGATAGCTACGACGACAAAGCCAACCTTGCGCTTATAGAAAAGCTACAGGCAGTGGATTCCGTGCGCGAGCAGGACAATTACATAGTTAAGCAGTCCGACTTGTACATAGACTGCGACTCCCAAGCCGCCGAAACCAAGCCCAAAATAAAAATCCTGTCCGAAGCTATAGAGCAAATGCGCGCAACCGACATAAAGTACACCGACGCGCGCGGCGCAGTATCCTATCGCACTATCGAGCCGTATACGCTGGTATTTAAAGCCGGCGCTTGGTACATTTACGCCATGTGCAGGATGCGCGGCGACTTCCGACTGTTCAAGCTGACAAGAATAAGCGACCTAAGAAAGACAAGCAAACGCTTTGTCAAGGTGGAAAGCAAGCTCATAGAAAAGCTTGAGCTCGAGTATTACAACGAGGTTTATATAGATTTGGAGTTCGAGTTCTTCCCCGCCGTTACCGAAAGCGTTACGGATTGGCTTGGAATGCAAGCGGTGACGGAGCGCGGCACAAAGCTTGTCGCGCACGCCGAAGTACCCATGAACGACGCGCTGATAAAGCGATTGCTGTCCTACGGCTCGTCCGTAAAGATACTTCAGCCGACCGAAATACGCGAATACTTGCGCGACGAAGCAAAGCGCATGCTCGAACTTTATACGGATTAAACGCATATATCGGTTTATATCTACCCATACTATCGATATGGAAAAACACGATTACAGAGATACGATAGACGGAATAAACAACGCCGAAGACAAATCGGAGCAAGCTGCGGAGACTGCAAAGCGCCGCGATGCGGAAATCGCTTATGAAGCGCTTGCTATATCCTCGTGCATGGGCGCATGCGGACAAGAGGACGAGCTTGCGGAATTGCTTCAGCTCCAGCTCACCCAAGAGGTTTTGTACAAAACAAAAGAAGAAAACGGAGAAAATTAAAACAAAAAAAGAGCATAAGCTCTTTTTTTGTTGCTGTGCGCCAAGTAATTTAATTTAGAATCAGAAGAAAAATAACTCTTCAAACTTTTTGTCGAGCGCAATACAAAGTATTAGTGCAAGCTTAGCCGTCGGACTGAACTGTCCGGTCTCTATGCTGCTAATCGTGTTGCGCGATACGCCGACGAGCTTAGCAAGTTCTTCCTGTGATAGTCCTCGCTCCTGCCGTACTTCTTTTATCATGTTTTTAAGGATTAGTTTTTCTGTTTCGCGCTTCATTTAACCAATCCCGCAAAGCTGTAAAATCCAACATACAAAAGAAGTAACAAACGCCGCAATGCATACAATCCCCGCCGCTAAAAAAAACGGTTTTAACTTGGTCGTTTTTATTCCCCATATAGTATACATAGTGCCTATTATTGCAAAAGTCACAATATCCATTTCATACGAATGTTTATCAAACAATGCAAGAACAAGGCTAATTATTCCGTAAAAAAGAAACCCGACACCGGTCGCAATATATGCAGCCTTATAAATCGACTGCTGTTCACGTTCATCGCCGTGCTTGTTTTCTTCTCTGCTCTTAGCAAGAATTTCTTCCTTACTCATGACATCGTTTTCCTTGCCATCGTTTTCAATAGCCATTCTCCTTTGACAAGTTTTATTGTCAAGCACAGTATAACATTGCCAAGTTTTATTGTCAAGAAAAATAATATAATAATTCTATACGCTTTAAAAACAAAATAAATCCGAACCAATCACTTGTTACAAGTATTTGGTTCGGATTTAATCGACTTGGTGCCGGTGATCGGAGTCGAACCGATACGGGTTATTAGCCCACCGGATTTTGAGTCCGGCGCGTCTGCCAATTCCACCACACCGGCAAAGCATAGTTCTTCGAGGAGCATTTTTGCCCGCTTGCGGGAGCAAAAATGCGACGACGACAAATTGGTGTATATCCTCCGCGGGTAGCGGAACTGCGTGCAAAGCACGCAGCCAAAGCTTGCTTTGGGATATGATACCTAATTTATTTTACAACACTTGATACTGTTTGTCAAGCGTTTTTATAATATGCTTTATATGGTTTTATTTGCTTTATCTGCCTTTTTTGGACAAAATGTCGAGCAAGGACTGCTCCAAAATTTGCTGATTGCGTTCCACGTCGAGCTTATAGTTTACCCTGTCGCAAAGATACTTAAGCAAGTAATATACCAATACTCCGCCGAGCACTGCGCCCAGAGCAACGGGCGCAAACAGCCACCATATTTTGAGGAATGCAAGGATTACGCCCGCCGCCGTTCCGCCAATAACGATTATTACCGGAATTATTATCGATAGCCTGCCGAGCAACCATGCCAAGGCTTTTATCATTGGATACTTGGTTTTCAGTTCTCTGTAGCACGGAGTGCAAATGCTGTCAAACAGGATTTCTTCTTGGCGTATTCTCAAAAGATATGTACGTTTGTCTATTTGCAACCTGCGTTTCAAGTACCACATAAGCAATGCGCCCAATACAACAGCGCCAACGCCTGCGGAAAACGTTATAACGGCTTCCTTCCATGTCATTGTTATCATCAGCGCCGTTGCTACGGCAAGCGTAATCATACCCGCAAACACGGCATACGCTATAGGATTGATAACAAACCTGAACGCTTGCAAGAATCTGACAGCGCCTACATGTCCCTCTGTGGCGACGTCAAAATTGGTTTTGAGTCTGGTGTCCTTGTGCAATTCCACTTCCGGACTGGTTATCTTGATACGCTCGTCGTCTATGGTAGGATTTGCTGCACGGCGCATTCTGTCTGCAACCGCCTTTCGCTTGTCCTCCGAGCGTTGCGTTTTAGGCTGTTCGATAGGCTCGTCCTGCTTTTGTTCCACCGTGCGCAGCATCTCCCTGTTATTTTCCGTTGCCCGCGCTTCTTTTTCGGCGCGTGATTCTTTTTCGGCGCGTGATTCTTTTTCAATCTCGGTCTTTACTTCCAAAAGCTCGCGCGTGATACCTTCCGTATCGGCTGCTAAAATCTGTTCTGCCTTAGCCGCAGCGGCACGCTTGATAGCGGCTTTCAGTTTGCGCCGCTCGTCGTTTGAAGGCGTCAAAAGCCGTTCCATTTGCTCGGGCGAAAGCGTTTGAGGCTTGCTGCCACCCGCTTCTGGCGTTTCGTTCATTTGTTCCGCCAATTCGTCGATGTCCGACTCGGATATCGAGTCAGAGCCGTGTTTGGCGATAAATCCGTCGTAGCAAAGCTTACAAACCTTAAAGACGTTTCCGCCTTCCTCTATAGAATAGCTGTTGTCGCGCAAACCACATAATTCGCAAGTTCCGTTTTTTGCCATAATAACTCCTTTTTTCCATATTACCATGTTTTGCCGCCGATGTCAAATATTTAAACAACGGCTTTACGCGCGTCATATCCTATATTTTGGTTGCCTTTTACAATAAAATGTTCTATAATATATTCGACTAACTCATTCGGAATGGAATATGAACAATAAGATTAAAGTTGGAATAGTCGGCGCAAACGGTTACGCGGGCGCGGAAGTGCTTAGGCTGATTGCAGAGCACCCGCTCGCCGAGCTTAAAGTCGTTACAAGCCGAGCGCAGTTGGGCAAAAAGGTGGCTTCCGTATTCCCAGCGCTGCCGTGCGATTTGGAATTCAGTGACGCGCAAGACCCCGCACTAAAGACATGCGACGTCGTTTTTACCGCACTTCCGCAAACTGCGGGAGCGGCGCTCGTCGGCGAGCTGATCGACGCAGGCGTAAGGGTTATCGACCTGTCGGCCGATTATCGGTTTGATGACGTTTCGGTTTACGAGCGCACATATAACGTAACTCATCCCCGACCCGACCTTAACAAGCTCGCCGTGTACGGATTGTGCGAGGTGAATCGCAAAAAAATCAAATCGGCCAAGCTTGTCGCCAATCCCGGTTGCTACGTTACCAGTGTACTGCTCCCTATGCTTGCGCTATCTTCCGCCGTCAAGGTGACAAATATAATTGCGGACAGCAAAAGCGGCGTATCTGGCGCGGGCAGAAAAGCCGACGAGGCGTATTCCTTCTGCACGCTCGACGAAAACTTTAAGGCTTACGGCTTATTCACTCACCGTCACGCACCCGAAATGTCCGAAAAGTTGGGACAAAAACTACTGTTTACGCCCCATCTGCTTCCAATCAAGCGCGGCATACTTTCCACCATATACTTTGACGTAAACGACTCTTCCGCCGCTATAGATGCGTTACAACGCGCATACGCGGACGAGCCGTTTGTCAGCTACACCGACGCGCTACCCGAAATCGGATTTGTTGCACACACCAACCGTTGCATGTTCGGCGCGCGCTTTGACGGCAACCGCGGTATAGTAATTTCCGTAATAGACAATCTTTTGAAGGGCGCGGCGGGTCAGGCGGTGCAAAACATGAATATAATGTTCGATCTTCCCGAAACTTCGGGTTTGCCGCTTTACGCACCTATTTAGTCAAAATCGCATATATATATTCGGTTAACAGCAAAGAGGAACGACATGAAAGACTTTATCAAATCCACAATCGAGCGTGCAAACATAATTTGCGAAGCGCTTCCCTACATACGCAAGTACAGCGGAAAAACGCTTGTCATCAAGTACGGTGGCAACGCTATGAACGACGAAGCAATCACAACCACAATATTACAGGACATAGCGGCGCTTAAAATAGTGGGCGTAAACCCCATACTTGTGCACGGCGGCGGTCCGGAAATTAACAAGCTGCTTTCCCGCCTCGGCGTTGAACCGCAGTTCAAAAACGGACTGCGCGTCACGGACGAGCAGACTATGGAAGTCGCGCAAATGATACTTTGCGGCAAAATCAACAAGAACATCGCAGGCGAGCTGAACGGCATGGGCGTTAAGGCAATCGGGCTTTGCGGCAAGGATTCGCAGCTCATCAAGGCGGAAACGCTCGATCCCGAGCTCGGCTACGTAGGCAAGATTACGGAAATAAACGCCAAACTGCTTGAAATACTTGCAAAAGACGAATTTATCCCTGTGATCGCCTCCATTGCTACCGATGAGCAAGGCAACAGCTATAACGTAAACGCCGACACAGCCGCAGCGGCGATCGGTGCGGCAATGCACGCAGAAAAGCTGCTGTTCCTCACCGACATCGACGGCATTATGACTGACAAGGACGATCCGTCCACGCTCATAAACAGAATCACCGTATCAGGACTGAAAAACATGATAGCGAACGGCTCGATTTCCGGCGGAATGGTACCCAAAGCAACAAGCTGCATAGACGCGATAGAGCGCGGCATAAACAGCGTATTTGTACTTAACGGCACGCTTCCCCACTCTATTCTGCTTGAGCTGTTTACCGATAGCGGCGTGGGAACGATGATAGAAAAGGACTGACAAAAGCAAAAAGTATCTTGTAATATATAGAGGAATGACATCTTTATGAATATGAACAAAATCAAGGACGCCGAAAGCCTGCACTACATGCCCGTATTTTCTAGGGACAGTCTTGTTTTGGAGCGCGGCGAAGGCAACTGTCTTTTCGACATAAACGGCAACAAGTACGTGGACTTTGTCGCGGGCATTGCCACAAATATACTTGGCTACAACCACCCCGAATACACCGACGCAGTGTGCGCGCAAGTAAAAAAGCTCATGCACGTATCCAACCATTACTACACGGAAATTCAGTCGCAGTACATAACGCGGCTGTGCGAAGCGTCGGGATTCCCCCGCGTATTTCTGTGCAATTCGGGCGCGGAAGCAAACGAGTGCGCGATCAAGCTTGCCCGGTGTTACTTTAAAAACCACGGCGCGGACAAAACGATACTGTATGCTGAAGGTAGCTTTCACGGCAGAACGCTTGCGACTCTTACTGTTACCGGTAATACGGCTCAGCACGAGCGGTATTCCCCGCTCCCGCAGGGCTTTAAAAGCTTTAAGTACAACGATTTTTCGGACTTTAAGCGCAATCTGACGGACGACGTAGGCGCAGTAATGCTTGAGACCATCCAAGGCGAGGGCGGCGTTCGTCCGTTTTCCAACGACTTTTTGGTAAACGCGTATGCGCTTTGCAAGTCCAAAGGCATTCTGTTTATTGTTGACGAAGTTCAGACAGGCATGGGCAGAACGGGTACATTGTTCTCGTTTGAGCATTTCGGAATAAAACCGGATGTGATAACCATGGCAAAAGGTATAGCCGGCGGCATTCCCATGGGAGCGTGCTTGGCGTCCGAGGAAGTCGGCACTGCGTTCTCGCTCGGCGACCACGGCTCTACCTTCGGCGGCAATGCGCTCGCCTGCGCGGCGGCAGACAAAGTCCTTGAGATTTTGCAAAACGGACTGCTGGAGCGCGCTGCACAGATCGGCGAGTATTTCGGCAACAAGCTCGCGCACTTTTCCAAGTACAACTTTATAAAAGACATACGCGGAATGGGGCTTATTCGCGGCATTGAGCTCGATACCAAAGTCCCCGCAGCGGCGTTTGAAGGCAAGCTGCGCGAAAAGGGCTATCTCGTCAACGTCACGCGCGGCAATACACTCAGGTTTATTCCCCCGCTTACCATCACCAAAGAGGAAATCGACGGGCTTACATGCGCGCTCGACAGCATTTGCGCAAATACCAATGCGTAAACCGCAATTTCCATATTTGCACACAAAACGCGCAAAAACAAATTGCGCGTTTTTACTTGCCTTAATAATGATATATATGGTATAATATTGTTATTATAGCAAATTTCGGTCGCTATACAATACATACTGCCGACCTAATTATAGGAGATTTCATGGACGTATCGTCATACAAACCCAAGGGCAGAATCGAACACAAGCATTTGCTTAATCTGCTCGACTATTCCACTTCCGACATATACGAAATCCTGCACTTGGCGGGTTCGCTAAAAACGGCGTTTCACAAAGGCAAAAAGCACGAGCTTTTAAAGGGCAAAACCTTAGCTATGATATTCAGCAAGTCGTCCACGCGCACGCGCGTTTCTTTTGAGATGGGCATGCAGCAGTTGGGCGGACATTCGCTTTTTTTGTCGAGCAACGACATTCAGCTCGGCAGAGGCGAAACCATTCACGACACAGCGTGCGTATTGTCGCGCTACGGCATTGACGGAATTATGATTCGCACTTTCAAGCAGTCGGACGTGGAAGAGCTTGCACGCTACGGCACATTTTCGGTAATCAACGGACTTACCGACGACTTCCACCCTTGTCAGGCGCTTGCCGATATATTCACCGCTTACGAAAAATACGGACACCTAAACGGGATTAAGCTTTCGTATTTCGGCGACGGCAACAATATGGCGCATTCGCTAATGCTGGCGGGCGCAAAGACCGGCATGGAGGTGTGCATTTGCTCGCCCGAAGGCTACAAGCCCAATCCAGATATTACTGCGGCGGCGCAAAAGTTCGGCAAAGTCACTGTTACCGATAACGTCGAGGAAGCCGCAACAGGCGCTGACGTGCTGTACACCGACGTATTCTTCTCCATGGGACAAGCCAAAGACCCCAAAAAGGAAAAAGCGCTTATGCCCTATCAAGTAAACGGGTCTGTCATGGCTATGGCAAAAAAGGACGCCGTGTTTATGCACTGCCTGCCTGCGCACCGCGGCGAGGAAGTCACAGAGGACGTAATCGATTCCGAGCGCTCGGTAATCTTTCAGGAAGCCGAAAACCGCCTGCATGTCCAAAAGGCGATTATGTGCTTGCTTATGGGTAAAAAATAATGTACTTGGCTATACGACGCGCTACAGATAACGACACAGACAATGTGCTTCGCGTTACAAAAGAATCGTTCTCGCTGTATCAAGAGGACTTACACGTTAACTACGAGGTAAAGGCGCTTAAGGAAACTATAGAATCGACGCTTAAAGACATTCGCGAAAACGCGGTGTTTGTGGTAGAACGGTTCGGTTCGCTTGTAGGCGCGATCCGCATTAAAAAGCTGTCCGACGACTTGTGGTACATCTACCGCTTCGGCGTCAGTCCCAAAATAAGCAATACGGGCTTGGGCTCGGCTTTGCTTGACGCAGCGATCAACTTTGCGCGCGAAAACGGAGCTAAGGCGATTGCACTGCATACCAACTCCAAATACTACCGCCTTGCGCGTTACTACTACGGCAAACAGTTTTTTGTTCATTCCACAACGTTCGACCGCGGTTACGTGCGCGCTCTGTTCGTTTTGGAGCTTGAACAGAACGCCGGCATAGACCTATCCCCCGCTTTTTTGCAGTAATTTTTTGAATTTAATTATACTTTACTTTATTAACTTTTTATACGCAACAAAAGACAATACCGCACAAAAGCTTTCGTGCTCATCCACATATGCCGCATAAAACTCTCGGAGGTTTTTTATGGATTACATTATTGCTACGGACAGCACATGCGATATTCCCAAAGAAATGTTGCGCGAAATGCATGTTGCATCGCGGGATATGACGTACATCGTAAACGATGTGGCATACGGCAAAGACGACGCAAACCAGCTGGAATTTCATCAGTTTTACGACGCTATGCGGCTTGGTGCGCGTACAAGCACGTCCATGATTAACGAGGAAACGGCGCGCGAGTTCCTTACAGAACTACTATCGCAGGACAAGGACGTGCTGTATCTATCGTTTGCATCCGTCCTATCCGGCACATACGATAACTTTAAACGCGTTGCGGACGAGCTGAACAAAACTAACACGCGCAAGGTTTATGTTGTGGACTCAAAGTGCGCGTCGGGCGGCGAAGGCTTGTTCGTAACATTGGTAGCAGAAAAATGCAAGAGCGGCTTGACTTTTGCCGAGGCTTGCGAGTATGCCGAGCATGTACGCGACAACGTTATTCACTACTTTGTTGTTGAGGACTTGAAGTACCTCGCGCGCGGCGGAAGACTGGGCAAAGGCTCAGCTTTTTTCGGCAATATGCTCAACATTAAACCCGTTCTGCATGTAGACGAATTTGGTCGGCTTATCCCGATAAAAAAGGTCATAGGCAGAAAGAAATCGCTATGCATGCTAGTCGAAAAAATGGAAGAGCGATACAACAAGGAAAGCGATAAGGTATACATCACTCACGGTGACTGCTACGAGGACGCCAAGTTTGTAGCCGACGCAGTTACGGCAAAGTTCGGCGTACACCCAAAAATACTTCCGCTCAGCTATGTTATAGGCAGTCACTCAGGTCCTGGCACGGTCGCCCTCTTCTTTACGGGCGACAGCCGCACCGAAAATTAATATCAAACAAAAAAGCAATAGCACAAATAATGCTATTGCTTTTTCTTTACTATCTGATTTATCGAATTAATCCGGTTAATCCAACAAGCTATCCAAGCTCATCGAATATGCGGGGATAAACACGTCAAGGAAGTATTTGACCGACTTTTCGGGAACGCACTTAAGGCTTTGGAGCGTTGCTTCGTAGGCTTTTTCAAACTCCTTATTGCCTACCGCAAGTTCTTCCACGCATTTTATGAGCGCGCTCATCTTGTCGGCGCGTTTTACGTATACGTATTCCGGTTCGGATTTGTCGACTTTTACGAACGGCGAGAACGCGGCTTTAAGTTCTTCGGGCAGCGTGTCGATCAGCTTCTGCTCGGCGCGGTGTTCGATATTTTTGTACGCACGGTTGATATCGTCGTCGTAGTACTTGACCGGCGTGGGAAGATCGCCCGTAACCACTTCCGCCGACTCGTGGTACAACGCCATTACCGCAGCCTTGTTCGCGTCAAGCTTGCCGCCGTAGAATGTGTTTTCTATCACGCACAGCGCGTGCGATATCATAGCTACCTGCATTGTGTGCTGCGCCACGTCCTCCACCGAAGTGTTGCGCATTAGCGCCCACCTATCGATGAGCTTCATTCTATCCAAAAACGCAAAGAACTTGCTTGTCATCAGTTATCCTTGTTTACGAACATAGCTTCCGTCTTGCTGCAAGTGCGGATTGTCTTTTTAGCGAGTTTAACCACATTGTCGGTTGTAAAGCCGCAAATCTCGAACATGACGTTTGCGGGCGCGCTCATTCCAAATTCGTCAATACAGCAGAACTCGCCATCAAGCCCTACGTACTTGTACCAACCGGTCGATCTGCCCGCCTCAATCGCCACGCGTGCGCGAACATTGGGCGGTAATACGGATTCCTTGTACTTGATCGTCTGAATATCGAACAATTCCATACACGGCATGCTTACCACACGCGCGTCTATCTTTTCATTCATAAGCGCCGCTTTTGCTTCAAGCGCGAGCGAAAGCTCAGAACCGGTCGCAATAAGGATGACGTCGGGCGTTTCCTTTTCGCTATCCGCCGCAATATATCCGCCGTACAGCGCATCAGTGCCGGTGCATTCGAGCTGCGGAAGGTTCTGGCGCGAAGTGACGATCGCCGTAGGGCTCTTACCTGTCCATGCCGACTCGAATGCCGCAGCAGTCTCTTTTGCGTCCGCGGGGCGGAAAACCTTTATGCCCGGTATAGTGCGCAGCATAGTGAGCTGTTCAATCGGCTGGTGCGTAGGACCGTCTTCGCCCACTCCGATACTGTCATGTGACAAAATATACACGACGGGAATATTCATGAGCGCACTCATACGTATAGCCGCTTTCATGTAATCGGAAAACACGGTGAACGTTGCGCAGAACGGAAGCAATCCGCCGTGCAAATACATACCGTTGCAAATAGCGCCCATGGCATGCTCGCGTATGCCGAAGTGGATATTGCGCCCGTTTTCGGTAGCCGAAACGTCGCCGCCGTCCTTAATTACGACCATATTGGAGGATGCAAGGTCTGCCGAGCCGCCCACAATAAACGGGTTGTGCTGTGCGATTGTGTTGAGTATGCGCTGACCGGAAGCACGCGCGGCTTCGGGCTTTTCGGGTGTTTCGTAAATGCTGTCAAGCTCTTCAAAGCTGACCGAACCCTTGCGCCATACTTGAAACTCCTCGTAATCCTCGGGGTATTTTGCCTTGTAGGCTTTGACGATCTTGTTCCACTCGGATTGCGCCTTGGCAAACGCGGGCGCAAGCTCCGAAATATAATCCGCGACAGCGGACGGAACTTCAAACGCGGCGGCTTTATACGCAAGCTTTTTGCGCAGTTCCTTTATGTTGTCCGCGCCGAGCGGTGCGCCGTGGCACTTGCTAGTGCCCGAAAGCGGCGAACCGTAGCCGATCGTAGTGTTGATTATTATAAGCGACGGCTTGTCCGTTTCGTCCTTTGCAAGCGTAATCGCGGCGGAAATCGCGTCAACGTCCTCACCGTTATTAACGCGCAGCACCTGCCAGCCGAGCGCCTCATGGCGTTTGCCGACGTCCTCTGTAAACGCAAGGTCGGTACTGCCCTCTATTGTGATATGGTTGCTATCGTACAAAACTATAAGCTTGCCCAATTTTTGCGTGCCCGCAAAGGACGCCGCTTCGTTCTCGATTCCCTCCATCATGCAGCCGTCGCCGCACAATGCGTATGTATAGTGATCTACAAGCTTGCAGTCGGGCTTGTTGAACTTAGCCGCAAGTATGCGCTCGGCCAATGCAAACCCTACGGCATTGGCTACGCCCTGTCCAAGCGGGCCTGTAGATACTTCCACGCCCGCGGTTACACCGTACTCGGGGTGTCCCGGAGTCTTGGACGTGTGCTGACGAAAACGCATAAGGTCTTCCTTTGTCAGCCCGTAGCCGAACACATGTA
Organism: Clostridiales bacterium; assembly: GCA_029066805.1. GTDB lineage: Bacteria > Bacillota > Clostridia > Christensenellales > Pumilibacteraceae > Anaerocaecibacter. The sequence goes on along the minus strand of JAIEFT010000045.1, from coordinate 1,475 downwards.
AAAGCGAGTACAAAAGCGCCGATCCGTGTCCCGCGGAAAGAACAAACCTGTCGCGGTCGAAAAAGTTGGGATCTTTGGGATTGTGCTTGAGGTGCTTGGCAAACAGCGTGTAGCCTATAGGCGCAGCGCCTAAGCATATACCCGGATGTCCGCTCTTTGCTTTTTCAATCGCCTCGACGGAAAGCATGCGCAATGTGGATATTGTGAGTTGTTCGTTAGTCATATATATCTCCTTTTACAAGTGTATATCCTTAGTTTTCTGTATCGAAAGTATCAAACATATCGGAAACAGCGTCTTCGTTATCGGGCTGCTCGTATTCGCCGCTTTCCGCTTCTTCATAAGCTTCGTCGGCTTGCTCTGTTTCGTAAGCTTCACCGTATTCCGCAGCATCGTAAGCTCCGTCCGACGTTTCGTATACTTCGCTCCGATCTGCCTGTTCTTGTTCAGGTTCGGCTACCAAATCGTACAGCGGCGCGCAATCCAAACCTATGAATCCGTTAAGGAACGAATACAACAGCCTCGCTATGCTCAGCGTGCCGCCCGCCTTGTTCGATTCTATATAAATAGGTAGCACGGGATCGTGAACGCTTGTGCGAACAATAAAGTACCCGTCGGCGTGTGACACGTACGCTCGGACGCCCTCGTAGTTATCGCCCGAAATTGAAAGCATGCGCTCGGACATAGCGGTGAGTCTTGTAATAATCTTGTCCGCAACCTCGCGCCAATTGTCGCACGTAAAGTTAAGGCGAACGTCCAATTCCTCGAGCGGAACTTCAAGATCCTCTATAAGCTCGTTGAGCGTTTTGCCTTTTTTTCGCAGTCCCGAAACTACAATGAGTATCTTAGCAATAAAGTACGCGCCGTCGTCCAAGAAGTAATGCTCGCTAAACGCCGCGTGTCCGCTGCTCTCTATTGCGAGCGGTGCGTCGATGCCCGCGTCATTAAGTCTTTTGGCTTCGTCTATAACGTTGCGGTAGCCGCGCTTGAACCTGCGCTGAATGCCGCCGCGGCTTTCTATAAACGCACGCAAGCCCTCGGTAGTAACCGAATCAGTAACGATAGTCGCGCCCGGATGGTCGGGTAAAACCATGGCTGCCGCAAGCGCTATCAGTCTGCAACGGTTGACTTCCGTGCCGTCGGCAGTCACTACTGCGCAACGATCGGCGTCTGCGTCAAAGATTATGCCGAGATCGGCATTTGCGGAAATTACGCGGTTTTTTAGCGATTCCATTGCTTCCGCGTTTTCGGGATTGGGCGCGTGCGCCGGAAAGTTTCCGTCGGGCTCTAAAAACTGCGATGCGGAAACGTCGCCGCCGAGCGGCTCGATTACGCGCTTGGCAAAGAATCCGCCCGCGCCGTGTCCGGCGTCAACAACTATCTTTAAGCCCTTAAGCGGGAGAAAAAGTCCTGTGCCCTTTCGGATAGTCTCGGTAAGCGAATCGCAATACAGCCGCAAAAAGGCGCGGCGCACTAC
>JAIEFT010000044.1:138441-172407 GCA_029066805.1 Clostridiales bacterium | reverse complement strand
AAATCCTGCGATATTTCCTGCCCGCTGCCCACAAGACTGCCGATACTCGCAAGCACGAATGCGGCGTAGCCTATCACCATCAGCCCGAACACGACGGTAAACACAACGGTGGTTTTGGCAGTAATGCCGATTCTGAGTTTTTTAAACAGCGCTCTTATCCCGATAACGCACAGCGTGACAGGAAAGAAAATAATACAAATCGCCTTAAACAAAACAGAGCGCGGCGTGGTTTTCTGCCCCGCTCGCTCTGCGTTTTCGGACTTTATCTCGTTTATAGTCTGCTTGACTGCTTCCCGTTTTTCGTCATCGGAAGCGATATGCGTATCGGTCTCGATTTTCATCTTATAACATAACCCGAGCCGCGCACGGTCTCGATTATTTCCACCTTGAAAGTATTGTCGATTTTGGCGCGCAAGTACCTTATGTACACGTCCACTACATTGGTGCTGCCGTAAAAGTCAAATCCCCAAACCTCGTCAAGCAAGGTTTCGCGAGATATAACCACGTTACGGTGTTGCATAAGGTATAGCAACAGGTCAAACTCTTTTTTGGTCAGGTCGATCGGGTGTCCTGCGTAGGATGCGACGCGCGCGTCGGGATTGACGGACAGCTCACCGCACGTCATATTGTTTGCGGCGTGCACGGAATTTTTGGTATGCAATCTTATGCGCGCCAAAAGCTCCTCTATGGCGAACGGCTTAGTCATATAATCGTTTGCGCCGATATCCAGTCCCGTGACCTTATCTACAACTTGATCGCGCGCTGTAAGGATAATGACCGGAGTCTGCTTTGTCTGTCTGAGCCGCCGCAAAACCTCAATGCCGTTGAGCGACGGGAGCATCACGTCTAAAATAATCAAATCAAAGTCGGTCTCGAGCGCGACGTTAAGCGCCTCTCGCCCGTCCGCGCAGATAGTGCAGGCGTAGTTTTCGTGCTCCAGCTCAAGCTGCAAAAACCGCGAAATCTGCGATTCGTCCTCGACTATAAGTATGCTCTTTTTTTCCATGTTAAAATCTTTTTACGGTTTCTATACGCATCGTATTGGTATTGCCCGAAACACCTACGGGCACGCCTGCGGCAATAACCACAAGGTCGCCTTCCGTGACGATTCCGGTGTTAAGCGCGCAGTTGACGACGTGCTTAAACAAATCGTCCGACGACTCTTGCATCTTGCTAAGCGCGGGCACGACGCCCCAGTTCATTGCGAGCTGATTGTATGCCTTCTGCGAGGTCGTGGGCGCGATGATGGGCGCAGACGGACGGAAACGCGAAATTTTGCGCGCGGTGTAGCCCGACTGCGACACGGCAATTATTGCCTTTGCGTCCAGGTCGAACGCAGCGGCGCAAGCGGAGTGCGACACAGCGTCCGTGATCGATTTTATGTCCGCGTCGAGCGCATTGAAGCGTTTTTTGTAGTGTATGCTGCTCTCGGTGCGCTCGGCAATGGACGCCATAGTGCGCACAGCCTCGACAGGATAATTCCCCGCGGCGGTCTCACCGGAAAGCATAATGGCGGACGATCCGTCGTACACGGCGTTGGCAACGTCGGAGATTTCCGCACGTGTCGGACGCGGATTGGTAATCATGGATTCAAGCATCTGCGTTGCGGTAATTACCTTTTTCCCGCTGCGGTAGCACCGAGAAATAATGTCTTTTTGAATACCGGGCAGCTCCTCGAACGGGATTTCAACGCCCATATCCCCGCGCGCGACCATAACGCCGTCGCACTCGGCAAGTATAGACATAACGTTGTCTACGCCCGAACGGTTTTCTATTTTGGCAATCAGCTGAATATTGTTCGCGTCATGCTCGGTTAAGAGGCGCTTGACTATTCTCACGTCCTCGACCGAACGCACAAACGACATTGCAATGTAGTCCACGTCTTGCGAAATACCAAACTCAATGTCCGCACGGTCGCCGTCGGACAGGTACGGCATATCAATGAACGTGTCGGGCATGTTAATGCTCTTGCGATTGGAAAGGAATCCGTCGTTCATCACTGTCGTGACAATATCGGTTTTGTTAACGCTGTCAACGGTAAGCTCTATGAGCCCGTCGTTCACAAGTATGCGCGTGCCTTTTTTTACATAGTTAGGCAGCTCGTCGTAGGACACTGACACGGCCTTCTCGTCGCCCTCGACGTCTCTGGTTGTAAGCGTAAATTTATCGCCCTTTTTCAGCTCGACCTTGCCGTTCTTAAACGTCTTTATACGTATTTCCGGTCCTTTGGTGTCGAGCAGGATGGCAACGGGCACACCAAGCTCCTTGCGCGCCTTTTTGACCATATCCATACGCCGCTTATGCTCGTCGTATGTGCTGTGCGAAAAGTTGAGTCGTGCGACGTTAAGCCCCGCGCGAATCATGTTTTTAAGCACCGAGTAATCGTCGGTAGCCGGTCCGAGCGTGCAAACTATCTTGGTTCTGCGCATAATATTGCTTCCTCCGTCAGCAAGAGTGAAAAGATAATAGTGAAAAGTGAATAGTTTCGGACTGCGCTTGCGCCCTTATTAAATAATTTGTCATTCTGAGCGTAGCGAAGAATCTCAACCTTATTCCTCATTCTGCATTCTGCATTCTTAATTCTTAATTTATAAGATTTCCTTTATACGTTGCACAAGCATAGCCTTCTCGTCGCCCTTCACCTTTTGCGCGTAAGACATCAGCATGGTGGACTGCTTGCGGTTAAGCTCTACCTTACGCCCTGCGTTCTTCTTCATGACCTCTATAAAGAACTTGTCGAGAAACTCGAGCATGTACTGACCGAACGACCGCTTCATAAGCTCGTTCTTCATGACGTTTTTAAAAATGCCGTCAACGGTATCGACCTTGTTGGCGACCAAAAGGTTGATTGGCATGTTAAACAGCTCGCCTTTGTCGGCAGTGGGAGAAAATCCGAACACCGCGCGCGCTATGACCGCGTTGTCGATAAGCGTCTTTTGCGCTTTGGGCGCATTGGCTTTAAGGAACATCCCTAAAATGCGGTCTACATACAGCGCCGCAAACACAGGGTTTTTAAGGTCGGCGTCGTTGCGGATAAGCATGAACTCCCACAGCTCCTCGGCAAACGAATAATCCAGCTTGAGCATAGCGCCGAAGTACTTATCGACAGCCGCCGCCTTCATCATGTCGGAGTTGAAAAATTCACTCAAAATCTCGTAACGTTTTATCTGTTTAGCGTTCATAAATCCTCACAAAAATAAAAATTATTTCACACAATAATTATACAACACACCCCCGCCAAAATCAAGTGTTTTGTATAATTTGGTTTTGCCATATTGCAATATGTAAGCAAAAGCCGACAGAGCGCAGTACTTTATCGATTTTAAGCTACAGCCATAAGCATAAGCCACAGTGAACCAAGCGCGGCAACAAGCGTGGGGATAGCTACCGCAACGCCTATTTTAAGAAAATCGAGATAACCGAACTTAACGTCGTGCTTGTTCAAAATATTGCTCCACATAATTCCGGCAAGCGCGCCTATGGGCGTAAACAGCGCGCCTATATTCGAGCCGATTATAGTAGCAAAAACAGCAGGCAGTCCCACCGCTCCGCCGGTTGATTGAATTATGGACGAGAACAGCACGCTCATGGGTATGTTGTTTATCAAGTTGGACGCAAGGAATGATGTCGCGCCGTATTTTAGCACGGAAAGACCATCGCCGAACAAATTGCCGATAGCGGCGGTAACGCCTTGCTCGCTAAGGACCACTATCAAAACAAACATAGACAGCACAAACGGGACTAATTGATACGGCGCGCGTTTTACACAGCCGAGCAGCGCAACAGGTTTTTGCCGCCTTACAATGGCGATTATGCCCGAAAATATAAACAAACTCCCCACGGCGCAAGCGGCAACAAGCCACATTTCTAGATTTATATACGAGCCGACAGCAAGAAGAACTGTACATACGCCGAGGTGCGCAATTCCCACCCACAGCGAAAGCCGGTCTTTAATTACGACCGTTTCCGCCTCCCCTTCTATAGGTGCGGCAAGCTTTTTGCGGAACAGCAAGTACAGCGCAAGAAATGCGACAATGCCCGCCGCTATTGTCGGGACAATACTCACTTTAAGATATTCAAAAAAGCCTATGCCGCAAGCGGTCGCAAGGTATATGTTTGTCGGGTTACCTATAATGAGCGCCATGCTCCAAGTGTTTGCCGCGACAAACTCGGCGGCAAGATACGGCGTGGGGTCGATTTTCGCATTTTTGGCAAAGTAGCAAATAAACGGCGTAAACGACAGAATAATTACGTCGTTGGACGTGAACACCGTAAGCACCGATACTGTCAGGTACAAGTACAGAAACAGCTTTGTCTGGCGCGTCTTGGCTTTTCTAAGGACTACGCCCGCAAGGTAACGGAAAAATCCCAGCTCGTCAAGAAAGATAGACAAAACGGTCATCGACACAAACAGCACAAGGATTTTAATCGGATTAATTGCAGTATAGGAAATCAGCGCGCTGCCCACTGCCTTTAGGCTCGCCTGTCCGCAAGCAAGCAGAATCGCCGCGCCCAAAAGCGTGATGATCCAGTATGTATCGATACTTACTTTTCCTATTCGTATTTTCGGGAAGAACAGTATACTCAGTATCATAGCGACACATGTTACACTGCAAATAATAATGGAAAGCGTCATAGTATATTGTTAATTATACAGTTGAAGCGCAAAGTGTTAATGCTTCAGCTCATCGATAAACTTTTGTACTCTATATGTAATAAGCTCATCGTCGCACATGCTTAACAGTTGATCACGGTTCACCCATTTGTAAGCGATTGTCTCACCCTCCTGCAAGGTTATGCTGTCTTTATTCCAATCGGTGACGCATAGATATTCCACGTATATAGAGCGCATCTTATCATCTACTATGCACCCCACTTCCGTCAATTCCGACGCCACTATTCCGGTTTCTTCTCGAAGCTCTCTTACGGCACACTGCAATGCGTTTTCGCCCGCCAGCGCCGAGCCTCCTGCCGTTGCCTCCCAAGTCCCGCCGAATGATTTTCGCAGGTCTCTTTGCATAAGTAAGTACGTTCCGTCTATGTGTTTTACCAAAATTTCGCAAACAAGATGGAACAAGCCGTCCTCGATTTTCTCTCCGCGAATGAGTTTTTTATTTTCTATCTTTTCCATACGCGAATTATATGCGTCCCATATTTCCATAGACAACTCTCCTCCGAATTACGGTGTGACGGAAATTATATCAAATTTTAATAAAAAAAGCAAGGCTTTTCATCCTTGCTTTTTCCACTATGAGAGACTTCGTAATGCGTGTTTTTTGTGGGGCGTACTCGGCATTAAAATATCCAATAAAATCGGTAGTTATCGGTTGGCTTTTTTCCCGAAAAGAATGTTTATTCCGACGTATATTCCGACCAATGCGACTATTGTGATAAGAATAACCGCGTACGTAGCGCCAATGCTCACGCTGCTGCCGAAAAAATGCAGGTTGCAATCGACCATATCCTTTAACCCGTCTGTCACGCCGTTCGGAAAACCCTGTGCGGACAATTCCTCAAGAACTCCGCTCATAAAATGGTTGCGCACAAGCGAAGTTCCGTATGTACCGGGGAGACACATAATTGCGTTGCGCAGTCCTGTGCCGAACTGCGACAGCGGCATATACGCACCGCAAATAAAGCCGTAGCCCGCGGAAACTAATATACCCACTGCCGAAATCTGTCCCTGCGAAGTGAGAAAGCTATTTACTATCGCCGATAAAATCGTTCCGAACAGCGTGAGGATAATAACGTCGGATATCACGAGCATGACGTCTGCAAAGCTCAAGAACCAGCCGACGCAAGCGAGATAGATAAAACACAATGCCGTTGCAATAAGGCAAATAATAAGCGTACTGATAACGGTTGAAACGTAGTAGCCGAGCGCGAGAGTAGATCTCCTTACCGGCGTCATCAAAAGATCGCGCCGCGAACCGCACACCTTATCCTGCACCATCAAAAAGTTTGCGCAAAACGCGACCGTAACACATGACACAGCTATAAGCGAAGAACACAGCTCGCCGCCCACAAAGCCCGAAATAATATCGGAGCTTACTTCCACGCCTTCCGGAAGATGTTCCAAAAACGAATCGTGGTATATGTTCGCAAGAAACGTTGCAAACAATACGAGCAGAATTATCGGAGTTATAAGCGAGGTTAGCACCATTCCTTTGTCTTTCAGAAACAGCTTCACGTTACGCTTTATCGAATATAAAAATTGAGTCATTACAGTTCACCTCCCGCAAGTTCTTTGCCTGTTACCGCTAAAAATATGTCGTCCATATTTCCCTTGGATATTTCAAAGTCGGTAAAAAGCTTCCTGTGGGCGGAAATCAGCTCTGCCGCCTGCGCAGTGTTCGGCACGCGTATGCGCACCGCCCCGCTTACTTCTACGCACGGATAGCCCAGTCCGGACAGCTCGTACGCGTTCCGATCGTAAACTGTTATGTAGTCGTTGGTGTAAGCGTTTTTCAGCTCCAAGGGCGTACCTTCCGTCACCTTTTGCCCACTGTCCATAACGACCACAAAGTCCGCGTCCGCCGCCTCTTCCATATAATGCGTGGTCAGAAAAACCGTCAGCCCCTCGCGCTTACGCAAATCGGAAACGACCTGCCAAAGTCGTTTTCGCGTCTGTGGGTCGAGCCCTGTAGTCGGTTCGTCGAGAACAAGAATTTCTGGCTTATGCAGCAGCGCCCGTGCAATATCTATGCGCCTGCGCTGACCGCCGGACAGCTTACCCACAGTCCTCTTTGAAAGATCTTGAAAGTCGAGAAGCTCCGAAAGCTCCTTGTACCGCGCTTTAAAGCTGTCGCCTGTTATCCCGTACATTGCCGCACGGTTTTGCAGATTGTCGTACACGGTCAAAAACTTATCCAGCACGCTGTTCTGGAATACAACGCCGAGGCTGCGCTTGACCTGCGCCGGCGCTTCGTTCGCGTTAACACCGTTTATAAGCACACTGCCGCTATCGCAAGCAAGCATGCCGCACATTATGGAAATCGTCGTACTCTTGCCCGCACCGTTTATGCCCAAAAATGCGAACAGCTCGCCCTTGCGCACCGAAAAACTCAAATCGCGCACGGCTTTAACGTCCTTGAACGATTTATTAAGATTGCGTATTTCTATAATCTTGTCCGAAGCCACCGTCTTCGTCCTCCTTGATTGTTTTTTCGCACTTGCGCTTTTCCAGCACGGAATTTATATTGACCGCGTCGAATGACAGTATCAGGTACGAAATCGCATATACGCCGACGTCCACAAGCAGTACGACAAAGAAGAACACGAAGAATCCTCCCATCCCGTGCCACATGCCGATATACCAACCTACCGTCGGCAGCAAGATCTCCAGCACTATGCAATGTATTATCATCCGAATAAGGATCTGTTTCGAGGACAGCTCCTTGCGCGACCAGAATATGACTATAGGCGCGTCCGCAGCAAGCGCAAAAAGCATAGCGTACCCAAAAAATTCAACAGTCACAGTTTCATCGCCGCACGCAAGACACCAGAAATAGCTGACGATCATTGTCAAGCCGTAAATCAATGCGTAATGGAAACAAAAAGTTTTCGCTATCTGTTTAGCGTTCATATCGACCTCCTTATAAACCCATTATCCTTTTAAGATCGGAAACATACTGCCGTGAAACAACAACCTTTTCGCCGTTATCGAGCTTGGCGGTAAATCGCCCCGAAAGCGCGGGCGAAACGCAAGATATCTTGTCGGCGTTAATTACAGTCGATTTTGTGGCGCGAAAAAAATGCGTGCCGTAGGTAAGCGCCTCAAATTCGTATAACCTGAGCTTACTTTCGTACACCTCGTTTTCGCAGTAGATAAAGGAATTGTTATCTACGACTTCAAAGTAATAAATATCTCTCAGCGGCAGCTTGTATATCTCCCCGTCCTTTGTGGCGGCAATCCCGTCTACTACTGCATTCAAAGTATTCGCAACGTACGTCAAGTCGTCGGTTATTTTGCGACAACGTACTATTATGACTTCCTCTTCTTCGTGTGTCGCTTTTTCGTAAATAATGCGCATCGTCGCCTCCGTAAGCATATTATCACATTTCATCACAGAATGGAACAGCAAACCGTTAAGTTGCGGTTATCGCATAGTATGTTGCATTGCAGCGTCTATTCTTGACCGATTAACAATCCGGCACTCAAAAATTCGGAAAATTAAATCGACAAAGTCATATGGCTTTGCCGATTTCATGTGCATATTTATGCTACAGAATGCCGAACCCTTATCTTACTTACATATCTCTTATTGATTATTCAAGATATACCGTGAATGCTTTTCAACTTGGAATTTTGCTTTATCTTTCCAATCGAGCTTTTCAGTCCATTCGTATTGCGTGGGTAAAAACGATATTATATTGCCTTTCATTGCCTCAAACGGCTCATCGTAACAGATTACTGCGCTCGGCTTGATACGCTTTAGCATTTCGTTATATCCAAGCATAAAATCGTCCTCGCAGTTCTCTCGATAATACGTGCAAACAGCAACGACTGAGCCCTGCTCTATTCCGTCAAAGCAAAAATCAAACGTGCGCTCGTCACCCCACGCTACGGTAGGGATAACGCGCAAGCCTTGACTTTGCCAGTATGCGCCGCACCAACGGTTTTTGAAAACGCTCTCGATTTGCAACGCTAACGGCATATCGGTAAACAAGCTGAAATCGGGCGAGAGAAGCGCGTAGTATTGTTTTAGCTTTTCTATTTCGTCATACGGTTTGTCATATATTTTGTCGAACTTCCAATCGTGCATGAAAAAATGCACCGTTTTCTGTGCATTCTCTTTGTCGTCTATTTTTGTTTTTGTATAATCAAGAAACTTGATTTTGTTTAGGTCGATTTGCTGTTTGCGTACAAGCGGTATATCGTATTTACCTACTCCGCGATATTCGTTGCGCACCAAAAGTCGTTTGTGTTTGGCTTTCTGAATATCATATTCTGTTAATTCTTTCATATGGTTTTTCTCCATATTTTAATCTTCGGGCGGAAAATCGTAATCGTGCTCTTCACCGCAATACATAAAGCATGGGTGAACAACCTCATCCCAAATGTCTTTTAGTAGCCGTCCCTCGATATTTGCTTTGTCACAAAACTCATCGACATCTTTATACATTTGTTCCATATCTCTGCTTTCCAAAGAAATCCCTTCCTGCCGATAATACACGGCAAAATATTTGTTGTTATGCCAAAACAGCATTTCCTTGTACCAATTCAGCCCATTTATAAAGTCCTCGAATGTTGCTTTGAACTTTTGCCCTGACTTGTATTGTTCGCGCGCACGCGATAACGGCACAAGCATAGGATAACTTATCCCGTGCCATTTTTCCATTAAAGTATTTTGCGTGCAGCCAATCCACCCACAATTAGGACACTTATCTATATTTCCATAGTCGTCCATAAATGTAAGATGTCCGCATATCTGACATTTTTTTACATTATTATATTCCATAGGGTTATATTTCTTTTCCATAATTGACTCCTCTTATTAGCTTGGATAATTTATATAATCAGTTGGCTCATGCTTTTTAATCCGATTAATAAACGCCGCAATATACCCATCATCATCAATATATGTTTCACTATATGTAGTCCAAAAATGATCATGAACACCGTACTTTGTTTCGGTATAATCCCTGTTGCGAAACGCTATTCCGTTGTGATCGTACCAACGACTCTGAATACGCACTCCGTTCTCGTTATATAAGTCCATTCTTGAATTAGGTTTTGCTCCAAATCGCGGTAGACTACCTACTCTTCCTACCTTTATAGAAACGCCGCCGCTCGGAATTCCTCCTGCCCCCATTATACCATTCCTCCTTCTACTTTGTCAATGTGTACTGTTTTTGTTCCCATACATTCCTCCTTTTTTGGCAACAAAAAACGGAAACCGCAAAAGATTCCGTTCATTAAGGGCATAATATTTCCCTCGCATACAGTATAACACACCTTGTCAAGACCATAATAATATAACTTTATTTGCACACCCCAAAGAGAATGCGCCACGAAATGTGGCGCGACCTTTGCGCTGCGCGCAAGCGGTTAGCGAACTTGCGCGAGAATAAGTTAACGACAAAAAAATAATAAATGTTCTATTAATTGTTTATATTAATTCAAATTGTTCGCTCGCGCATGTTCGCGTGCATTAGGGTGCATTAGGGTGCATTAGGGTGCACCACGATAAAAGGCACGTAATAAACGTGCCTTTTATCGTGGTGCACCCAAAGAGACTCGAACTCCCAACCTTCTGGTCCGTAGCCAGACGCTCTATCCAATTGCGCTATGAGTGCATAGTTATTAAGTTGTCTGTAAGTAATGTACGTTTTGCGCTAAAGCGCAGTCCGTAGCCAGACGCTGACAATTGCGCTATGAGTGCTTACGTTAAGTATTATAGACTACACATTTTATTTTGTCAAGCGTTGTAACGTGATAAATTTCAAAATTCATAGCGGATAGCGGTTGAGACTCTTCGCCTTTGTCTCTGAGTGCCAAAAGGAGGTGCGGCATAACAACTGCAACCATTTCTTTTTGTCATTCCGAGCGAAGCGAGGAATCTCATCCTCATTCTTAATTCCGAATTATCTCCACGCTTGTTGCGATTTTGTTTTGGAACGCCTTATCGTGTTCGACGAAAATCATGGTCGGGCTGAACTCGGTAAGCAACTCCTCTATCTGTATGCGCGAAAAAACGTCGATAAAGTTGAGCGGCTCATCCCAAACATATAAGTGTGCGCGACTGCAAAGGCTTTTTGCAATAAGAGTCTTTTTCTTTTGCCCGCCCGAAAATTCGGAAATGTCCTTGTCGAACTGATTTTTATCAAACCCCATTTTTTGAAGAATGCTCTTAAACAAGCTCTCGTCTATTCCGCTGTCTACGGCAAGCTCTTTCAGCGTGCCGCGCAAAAACGAAGTGTCTTGCGGCACGTAGGATATTACAAGATTAGAGCCTATCTTAATATCGCCCGAATGCTCTATATTTTGCCCGCACAGCAGCTTTAACAGACTGCTCTTGCCGCTGCCGTTTTTGCCCTCTATGGCGATTCTATCGCCGCGTTTAATGCTAAACGATACAGAGCGCATAACTTCCCTGCCGTCATACTTAGCCGCCACGCCGCTGAACACGACAAGCGTTTCCGCGCGGTACTCGAGCGGCGAAATCTTCAGCTTGTGCGTATACTCCACGTTTTTTAATAGCTTGGACTTCTGCTCTATTTCCTTTTGCTGACGGGTTTCTATGACCTTTGCGCGCTTCATCATTTTTGCCGCCATGTGCCCTACGTATCCTTTATCGGTTGCACCGATTTTTGACGCTTCCACTTTATCCGCCCACGTCGCGGTCTGCCTTGCTGCAATGCGTAAGCGCTTTATATCGGTCTGTAGCCGCGCATTCTCTCTGCGCTCGTAATCCTGCTGCCGCTCGAAGTCTGTCATGAACGACGAAAAGTTTCCGCTCACTACGTCTATGTTTGCGCGGTTGAGCGAAAGAATATGATCGACACAACCGTCCAAAAACTCGCGGTCGTGCGAAACTAATATAAACCCTTTTTTCTTGCGCAGATACGCCGCAACAATGCCGCGCGCCGCCGTGTCCAAGTGGTTTGTAGGCTCGTCGATCAGCAAGAACCGCCCTTCGTTAAGGAACAGCGCGGCAAGCAATACCTTAGTCTGCTCGCCGTTACTCAGCGTGCAAAACGGACGGGACAGAACTTCCGCACCGACGTCAAGGTACGACAGCTCGCGCATAAATTCCCAGTCCACGGCGGACGGCGCGACCTCGCGCAAAACGTCCTCGGTCATAGTGTTCTTGTCATTCACGTCATACGGAAAATAGTCGAACCGCACCGACGAAGTTATTTTGCCGCTGTATTCGTACTTGCCCATCAAAAGATTCAGAAACGTGGTTTTGCCCCTGCCGTTTCTGCCCACAAACCCGAGCTTCCAATCGGTGTCTATACTGAAGCTGACGCTATCGAAAATGTGCTCGTCGCTCGTCGGATAACTAAACGTAAGATCATCAACTTTTATAATAGCCATATTTCCTCCAAAAACAAAACGAGCTATGAGAAAGTTTCCCATAGCTCAAAAGACATAATAAATATGTTTGAGAATTTCAATGATTAAACTTTCTTGCAAATACGCAAGCCAAAATAGATATTATCCATTCGGCTATGCTATACACTTAGCAAGAAAATTTCTTCACTTCGCACCTCAAAGTTTTACTGTAATCAGTTTACCACACTATGCCAAATAAGTCAATTAGTTTTAGGCTCTTTAACGTACTTCGTGTTCACGCGAATAGCGTTGAGTATGGCAAGCACCGCAACGCCGACGTCGCCGAATACCGCAATCCACATATTAGCTATGCCGAAAGCCGACAGTATGAGTATTGCAAGCTTGACGATAAGCGAGAACCAAATATTTTCCAATACTATCGCCATAGTCTTTTTGGCAATGCGCTTTGCGAGCGATATTCCGCGCAAATCGTCCTTCATCAAAACGATGTCCGAAGCCTCGATCGCCGCGTCGCTGCCCACGCCGCCCATGGCAATGCCTATATCCGAGCGCATCAGCACGGGCGCGTCGTTTATGCCGTCGCCCACAAAGCACAGCACGTCGTTTTTGTCTTTTGCGGCGAGCATGTGCTCCACTTCCTCCACCTTATTCTGCGGAAGCAAACTCGCCTTGTAGCCCGTAAGCCCAATCTCGTCGGCAACGCTACGCGCAATTGCCTCGTTATCGCCCGTTAACATAACGGTTTTACAGCCCATGCCGTTAAGCTCGCCTATAACCTTTTTGCTCTCGTCCTTTATCTCGTCGGCAATCAAGAGTGACCCGACAAACTCGCCATTATGCGCGACGTACACGATAGTGCCAAGTCCGTCCTGCATGACGTAATCGATATTATTCTGCTTCATGAGCTTGTCGTTGCCGCACAAGATTTTGTCGTCGCCGTTTGTTGCCACAACGCCCGCACCCGCAACGTTTGTCAGCGTATAACCGCTTGGCACATCTCTGCCGTAAGCCGCAACGATCGAGCGCGCAATCGGGTGATTCGAGTCTTGCTCCGCAATAGCGGCAAGCCGCAAAATCTTATCCTTCTCGCTTTCGGGTGAAACCTCCGTAACCGCAAAATTTCCTTTGGTGAGCGTGCCCGTTTTGTCGAAAACAAACGCATTTGCCTTACTGAACTTTTCCAGATAGTTAGAGCCTTTGACTAGAATGCCGTAACGCGACGCAGCGCCTATACCCGCAAAGAACGACAAAGGGATCGAAATGACAAGCGCGCACGGACACGACACAACAAGGAAGCTAAGTGCACGGTACACCCAGGTTGACCAGTCAGATGTGACCAGTCCTGGAATGACGGCAAGCAGCAACGCCACGGATACAACCGCAGGAGTGTAGTATTTGGCGAACTTGGTTATAAAGTTTTCCGCCTTGGATTTCTGCGATGACGCGTTTTCCACAAGGTCGAGAATTTTGGACACAGTGCTGTCGTAAAACTCTTTTGTTACCCGCACTTCTATCTGCGACGTGAGGTTTACGCAACCGCTTATCACCTCGCCGCCCTCGGCGACGTCGCGCGGTAAGCTTTCGCCTGTTAGCGCTTTTGTATCGAGCGCTGTCGCACCTTTTACGACAATACCGTCAAGCGGAACTTTCTCACCCGGATTAACAACTATTATATCTCCGACCTGAACTTCGCTCGGATCAACAGTTTCCACATTGTCGCCACGCTTAATATTAGCGTAGTCGGGGCGAATATCCATCAGCGAGGAAATGGATTTGCGCGACTTACCCGTGGCGTAGGACTGAAACCACTCGCCCACTTGATAGAACAAAAGAACGGCGCAAGCCTCGTCAAAGCCCTCTATTTCCAGTCCGGCAACTCCGCGGTAGATAGCGAGCGCAAACGCGCCGATAGTCGCCACGCACATCAGGAAATTTTCGTCAAACACCTGCCCGTGCGCAATGTTGCGCACCGCCTTCCACAACACGTCATAGCCAATTACTATATACACGGCTAAGTACAGCGCAAACGGAAACAGCCAACCGTATGCGCCGCCGAACACGCTATCCAGCGCGATAACCTTGTCGGTAATGAATATCGCCAAAAACGCGCCCAGCGCTACGAGTATTCGTATTAAATTCTTTTTTTGTCTGCGCGTCATATTAAACTCCGTTGGTTAATTCAGAATTATGAATTATGAATGAGCCGCTTACGTGGCACTAAAGTTGAGACTCCTCGTTACACTCGGAATGACAAAAATATAGCAGATTAGTTACAAAAATTTCTTTTGTCACTCAGAGCAAGCGCTTTAAGCGCGCCACGAAGAGTCTCAACATTTTATAGGCGAACCGCCGCATAGAAAGCAAGCAATTATCACCCATAATTCTGCATTCTTAATTCTGCATTATAGAATAATCCTGCAATCGGGCTCGATTTTTTTGCAAACCTTGACAGCCTCTTTAACAATGCCATCCAATTTGTCCTCGTCGGCTTCGATAGTCAAACGCTGCGACATAAAGCTTACGTTGGCAGCAGTCACGCCGTCGATTTTGGCTATTGCCCGTTCCATTTTAGCGGCGCAATTGGCGCAGTCCAAGTCTTGCAGCTTGTATACCTTTTTCATAATACCCTCCGTAGGTCGTATGTTAATTAATTGTTGAGCGTTTCTATTATTGAGCAACTGTTCAAGTATTACCCCTTAAAAAACAGAGTTCCAACTCTGTCGTTTAAGCGATATTACTTGTTTTCGTTGACGTGCGTTAAGCCGTACTCCAAAATTTTGGTAACGTGGTCGTCGTCAAGCGAGTACTTAACTTCCTTGCCCTCTTTAGTGCCCTTAACGAGCTTTGCCGCCCGAAGCACGCGAAGCTGATGCGAAACAGCCGAAATGCTCATTTCCAAAACGTCGGCTATCTCCCCCACGTACAAATCTCTAACTTGCAAGCACTGTAATATCTTTGCACGCGTCGGATCTCCAAACATTTTGAACAGCTCGGCAAGGTCGTAAATTACGTCCTCGCTCGGCAGCATAGCTCTAAGCGCCGCCGCCGTATCCGTATTTTTTTTGACGTTTTCCGCCATACCGACCTCCGATACTTGAACGCTTTTTCAACTGTTCAACGGTAGTATATACGATTAAACAGCACTTGTCAACTGTTTTTAAAAAATTTTTAAAAATATTTGTCAGGCAACCTACAATCGCTTATTCTAAACTATCTATAAGCGTGCAAATTGCGCGCTTATTTTTATATGTCAATTTTCTATACTTGGCAATTAACTCGGCTTCGTCCAAAGAAAGTACCGCACTCTCCCTATCATCGGCAAAGAACTCAGAGAGCGTAATTCCGAATGCATTACATATTCCACTTAGCGTGGTGATTGACGGCAACGTTCCGCGTGTTCGCATGTTAATCAGCGTAGACTGTGTAAGCCCCGCTTCTTCTGCAAGCTTATATAAGCTCCACCCGCGATCGGAACGCAACGCGTCTATTCTATCGGCTATTTCGTATACTTCCATCTTCCACCACTTAACATTTTTCATTAGCATACTACACAAATGTAATAATTAACCATCACATTTCTATTGACAAATATATTTCATATGTGATATGCTGCATTTACAAAAGAAACAATACAAAGGAGAATAGTAATGAATCAGTGCAAAAATTGCGGGATTGAATTTGATGGCAAATTCTGTCCCGAATGCGGAACTAAAGCCGAACAATGTAAGTATTGCCCTCAGTGCAACACTGAAGTTAAACCGAACTCTAAATATTGCGTAGAGTGCGGCTATTCATTTACCGATGGTTGTAGTAGTCGTAGCGACAATAGCCATCTTAACATGCCAAAAACAAAAATCCAAAGCACGCAAAAGATAAAGACAATATTTAATGCGCTGAAATGTGCCGCATGGGCATTGTCTACATTGTTTGCCGTTTTGCTGTTTTTATTTTATCTGACTCCAGTTGCCAATATAATAGGCGATTTAGACGAGAATCTAAAACCCGTAATGGTATCAATCGGAAATATTTACACCCTATGCGGCAACACGAAATACGGAAGCCTTGCAGCATTCTCAATAGCGATTATTATTGTTTCGGTGGCGGTGCTTGCTTACGCGGCGGTAAATTCGATTGTATTTTTCCAATCCAAAAAGCTACCGCGATATAAAGGAAAATTTTCGTTTACGTTTTTGTTCTCGTGCGGCGCGGTTATTATATATTTAATATTCTTGATAATAAGCAGCGTATTATTGGGACAAATCAGCAGCGCCGACGGCGGCATGGGATTAATCGAAGCAAGCGCGTGTCCAAAATTACTTTTGGCATTTTCGATTATTTTTATAGTCTTTCAGGCGGCAATCGGCACACTTGAAATTTTGCTCGTACGAAAGCATCCGAAGCTACTTGCCCCGCAAACAGAAATCCAATCCGAAAACGCAAGCATAAACGATTACATAAATCAAGCCAACCGGCTATATGGCGAATATGCATATAAGCGCGCCACAGATAATGCGGAAAAACAGCGCAAGCGTTACGAGAATAAAACGGCTGCACTTAAAAATTTACCTGTGTGCGAAAAAACCGATTTGACAGAACAAGAACAATTATCCGCGCTCAAAAAAATAAACAAACATGTTAAATTGTCGGCGGTTTGCACTTTTTTTATGTTCGCTATTTTTCTATCGATTGCAACCATTTTCGGACTGCTATTCCTTCTTAAATCAAAATGGAAATATGACCCTCACAAATTATATACAAATCGACGTATATATATAGCTATGATATTTTTATCTATTCTTGCATACTTATCAAGCTCCTATTGCGCATCTGCGATGCAAAATATGTTACTTTTTATTTTCTTTAATTCGGCAATATTCTTCTACATGGTTTCATTCGTGCTTGCCATAATCACATTCCGACAAACGTCAAAACTCGCACTTATCTTATACGGCACAAAAAAAATTAATGAAACCAGTGAATTAAAGATTGAAATGGGCAATTTATATGAAACCGAAAAAGAATGGGTTTTCAAAAAAATCGACGAAAAAATGATAGCCAAACAAGAAAAAATAAAATTAAAATACGGTATAACCGAAAACATTTAGACGATAAAACCGACCTCAATCAATAACGGTCGGTTTTGTCGTCTACTGCCCTTTCAACAATTTTTTAATGTTAAGATAGCATGCGTTACATATTTCGCAATCGCGTAGCGCCCTGTGCGCGCCCAGCGTGGAAATGCCGTAGTATTCGGCAACAGTCGTTTGCTTGTGATTGGACAAATGCGGCAAGGCTTTTCGCGCGAGCTTTAGCGTATCCACAAATGAGTTATCCAGCACAAGCCCATTGTGCAGCCACAGCTTGTCATACAAAAAATTGACGTCAAAGTTAACGTTGTGTCCCACGATAATATCCTTGCCCACAAAGTCGTAAAACCGTCCCAAAACGTCTTTGGCGTCGGGCGCGTCCTCTACCATGTCGTCCGTGATTCCGGTCAAATTGGTTATAAACCAACCTATGGGCTCTGTAGGCTTGATAAGAGACGAGAATGTGGACTGCACCACATCGCCGCGCACCTTGATTGCCGACACTTCTATGATTTCGCACCCGCCCGAGCTTAACCCGTTGGTTTCTATATCCACAACGGTATAGTCTGACGGAAATGCAAATAGACTCGCGCCTTTAAATCTCCGTTCCATCTGCCGCCTCTTCAAGCTTCGGGCTGCTCGCCGTATCGATAGTATCGGCGCTTTGCTTTTTGGCGTAGAATCCCGCCTTATAGCAGATTATGTAATAGCTAATCATTAGCGCAACGCCTGTCACCACCCAGCTGATCGGATATACTATCATTAGCAGCCAATAATACTTGTATACGGCATACACGGTGTAAATCCATATAATACGAAGTATACACGACCCGATAACGGTAAACACAGCAGGAAGCATGGAGTGTCCCATACCGCGAAGAGCTCCGCCGGCTATTTCGTACAAACATGGAATCATCGACCCCGACAGTACGCACCACATTCGCAAAACGGCAAACTCGATTGCCACGCTGTCGTCTGTGTATATACGAATAAAGACTTTAGCGCCGAGCGTGAACACCGCACACAGCACGGTGGATATAGCCAGTGCCGCAAGCATGTTTATTTTGAACACGGCTTTACAACGCTCCAACTCGCCCGCCGCGTAGTTCTGACCGAAGAACGTAACTGTGGATTGTGCAAACCCATTGATAAAAAAGTAGACGTAGTATTCAAAGTTGACCGCGTCGCCGTTGCCAGCTACCGCGCTCGAACCGAAGCCGTTAATCGCCGATTGGATAAGAACGTTAGCGATTGAAAACACCACTCCTTGCAATCCGGCAGGCAAACCTATTACTATAATGCGCTTTATGTATTTCTTTTTGACGCGCGAAGTGCGGCGCACCTTGAACATGCCGTCCTTCATAATAAACACGCACACGAGCACGGCGGACGCAACATTGCAAATAACGGTCGCAAGCGCTACACCCGCAACACTCATTTTGAACACCGCCACAAACAGCATATTCAATCCGATATTCAGCACGCCCGTCACCAAAAGGATAATAAGCGCTTTTTTTGTATCGCCCACGCCGCGAAGCACCGCCGCGCCAAAGTTGTACACCATCAGGAACGGCATGCCAATAAAGTAAATGCGCAAGTACTCGGTAGCGAGCGGAAGGGTTTCCGGCGGCGTATTCATAAGCTCGAGCAGCGGCGCGGATACGCCTATACCCACGCCCAACAGGACCACGCCGCAAACAACAGCAATAACAAACGAAGTCAAAACAACACTGTGCAAATCGTCCGTACACTTCTTGCCTACGTATTCCGCAATCAAAACGGTTACTCCGACGGACAGTCCCGAAAACAAGTTGATTAGCAAATTCACCAGCGCGCCGTTGCTGTTTACCGCGCTCTGCGCCACACTGCCCTCGTACCAGCCTATTACCGCCATGTCGGCAGACGTAAACAACTGCTGAAGTATTCCGCAAAGCGCCAAAGGCAAAGCAAAAATAAGGATATTTTTCAACATAGGACCGTGAAGCATATCCATCTGTTTGCGCCCTTTGCGCTTGAGTTTATCGGCGTTAAATTCGTCAATCGTATCCACTGAAAAAATCATATCACCAAGCCCCGAAAAAGTCAAATCATTGCCGCACAAAACGCAAAAATCTATTGACAAAGACAAAGATATATGTTATAAGTAGTCTAACAAAAATTTCTTACAAAAGGAGATACATAACAATGAAAAGATGCGCAGTATGCGGTGAGATCGTAGAGGACGGCGTTGACGTCTGCCCCGTTTGCAAGGCGAAAAAGTTTGTGCCCGTAACCGAAGCTAAGTACGCATGCGAGCACCATGTCGGCGACGGCAAGGTCGAGGACAAGGAAGTCACCGAAGGACTTAAAGCCAACTTCATGGGCGAATGCACCGAGGTAGGTATGTACCTTGCAATGGCGCGCGTTGCCGAGCGCGAGGGCTATCCCGAAATTGCCGAAGCCTACAAACGCTACGCTTTTGAGGAAGCCGAGCATGCAAGCAAATTCGCCGAGCTTTTGGGCGAGGTCGTGACCGATTCCACCAAAAAGAACCTCGAGCTTCGCGCCGCTGCGGAAGCGGGCGCATGCGAAGGCAAGCTCGCGCTTGCAAAACGCGCAAAAGAGCTTGGCTACGACGCTATCCACGACACCGTACACGAAATGGCTAAGGACGAAGCGCGCCACGGCGCAGGCTTTGCCGGCATGCTTAAACGCTACTTCGGAAAGTAGCCAAAGGCTACGCGTATGTCGTGTGTAAACGTTTGTAAGTAATCAAGCATTACACCCGAATAATTGCAAAAGCAAACGAGGCTGTCTCAATTAAAGACAGCCTCGTTTTGTGTTGAACGATTTTTATTTAGCCTTTTCAGTAATACCCAAAAAATAATCTGCCGACACGCCAAATTCTACGGACATACGTTTTAACATATCATATCCCGGCTTTGCCTTACCCTTTAACCACTCGCTAACCTGGCTTTGCTTTATCCCGATTCTTTGCGCAAATACAGTTTGCGTAAGGCTATGCTCAAACAAAAATTCTTCTAAAATCTCCGAAAACGAAATATTATCCATACATATATTCTATAGAATTTTCTATGAATATGCTTGACATATAGAATATTCTATGTTATTATTTATGCACACCGTTCCTATGGTTGCGACACGAAAACCTCCCCTTTTCTGCTTGAAATGTGGAGGTTTTCGTATAGAATAGAAATCACCGTATTTGCAACGCAAAAGAGGATAGACACTCGCCTATCCTCTTTCTTGTTATTTTACTATTTTACAATTCCACCCTACCGCACAATACGTCGAGCGATATTTCAAAAACATCCGCCATCATACAAAGATAAGTCAGCGTAGGCTCTGTTCTATTCAGTTCCCATTCGCTAACGCATTGCTGAGTTACACCAAGACGTTTTGCTAAATCGGCTTGTGACATCTTGTATTCCGCTCGCCTATCTTCTTCTTATTGTAATAAAGGCTTAAGTTCAAGCACTCAAATATTTACTCAAATTTTACGCATTACAACTATTGATTTTTATGACGATATATTATACAATAGATATATCAAATACAGAGGGGCATTATGAAATTAAAGAAAGAATATGACATTTTTATAGCATACCACGGAAGCTACGAGCAAGGAAGCTCTGCCGAGTTTGCCGATAAGATTTACGAATATCTTACTAAGCACGGCAAAAAGTGTTTCTTTTTTCCGCGTGCGGCAAAAGATACATATAAAGCAAATATTATAGAAGTAATGAAGTCGAGACTGTTCTTACTGGTGTGCACTCCTACTATACACACCGATGAGAACAAGCATATAGACTCGCGCATACATTACGAACTTTCTACAGAGATAGACGCATTTTACGCATTGACCCAACTCGGCGACGCTAAATTAAAGGATGCAAAAATCCTTGCGTGCGGGAATTGGCATAAAGGCGACGAGGCGTTCCTTCATGAGCTTTTTTCCAAGCGCACGCATTTTTACGATAACGGTAACATACAAAATACGCTCGAAATCGTTGACAACTGGATTACCGAAAGCCTACATGATACGCGCTCTTGGAATGAAACGCAGATTACCACGGAAATCAAGGAAGTATTTGCAACACGCGCGTCCATGAACCAGAGTTGTCATTTTGACGATTTGGTAGCAACGGCAAAGCATATACGCGCTGTTGGTATTTCCAATTCGGAGCTTACGGCACGCATAAATCCAAGCGCCATACGAAACTGTATAGCGCGCGGTGGAAAAATAGAAATACTGTTTTTAGACCCCAACGGCAAGTACACTCCTTTGCGCGAGCAAGAAGAAGGTTTACGCACCAACCGCATAAAAAATATCACTAACGTCAATATCGAAACGGCGCTCGACATACAAGACTCCTTGCAGGAAAACCGCGAAAACATATCTTTATATCTGTACGACAAGCCGCCACGTATGAACATGATATTCGTAGACGATTATTTGATCTTACAGTATTATTCCAACAACATACAAGGCATAAACAATCCGTCATTTTTCATAGAAAAACAAGCGGTATCACCCGTATATGAGTTTTGCGAAAAATCATACGAATACTTAAAAAGCGAATCAACGCTTCTGGAGGCGTGACATGAATTATTCAAACGAACTTGAATTCATCAAGGCAGAGATGCTCTCGGCATACAAAAATCATGGCAATATCAAACTACACACCGCACAGAAAAGCGCGTTCGATTTGGTTACTGATATAGATATCAACATCGAAAAGCAATTAACCGAAGCTATATGCAAAGCTTACCCGAACGACCGCATCCACGGCGAAGAATTTTCAGCTTCGGCGAACATCGTAGGCCGGACTTGGACTATTGACCCTATCGACGGGACTTGCAACATGGCTAGTGGTTCAAAGCTTTACGGAATGCAATGCTCGCTGATTGTTAATAACGAAATCGTACTTGGTATTGTATATCTCCCCCACCTTGACGAATGGATATATGCAACCAAGGGCGGCGGATGCTATTATAACGGAGAAAGAATAACCGTCAACAGTAATATTACTTTGAATAATGCAATATTGAGCTTTGGTGATTATCCGCATACTAAAGACAACCGCATAGCCGATATTCAACATACAGCAATTAAAAGGCTGTATCCTAAAATAGCTAAAATACGCATGTTCGGCGCTGCGTGCATGGATTTTTCATTCGTTGCACAAGGCAGAACGCACGGCACGGTCGTCATTACAAAAAACAGTTGGGACATAGCGCCCGGAATAGTAATTTGTAAAGAAGCCGGAGCAATAATTACCAATCTGAACGGCACGCCGTACAAGCTCGGTGATGACGGCGTTGTTGTAGCGGCAAACGATTCTCTATCCAATCTCATTCGCGACAGCTTAGCTCAAAACTACAACATAACGATAGATGGCAAAACGTATTCGTTTGACGCTTGCATATTCGACTTTGACGGCGTTATAGCCGATACCGAAAAGTTTCATTACATCGCTTGGAACAAAGCTTTTAAGTCAGTCGGCGTTGACTTAACGCCCCAAGACTATATTCCGCTAAAAAGCACAGGAAAAGCCAACATTATAGCTTTTGCGGAAACCAAGCATGGCGCAAAATTTACTGATAGTCAAAAAGCGGAAATCGCCAAAATAAAAGACCAAACATTCGCCGAAGCAATTACAAAAATAAACAAGTGCGATATAATATCGGGAGCAACCGAATTTTTGCAAAGCCTAAAAAGAAATTACGTAAAAGTCGGCGTAGGTTCGTCATCCAAAACGACGACAAACATTATTAACAGCCTCGAACTATCGGATATGTTCGGCGCGGTAATAGACGGGCAAACTGATTTACCCCAAAAACCCGCGCCCGATATTTTTGCTACGGTAATGGCTAAGCTTGGCGCAAAACACGAAAACTGCTTAGTGTTTGAAGACGCGCCATCCGGGATAGAAGCCGCGCTCAATGCAGGAGCAAAAGTAATTGCCGTCGGCGGCATAAAAGACACTCGTGCACTGCTATGCATAAATGACTTTACCGAATTGCTTTAATAAATAGTAAAAGTTTTATTGTAACCAACACAAAAGACGGTTCGATTTCGAGCCGTCTTACTTATTTTATTACAATTCTACTATGTATCCTGTCTAATAATCCTTTGCGATAATCTCCAGCATTTCTCTAGGTGTAACAATAAACGCTTCCCCTGTAAAATGCTTAATATTGCCTGTAACTAAATACGCATCATCGGTTTTTCTTTTTTCCATAACGACCTCATAAAAAACTATATCTTTAGTGTCCGGTAATTCTATATCGGATTTTTCGGCATTGATATACAGCCCGACGTTTTGTATTTGCTTTATAAAGTCATTTACAAGCTCATCACCGAATGCGAATTTATCTCTCGACAAAACATCCTTATATTCGGTTACAATTTCATCGTTCAACAGCGGAACGATCACGCCCGCAAGCGCAAGGTCGAGCAACGTGTCCGGAATGGAATTGCTTTTAAGAAAAGCCGATACGACAACGTTCGTATCGATAACGGCGAAATACTTCATATTATTTTCTCGCCTTTGCAATTTCTGCATTTATCTCATCTAAAGACATGTCGGAAATACCACGCCGTTCGGCTATCCGCTGAGCCTTACGCATTGCGGCAATACCGATATTGTCGGGTTCATTCACGCACATGCTAAAAGGAATGCCGTTTTCGCTCACCATGCGCGCCAAACACATGCGCAAATACGACGGAATGTCGATCCCGATTTTACCGCAAATTACAGAAGCCTGTAATTTCAAATCTTCATCCGCCCTGAATTGTATCATATTGTTTGCCATTTTAATCACCTCTTATATATTATACACACTTTTGATTACATTTGCAAGCATTTGATGACATTTCTAACATTAAAAATTAAGGACAGTTCGAATAATCGCACTGTCCTTTTATATTGATTGCTCAATCAATTAAATGCTGTTCAAAATATCCTCGCGTTTTTTGTCATACTCCTCTTGCGTAATTAAGCCTTTATCGAGAAGCTCTTTTATCTTGTTCAGCTTTTCGTCTACGGGCGCGTTATCGACATTATCGGCACTGTCTTTAATTGTATCGGTTGTAGCATTATCGGCGACGGGCTTATCGTCGGCAGCGCCGTTTTGCGCCGCCGCTCTCGCTTCGAGCAGTCTGCGCCTATCGACGCGCCTGAACACCATATTGGGAAATATAGCTATAACGATAAATATAGCAAGCAGTGCGTGCACCCACATGTTTGTAAGAAAGACCGCCGTACTGCTGAGCTCTGCGCCGTCAACCGTAATGGTGACTGCCGTGAGCAAAAGGCAAACATAAAAGTCTATATAAAGCTGAGACGCACCCGCCAAAACCTGATACGGCAAAAGCGTTTTGTTGTACTTTATAATATTTTTGGCGATATACGACGCGACAATAAACTGCAATGATATAATAATCGCAACACGAATAACATTGAGCGAGCTAAGAAGGTCTTTGAGTATATCTTCGTTCGCACCGCTCATGCCTTTATCTATAAGCCCAACTATCAGCCATGCGCAAACTATCCACAGAATAACGCACACGCCGACCATTGCCAAAAACGCTATGGCGGTAATCTTGTAACGCTTGTCCTTAAAGCTTTCAAACACGCGCACCCACGGCAGAGCGACAAATCCGCCCACGCCCACGACGCCTATTGAAATAATAATTCCGTTCGCGGTAGTGCCTAATTCCAATATACCAAAAATAGGAATTTCCAGTATTAAAAGCACGGCGGCAATAAGAATAACCGTTATCGCCGCAAGCCTTATCATATTGTACAGCTTACCGTCGCCAGCCTTGGGCGCAAGCGCCAAATCGTCATTGGACGATGTATAGTTGCCGTCAAAAAGCCCCATCTTTCTATTCCTTTTAATTATATTGCGGGTTGAAAAAAGTATACACCATAATTAGTTATTTGTCAATACCATTCTTAAAATACCATTGCAGCTAAAAATCTATTTCGGTCACGTTGTCGGGAACGTAAATATCCAATTCCTCGCCCAGCGACGCGTCGGTTATTTTTTCGGCGGGCATGATCAAATACTTTGCTTCGCCCTCTGCCAGCACCTCGCCGTCCATATTCATTATGTAGCACTTGGCGGAGTACGCGCGGGACAGCTTTTGCAGGTATACGCCCCTGCCCTTAAGCGGCACGTCGTACGGCACGGGTTTGCGGTACTTTACGTTAATATCCATAGTCACGCCGATTTTGTCGGGATGATCCGTCCACAGCACTCTACCCGCAAGCTCGTCCACCATGGTGGCGAGCATGCCGCCGTGCACTCTGCCCGGATAGCTCTGATGTTCGGAGCGGAACGTAAACAGTCCGCCCACCGAGCCGTCTTCCATATTGTAAAACTGCGCATGCACGCCCGCGGTGTTATCCATGCCGCAAATCAAACACATATGTGAATTATTCTGCTTGGAAACAACTTTCACGCCGTCACCTCTATTGTAAAAATATTTACGGCAATTATATACCTTGACCGAGCTTTTGTCAAACACGGACGCCCGCGCAATCGGCATTTCTAATGAATTTCTAATCTTATTCATATTGACTTTTAAGAATTAAGTGTTATAATCCACTTGTAACAAGCAAGGAGGATATCATGAAAAAGCTTGACAAGACGTTATCGGTAATAATTCTAATCGCGTACGCTGTGCTGTGGGTAATATCCTGGATAATGGTGTACAACAACGTTCCGGAGAGCGTGCTCACGGGCATGGCGATCACACGCACGGTAGTGCTTTGCCTTATGTACTTTGTGGTACTGTACAACGCGCTCGGCTGGACGGAAAGCTGGATCTTGCGCATAGTGTTCATAGGACTTGCGCTGTTCCTTATAGCCAGCGCGATCGCGATACAAGTACCCGAGGTATACAGCTACATTTTCGGCAAGTATAACATCCCGCTGATGGTGTAAAAATCGGCACAATTTAGCTGAATTGCAGCACAAAAAGGACTTAAACGCTTTGTTTTCGTCCTTTTTTTGTGCATAAAAATTGACAAACGACGGCAATAGTGCTAAAATATTCAATAAGCTAAACACGAAAGGAAGCCTTTATGTCACAGGAACTTTACACAGGAATGGAAAAAACTCCGGGCAGAGCCACGCTTAAAGCTTTGGGACTGACCGACAACGAGCTTAATAAACCGCTCATTGCCGTTATTTCCTCGCGCTCGGACATCGTGCCCGGGCACATTCACTTGGACGATATAGAAGACGCGGTCAAGGCGGGCATATACGCGGGCGGAGGAACGCCGGTCACGCTGCCCATGCCGAGCGTTGCCGGCGGCATAGCGGCTGGCGGCGCGGGACTAAAGTACGCCCTGCCCTCGCGCGAGCTTATAGCCGACAGTGTGGAAACCATGTTAGTGGCACACGGGTTTGACGGCGTCGTGTTTGTTCCCAATACAGACTGCGCGATTGCGGGCATGCTAATGGGCGCGGCGCGCGTTAATATTCCGTCGATATTCGTGGTCGGCGGACCTATGGAAAGCGGAATAAATAAAGCCGGCAAAAAGATAGGGCTTTCTGCGCTGTACGAAGGCGTGGGCAAGGTCAAGCGCGGTGCGATGAGCCTTGACGAGCTTACGCAAGCGGAAGACGTTGCTTGCCCCTCGGCAGGCAGCGGCAACGGCATGTTCGCCGCAAACCCGCTCGGTTGCGCGCTCGAAGCTTTGGGCATGGCGTTGCCGTATAGCGGCACAGCGCCCGCGCTCGGCGGCGAGCGTATACGCATAGCCAAAAACAGCGGGCTGTGCATATGCGAGCTTGTTCGCAACGCCGACACGCCCAAGATGATACTTAATAAACGTGCGTTGACCAACGCGCTCAGATTAGACATGGCGCTTGGCGGCTGCTCCGACACCGTTTTGCACATAACGGCAGTAGCGGCGGAATTTAATATCCCGATCACATTAGACTATATACAAAGCATATCCGACAGCACGCCCGTACTTGCGGCTCTGCAACCGTACAGCGACTACGACATGGCGGACTTCCACCGCGCCGGCGGCGTTCAAGCGGTATTGCACGAGTTAGCCAAAAAGAACTTAATCGACGGTTCGCTTCGCACCGTCGCAGGACAATCGCTCGCCACGACATACGAGCACGCACACGTAACCGACGAGAATGTGATTCACAAGATAGACAGTCCCATATCCCCCGTCGGCGGCATAACGGTGCTTAAGGGCAGCCTCGCAGAGCTCGGCGCGCTTGTCAAGCGCATGGGCAAAACCAAAACGATAGCAGGCAAAGCCAAGTGCTTCGACCGCGAAAGCGAGGCAGTGGAAGCCATATATTCCGGAAGAGTCAAAAAAGGCGACGTGGTAGTCATTCGCTATGAAGGTCCTAAGGGCGGACCGGGCATGCGCGAAATGCTCACGACCGCCGCGGCAATAGTCGGCATGGGTCTCGAAAACGACGTTCCGATCGTTACCGACGGAAGGATATCCGGCGCGACGCGCGGCACGGTCATAGGTCACGTCAGCCCCGAAGCGGCAGACGGCGGAAAGATTGCGCTCGTCAAGGACGGCGACGCGATAAAGATAGATATAGCGACGGGCAAGATCAACTTGGACGTTCCCGCAAAGGAGCTGCAAGCCCGCCAGAAAAAACTCCGTCCCAAAGACCCCAACGCGATCGGCTGGCTGCTCAGATACCAAAACCTAGTCACCACCGCCCCCGAAGGCGCAGTGCTCAAAAAGAAGTTTTAAAAAAGCGACCTTATTACCTTCCCCGTGAGGGAAGGTGTCAGTCATAAGACTGACGGATGAGGGGCGACCTTATCATTCTTAGTCAATCAACAACGAGCATAGCTCACTCCCCCACTCTTTGTCATTCCGAGCATTTTTTGCCCACCGAGGAATCTCATCCTTTTATCAGTCAACCATCGAGCATAGCTCCCCCCTCTCTTGTCATTCCGAGCGCAGCGAGGAATCTCATCCTTTTATTAGTCTATCATCGAGCATAGCTCGAAAAATAAAATCAATCAAGGAGAACAACAATCATGTTTGAAAAAATCCAGCAGGAGCTTGCCGAATACTTCGGAATAGACGCAAGCAAAATCACCCGCGACACGACCTTCGCAAACGACCTCAAAGCCGACTCGCTCGCGCTTATGGAGCTCATGTTCAGCTTGGAATCGGAAACGGGCAAAACGCTCGACGACGACGTAATGGACAAGATCGTAACCGTCGGCGACCTTTGCGACCTTTTGGAAGGCTAATCCGAATATAAAAACGAACACAACAAAAAACCGCGGAACGCCGCGGTTTTTTGTTTGCTATCGATTATACCACCGTAACAGGCGAAATTACGGATTAGATGTGGGAATAATGCCTCCTATAGGCGGAGTAATAGGTAAATTTGGATTCCACGGCTTTACGACCGGTGTAGTGTAACTCAAATCTTCGGGTCTCGGCGGTCTTATTAGACCGCCTTGTCCGCTACCATCTTTACCATCTTGACCTTTTTTAAGATTCACATGACTGAAATTTTCCGTCACATAAACTTCGCCGCTTACCGGACTAACGCCATATCCGCCAAATCCTTTAAATCCGGTCCCAGTGATTTTTTTACCATCGGGCATTGTCATAACACTACTTCCGCCTTTTCCTCCCGAACCGCCCACTATAGTCACGTTGTCACAAGTAATTATAACGGTTTCGGCTTCGATGGCGACGCCGCCATTATTACCATCCTTACCGTCCTTACCATCCTTACCGTCAGAGCCATTGCCGCCGTTAACAGTTAAGGTATGCTCGTAATTAGCCAGAGAACCGATTACAAGATTATGGCAAGAGATTGCAGCTTTCCCGTGCCCGTTAGTGGGCGAATAGCCATGTATTGTAACCACTCCGACAGTCATCAAGTATAGCGTTTGCTGAGACGACATATTAATAGCACAGAATGATGACGTAGCTACAACACTGATATGATTCAAAACCAATCCAAAATCCGTATCTCTGTTTGAGATGATAATAGACATATTGTACACGCGCCCGTTTCCGCTAATCATAGCCGTAACAACTTTGGAAGTAAATACGATGTTGCAATTATCGGAAAAAGCACAATCCATAATAATGCTTGCCTTGGGAACGTCAACCGTCAGAGTAGAAAAAGCCTTAGTAACGCGAATAGTTTTTACATCCGTCCAAGTTGCCGTTAAGGTTATATCTTTTGTTATGCCGACTAAGCTCGTTATCTTTTCCCCTTCACATATCCAGCCGTCAAAGTACAGCGTTTCGTGAGTTGCGTCGTTTAATATTCCCGCATTCTCAATATTGAATGTGTCGGGGTTATTTCCTTTATTTGTACCACCGTTCAATTCATAGTTAATTTTATAGTCAATCAACTTCCAATCCGCATACAAATCACCGTTATCTGCTTTATTCCATTCTTTAGCGCTGGTCATATCTGCATTGTAATACTTATTGCCCGCGCCGTTCATTTCGTCATAATAACCCATAAATGTGTATCCAAGCCGTTGGGGCGCTTGCAGATAAAGCGGCATCCCTTGATCATAAGTTACGGGTATTTTTACAAGCACTTCATTTTTGTCATATCCGCTATGTAGATTTACAGTATACGCGTTTATCTCCCAGTCTGCATATAAGGTTAAATCCCCGTCATGCGTCCAAATGCATGCCTTATCCATATTGTAATGGTAATATATTTTTCCATTGCCATTCCTTTCCGTATAATAGCCTCTAAACGTAGACCCCAACTTTGTAGGAGCGACCGCGTCGGGCAACGGTCCGTTCATAAATGCATAACCGATTTTCGTACCGCCCTCCCCGCCTTCCGGGTCAAATGTTATAGTATATATAATACGCTCCCATTTCGCCTTTAACGTTATATCCTTGTATTCTTGATAAATAGTCGAAGACTTATATTCCGTTCCGTCTTCCGACTTCCATCCAATAAACTGATAGCCTAACTTTTCGACCTCCGGCAGGTCACCTATCCGATTTCCGTATTTGATGAGTTTATGGATAGTAGCTTTATCGCTATCCACAAATTTCCCGCCATCGGGATCAAAAGTAACGGTATAATAAGTTTTGATCACTTTAACATTTGTAAAACTGCTTTGCCACTTAGTGTGCCAGTTATCATAATTACTTTCGGCATCTTCATCATTGTTATCAATATACACATATACGATTTGTTTGTCATTATCCCACCCGGACAAAATAGTAGAACCGACCGATTGAATGGTATCGTACAAATGCAGCTCCGATATTGCAGTCGTTCCTTGAAATACGTTATTTCCGATTGCAATAACGCCTGACGAGCCGGGTATATCAACGACGCCAGATTCACAATCTCTAGTTAATTTCTTAATAATACATAGCTCTCTTAGGCGCGTTACTTTTTGCTCATAACCTAAATCGTCATCGCCGTTAACCTTGTTTTGCAAATATACGTCTAAATCTTCTTTATTTTGTGCGTCCAAATAAGAGTCTAAATCTGTGTAAGAAAAATTTATGTTAACAGGCTCTGCAAAAAAGATATTACTCAATCTTGAACAGCCCGCAAACATAGAATCAACAAGCTTAGTTACACTATTAGGCAACACGATTGATCGTGCAGACGAACGACTGAATATATTTTTAGTTTCTACATTATTATCATTACAAAAGCGTACAGGGCGATTTATTACAATACTTTCCCCTTTGGTATTTGTAAAGGCCCTATTCCCTATCGTCAACGGTTCTTGCGCATATTCTACAATCAATTGACTAAACGATACGTCGTAAAACGCGTCATCGGCTATTTTCATTATAGGTTTGCCATTATACTCCGCAGGAATAAATATGCTTTCTTCAAATTTATGGGTTTTATCTTCATAATTATCTTCTGTTATCGGGTCATAATAATCTTCATTACGCGGCTGTCCTTCGGCAATAGCGTATCCAATAGGCTGTGCAGAACGTGCGGTAGTATCGTAAACAGTCTTCAATTCCATCGGATGTTTATATTTACTGCTAAACTCCACATCTTGATTGTCATTCCTCTTATTCCACGAAGCCGACCATTGCTCGCCCACAGCCTCCGCACGCACCATCACCTTCGTATTATTACCACGAAAAATGTATGTACCGATTTTCTTGACGGATGCAGGTATTAATATTTCTGCCAATTCGGGACATTCCTCAAAAGCGCAGTCATCGATTTCCTGCACATTTGCCAGGTTGATTCTTTTAAGCTTTGCACAATCGGCAAAAGCGCCGTACCCGATTCGCTTGATCGTATTACGCAAATCGACTCGAATCAGATTAGGAGACGACATAAATCCGTTGTCGTCGATTTCGGTTACCGTATACTGTTTGCCGTCGATTTCCGTATAATCCGGAATGAGCGCTATTGTTACATCACCGCAATTAGTGATTCTCACACTGCATTCGGTGTCGTTTAGCACAATAAATTCATATTCTGCATCAACGCGCTCGATTTCATCAGATACACTGAATTCGGCGGAAAGCTCCGCATCCACTTCGTCGGCAAATGCCTTGTTGGTTTTTACTTGTGTGCACAGTAGGGCGATAGCCACGGCAACCGCCATTACCAACGCAAGTAAAATACTCGTTTTTGTCCTTGTTTTCATTACTTAAACCCTCCTTGGTAAAATAATATCAATCATATCAAACGCACTATCAATAATGCGTTATAGACAGCATTTTATCGCATTTGTTTGTCCAAAAATCTTTTGGTATACCGCAAAATTGCCCACAATATTCCAGTTGTCCCACAAGATACAGCCTATACGCCTCCATTGCTGCTACGCCTTCTCTTAAGTATGCATTATAAAATGAATCATGAAACTCTACTATTTCACTGTAGTCATACGTCGCTTCACATGTATGGATGAATTCATGAATAAATGTATTAATAAATGGGTCTTCTTCCATTCTATTTGTTTTTATTTTTATCAAGTAATCTTGAAGTCTACTGTAGTGAATCATTATACAATAATACAGATGATCTAAATGGATATTACCGAACTTTTCCGTAGCAGAACCTGTTATATTTCTGACTGCCAATGCCCCGTCGTAATTATTCAGACTCCATCCAAACAAAACACTGTTATACGACGTATATAGCGGCTTGGTTTCGGATATAGACTCCGGTATCAACGAATAAAAATCGGGGAAGGTTCTTATGTTTTCCTCACTTATCGGATCAATAGTAAAATAAGCGTCGATCTCTACGTCCGTTAATTCTGACAGCCAATCGCGCAAATAGTAGATTGCATAGTCATGCAAA
Source organism: Clostridiales bacterium (assembly GCA_029066805.1). Lineage (GTDB taxonomy): Bacteria > Bacillota > Clostridia > Christensenellales > Pumilibacteraceae > Anaerocaecibacter. The sequence continues at coordinate 139,992 of JAIEFT010000044.1, read as the reverse complement.
ATTATGCAATACTCCCTATCTATAGTTGTCATTAGGTGATGAACGTCGCGTAGCACACCGTCGCCATATTTAGGGGAGGGATATATCTTAGCTTTAACTTCATTAACAAACACGAGCAATATTTTGAACACGCGCCTGCTATCGTCCGACGGCTTCCACCGCGCATACAGAGTGTCCGTATCCAAAGAAAAACCGTAATACCCGAGCATGTATCTGCCGTCGCCGTTGATCACCTTTAATTTGTAGTCACTGTCGGCGTACCAGCCCTCAAAAGTATAGCCGGATAATGTGGGCGTAGGATATCCTTCAAGTACGATATTTTCTCTGCTGATAGTAACGGCGCTTTCCATCGGTACACCGCTTGCTATGCCGTAATCAAAGCTAAACGTTTTTACAATAGGCTCAAAGTACGCAATATGCTCGATACACCGTTCCGCATTTGTGTCTTTACGTAAATTCTGCACTTGCAGATCCGACCAGCCGCCGAATGCATACCCTTCGTCGGGCACTGCCTCCACTTGCGAAAAATCATCGTCGGGCAATACCGCCTGATAGATTTCGCCTTTTATTCTGCCGTGCCCATTCACCTTATATTCTGCACTGTAACCGAAATACGCGGTCAGCACCATATCGCTCGTTACATTATACTCTGTGCGCTCGGCTGATTTAAGTCCGTCCGACCAGTATAAAAATACGTAGCCCTTATACGGGTTGGCGCGCACTACAGAGCTTTGTTCGCCGTAATATATTGTGTGAACATTTTTAATATAGTAGATACTCCCGCCATTAGCCCCTTTATACTCTACTTGCACCTCCTTACGCCGAAAAATTGCAACAATAGTTGTATCCTGAGTGATATTGTTATCCGTTCGTGCCGCTATATTGAAAATGCCGAATCCGCTCCAATACGCAAACTCATAGCCTTCGTCCGGCACGGCTATGACCGTGCTTCCGCTCTCGCCGTGTGCAACGTACTGTATAGTGTAGCCTTGGATAGATCCGCCCTCACCGTTAACAAGATATTGCAATTTATAATACGTCTTTTTTCGAAACTCTGCTTTTACTGTCAACTCCGAAAAAATCCTGTCGTCCTGCCGCGTCGCCGTGTTTACGCCGTCCGACCACTCTTTAAACTCGTATCCCTCGTTCGGTATCGCCGTTACTTCTGCTGCGGTTTCGCCTTGCTCTACATTTTGAAAGGATTCACCTTGTATATGACCGTTTCCATCGGTAACATACATAACACTATACTTCTTCTTGCCGAAAATTGCACTGACGGTTATATCCGCTTGCACATTATTATCCGTTCGAGTCGCTTCCGTTACGCCGTCCGACCACTTAACAAACTCATATCCCTCGTTCGGTATCGCCGTTACCTCTGTTGCGTCGTTACCGTATTCAACTACTTGTTTAGCCTCACCCGATAACGCGCCGTTATCGTCGGTAGCATACGTTACGTTATACTTTTTCTTAGCGAAAATTGCACTGACGGTTATATCCGCTTGCACATTATTATCCGTTCGCAACGCTTCCGTTACGCCGTCCGACCAC
>JAIEFT010000044.1:0-138341 GCA_029066805.1 Clostridiales bacterium | reverse complement strand
CGAAAATTGCACTGACGGTTATATCCGCTTGCACATTATTATCCGTTCGCAACGCTTCCGTTACGCCGTCCGACCACTCTTTAAACTCGTATCCCTCGTTCGGTATTGCCTTAACGGAGCTTGCGTTTTGGTCATACTTAACTTCTTGCGCGGCTTCCCCGTCGATATATCCGCCGTCTGATGCTTGATAGCACACAGAAAAAATCACAGCGGGTTGATCCGACTCACCGTCGCTACATCCAAGCAAAAATAAGCAAGCGCAACAAACAAGCGCAAACAACACGCTTGCCATAATAATTAAAACCGTTCTTTTTTTACACGTGCCAACGCTCATAGTGTGATCCTCGCAAACCGATGTATTAATAGGAAAACTCCCTATAACGGTCTACTTATATCTACACAAAATATGCCTAATATTTTTCCGTATTTCTAAAATTTTTTCAATTTTTTTACAATGCGCGGCAAACGACTGTAAAAATCCTATTTTCGTCTTTTACTTGTAAATCAAAAACAGGTACACTCCGTTGGGAAACCTAAAATACGGGCTGTTGCCGTCCGTGATCTTAAACCCGACGTTATCTACCTTGGAATACGCGGCACGTATTTCTTGGCGATACATATCCGTGCTGTTCACCTGCGTTTTGCCAGCAAAATCGAGCTTGAGTTCGATCTTGCCCACCGTCTTTTGCTCGGACACGGCGGAAAAAATCGCGTCAAGCTCGGCTTGGGACTTTACAACGCGCGGATAAAGCCTATCGCCTATCTTAAGGAAATCGCCCGAGTAGTAATCGTAATCGGAATCCGCCGTAAACGGAGTATCTACAAAGTCGTGTCCGTTTGGCGCAAAGCTCTTTAGCGTATCGTCGCACACAAGCATAAAGCCGTGCGCGATCTGTTTATAATTTTTGCCGCCTACGCTGTAATGCACGGCGTCGGCGGTCACGTCCACGTTGTACCACTCGCCGCCTACCTTAACCTTATTCCAAGCGTGCAAGCTCGATGCGAACGACCCTGTAACACGCACGCTCGGTATTCCCTCCATGGCGCACAAAAAATTAAACGCTCGCGCCAAACCGTCGCACACTGCTTTGCCGCCGACAAACACGCCGTCGATATAAAACGCAGGGTCGTCCGCAAGAGAGATATCTGCGCCCGCCTGATAAGACTGATAAAGCTCAAAGTCGTAGTCTGTGCCGGATATAAGATAATCATGGATGGCGTGCACTGTGTTCACCTCGCGCGAGGCTTCAGTCCAATCGTCATGAATGTACTTTTCCAAAAACTCATGCGCCGCGTCGTAAATAGGTTTAACGGGGTCGTCAGTCCTAAACACAGGCTTTTTGCCGTCGTACACGACCGTATTATACAGCAGCTCCACGCGCTCGCGATACTGCGTGTCCGAAACATCGGGCAGCGTAAAACTCTCGTAGCCGTCTATAGGCAAGATATGCTTACTTTCCGCCAAGGAAAGGTGCGGCAAAATATCCGACGACTCTACGTCGCCGCCACAGCCGCACAGCATGACCGCTGCTATAACAACGGACAAAATACAAACTATCGGCTTGCGGCTAAATCGCATAACGGAAGTCGTCAAACGACACGGTTATATCGGCGTCGCCGCGCCGCAATGTCAGCGTCAAAGCCTTGCCCGAGCCGCGGCGGTGGTATCTGAGCAGAGCGCCCGTCACGCCGCAAATATCCGTAGTTACTTCGTAATCGCCTATTTTGGTTATAACGTCGCCCGAGCGCACGCGGTTGCCGCTGTCGCTAACGGACTTAACGGTAAGCTTGCCGTTTTTGTATTCGCAGTTGAAGCCGATAAGCGGCAAATCGAGCCAGCCTATAGCCGACGTAGTTTTTTGCGTATTCACGGTAAACAGTCCCACCGCGCCGCCGTCGCTATCCAGTATGCGTTTGTATACAGGATACACGATAGACATAGGCGTAGCAAACCCGGTATTTTCGACGTCCGATGTGGAATTGCCTTCGTCGGTGTTGACGCCGTTAGTGTTGCTCATTCTGTACGTACCAAGCCCTACAAGCCTGCCGTTCATATCAAACACGCCGCCGCCGCTCATACCGGCATTGATAACCGCGGTCGTACGGAAAACGGGCACTGTTTTTTTGCCGCTCGATCCAAACAGCTCGCCGCACTCCAATAGCTCGCTCTTGCGCGAGATAATACCCTCATATGACGCAATGCCCATACTCATGGCGTTGCCTATAGACACGACGTAATCACCCTCGTTGAACGAAACGTCGGGAGAAACAACGTCGCTGCCGTCAATGTCGTACACTGTTACGCCGTCGTCTACCGCCACGGTAATAACGGCAACGTCGTAATGCCCGTCATAGCCCTTGACTTCGGCTATATAGTAATCGTCGTAGCCGGCAAACCTCACCTTTGGCTCGGTGGTGGTGTTGTTAACATACTGCGCGATGGCGTGCGCGTTGGTAAGCACCGTCACTTTTTTGCCGTCGCGCTTCATCACGATTCCGCTCGACGTAAGAGTACCGCACCGCACCTCGACGATATTGCTTTTTCGCGCGGCAACAACTACTGCAATATTCTGCTGAATATCGCCGTTGACTTTAATCACAGGCGGAGCGTCGCCCTTTTGCATGAGCTTGGCAGTGACCACCGCAGAGCAAATACCCACGGCAAGACACATCACTGTCATAACAATAATGACAAGCCACATAAGCCTGTTATCGCGCTTGTACGGTCTGTCGTTGACCGAAGCGTATCCACCGCGCATACTCTCGTCGTTGCGAGTTTCATCGTACACGGGCACATTTGGCGGCTGTTCGGGCGTGCGGTTTTTCACGCCTGCGGGCAGCTCGCCGCCCTGCACTATCATCAAATCCTCCGACGCCTGTGCTCCATCCGCGATAGGCGCGGGCACGTTCGTATTTTCGACGTTGTAATTTTGTTCTTGTTCATCCATATCGACATTGTATCACAATGCCGCCCAAATTGTCAACATTATATTCGCAAAGCATGCCTTGTCGAAAACACCGATTAATCGGACTTTTCGACATTGCGCGAATTTATTTAGTAATCGGCATTTTCGACATTGTCGAAAAAATACAATACTCACCTTTTTCGTCAAAAATATGCAAAAAAAGGATGAGATCCTTCGCTACGCTCGGGATGACAAAAAGGATTATACAACTTACTTTTGTCCTACGTAGCAGCCGCAGGCTATTCCGAGCATTTTTTGCCCATCGAGGAATCTCATCCTTATTTAATTCTGCATTCTTAATTCATTTATGCTCTAAATATTTTATGCGAATTCTTGTAGTAATCGGCGGGTTCGTATCTGCCCGTCATCTGCCAGTGCACGGGCGGCATGCCGTTTGCTTTGAGCCAATCGTTAACCTTGGAGAACGGCTTAGAGCCGAAGAATCCGCGGTATGCCGAAAGCGGGCTCGGGTGCGCGGAGGTAACAATAAAATTGCGTTTATCTATGAGCGACATCTTCTCTCGCGCGCTCATGCCCCAAAGAATATACGCTACCGGCGTTTTGCGGTTATTCAGAGAGCGGATAACCGCGTCGGTCAGGTTGTGCCAGCCTAATGAAGCGTGCGATTGCGCCTCGCCCGCGCGCACGGTAAGCGACGCGTTAAGCAGCAGCACGCCCTGATGCGCCCAGCCGACCAGAGTAGTATCGTCGCTCGGTTCGACGTTCAGATCGGACTTGAGCTCTGTAAAGATATTCACAAGCGACGGCGGCGGTTCGACTCCGTTATTTACGGCGAATGCAAGTCCGTTTGCCTGTCCCGCGCCGTGATACGGGTCTTGACCTAGAATGACCACGCGCACGGCGTCGTAGTCCACAAGCTGCATGGCGGCATAAATTCTGTCGCGCGGAGGATAAACCGTATAGCGCGAATACTCGCGGTCGACCGATTCCATAAGCGTTTTGAAGTACGGTTTTTCGTACTCGGCAGACAGAAGAGCGTCCCATTTTTCGGTGATAACCATAGTGACATCCTTTGTGAATACTAAAATTCGACATTCATGACCGCACGCACGGCGGTGTTCATAACGGTGGGTATTTCACGGCTTTCCACGCCGTAAAAAATAACCTTGCCTTGGCGTGTTCCGTCCACGATATGCGCGTCCTTGAGTATGCGTAGCTGGTGCGAAACGGTGGTCTGATTGAGCCCTGTAATGACCGCCAAATCGCTTACGCACATACTCGATACAGACAACGCGGAAAGTATTTTGAGCCGTGTAACGTCGGATAACGCGCCGAAAAACGACGCCAGCGCCGTAAGTCCGGACTTAGACGGCAGACTGTCCTCGACTTTTGCGGCGGTAATGCTGTCAAGCAACAATGTGTTCATGTGTGCACTATAACATATATTACGGCATTTGTCAATGCGGAAATAATTCGACTATTCGCGATAATTGTCGAATATATATAATAACCACAGCCATGCGATAACAGTAACGTTTTCGACAAATTTCGCATATACAATTTTGCGAGCGAGGTGGAGGGCAATAACCATGCAAGACAGTATTTTCAATCTGCTGATGATAATTCTCATGATGGAGAACGGCGGAGGCACGGAAAACATAAACCAAATGATATTAATGTTTTTATTGATGAACTCACAAAACGCGAGCGCGGCAGCAAATGCCGCAAACACCTTATCGCGGCGCTGCGGCAATTGCGGTCGCGAGGACGGGTTCACGTTTTAATGCCGCTTGATCCGATTCGCCCTTACGTTGCGAATTTATATAATAAAAACGGCGGACACTCAAAGCATTCCGCCGTTTTGTCGTGTAGCAAATTCACTGTTTACAAAAGCTCACTCAATGCAACGCAGACGTCCAGCTTTTTTCGACGGTCACGGACGAAACACTGCCGTTTGACGTTGCGGGCGTATTAGCCGAAAGCGAGCCCTTTGCAAACAGCGTGACTTTTATTGTCCTCACATCGGAATATATCAGCTTAGTTCCGTCGCCAAGCGACACTGTATTCAGATCGAGCCTTGCGGTATTGTTGTCAATAGATCCCGTCACGGTCTGTTTTGTGCCGTCGTTAAGCTCTATTTCCAGCGTGTAGCCGTAGCCGACCGCGTTATCTACCCTGCTCCAAGTAAGCACGCCGTCCTGCAATAGATCGATCGTATCGGCGGACGGATAGCCAAGCAAGTACAGGCTGACCGTAGCCGCGGCGCGGGAGTCGGAATAGTAAACATTATCGCTATCGAACCCGCCGCCTACGGCGTAGACGTACATATCTATTTTGCCGGTCGTGTTGGGCGTAAAAGAGTAAGTAGATTCGCCGTCAATATGCGACGCACCGCCTATTACGTAGTTATATCCCACGGCGTAATCGGACGGAGTTGTTATATCTACCCTGATCGTGCCGTTAACGTTGTAGCTGTCATGAGAATAGCTATAAGCAAACACAGGCGTAGAAAGTTGTTTTACCGATTGCGTAAACTCGTAAGCGGACGAGTTTACCGTCGTGTTCCCGCCGTCGCCCGTTGCGTAAAGAACAACGCTGTGATTGCCCAGCGTGGTGTATGTAGGGGCAAATGCGTACAGCTCGCCGGTTTCATGCTCCACGTTGCTAACGGCAACGTTATCTATGGACAAAACGTATCCGCTCGCCTGCGCGACCGCGCGCCACTCGTAGCGTTTTTCACTCGCGTTTATATTAAACTCGGGCGTGGCAAGCTTGTAAATTTCTCGGCTGTGCGCAACGTCGGAATTTACATAATGCTCGCCGTCGCCTATCGCCTGAATATCAAACGCGTACGACGCGCCGCCGCTTATAGTGTTCAGCGAATACGACGTGCCGCTAAACTCGCCGTTGTACAAAACATTGTTTGCGGCGTTGAAAATCTTGTATGTAGGGGTAAACGCCGCCGCGGCATTAAGATTGCTCGGACCGTTCCAGCTCATTGCGCTGTCCGAAAAATTGATATTGCTCGGCGCTTCCAGCTTAAAAAATGTGTAGTTGATACTCGGCTGCGACGTCATAATATATACGGTGCGTTGCGCGTCTTCAAAGTAGTTGCCCACACTGCGCATAGTAACTACGGTAGCCGCCGTGGTTATGTACTGTTTAATGTTGGTTGTGGAATCGACGGTGAGCGCTTCGCTCCTGCCCGTAATGACCGCCTCATAGCTTTGCGCTTTGGGATCGCCCTCGTATTGCAGTACGCCGTCCGACTCGTCTGTGGTTATCCTAAGATCGAACGGAGCGTTCAGCCGCGTTACGGTAAGAGGAGTGCAGTAATTGGACGCCAAAACGGTGTTGCCGTTGCCCTTGGCGCATGCCGCAACAGTATAAGTACCCGCGGCAAGCATGTTAAGATCGTAACTGTCGACGCTGCTCTCGTAGGTAGTTCCGCTTACGCGTATGCCGTAGCCGTCAGCCTTGTCCGAGCCGGTAAACGAATAGCCGTAGCCGCTCATTGTCGGGTCGGTGGGCGCTGCAAGCACCGTAATATTAAACGCCGACGCCGCCGACGCCGCGCCCTGCATGGAATTAAGCACAACGTTATGCCCGTCCGCCGAAACACTGCCGAGGCTTTGAACATAATACGCTATCGCCGTTTCGCGCAAAACGTCCGCGTCGACGGGACGCGCCACTGCAAACGACGGCATAGTAGAGCTGCCCTCGCGCGTGCCGTCGCGGTAAATCGCATAACCGGACGCGCCGCTGACACCGTCAAATGCGACGGTAAAGCCTGCGTCAAGATTTTTCGCGTCGCTTTTTATATTCGAGCTCTCTATAGTAGGCGCGGCAAGCCTTTTGACTATTACCGGAGCGGAATACTTACTGTCGTAAATGCCCGCCGCACCGTTGGAAAGCGCCTTAACCTCCACCTTGTATTCGCCTACCGTGTTGAATGCGTCGGAATAATAGTTATTGTTTGCGCCGTGAGATTTTTCGTCGGTATGCCCGTTTGGCAACGTAACGCGAGACGAATATCCGGTAGCGGATGACACAGCGTCCCAATTGATAGCGTTTACTTCGTCTACGCCGTTGGCGTCAAAGCCCGCAGTCCAGCGCGGCTGCGGCGCAGGCAGAATGTACACGGGCAATGCGGCAGTCCACTCCGAAAAATACTCGGTGTTCTCGCCCGTCGCCGTAGGCATTATGCTGACGTTGTATTGTGTGCCCGAAGCAAGTCCCGAATAGCTTTCGGACTCCGCCGTCACGGTAGATACCGCATTGTCGTTAAGACGAAGCTTGTATGCCGACGCCCCTGTGGACTTTTCCCAAATAAGTATTCCGTTTTCCACCGCAACGTCAGTTACCGCAGGGAGATATACAAACGATTTTTGCTCGGACGTTTGCCCGTCATAGGTAGAGGTATGATTGCCTATCGCAGTTATCTTAACGTTAAAGCTTTGCTTTTTCGCGTCGTATTCGAGCCTGTTAGTCGTAACGTCCGAATCCGCGCCGTTTACCGTCACCTTGTAGCTCGACGCGGAAGCGACCGCGCCCCAAGTAATAACTCCGTCCTCGTACTTGACCGAATCGACCGCGGGAGTGCCCAGCTTATTCACCGTAATAGGATCGGACAGACGCGCATAGTATTGTACGCCGCCGCCACCGCTGCGCACGGGTCTGACGCGCACACTGTGCGCAATGCCCGGCGTTATTTCGTCATATTGCGCGGAAACAACGTCAAAGCTGTTAACGCCGTCTATAACGACCTGATATCCGTCCGCGCCGTCTACGTTATTCCAAGTAACTTTACCCGTATTGTCAACGGCAAGCGTGATATCCGATGCAAGCTCCACAAAAGTTACCTTTGCCGCAGCCGAATCATTCTTGTTGTCGCCCTTGGCTTTGATCGTAAAAGTAAACTCCTCGCCGCTCGGCACATATGTAACCGAGTTGGCATGCACTTCCCGCTCTCCGTCGCCGTTAAACGAAATAACGTACGCGTCCGCGCCGTCTACAAACCCCCAGGATATCCTTTGCGTGTCGGGGTTGTACGCAATGCTTTCGGGCGCGCCGAGCGTTGCGGCTTGACTATCGCCGCCGTCGTCGCCGCCGCAAGCAACAAGCGCACCGAGCGCACCCGCAACAACAAGCGACATAGCGCCGACTAACAAAAAGCTCTTTTTCATAAACATTTCTCCTTAATCTATATCAAAAGTACAAAGCAGGTAAATCGGCTTTGATCAGTCCTGCCAAGCAAGCTTAGGCGCGTGAATGCCGTCTATGACCCAAACTTCCTCATCCCAAAACAGCTCGTCTACCAAAAGCTCGCGCGAGTATAGCTCGCTTTCGGATTTTTCAGTCGCGCCGCGGTTGTTATCGCCGACGCTATTACCGCCGTTTTTTGCAACCACGTTATCGCCGAAATAGCACTTTCTTATTGACCCGTCGTTTCCACCTACAAACTTACCGACCGTAGCATTTGCCGCAACTGTGATATTGCCTAGCGCAAAGCAGCCTGTTACCGAACCTTGCGTATTGATATATCCGACAAACGCGCCCGCGCCGCAACCGCCGTTGTTATCGGCTGTAACACTGCCGCTTGAATAACAGTTTTGTATTTTTCCTTCGTTATTCCCGACAAAACCGCCGATATCCGCAGCGCCCGATTCACCGACTACCGCAGCGTCGCAGTAGCTGTTATAAATTTCACTGCTCTGTTCATTCAGTCCTACAAGCCCACCGTATTTTGCCGCCTTGACGTATGTAGTAGCCGTACTGCGACCTTTAATCGTGCCTGTTGCATAGCTTGCATCGATTCTCGCACAGTTTTTTCCTACTAAGCTACCGTAAAACGGTTGAACTATCGTATTACAGTATTCCGTATATCTAATGCTTTCGGTGCTGATTGTATTAGACGTTTTAGTATCAGCAAAACACCTCTCCACTTTTCCGTACCTGTTTGTTCCGACAAGTCCGCCCATATAAATGAGAGCGGTTGCGGCACTCGTACGATAATATTGCGCCTCGGCAACGCACTTATAGCTGCCGGAATAATCGAATGTGGAATTGCAACAAATAATCTTACCCTCGTTATATCCCGTAATTCCGCCGATATAAATCCATAATTCGCAAATAGAATTATAGTTTGCCCATTTACCTACGCTCGACCGAATGTCGAATGAAACGCTCATATCTATATTTATAGAACAATGCGATATCAACCCGTGATTTTCGGCGGAAACCGCACCCCAGCATAGATTGGGGCGTTTTTCCTCATTGCTTCCCGACGACGCCGAAATCGTGTTCCTTAAAGGCACGTCGTTATCGACCGAACAATTCATAATAATTCCATTGTTTATTCCCGCGATTACGGCTATAAATACGTCGTTATTAAAACCTAAACTGACGTTCCATGTAAATTCGCCAAAGCCTACATTCTTTATTGTCCCGTTATTCACGCGCACAAATCCGAAATTGGCGACTTCACTACTCAACGCCAACCCAAAGTTGAATATCTTATGTCCCTTTCCGTCGAGTATGCCCTTAAAGTCTCCTATGGGCGTCCACGTTTCGCCGCCCATGTTGATATCCGCGCCGAGGTGGTAGTTACCGGACGGGTTTTGAGCGATTGCTTTAAGCTGATCGGCGGTGAGTATTTCCAAGCTGTCCACAAACAGCGCGTATACGGATATATCTTCCGTCACCTTTATTCCGTCCGAAAACGGTTCGCTGAATTCCTTGTTATACCAGCCCGAAAACATAAGCGCTTCTTTAGTCGGATCGGCAGGGAAAATAAGCCTTTGTCCGTGCTCGTACGTTTGCGAGGTAAGCACGTTGCCGTCGCCGTCCACATAGCTTACTGTGTATTCGTTTATTATCCATTGCGCATAAAGGCTTAGCGGCTCGGTAAAATCTATTGCATGCGCACTTTTGCCGTTTGCCCCCGTGTATCGCGTGCCGCCCGTTTCGCTGCCGAACCAACCGAGGAAAGTATATCCTACTTTAGTGGGAACGTTAAGCGTAAACGTTTGCCCGTACTCGCAAGCTACGGCAGTCGGGCTGCCGCCGTTTTGCGGATATAGATTGAGCGTTACATCCACGCCCTTAAACTTAGGATAGAGCTTAATGTTGCCAATAGTTCCCTTTTGAAGTCGCGTTATGGGCGCGGCAGTAAGCTCTTCGTCGGTGCACCAGCCCAAAAAGCTGTAATTATCCTTTTCCGCAGCGGGCAATACCACAATGTCTTCGCAAGTGTATGTATATCTCGTACCGCCGGAAACGACAGCGTCGCCGACTATAAGCTCCGCCGTATACTCTATGGGAACGATATCCACATACAGCGCGTCCTTTACCGTGTTGTAGGTTACGGCGGTTATGCGCGAACTGCCGCTCATAGTGGAATTGTTATACCAGTTGCCCGCTCTATAGCCTTTGGGCAGTTCAAGCTCCAAATCCGAAAGGCGCAGCGTTTCTCCGTTGTCGTATATTCGCTTTGTCGCTATCTTGTTGTTATCGCCGTCGTATATGTCAAACACGACGTAGCGCAATACTATTGCATACAACGTTAAAGGTCCTGTTATTTTCTCGTCATTATACAGCACATAATTTACGTTTGAATTCTCGTACGACCAGCCGATAAACTCACAATTCTCCGCAGGCTCGAACTCCGGCAAATTTTCTATGGTGTGGTCGTAATATACATTAACTACATCATTTTCGGCAAGACCGTTATAGTTGAATGTTATGTCATACTGTTCGTAATCGAATTTGGCGTAAAGCACTATACTGAACGACTCTTTGCTGTCAATATACCACCCATTCGCTTCGTTTACAATATTTTTACCCGGCAAAAAATGACCGTTATTATCTGTAATCATTACGTCCGTGCTTTCGCCGAGCTTGACAATTCGCCCCGCCCATCCTGCAAATGTATATCCGCTTTTCGCTGTCGGCACGTCCAAAACGACCAATTCGCTATCGTAAGTAACGTCGCTTATTATTCTGAAATCTTCGTCGCTTGCCCTTAAAACAAGCGGAAATTTTTGAGGAATCCAATATGCGTAAACCGTCATACCGTCGCTGACTTCTGCCATACGCCGACCGCGACTATCAAAATACTGTTTGCCTTGCCCGTCGAAGTCGGCAAACGCACCGCCGAATCGATATCCCGTACGGTATAGATCCAGCTGCGTTAAGTCGTCGTCTATGCCCATCGTTATTTCATTCCGGTCGGTATAATAAAAAAAGAAGACAGGCGGGCTATAATCATCATCCTCGTCATTGTCGCTGCCGCACCCGACAAGCGCACCTACCGCACACAACGCTATTATTAACATAATACAAAATAATACGATTTTTCTTTTCATTTTTCCTTTCGATCTCCTAAATCGGATCGCCTCGCACATTAACAAAATACTACAAAAATTATACCACTTGCGCACGCTCGCCCGTCAAGTCTTTTGATCCACTTTTCTTTGGCACGCCTTGCCTGCTTTCACGCTTTTTTCACGCAACAGAAAAAGACGGGCGGAACAACAGCTCCGTCCGTCCGTATTTACGGTTACGTGGAATAGTTACATCTTCTCGGGCGCGTCAAGTAGGACAAGCTTTAGTCCGCGCTTGAGCGCGTCGGCAACGCGTAAGGTAAGCTCTAATCTCGCCTTTTCGACTTCTCCGCCGCACATAATTCTGTCCGCGTTGTAGAACCTGTTAAACGCTTGGCAAATCTTAACCAGCCTTCGCGACACTATGGACGGCTCGTACTTGACCGCAGCGGCGAGGATATTCTCATCAAAGTCGGCAAGAAGCTTGACCACCTCGTAAGCCTCGTCGTCCACGAGAAGCTTGCAATCGATTTTTTGCGAACCCGCGTACCCCGCCTTGGCGAGCACCGAGCGGCAGCGTGCATGAGTGTACTGAACGTACGGACCTGTTTCGCCGTCAAAGTTGAGCGCGCCCTCAAGCGAGAAGTTTTTGTCCTTCTGTCTGCCGTCGTACAATGCGCCGAACACCACCGCGCCCACGCCCACGCTTTCCGCAACGCGAGTTTTGTCCGCAAGGTCGGGATTACGCTCGGCAATTATAGCGGCGGCTTTTTCCACAGCCGAATCCAAAACGTCGCTTAAGTACAAAACGTTTCCGCGCCGCGTGGAAAGCGCCATGCCCTCTACGGACACCATGCCTTAGCTGACGTGGATCATCTCTCGTTCCCACGGCTCGCCGAGCAGCTCAAGCACCTTGAAAAGCTGTTTAAAGTGCAGCGCCTGATGACTCGCCACCACGTACAAGCATTTATCGAAATCGTAATTTTCGTGACGGTAATACGCTGCGGCAAGGTCGCGGGCAATGTACAGCGACGCGCCGTCGCTGCGCCGTATAAGCGCGGGAGGCATGTCGTCGGATAACTCTACGATTTCCGCGCCGTCGCTCATTTTGAGCAAACCTTTCTTTTCGAGTCTTTGTTCTACCGCTGGAACTTTGTCTACGTAAAAGCTTTCGCCGAGATAGCTGTCAAACTCGATATTGAGCCGCTTGTACACCTTTTTAGCCTGTTCGAGCGTGGTCGCCTTAAACTTTTCAAAAAGTCCGACGGCGTACGGATCGCCGCTCTCTATCTTTTTGGACCACTCGCGCGCCTCGGCGGCAATAACCTCGTCATTTTCGGCTTCGCTGTGATAGCGAACGTAAAGCTCAAGCAGCTCGTCCAGTCCGCGCTCATTCAGCCGTGCCTCGTCGCCCCAACGCCTATACGCGGAGATGAGTCCGCCAAACTGCGTGCCCCAGTCGCCTAAGTGGTTTATGCCGACTACCTTTGCGCCGAGCTCGCGGTAAATATTGCACAGCGACCCGCCTATGACGGTCGTCATAAGATGCCCGATGTGGAAGGGCTTGGCGATGTTGACCGAAGAATAATCGAGACATACTGTCTTGTCCTCAAGCGGTTTGTACTCGCCGATCTCTGATAACGCGTGCGCAATAAACCCCTCGCGCTCGACGGTAAAATTGAGATACCCGTTAAGAGCTTCCGTCTTTATGCCCTCGATCGAAATGGCTTTAGCCGCGTCGGCAGCTATGATCATAGGACTTTTTCGCAAAATCTTTGCGAACTTAAAGCAAGGAATGCAGTAGTCGCAAAACGCGTCCGCCGCCGTCACATCGCTCGGATCAAGTCCATCAAGCACGTTTTTTGCCGATTCGTATATTAATGTCTTATAATCGAACATATGTACACCTGTGAATATGTGAATTAATTAGGAATTTTAATCACTTCTTGTCATTCAGAGCGAAGCGAAGAATCTCATCCTCTTTTATACATTGAATTTAAACTCCACTACGTCCCCGTCCTTCATAACGTAGTCCTTTCCCTCGCTGCGCAGCTTGCCTGCGGCTTTTGCGGCGACGAGCGAGCCGCAAGAAATAAGGTCGTCGTAACTGACGATTTCCGCGCGAATAAACCCGCGCTCGAAGTCGGAGTGGATCTTGCCCGCAGCCTTGGGCGCGGTAGTGCCCTTTTCTATCGTCCAAGCGCGCACTTCCTTTTCGCCCGCCGTCAGGTAGCTCATAAGCCCCAAAAGCTCGTAACCGGAAGTGATAACGCGCTCCAGACCCGACTTGGTAAGTCCGAGCGCGTCGAGGTATTCGGCGCGTTCGTCAACAGGGAGCTGAGAAATTTCGTTTTCCACTTTTGCGCAAATATCTATTACAGCCGCACCGTCGGCTTTGGCATACTCACGTATGGCGTCCACATACTTATTTTGCACCGCGCCGATATCGTTTTCGGAAATATTGGCGCAGTAGATAATAGGCTTGACCGAAAGCAAAAACTGTCCGTCCACCAAAGCAAGCGTTTCGTAGTCAAGCTTCATTGACCGGAGCGACTTGCCCGCATTTATGCATTCGGTCATGCGCGTTAAAAGCTCCAATGCTTCCGCAGCTTTTTTGTCGCCGCTCTTTACGGTCTTTTCAAACTTGGCGCGGCGCTTTTCTATGCTCTCGAGGTCGGCGAGCATAAGCTCGGTGTTTATCGTGTCCGCGTCGCGCACGGGGTCTACCGTGTCCGACACGTTGATTATATTCTCGTCGTCGAAGCAGCGCACAACCTCGATAATGGCGTCGCATTCGCGTATATGCGAAAGGAACTTATTGCCCAAACCCTCGCCGTGCGACGCGCCCTTGACCAAGCCCGCAATATCGACAAACTCGATAACGGCAGGCACTACGCGCTTAGCCGAATACATTTTTTCCAGAACGGACAGCCGCTCGTCGGGCACTGCAACCACGCCTACATTGGGTTCAATCGTGCAGAACGGATAATTGGCGCACTCCGCGCCCGCCTCGGTAATGGCGTTGAACAGCGTGCTCTTGCCTACGTTGGGAAGTCCCACTACTCCGATTTTCATACTCACTCCAAAACTATATTGTATATATTTTACAATATCCGATAATCCATGTCAAGCAAAGCAATTCAATGCAAAATTAAGAATGTAGAATGCAAAAAAAGGATGAGATTCTTCGCTTCGCGCTTTTGCGCTCGCTCTGAATGACAAAAGTAAGATTTCAGGTAATATAAAGTTTTTTTGTCCTACGCAGCAGCCGCAGGCTATTCCGAACGCAGTGAGGAATCTCATCCTTATTTAATTATCTGTAAGCCCCAAAATATACGCAGGGTCAACGTCCAAAACCTTGCACAGCTTTGCAAATGTATCTAAAGCAGGCATAGCTTTACCGGAAAGATACTGTGAAATTGTAGGTTGCTTCACATTCACTTGGCGTGCAATCTCGGAATATGGCATTCCACTGAGCTTAATCGCCTCTATTAATCGCTCTCTTATAATGGTTAATGTAATCATACTTACATTTTATAAGTAATGCTTATAATTTATTTGACATATAAGTGATGCCTATAGTATAATATAATAAAAACAAATGGAGTTCACTATGGATAATATCAATTCTTGCAGAAACTGCCGTTTTTTTAAACCGCACTATGCCGAAAACGACGACGGCGAAATGTATATACTGAAAACGGGACACTGCAAGAATCCGCATGTTAGTATAATGCAGTTCAGGAGAGGTATAAAATGTAACTCCGCCTGCCGATATTGGCAAATCGCAGTGGACGAAGCCCCTAAAGAAAGCATTAACGATATTATAAAAAACATGGCGACCCGCATAGAGCAAATCGCCACACATTTGAATATTGAATAAGCAAGTAATTTAGCTTTTTAAAATCCGCAAATAAGTATCAAGTCGTTCAAGCAAGTATTCGGCAAACAGCGTTTCCATAGGCTTCAGATCGCCCTGAGTATAATAGCCGTCAAAAGCGTTGTAGTATCTCATTCTGTCCGAGTATTTTATATCGATTGGCGGATATCCCGCTTTCATCAATTCGAGATTTACTATCAACCTCCCTGTTCTGCCGTTGCCGTCAATGAACGGATGAATGCCCTCAAACTCGATATGGAATTTAGCAAGCTTGGTAATTATATTGGTTGTTGTGTCCTCGCAATACTCATACAAAAGCTTTTCCATTTTGGACGCAATCGCATACGGCTGAGGCGGAATGTGGTACGCACCTAATATACGCACGGGGACACGGCGATAAATGCCGCGGTCTATCGGACTGTTTGACAATACAAAAGAATGTATTTGCTTTATAATGCTTTCTGAAAGCGGCTTGTTTTCCTCGACAAGACTGCAAACAAAATCAAACGCCTCTTTGTGCCCAATCGCCTCGAGGTGGTCTTTCAGCGGTTTTTTGTCAACGGTAATGCCTTGCAACACAAGACTCGTCTCTCTGAGCGTAAGCGTGTTGCCCTCTATAGCGTTTGAATTGTAAGTGTACTCCACCGAAAATTCTTCATTTAGCCGCGCAAGCTCCGCTTCAGAAAGCGGTCGCAACGAATTTAATTCCGCTTTTTTAGCGTCTATCTGTGCGCTAATTCCTTCTGCGGACTGCCGTCCGTCAAGCGGCTTAATTGCGTCGGCGGGAATGTTCCAGCTTCGCCCTACCTGCACAGCGCCGCTTATTTTTCCTTCCGCGCACAATGTGCGAACACGCCGCTCGGATATACCCCACTTTTCGGCGGCTTGCTTTGTTGTAATATACATAATATAATCCTCATTTATTACATACTAAATTAAACGCTATATCTATATTATTCCGATATCGGAATAATGTCAAGCGTTTTTCGGCGTTTTGCGGAATAATACAGTCAATTCTATATCATTCTTAATTCTGCATTCTTAATTCTTAATTAAGCAAAAAGTCCACTCTATCGCCTTCGACCTTTTCTACGATAATGTTCACCTTGTCGCCCAGGCGGAAAGCCGCTCTGCCGCAGGATATGCACATACGCTTAGGGTCGAACTTCGCTGCCGGCGGAAGGCTGTTCATGCGCACCAAACCCTCGGCGGAATTTTCCAGCTCGACAAAGAACCCGAAGTCGGTTACGGAGCTGATCGTTCCGCTATATGCTTCGCCGATGTGATGGGAAAGGTACTCGGCTTTTTTGTAGTCGTCCACCTTGCGCTCGCAATCCTGCGCTATGCGTTCGGCCTTGGAGCTTTTCTTAGCCGCGACGTCCGCGAAGTCGCGATACTTAGTTACCGCTTTAAATCCGCCGCGAAGGTACGCCTTGATAATGCGGTGGATAGCCAAGTCGGGATATCGGCGTATCGGCGAGGTGAAGTGGCAGTAAAATTCCTCTGCCAAGCCGAAATGCCCTTTGTTGATCGGCTGATAGTCCGCCTTTTGCATGGCGCGGAGCGTGACCTTGGCTACCGCCGCAGAAATATCCTCGGGGACTTTTTCGAGCAGTCCCGCCACCTGCGACGGCACGGGGCAAATGGGACAGCTACAGCCCATTGCGCCCACCGCTTCGAGGTAGTCGTTGAGCGCGTCGATCTTCTCCGCCGACGGACGCTCGTGCACGCGGTACACAAACGGCATTTTGCCTATGCGGTTAAACTTTTCGGCAACGGCGCAGTTGGCGAGGATCATAAATTCTTCGATTATCTGCATGCTCAAAAGTCGCTGTTTTTTGGCGATGTCCACGACCCGCCCGAACTCGTCAAACTTGATTTCAGATTCGGTAAGGTCAAAGTCGATAGACCCGCGCGCTTTGCGCAATCTCATGCGCTTTAGTGCAAGCTCTTTCATCATTTCGAGCGACGGCACTACGGCGGCAAACTTTTCCCGCAGCTTCTCGTCGCCGTCCAGAATCGCCTGAACGCCTGTATAAGTAAGCCGCGCGGAGGAGCGAATAACGCCCTCTGTAATTTCCGCGCCCGTGCGGTTGCCACGCTCGTCAAGCCGAATTATAGCCGCTAAAACAAGCCTGTCCTCGCCCTCGTTGAGCGAGCACAGTCCGTTAGACAGCGTTTCCGGCAGCATGGGGATTACGCGGTCGGCAAGGTACACGCTCGTACCGCGAAGCAACGCCTCTCTGTCGAGCGGCGACTTGTCCGTCACGTACTGCGCAACGTCGGCGATATACACGCCGAGCACATATCCGTCGTCCGTCTTTTCTATCGACACAGCGTCGTCAAAGTCCTTGCTGTCACTGCCGTCGATTGTAAAGATTATCCTATCGCGGTAGTCACGGCGATACGGCGCGGTTGCTTCACGCTCGTCGATCTTGTCGCCGTAGCCGTCCGCTTGGGCGATAACGTCACTCGGAAACTCCGTGCGCAGGTTGTGCGAGGCGATTACGCTTTTCACGTCAATTCCTATTTCGTCAAACCTGCCCAGCACAGACACAACCTTTGCCTTGTCGTCCTTGGAGGTTTGAACAAGCTCGATCACTACCTTGTCGTGCTCGCTAGCACCGTTTAAGCTAACTATCTCGAGCTTCTCTCCGTAATGCCTGTCGTCAGGCAGCGCAAAAAAGTCGTTGTCGCGGTATACAACCGTCGCAACAATTCCCATGGGATTCTTTTCCGCAATCTCGATCACGCGCCCCTCGCGCCGTCTGCCGCCCTCTCTGGCAGGTCTGTCGGAAGTGATGAGTGCGCGAACGGTATCGCCGTGACGCGCGCCGCAAAGATTGTTGCCGCTTATAAACACGTCACCGCCCTCGCAAGAAATAAACCCGAACCTATCGCCCTTGCAGTCGATAACTCCGGTAACCGTATCGATGCCGCCGTCAAAAATCCCGTGCGGCGACTTATAATGCTTTTTATTGTATTTCATAGTTATTTTCAAGAATTATTGTTTGCTTATAAAGGGCGTATTTTTGACCGCGGAGTCGCGGCGCAGACGGACGACAGGCGACAAGCCGCCGAAGGGAGTGCAGAACCCCCTACATGACCGAGACGGCGCGGCGCACGTAGCCCGTATCCGCCGATGAATACGCGGTCAAAAGACAAAAAAATCGGGCTTTCGCCCGATTCTCGATTTCCATCTTTATGCGCCGCGGTATATAAGCAGCGTTACAAAGAACACCACCGCAAGCACGCCTTCTACAATGCCGAGTATTACGGTGATTTTTTTCATGACCGATTCGAGCGACTTTGACTTGTCCTTGGAGTAAAACGTATCGCGCTGACCAGTGAGCGCGCCCATACCCGACGATGACGAGGGCTGGAACATAATGACGATAATCAAGCCCAAAGCCACCAACACCATCAGAACGATGAGTACTAATCTTATAATAGGAAACGAGTCTTGAACCCAACCCGCAACCGATAAAAGCGAAAGAGACATATTTTTTACCTCGTGTATCCCGAAAGAATCTAATACTTTCGGGCAATTTCCGTTATAGTCGAACTATAAGCTGAATTATTATATCACAATCACCTGCCCATGGCAAGCATTTTTAAGCAATAAACCAAAAATCTTTATATTATATTACGCAATGCCTAAAACACCCCGAAAAATCCAAAAACCGGATAGTTTGCGAGAACAAAAAAACTTACCATAAGTTATTACGGCAAAAATAACGAACTATGTAACGGCGATACCGTTTTACAGATACAACTGCCGCAAGCAAAGCTGCTCGGCGGCAATATGTTCCCTAAAACACCCTCATTCGTACTTAGAATATTATTGGGGAGCAGAATTAGCGCGGTCTGATTCTTCTTTGTACTTTTCGATTACCAGTTTAGCAATATAGTCTCGTGTTTCGTTGTTTATAGGGTGCGCGATGTCGCGGAACTCGCCTGTGCCCATTCTTTTGTTGGGCATTGCCACAAAAAGACCGCCGTCGGCTTCTACCACGCGCAAGTCATGCACCACAAAGCAACCGTCGATAGTGATGGAAGCTGCGGCTTTGAGCTTGCCGGGGTCTTTAACGAGGCGGAGTCTTACCTCGGTGATTTCCACAATTCTCCTCCAAAAATAAATTGCGACCAAATAGATTTTACCATAAATCGCGTAATAAATCAATAGGTTTAGCAAAAATTTTTTATCACGAGTATTTTGCCCGGTATATGCCATATCAATACGCACACCGACGCGAAAAAAATCATATTTACATTATATGAGAATTCATTTTGTAGGGATATCGGGCGTGTCCATGCAGGCGCTGGCAGGCTTTGCGGCGGCGCGCGGGCACATTGTGACAGGCTCTGATAATTCGCTGTACGGGCACGATCCCAAAAACGTAGAAAATTGCGACCTTGTGGTGTACACCTGCGCTGTACAGCCTGACAACTGCGAACTGACCAAAGCCCATGAGCTGGGAATTCCCGTGATCGAGCGCGCCGTATACCTCGGCGAGCTGGCGGCTACATACGGTAAAACGATAGCAATTGCCGGCTGTCACGGCAAAAGCACCACCACCGCCATGACGGGCGCGGCGTTTTCCGCCCACTCGCCCACCGTTCACGTGGGCGTTGCGAACGGATCGAAAGCAGGCTCGGACAGGTTTTTCATAACCGAGGCGTGCGAATACAAGTCCAACTTTTTGCACCTTTCCCCCGACGTGGGGATCGTGCTCAACGTCGGGTACGACCACCCCGACTACTATCGCACCGAGGCACAGCTTATCAATGCATACAAGCAGTTTTGCGCAAAAAGCAAAACGGTTATAGTAAACGGCGACGACGCTAAGTGCATGTCGCTGTGCCGCAGCCCTATAACGTTCGGAACGGGAGAGCATTGCGACTACCGCGCCGTGGAGATAAAAAACGAAAACGGCTACCGCACATTTAGACTCGTCGGCAAGAAGCAAGCGTTTGTGCGGCTGTCTGTTCCCGGCGCGCACAATGTTTACAACGCGCTCGCGTCCATTGCCGCCGCCGACGCGTGCGGAATAAAGCCGACCGAATGCTTGCCAAAGATTGCCAAGTTTTCGGGAATCCCTAGGCGATTCGAGCGCCGCGGCATAGCGTTCGGCAAGTCGGTGTTTACCGACTACGCGCACCACCCCGCCGAAATAAAAGCTACAATCGCCACCGCCAAAGAAATCTTTCCGTCGGTGACGGTTGTGTTTCAGCCGCACACGTACTCGCGCACACAGAGCTTGATGGACGATTTTGCACCAGCGCTCGCCGCCGCCGACACTGTTATACTCGCGCCCATATTTTCCGCGCGGGAAGATCCGATTGCGGGCATAACCTCGCATGCGCTGTGCCGCAGGATCGTGCAAATCAAAGAAAAAGCGTACTGCTTTGATACGTTCTCGGAAATTGTGGAACACACCAAAACGGTACGCGACAATGCTGTTATATTCATGGGCGCGGGCGATATAAACGCCGCCGCCGATATGTTCATAAAAGCGGATACCGATCTGCCTCGGATTTAGCGCGCATTTAACGCAGCAATCCGAAATCGGTATAAAGCATAAACGCTCCCGCGCCGACCAATATCGCGGCAAACACGATTGCCAAAATCACGTTGCGCTTGAGCGTAAACTCCAATCCTGCGCAGAACACCGTCGCAAGCGTGAAGTAGTTTTTCAAGTGCCCGAGCGTAATTGCCGTCTCGCCCAAAAAGCTAACCGGCAACGCGTTATTGATATAAATTATCAGCATAATAACAACCGTTGCAATGCCGAAAAGCCCTGTAAAAATATTTATGAACTTGTTGATTATTCTTCCGACTACCATATATAACTCCCCTTCGGACTGTGCTTAAATTATATAATGTGCAACAATTTTTGTCAACACCGAAAACGTCTATTCCGAAAGTTTTAATTAAATTCTAATCTTTCTTTCTTTTTGCTTTAAAGAACTGTTGAATGGGCGCAAGGCATTCTCCCTCCAGCACGCCGCCGACAACTTCCGCGCGGTGGTTCAGCTTTTCGTTTTGCGCGATATTGAGCGCCGTGCCGCACGCGCCGAACCGAAGGTCGTACGCTCCGAACACCACGCGCTTGATCCTCGAATACACTATCGCGCCCGCGCACATCACGCACGGCTCGAGCGTGACAAACAGCTCGCAGTCCGACAGATTCCACCTGCCTAAGCGTTTAGCCGCTTCGCGTATAGCCACGACCTCGGCATGCGCGGTCGGGTCGTTATATGTGTTTCTGCCGTTAACGCCGACGCCGATCACCTCGTCGCCCAGCACGACTATGGCGGCGACGGGCACTTCCTCTTTGGGACAGCTTTTCAGCACCTCCAAGGTAGTGCGCATAAAATCTATATCGCGCTCGCTATACTCTTGCATATTGTCATTTGTCTGTTCGCACATAATCAGTACTCTCCGTAAAGATGATCCAAAATGAAAGAAGGTAGATCCGCATTGGCGGCGATGTCCGCCTCGTAATCGGACGGCTCAAACGGGTGCTTTCCGCGCTTTATCAGCTCTATCGTGAATGCGGGGATGTGCAGCTTTTGCGCGCAAAAATCCTTATATCCACCTGCGGAATCGAGCTCGCCGTCCACCTTTTTAACACCGATGCGGCGCGCGACCGCCGCGGCAAACTTATCGTCGCGCTCAAGCCGCTTTTTGTCCTGAAAGAACTGCCAGTACAGCTCGCCGCCCATGCAGTGATAGCTGACTGTTGCGTCGGGCATGACGGAAATCGTAAAATCACAAAGCGCTTTTGATTCGGGCGCGGAAAGCGGATATTGCCCGACATACCCGTGCGCGGCGGGCGCATTTCGGTTCTGCTGCGCGCCCGTGCCGAAGTTCGCGTCGAAGTTGCAGTTTAGGTCTGTGCCGTCGGCGTTTGCCTTCCAAGACTTGTGCATATGCGCATTTGTGCGCAAAAACACATGTCCGAACGTAGCTCCGCTCTCGAAGAACGCCGCGCCGTCGGGATTGACAAGCGGAATAAAGTATGCGCCTCCGCGCACGGCGGAAAACTCCGATATCTGTTTTAGTACGACAAGCGCGGTGTAGCATTCCCGCGCATGAATAGCGGCCGTAATGATTATCTGTTTGCCGTCGTAACTTCCGCAGTGCGCACAAAGTATGTCGTTGCCGCACACGCTCTTGCCTATCGACGTTACGTCCGCCCCACTTCTCTTTAGCGCACTTTCTACCGTTTCTATAATACCCATATTACAATATATGAATATCCGCTAATTCTGCATTCTTAATTCTTCATTCTGCATTACTTATGGTACGGCACGCCCTTAATAATAGTACTTGCTCTGTAAATCTGCTCGCAAAGCAGTAGCCTTGCTATCTGATGCGGATATGTCACTCGCCCAAATGATATTCGCTTGTTCGCTAACTGTTTTACACGCTCGTCCACGCCCGACGCGCCGCCTATAACAAAGGTTATCACGTCGCGCTTTTCGTGTTCGCGCTTGAGCAAATCGGCAAAGCCTACCGAATCGACCTCGTCGCCGCCTACGTCCATAAGCACGACGTATCCTTCTGTGCGCCCGACTATCTCGTCGCATTCCTTTTTGATCGTCGGCTGTTCGGGGATTTCCACCACCGCCACGTCGTAAGCGGATCTAAGGCGTTTCAGGTATTCGTCGCAGCCGTCGCGGCAGAACGGCTTACTGTTCTTGCCCACGCACACAAGTTTAATTCGCTTCAATAGAAAAACCCCCAAGCATACGTAAATACGGTTGTAAGCAGCGTAACCACGCCGAGCGCGATATATATCGCCAGATCGCGAAGCTCGGGCTTGTACCGCTTTTCCACATAGTCGCTTCCGTACACCTCGCGCTCCATTTCCAGTTCCTTCACTTTTTGCGCGTCGAACTCGCCGAAAAGCACCACGCGCTTATTAGTCGCGTCGAATGCACAATCCTTAAGCGCTTCCGTCTTTTTGTCAATTGCGCGCCTGTCGCGAATGTACATCATAAGCACGACCATTGCCGCGCCGAACGCACCAACCGCCAAAAATATGAGCGCAAGCCCCCACACGGGCATACTGCCGAGCATGGTATAAAATCCGCCGCCGACCGCCCAGTCGTAGTTTTCGGCATAGCTAATAAACACGCTGCAAAAATTATTGGTAAAGTGCATGAGCATTGCCGGGTACAGGCTTTTTGTACGTATCGTAAGATACGCGGCGAGCGCGCCAAACAGCGACGTGTAAAAAACCTGCCTGATATTCTGGTGAAACAGCCCGAAAATAACCGCGCACAGCACAATGCACCACACGGTCTTAAACGAGTTTTTCGCCGTGGTGAGTAATCCCCCGCGCATACTGAACTCCTCGCAAACAGCGGGTAGCGCCGCCGTAAGCAGTATCTCCGCAATAAAAAATCCAAGCACAAAATTCTCGGGCATATCGGGCGACGACGAAGCAACGGTATAGCCTGTCAGCTTTAGTAGTCCCGTCCAGGCGGACGACACTCCCACCGTCAAAAAGTATACGGAAATCCCCAGCGGCACGGCAAGCAGATAGTATGCTTTAAACTTGCCTATAGAGCTGAATCCAAGCGTTTGCTTAAACGTCCGCTTGCCGTAAAACTTGTATATGCAAAACGGCACAAGCAAAAAGAATATCAGCTGCGAACACAGCGAAAACACCGCGGTGCTTGCAAGCGACTGTCCGTACGTATCACTCGGCATCGCCGCAAAGTAAACGATAAGCCGCATAAATATCAGCCCGCCCACGCACGAACATAGCACGTATGCCACCGCTTTGTAATCTTTTTTCAACCACAACGGCATCGCGCTACCCCGCTATCATAGTAATCAAGTTTATTATAAACAGCACGCCGCTAACCGCCGTCGCTATCCAAAACCTGACAGTCCCGTCTTTGCTCCGCGCCTCGGCACGAGCCTCGTTTGCAACCGTTTCCGGCGTGGCGGTTTGGGCTTCGCCGTTCTGTTCGTCGGCGTTTTCCGTGCCGTTCGCCACGTAGCCGAACCGCACGATCACAAACAGCACAGCTCCGCCCGCCAAAGCAAAAGCAAGCGTAATAAACACTGCCGCAACAGGATTAGCCACAAGCCAAGCCATACATCCTGATATTACGTTGCTTAACGGCCGGAATTGAATAGCGAGCGCCGCCGCATTGGCGGTTGCGTGCAAAAGCACGGACGGCAGTAATCTTCCCGTTCTGTTCATAATAACGGCAGACAGCACGCCCAGCGCGAACTGAAAAACCACCTGTATGGGCGACATATGCATAAGCATAAACGCGAGCGCGGAAAGCAATACCGCTTTAACCGCCGACTTATTTTTCTTCAGTCCGTTAAACAGCACGCCGCGATAAATACTTTCTTCAAACACGGGCGCTAAAAATACCGACGCTATAACTATCATAACAATAGATGACGCCGTGTCAAGCTCTATATTGCCCGCCGTGGGCGAGATGTGCAATGCGTAGGTCGTAAAGTAACCGTACCAAACGGTAGGAAGATACATTGCGGCAAGCAACACAAGCGCGGCAATAACGGGCAGAATAAAATCGCGGCAGTCAACCTTTTTGCTGTCCCGACGAAGCGCGAGCGCACAGTCGAACCGACGCTTGTTTACCTTGCAAAACAACACGATGAACAGCGCGTTCGCCGCTTGGAGCACAATCATGCACGCCGTCAAAAAATTGCCGTCAGTCGCAATATCAGGATAACTTTGCGAAAACATGACCGACACAACGCTTATAAGCGCCTGTCCGACAAGCGTAACTAGGATCGCGCCTAGGTAGAACGTACACGCGCCGCAGTAATCAAAAGTCTTAGCGGTCTTGTTCAACATATCTCGTACAACCCCGACATAGCGTCCTGTTTGGCGGCGGTGACTATTACGCTGCCGATCCCCGCGCCGGCGATTGAGCTTGTCACCGTATCGATAGCAAGCTCCGGCTTGTTGTTCTCTTCGGATAAATGCGCAAGCACAAACCTTTTTACGCCGTTGCCCGCAAGATAGGCGCACGCCGCGGCGCAGTCTACATTGGATAAATGCCCGTGCTCGGATAGTATGCGGCGCTTGAGCATGGCGCTATAGCGCGGATTGGCTTTCAGCATATCCGCGTCATGATTACTTTCGAGCATGACGATTCCGCAAGACGACAGCGCAGTCAACTGCTCGACGCTGACCTCGCCTATATCGGTGACGACGGCAACGGAATGCTCGCCGCTGCTCACAACGTAGCCGAAGCACGGCACGTCATGGCTTACGGGCAGAGCCGTGACTCGCATATCGCCCACGCGAAAGCTGCGCATAGCCACTAGCGGCGAAATGCCCTGCTCGCGCGCAACCGCGCCCGCAACCTCCTTTTGGCAGATGATCTTGGCAGTCACATGCTTTTTACAAAAGACCTTAAGCCCGTTTATGTGGTCGGAATGGGCGTGGGTAATAAGCACGCGCACCCCGTCGGGGTTAACGCCCAGCACGCCCAAACACTTTTCGACGCGCGTCGCCGAGATGCCCATGTCTATTAATATGTCCGTCGTGCCGTCGGAAATGTAACAACAATTGCCCTTAGACCCGGAGGCAAGAACGCAAAACTTAAGAGCCATACTCAAATTATACAAGAAAACATTATTAAAGGCAAGCGAATTTTGTTGTGTTTGACTGCAAGGTATGTTACAATATGATTATGAAACAAATAGACGCCGCAGTAGTTCAAAAAGAGCTTGTCAAGCTCATTACGGGCTGCCTTACCACTCCTGACAAGGCGGTCACGCTCGCACTGAAGCATATCGTGTCGGACAGCAGCTTAGAGCGCACCGCCGCCGCGCTGATCGTGGAAAACAACGAAATAGCGGAAAGCAAGCGCATGTATTGCTGTCAGGATACCGGGCAGGCTTTGTTTTTTGTGACTATCGGAGACGAAGTTTGCTGCAAGGGCTTAAACAGTGCGATAAACGCCGCGGTTGAAAACGCGTACAAAAACGCGCGAAAGTCTGTTGCCGACCCGCTCACGCGCAAGAACACGGGCGACAACACCCCCGCTATTATCGAATACACTTTAACTCACGGGGACGGTCTGGAAATTACATACTTAGCCAAGGGCGCGGGCAGCGAGAACATGTCAAGACTGTACATGCTTACCCCCGCCGACGGTGAAAACGGGATAATCGATTCGGTAGTGGACGCGGTGGTTCGCGGCGGAAAAAACGCATGCCCCCCGCTCGTCGTGGGCGTCGGGATCGGCGGCGTGACCGAAACGGCATGCATGCTTAGTAAGCGCGCGCTGCTTCGTCCCGTAGGAGTAAACAGCGAAAGAGCAGACGTCGCCGCGCTCGAAAAAGAAATTCTAAACAGGATAAACGCGCTCGGCATAGGCGTTGCGGCTCTCGGCGGAAGCCTGACCGCGCTCGCGGTCAATATAGAAACCGCACCCACGCATATAGGCATGCTGCCGGTGGCGGTCAATTTGCAATGCCACAGCCTGCGGCACGGGAGTGTGAAATTTTGAAGATAGAAAATGCAAAAAAGCTGTCCCTTCCGACAGACGCGGCGCATATAATGAATTTACGTCAAAACGACGTCGTTCTGCTTAACGGCACGCTGTACACCGCACGCGATCAGGCGCACAAGCGCATGGCTGCGGCAATAAAGGACGGAAAAGAATTGCCATTCCCGTTAAAAAACGCCGCTATATACTACTGCGGTCCTACGCCCACCGTCGAAGGTGCTATCATAGGCAGCTGCGGTCCTACCACAAGCACGCGCATGGACTCGTACACCCCGTTACTGATAGAGCACGGGCTTAATGTTATGATAGGCAAAGGCGTAAGATCCGACGCAGTTACGCAAGCTATAAAGGAGCACGGCGCGGTATACTTCAGTGCAATAGGCGGCGCGGCGGCGCTGTACCGCAGCACAGTCAAGGCTTGCGAGCTCATCGCCTACCCCGACCTTGGCTGCGAAGCGGTGTATAAACTAACGGTAGAGGACTTCCCCGCCGTAGTAACAATAGTTTAATTAAGAACACGTCCTTATTAGCCTTCCCCGTGGGGGAAGGTGTCGGCGAAGCCGACGGATGAGGGGCGACCTTAATTTTTAATTACGAATTCCATCAAGGAGAACCTATATGAAAAAGCTCATAAAAGGATTATCACAAGCTGTTGTATATTCCGGCGTAAACGTACAAGAAGGCGACGAGGTGTACGTAATATCGTCGGTGCAAGCGACCGAGCTTACGCACGAGGTAGTAAAGCTGTGCTACGAGCGCGGCGCAAAGCGCGTTATCGTGCGCTACCGCGACGACGAGCTCACCAAGCTTGACTACGAATACCAGACGATCGATACGCTGACAAGCAAGCCGCAGTACGTGTACGACGAGCGCAACTACTTTGCGCGCGACGACGTTCACGGCTGTGTTATAAGCATTCTTTGCTCCGACCCCAACGGAATGAAAAACGCCGACGGCGAAAAGATCGCTCAAGCGCACCGTGCGGACATGAAGGGTCTGACTCCGTACTACGACAAAGCAATGGCACACAAGGTCAAGTGGTCTATAATCGCCTATCCGCACCCCGAATGGGCAATGCTCATGTTTCCCGACCTCAAGCCCAAGGAAGCATACAAAAAGCTCGGTAAGTATATAGGCAAGACCACGCGCGTAATGACAGGCGACCCGCAAGCGGCGTGGAAAGCGCACTCGGAAGAGCTCAAGATCCGCAGACAAAAGCTTAACGCGCTCAACATAAAGGAGCTTCATTATGTAAACAAGCTCGGCACGGACCTGCATGTGGGACTGCCCGAGGGCTACGTCTTCGGCGGCGGCGAGGACGAATGCGGCGGTGTTACGTTCAACGCAAACATGCCGACCGAGGAGGTCTTCTCTGCGCCCGATTGCAGGAACATAAACGGCGTTGTCAAGGCGTCCATGCCGCTGTGCTACGGCGGCAAAATAATCGAGGGCTTGGAGCTTACATTAAAGGACGGGCGGATTGTAGACTACACCGCCAAAACCAACCTCGATATACTAAAGGGCATAATCGAAACGGACGAGGGCAGCCACAGCCTCGGCGAAGTCGCGCTCGTGCCGTACGACTCGCCTATCAGCAAGCTTCAAACTCTGTTCTACGAAACGCTGTTCGACGAGAACGCAAGCTGTCACTTCGCTATCGGCGAAGCGTACCCCACCTGCGTAAAGGGCGGCAGGGATATGACAAATGAACAGCTAAAAGCGCTCGGCATAAACGACTCGGACGTGCACGTTGACTTCATGGTCGGCACAAAGGATCTTAATATCACCGCCACCACACGCGACGGCAAAACCGTTCCCGTGTTCGTAGACGGCAACTTCACCAAGGAATTTGAATAATTCACATAAAAATATAAGCCGTTCGATTAATTAATCGAACGGCTTTTTGTTTGTTCACACAACAGGCGTAAATTCCTAAAAAATTGCCGATAATGCGGCGAGTCCAATTATAAATAGTATGACCGAAATAGCCACAACAACTATGCCGACGACCAATCCACCAATCGAAAGCCCGCGATATTGAGCATTGTTTTTGGACGAATTTTTCATTCCTATTGCCGAGCACACTATTGCCGATATTCCTAACATAAGAGAAACAATAAACAGTATAGAAGACGCTGCCAATCCGATTATCCAAAACAACACGCTCACCATAGCCAAAACAAAGCCGACAAGACCGACGGCATTGGGCGTTTGTTTATTCCCGCTATCACTTTACGTATCCTCAACGGGAGCTTTAAGCTCTCCTACCTGAATTCCGCAGTTAGGACATATCACAGAATCATCACTGATATTGCTGCCGCAGTTTTTACAAAACATATTCTTTCTCCTTAGTTTAATTAATGGTATTATACTCCCATTATACTGGGAAGTCAAGTATTTTTCCCACTTTTATGGGAAAATAATAGTATGAATAAAAAGACCACATTCGGAGAACGGTTAAAAGAACTGCGACAAGACCGACATATCGGACAGGTCGGATTAGCTAAGGAACTTGACGTAGGAAAATCCATAATAAGCTTGTGGGAGCAAAATAAGTGCGAACCTACCCTATCCAAACTCATTGCCTTATCTACTTTTTTCGGCGTTTCCATTGATTATCTTGCAGGTCTTGAAAACTAATACTTTACAACAAAAAGCTGCCCGAAGGCAGCTTTTTGCATTACAATCTTTTCTTATTCCTTAACTACAAGTATAAAGCGTCGGTAGCTATTTACCACACAGAATTTCCGTTTTTATCGTACAGCCTACCGTTTCGCACATAATACTTGCTGTTATTTTCTGCTACCGTAATAGTTTTTAGCGCCGGATAACTACTCAAATCCAACCCATCGACAAAACGCGAGTCCGTTATACTCGAGTCGAAATATATGTCCGTTATAATACTCTTGTATTTGTTCCAGTCGGCTTCTTTAACGTATGAACTATTTACATAGCCGTCCGACAAATTAGACAGCGCCAAGCGATAGCCGCCCTTTTCAACAGACGAAACAGTATAATTTACCGTTGCTGCGCCGGAATAGTTGTCCATACTGCACTTGCCGGAAACCGAATTGGTTATTTGAAGTGTAGCGCTGTACGAACCGTATCTATCCTCCCACACAATTGTTTTTACGCCAACACTGCTTGTATCTACACGGGAAAGCTCGCTTGAGCTTAACGGGCGGTAAATATAACTGCCGTCGCTGTAATATATTTCGGCTGTGACTTGCCCAAGCGCGCCTGCGCCGACAAGAAGACCCGAACTGTCAACGGAAACGCTTTTTACACCCTTTTTTAAAATATCGGAATTTGTGCGGTTGGTGTCCAACACTATCGAAGTGACCTTTGCGTTATGAAACGAATAGTAGTCATCCTCCAAATAATTGTAATATACGGTATTGCTGCCAACATCGTCACCATAGCTATGTTTACTACTATATATGCTGCCGCTGAAGCTTATCCCCAAATATTTATAGCTTATTGATTTTGCCTGCATTTCCAAGGCGTTTATCTGCGTCAGTAAGGTCATCATCTTTGATGTGTCGCCAATTGCTTCGGCATTTTCCATTTGCGCTGATAAATCGTGATATTTTTCAAATAGATCAAGATAATTATCGCCGAAGTATTCCACCGTAAATTCTTCGTTACCTGTACGGCGAATAATATGAGGATTTCCTATAGTGTAACGCAAAACCTCGTCACTGATTCTGCTGCCTGCTAAGCTTGATATATTACCCGCCGAAAACGCGTCCGTAAGAATCGGCGACGCAATAACCGCAAACAGCGATACTGCCGTAAAAATTCCCGCCGCTACTCCGAATTTAACTCTGCGCCTTGTTATCCTTTTCTTTATGTCATCGCTGTCTTTTTTTGCCGTCTTCTGCTTGACTGCAGATCTGTAGTTTTCATATGCTTCGATTTGGCTTTGCTCGTCATATCGTACTACAGGCTCTGCCCCCGGCGGCGGTCCTGGCTGACCGAACAGGTATTCGGATATGGCATAGTTGCGTTTTGCAACGGCGACCGCGGCTACTATATACGCCGCCGATACCACATACCCGAAAATCATTGCGATAATGTATCCGCGTAACGGTGCAAAAACAATCGACATCGTGATTGTTAAGCCGGTTAAATACGCCATTACTATGTAATATGCTATCATGCGTTTAAGTCCAAGCTTGCCCTTGTTGTGCTTTTTCCTTTTGGAAACCACGTCGCGGAAGCCCTCGATCGTCCAGTTTTTAACGGGTATAACAAGACACAATGCTATAGCGGCAATGGCGGCGCATGAGCCAATCAACAGAATCCAGTGCGGACTTATCATAGAAACGACTTGTGATAGGTTCAAAGCCAAGAACACTAATGTAGCAAGCATTGTAAGCAGCATGCACCAAAATGACCAGCAAAGCGCACGCTGCATTTTTTTGTTGGAATAAGCGTAATAAAGCAAGGGTTTTGTTCCGGTCTGATTGGCGATTTTCGCCTTATGAGTACCCGCATTGCTATCCACACTGCGCGGCGCGACACAATCGGCAAGCCGATTCAATTCGTTTTCCTTACGTGCGGCAGACTCGCTTTCCCATAACTCCGGATATTTTTTTCCTATGCCGATTCTTGCTGCAACGGCAGCGGCTGCAAACACCATAAATATTATCGCAAAAGCCATAACAAGCTTAGGCGCAGCGCCGCTGACCGCAATGCCGAAAGAAGCGCCCGAGCCGGTGATTCCGCCTATTATACCGTTAATAGCGCGATTTATGTCTTCATTTATGCCGGAGACCTGCCCCATCGCAACGCCCGCAAGAATTACAAACACAAGATATGCAACGACGGAAGCTGCCGCAAACGCTTCTCCCAACGTCATATCGAACTTTCCGAAGAGCTTAATCTCTTTATTCTTTTTATCCGATCTAAAGAAAAACACCGCCGTCACTATCGCATACGCCAAATTCAAAATTCCGAATACAAGCAATACCACGCTTATACCCGTCAATCCGTCTATCATGGAATATACGCTACCCATGCTTTCATACTCATCAGCCCCAAAAACGACCAATCCTTCGTTTACCGCAAGCGACGCAGCATAAAACGCGAATACAAGCAACGAATACAGCGCAAGCAGTCCGATTGGCACATATCGCAATATCTTGTAAATTTTAGCAAGAGTGCCGCTCTGTTCCTTAACCGCGCCGGAAGCAGCCGCCGTCGTAGCAGCCCTTTCGGCATAAGCCCTACTATCATCGCCTACAGTATTTTCGCGATAGTCCACACTATTATCGACAGACCTAAAATCGTTAGAGCTTTGCTCGGCGAAATCGGCATTCAAAGCATGTCCGCATTCTGCGCAAAACCGCGTGCCGACTGCAGATTTTGCACCACAATTCGGACAAATCTGCTTATCTTCCCACTTCGCACCGCAATTTGGACAAAATTTTCCCTCGAAATCATTACCGCATTCTCTACACTTGTGCATACATACCTCCGTTAATATGCATTTTTTGAATATTAATTACACATATTATACATATTTACACTATGTATGTCAAGCAATAAGTGCCGATAATATGTATTTTTTGGTTATACATATTGTAAAATTATATTATGGACAGAAAATTTATATCGGAAAGGTATGCGCGAATCAGATTGGCGCACAATATATCGGCGCGCAAGCTCAGCTTTGAGCTTGGACAAAGCAGCGAATATATCAATCAGATAGAAGCGGGAAAAAGCATGCCATCGATTGAAGGATTGATAAATTTCTGCGAGTACTTTAATATTACTCTCGGCGAATTTTTCGACCAAACCGCCGAGTTCCCCGTTCAATACAAATCGATTATAGCAGAGTTGAATAAAATGGACGCTATGTCTATCGCACTTGTTTTGGATTTACTAAAGCTCATAAACGCAAACAAACAATAAAAAAGGTTGAGATGCTTCGACTTCTCTCAGCATGACAAAAATTGATTTTTTTCTTGTCATTCCGAACGCAGTGAGGAATCTCAACCTCTTTTTTAATTCTTAATTCTGCATTCTTAATTCTTAATTATTATTCTCGCCTACCCACCTTAGCACGCAGTCGGTGCTGTGGGTCTGGCTGTTTTGGCTGTCGTAGTACGTGCTGTATTCGATATTGCAATACTCGTCCAAAAATCCGTATACTCTGCCGAACCTACCCGCAAACTCGACTCCGACCACAACTCCGCCCTTGGTGATTATGCTCTTAACGGCATAGCACTTGTCGGGCGTTTCCAGCTTGGATTTACTACTCGCGCCTTGCGCACCGTTCACGGATTTTATCGTTTCCACCGCAAACTTATGTAACTGCTCATCTATGGGCAGTCCCATAAGCTCCATAAGCATTTCGCCCGTAACGTTTATCCTTCCCATGCTCTCCGTGTATTCGGATAGTTGTAGCTGCATAAATTTTCCTCCATATTCTTAATTCTTATTCGCAAATATTATAATTGAGATTATTTGACTGCGAAGTCGCGCCGCACATTAACTAAATCCAAAACTTATTTAATTCTTAATTCTGTATTCTTAATTCCTAATTAGTTATTGCTCGCCCGCTTTAAAGTTGTAAATGGGCTTAATTATTTGCTCGATTTCGACCGTCGGTTCTATAAGGCGCATGATTTCCGCCATGGGCTTATACACCATGGGCGATTCGTCAAGTGTAGACATGCCCACGGTTGTGGTGTACACGCCCTGCATTTCCTTTTTAAACTCGTCGACGGTAAAGTAGTCCTTTGCCTCGCTGCGCTTGAGTATACGCCCCGCGCCGTGCGGTGCGGAATTGTTCCAATCGGGGTTGCCCTTACCTACTGCGATAAGGCAGCCGTCGCGCATGTTCATAGGAATAATAACTCGCTGACCCTTGCCCGCGGGGATAGATCCCTTGCGGATAACGTTGTCCGTATCAATAAAGTTATGCACGGTCTCGAAGCTCTGTGACCGCGAGACGCGCAAAAACTTGAGTATGTCGTCCGCCATCTTGCGCCTGTTCATTACGGCAAACTCTTGGCACAGCTTAAGGTCGTGCAGGTATGCGCTCATGTTGTCGCCGTCGAGATAACAGAAGTCGTTGGGTATTTTGGTCTTGAACGCGTACTTAGCCGAAATCTCGGCGAGCGCCGTGGGAATATCCGCCTGCTTACCGTTGGCTTTTAGCCTATCCGACACCGCCGCTTTCTCCTCTTCCGCACAGAACTTACAGTCGTGCACGGCGAGCTTTTGGTAGATTTTAGCCACCTGCAAGCCGAGGTTGCGCGACCCGCTGTGGATAACAAGATACAGTCCGCCGTTGCCGTCCCTATCCACTTCGATAAAATGATTGCCGCCGCCGAGCGTGCCCAGCGAGCCGTACAGCCTGTCGTAGTCGCGAAGCTCACTAAAGCAATCAAGCTTTTTGACGTGCGACTCGCCGTTGACTTCCTTGCGGCAGTTGCTCCCGCAAGGTATTTTGGCGCGGATAAAGTCGTCCAGAGCTTTGAGCGAAATGTCCCCGTCGCCGAGGTACACGGTGAGCATACCGCAGCCCAAATCGCTCCCCAAAACATTGGGAATTATTTTATCCGAAAACGTAGAAGTAAAGCCGACAACGCAGTTCATGCCGACGTGAACGTCGGGCATAATGCGCACCTTAGCGCCGTCAAACGGCGGTTGAGCAATAAGGTTGTACACCTGATTGACCGCCTCCGGCTCAACGTTCTCCGTAAAAATCTTAAGATCGTTATTCATGATATAATTATACGCCTACCATACACAATTGTCAATAGCAAATTTATTAAAAACATACTTGCATTCCGCCTATTATATCTACCCGACAGACTTTCCGACAAAATACACCGCAAAGTAACACGTAAAACGGTTGACAAGCATAAACTTATGTAGTATAATAGCAATACTTGATGCGGGGTGGAGCAATTGGTAGCTCGTCGGGCTCATAACCCGGAGGTCGCGAGGTTCGAACCCCGCCCCCGCTACCAAAAATACGCTGAGGTCATTCGACCTCGGCGTATTTTTTTGTGGGGCAAGGCGGTGAGAATGCGCCGCATGAAAAATCCTATATGCGTAATAGCTTTGTCGATTTTATATTATTAGCTATTCGCTTTAGTTTTTGCCCTTTACATTAATACTCTGTCAATAAAAACCCCAGATAGAGCGGTATCGTGAGCATCTTGTCCCTTCGTCCTATATTATACTGCCCAAGCTTTATCACCCCGCCGACGTGGTATTTTTCGGGATGAGCCATGATTGTTTTGGCGCTTTTAACATTGCCTGACGTCGCTTTAACTTCCACAAGATAGCTTGCGCCTTTATACCTTGTTACAAAGTCGATTTCGAGTCCCGTATCCTTTCGGTAATAATAAAGCTTCCTGCCCATTTTGACAAAAATATCCGCTATTATATTTTCGAAAATCGCACCTTTATAACCGTAGAGATTTCCTTGCAAAATATCGTACTGAGTCCCGTCCTCAAGCATACTTACGAACAATCCGGTATCGTTCATATATACCTTAAAAATATCCTTAATCGAATTACCGTCAAGCGGCAGCTCGGGTAATTCCAGGTTATAACAACGCGACACAATCCCCGCGTCCTCAATCCATTGCAAACTACCGGCAAATTTGGTAGCAGTCGCGCCCTTTTTTACGACAGAATATTGGAACTTTTTATTCTCCTTGCTAAGCTGCTTCGGTATAGATTGAAAACACTCTCTGATGAGCGGTTTATCTTTACCGTCGGCGTACTTAGTCATATCGTCCTCGTATGAGCGAACAATATCGCGCTGCAATTGCAAAACGGCATTCATCTGCTTGGTGTCCACAAATTTTTGCACAACCTCGGGCATGCCTCCTACAACCGTATATTGCAAAAAAAGCTGCTCCATTTTTTTATGCAACGCCTCCGGAACAGACAACTCTTTATTAAAATATTCTTTTAGGCTGTCAATTACCAATTCGTTAATTCCGTTCGCCCAAAGAAATTCCTCAAAATCGAGCGGCTTCATTTCGATAATCGTTTCCGAGCCGACGGGCACGGACTTAGGCTGTTTACCGTAGCCCTTAACTCCTAGCAGCGATCCCGTCCCGATAACATCAAACCTGCCATCCTCTTTAAAGAACTTTAACGCCGTTCTCGCTTCCGGACAGTCTTGAATTTCGTCCAGAATGATAATGGTTTTATGCGGCACAAATATTGCTTCATTTCCAAGCAAAGCGGACATAGATACGATAAGGTTATCCACTTCCAACGACCCATTGAAGATAGATATATAATTAGGGTTTTTGAGAAAATTCAAATACACAACATGCTCGTAATAATTTTCGGCAAAGTTCCTAACCGAAAAGGTCTTACCGCACTGTCTTTGTCCTTTTATTATAAGCGGGCTTTTCTGCGGCTCGTTTTTCCATTCGAGCAACGCACGCTCTATTTTTCTCTTTAACATAAAATCACCTCATCAACCTTTGAGTATAGCCATTATAACATATTCAAAAAACTTTTTCAAGCGACTTTTTTAAACTTTTTAAATTTTTGCAAGTGACTTTTTTGTAAAATCGTCAATTTTTCCAAGCGTCTTTTTTGTAAAAACGTCAATTTTTCCAAATGACTTTTCGTCATATATAGAATTTTACTATAACTATGCGGACACACAAATTTTCGACGAAATTCAGCCTATATTGTGGGTTTGATTAAACTATAAAAAATACCGCATTTTGTAGTTTGATAAATAATTCTTCCACAAACGGTTTTGGGACGGAAAATCGGGTAATTTTGGGCGATTTTCAACATAAATATAGGAAAGTGTCTAAATTATCCTTGACAAAAATCGGGCACAATGTTAAAATAACGATTAGTAAACGGAATTTTTACCGACACAATCGGAGTACATATGTCAAACAACCTACTATCACAAAAATCCACGCTGACATCTCGGCGTAATATTGTTATTTACATAATAGCCACAATCCTGATTTTGGGCATTGTAGCCGGATTTACCAACACTTTCCACACCGACAACACCCGCCATGCCGCAGGCTACGGCGAGACCATTGTTATGGAAGCCGAGCCGCCCGCAAGCGGCAATCCCGGCGATTACGACCTGCTCAGCAATCTTAAGTTCACGGCGTACAAGCTTCATCATTCCAACTACTTCAAAGGCTTTACCAAAGGCACTGTATCTGCCGACATAGGCATAGGCAGCTACACGCAGTACCTTACCAACACGCGCATAGTATACAACAAAAACGCAAACGAGTCCATCGTATTCGCCGAGACTATATCGTCGTCAAGTCTTAAAAGTCTCGCGGAGCAGAAATATATCCACAACGACATAGTAATATACCGTCCCGCGGAAAAAATCAGCGGAAGCAGCGTGACGTACAAATCCAACGCTATGCAAATGTCGTTCGACGACTTCAGCGGTAAGTACGGCTCTGTACCCAATCAGCTGAGCAAGTACATAATCAACGAAAAGACCATTCTGTCCGTCAAGGACGAAAACGCACAAAAAGCTTCGCCGCTCAACAGCGACGGAAGCGGAATAGGCTTTAACGTACCCGACAAGCTTGTGCAGGGCGCGGACGGCAACTATGTGTTCACGCTGACGCTCGACCCGACAGAGAGCTCGAAGTACTACCGCAACGAGGTGCGCACGCTGGGCGGCGCGGATCAGAATCCAAAGTTCTATTCGGTCAAAATTACGGTAACGGTCAACGCGCAGTGGATTCCCCTATCCACGCGCACGCTAGAGGAATACGACATAGAAATCCCCGTACTCGGCGCAATGCGGTGCAGCGGCGACAACTATGAAGAATTTTCCATGATCGACGATCCTAACGGAGAAATCCCCGAACAAGACTTTTTCCAACCGTACGTTGACGAGGCCAAAAGCAAGCCCGGCTACGTTCCGCCCGCAATCAACGTTGACGGACCGCTTTCGGCGTCCGATTATCTCGCCTCGGCGTTTGCCTGCTATTTGTCCGGCGAGAAGAACCTCGACCTTAACGCGAACATAAAAGTAACCGGCGTTCCGCTTTTGGGTGAGCTTTCGGCATACGACCTAACGCTGTCGGTAAACTTAAACACGCTCGATATTCAGGCAATGCTAGGGGGCGGCTTATACGTCAAGTATGCAGGCGGCAAGATTTACATAAAGAACAACGATATCAACGGCTATATCGACACAAATAACATTGACAAGCTGACAAGCGATCCTACGCTTAAAGGGCTTTTGGGCGGCATGGGCGAGCTTGACCTAACCAAGATATTCGGCGGCGACATGCTCGACGTCATTTTCCGCGACTGCGAAATGACCACCGAAAACGGCGTGACCGAAATTCCCATGGCGTTCACGCTCGACCTATCCGACGTAATCTCCGCGCTCAGCGAGGTCAAGGTCAATGCGTCGATAATGATAAACGACGAAGACAAATCGCTCAAGTCGATTACCGGCAAGGTCACTATCGGCGAAGTGATCGTCGATATCGACGTGCAACCGCTTGCCAAAGACCCGAAGTTCCCCGCTACGGACGGCGCGGTCAACCTTTCTGGCATTATCGACTTTGTACCTGACATACTCTCCACCGCTATGCAAAAAACATACGGCATCGACGGCGAAATAACCCTAAACGGCATGACCGTCGGAGTATCGGCGTACATAGACAGAACGAACGGACTCAAAGCGGACGCGGTACTTAACATTATGGGACTTGACGTAAATGTCAAGTACGCAAACGACGTTATCTATATTGACGCGCTCGGCGTAACCGTTATCGGCACGGCGGAAGAGCTTCCCGCCCTGTTGGAAGCCGTGCTCGATCTGACGGGATTTAGCAAGTATCAAAGCCTGCTTTCGGCAATGCTGCCCTCGTCGGTCAACGAAATAGCAAACATGTTAAAAACTCTTACGGTTGATGACGCCACTATCGCCGCAGAGCTCAAGTTTATAGGCATTCCCATCGACGTAAAGCTTACGCGCGACAGCGGCAAGCTCAGCGCTCTCGCGCTTAAAGTAAACGTAGACTTATTCGGCATAAAAGCTGACGTCGCCGCCGACCTGAACATAAGCGAGCCCGAGTCGCGCGAAGTAACAGCGCCCACGGCGGACAGCTACCTCACCTTTGCCGACCTCGCAACACTGATTGCAGAAGCCAAACCGTATTTGCAGGACGATACAAACTACATTGCCGATATCGACG
This sequence comes from Clostridiales bacterium, assembly GCA_029066805.1. Classification (GTDB taxonomy): domain Bacteria; phylum Bacillota; class Clostridia; order Christensenellales; family Pumilibacteraceae; genus Anaerocaecibacter. The sequence goes on along the minus strand of JAIEFT010000044.1, from coordinate 99,484 downwards.
GCAGTGTGGATATAAACGGAACAAAAACCGAAATCGGCGGCAGCTTCGTAATCGACAAGGTGTTTGACGATCGCAAGCAAGTTGCCGGCGTGGCGGCAAGCGGCACGCTTAACGCACTCGGTCAAAGCATTGACGTAACGTACGCGGACGGCGCGGCATATGTCGCCATCGGCAATATCAAAGCCAAGCTCGACCTGACGGACGCAGGCAGTCTTTTATCGTCGATACTCGATGTCGTAAGGCTGGCAACAGGAAACGACGCACAACTCCCCGAAATCGATATAATAGAAATTCTGCATGGCGGCGCAATCAAGTCGGCAAGCATGACGGACGGCACGCTTAATGCAGTCCTTGCGATTGAAGGCTGCAACGCGGAAGTCGCGCTCAACCTCAAGTCGGGCAAAATCGGCGTAACGGTAAAAATAGACGGCATTTCCGTCAAGCTCGATATAACAATCGCCGCGGTCAAAAATAACCACAACATCACAGTGCCCGACGGCGCGTACGTGAACGCCGCAGAGCTTTCCGCTCTTATAGACGCGGCAAAAACAATAATCGAGCAAAAATCCGCCTTAATTCCCACGGCGGTCGCATACGGCGGCAAAACCTACGCCGCGAACATAGCGGTTGACTTCGCCGACGGGATAAAAGCGCAGATTGCAGTACCCGAGTTCGGGCTTGATATAATTCTCATAGGCGACACTGCTTACATATCGATTGGGCAAATCAAGCTGTGCGGAAGCTTAGCGGAAGCCAAAGACTTATACGCGGAAGTGCGCAAGCATTACACTGCCCTTCCCGAGCTCGGCGCGCTTATCGCCATACCGCAAGACCTCGACATAGAGGGCTTAATCGGTACGGCGCTCGGCTCGGTCAAGTCGCTCACTGCTGAAAACGGTGTTATCCGCGCGGACGTAGAATTCGACGGATTCGGCGTATCGGCGGGCGTAAATGCGGATCTTTCCGAAATCACCGTAAATGCAAACGGCGTAACGGTCGTAATGCACCCAGAATTCAAAGCAGTTGCAATAGACAAGCCAAACGGCGCGTACAGCTCGATAGCGCAAATCACCGCGCTTGTACCGACTGTGTTCGAGCTTGTAGAGAGCACTGCGTTCGGCGTGACTTTTAATGCGACGGCGGCGGGCTACAACGTGGACGGCAGCGCTACTATCGACATCGCAAACGGTATCAAGGCAAACGCCACGGCAAATGCGTTTGGACAAACGGTAAACATTTCGTTCATAGACGACGTTGTGTACGCAGAACTTCAAGCGATACGCGTAAAATTTGCAACGGCAGACGCGAACAAATGGCTGCAACCGATTACAAATCTTTTCGGCGCGTTCGGCATTGCACTGCCCGATATCGGCGAAATAACGAACGGACCAATCGTCAGTCTCGACCCCGAAAACATTTTGCAGCTTACGCTTACCGCTCTCGACTGCATCAAGTCGTTCACCATAAAGGACGGCGTAATCGCGATTAAAGTCGAGTACGGCGAATACGCGGCAAAGCTTGCTATCGCCGTCACTTCGAGTAGTGAGCTCGGCGCGGAAATAAACGTTAAGCTCGATATTGACGGGTTAGGAAGCGTAGACGCTACCGTCACGGCGACCGACGAGCAAATCGTCGAACCCGAATATGCGGACTACTCCGACGTTACGGAACTTATTCCGGCGATTGAAACCGCAACGCAGATAGTTACGGCGCGCGGCATAAGCGCGGTCGCCACCGTCGCAATCGGCGACGTTACGCTCAAAGCGAATATATCTGCAACGATAGAGGACGGCGCGCTTAAAGTCCTCGTCACGGAAGACGCGCTCGGGCTTAAGGTTACGCTACTCGGCGACACGGCATACATAGAGGTCGGCGGTATCAAGGTCAGCGGACAGCTCGCCGATATCGATTGCTTGATCGACGCCGTTATCCCCAACCTACCCTACACCATTCAGCCGTACATTCACAAGATGAACGAGCTCATGATGGGCGTCATGCCGTCGGACGAAGAGCTCGGCGCTGAGAACGGAGAGATCGAAATAGCCAAGGCGATCGATACCGTGCTCGACATGATATGTCGCCTGTCGATAGCCGACGGCGAAATAACGCTCGAAGTCCGCCGAGGCGTGTTTGGCGCAACGTTGGGCGTAGCGACCGACCTGTCGCGCATAGGCGGCAATATCTCCATGACGTTCAACGATATAGGCGGACCGTTCGGCGACCGATATGTAATGGCATTCGACATTGGGCTTGACGGCATAGCGGCAAAGACAGTCACCATACCGCAGATCAAAGCGGAAGAGTATGTGGCGGCAAGCAATATTATTACCGTCGCAAAAAGCGTACTGCCGCTCGTTAAAGAACGTGCGCTCGAGCTTGACGTAAACGTAACCGTATTCGGTCAGGCGATCCGAGGCAATTTATACGTCGACTTCGGCGAGTATACGTTAGACACTGTGGCATTCAAAGCAAACATCATTATATCAGACGCGTCTATAGCTGTTGCCGTTATTGAAAAAACGCTGTATCTCGACATTAACGGAGGCTCGGTACGTCTTGCCCAGCCGCTCACCAAGGACGGCATAAAGGCGTTAATATCGCAGATTGACCAAGCTCTGCCCGAGCTCGGGTTATCCGATAAGATAAGTCAAAAACTCGACGAGCTTAAAGAAGCTCTATCCGAAGGAATAGACATCGGCGTCTTACTCGAGATGATAACGCTGTCCCCTATCGATAACGGCATGAGTCTTCAGGTCGAAACTAACGGAGCGATAGTTTCCGCCGACGTTATTATGATTGACAGCTCGATCATGATCGATGCTGCATGCGATATAAACGGCAAGCAAATCACAATCGGGCTTAAGGCTATTACCGATAGTGGCGTTGTAACAAGCATAGAAACCACACAAGCCGACGTTATGGGCACAGAGTTCGCGCTCGACGCGAAGCTCACTCCCGCCGAATGCGGCAAAGCAACCGTAACGGGCGATTATATCACGGCGGACGACATCATCCCGTACATCAGTCCTATTACAGAGCTTATAAACAAAGCGACAAAGTCCAATACAATCACGTTCGATTTGTCAGGCATGACGCTTGAAGTCATGGGCAAAATAATGAACGTTACGGGCAAAGTAGATTTATCGCTCGACCCGATAATGGTTCGCGCAGTACTGACTCTGTTTGCAGGCACTGCAGACGCGATCGACCTGACGGTGGTCTATTCGGACAATGTTTTGTACGTCGAGCTCGGCGAAATCAGGCTCAAATTCGACGTGGAAAACGACATAGGCAGACTACTGGAAGCGATACAGGACTACCTGCCGCCCAGTCTGAAAAACCTCGGAAACATAAAAGAGCTGTCTACTATATCCGCACTTGTAAAAGACGTAAAAGCGCTGATCGGCGCTTCCGACATAACCGAAGCATTAAGCATACTGTTCGACTACAACGCCGCATACGGCAAGAGCATGGTCAAGCAAGTTCTGGATATGATTCGATTGGGCGTCTTTAACGACAAGCTCACGGCAAGCCTGACCGTTATGGAATCGCCCGAAGTCACGATCAACGTATCGCCTACTCTTTCAGCCGACGGCGCATATGTAGACTTTGTACTAAGCACCGCAATAATGAACTTGCTAAAAGTCGATTGCACCGTTTCGCTATCATTCTCCAATGCCGAACTGAACTTTGTCGTACCCAAAGCGGACGATTATGTATCTGTCATCGACTTTGTCACAACTGTAGTAAATGCGGTAAACACGCTGACGGCAAAAATGCCCGAGACCGAAACGACGGAAAACGGCGTAACTACAAATGTCAAGACAATCGCATTCTCGGCCGATTTGTTCGCGTTCGACTACGACATATTCAAAGCAATGCAGACCGTAAACGAAAACGGTGAAACCGTGGACGTAACCGACCCCGAAACAGGCAGGGTCGTCATAGAAGAAGCAGACGGCAAAAAGGTGGTAAAACAGCATATAGACGTAAACAGCATAGCGGGCAAACCCGCGTTGGCGTTCAAGTACGTCACCGCCACCGTTACGGAAAACGGCATAACTACCAAGTCGTCCAAGGTCTATATAGAGGCGCACATTTCGCTCGGCATTAAGGAGCTTGACAAAGATAACAAGCTCATAGAAAAGCCGGGCTTCCCTATCGAGCTTGATCTGTTCGTCGCGCCCACCGAGCAATATCCCGACGGGCTTGCGTACCTGCACTATCGTGAATCCAACGGCTACGGCGAAAAGATATCGCTCGACTACAATTCCATAATGGAAATCGTGGCGGCGGTGCTCGACATACTCAGCGTAGACGACCAAACGGTGGAATCGCTCCTCGGCAAGTATCGCTTGGATATAGACAAAACGGTGTTCAATTCCATGTCGATAGCAGGACTTGACAGTATAACGGAACTCCTCAACAACCTCATAAAAGCGGTGGACGAAGCCAAGCTCGCGCTCGGCGACGTAAAGGACGTACTTAGCATCGTTTATGCGGAAAACGATATAATGAACCTTATCGCGCAGTTCCGCGACGACAAGGATGATGACGGCAATCCTACCGCAAAGACGTTGCTCTCTAACGCAATCGACAAGGTCAAAACGATAATCGCCTACTTCGCTACCGACGACGGCGAGACCGACGACGAACAGGAAGAACCGAACGCCGACGACAACAAGATAAACGGCGCGCTATTCGGCAAGGTCGTAAACGCCGTATCATTCGCGTCTACCGGCGACGCGCTATCCGCAAAAGTTTCCAACGAGATAGCCACCGGCACAAAGGGCGACGCTATTGTCGAAGTAACAAGCAACGGCAACAAAATTAACAGCATCGGTGTAGACAACCTCGACGTAAACACCGCCAAGCTCAATACGTTCGACTTGCAGTTCACCGCGGGCGAGGATCTGTTCGCAGACGGTAATGCGTTTGACATAACAGTACCCGAGTCCGAGTTCGTGACAAGCGGCAACACCTCCTACTCCAACTTAGCTAATATCAAGCACCTGCTGTTCGACGTGATGAACACCGCGAATATGCTGGAGTTTGACATAGGCGGACTTAACACAAGCGACGTGATCAACGTTAAGCTCAGCGTGGTCGGTCTTGACCTGGTCGACATAAACATAAATTACAACGTAAAAGTAAAAATAATCAATACAGGCGAGGACGAAAACGGCAAGCCAATATACAAGACTGCTGCGGCAATGGAATTAATGTTTAAGAACTGCACTGCACTCAGCGCGACGGTCGTTCCCAACTGCACAACAAGGCTTTACTTCTACGACGACGTGATTTACATTCAGGGCGTGCGCGCAGGTCATGCCGACAAGGTCGAACGAGTTGTCGGCACTATTACGGATGTAACGTGTATTGCGGACGTATGGGGCAGAAAAGAAACAAGATACCCGAAAATTAACAGCACCGAATATGTGCACGACACCACGGGCAACTTGGATTACATAGAGGTAATGTACACGGTTGACGAGCTGTTCTGGATGATACAAAACAACATGAACACATTCCTCAGCGAGTTCCTGTTCTATCTTGTTCCGCTCAGCCGAGACTTTACTATCGCGCATATAGATTTGCAGTCTAAGATATTAGAGGCAATGACGGGCTCGAGCGACAGCACTTCCAATCCGCAAAACACCATTGCCCAGATATTCAAGGAATACGCCTACAACAATGGCGAACACACTATGCGCATAGGCTTGAAGGAGCTTGCGGGCAGCTCTGCCCTTTCCGACCTCACAGTCAAGATAACGGGCAAAAACGACAACGACGATGACGTCAACGTCAAAAACAACTATATTTCCAAGCTACACGTAGACACCGACATACAGAACAAGCTTGTGCAAATCAGCCTTGACGCCACGCTCAACAACGTGCGCGAAACGACAGACGGCAGGATAGAAAGCAAAGGTCTGGCGGCGACGAACGTTACACGCGAGGTCGGTAAGTACTCGGCAAACAGCGCAAACTACGTATACGACTGCTATCACTACGATAGGAACACACTGTACACGCTTGACGGAAAGACTTACCTCACTCCCGACGGTGACGCGCTGTATATAGAGAACGGAAGCTTCGCTCCCGCTCTGCGCCGTACCGACAGCTCCGACGTCTTTGTATGGACTAGCACAAGCGCTAATACAAGATACTGCAACAGCGTATATAAATTCGGCGACACCGGCGCGACATACTACTATACGACTTCGCTAAGCGGATACGGCTACCGCTACGACGGAACTGATACATATTATATCGGCACTAACGCGGACGGAAGCAAGTACGTGTACCGCGTAGAAAACGGCAATCAGGTTCGCGTTGCTGTAAAAGGTATAACCACAAGCTTGCTTGCGGAAGTCACGCGCAACGCGCAAGGCAAGATTGCATCTGTCACAAACCGCAACGGCGGCATACAGTGGGTCAGACCCTGGCAGTCCGCCTACGAAGCCGCGCAAGCGGCGGCGTAACCGCAAAAAATAAAAATTCAAACAGCCCGCACAAGCTATAAACTTGTGCGGGCTGTTCTTTTGTCACTCCAAACATTTTCTGCCCACTGAGGAGTCTCATCCTTATTTTAATTCTTAATTCTGCATTCTTAATTATCCCTACTCCACTATCTCGCCGCAAACGTTCTTTTTTACGAATGCCGCCAAATCCTTCACATTGTTTTTTACGCCGATAAGCAGTTTAATGTACAGCGCGGTCTGGGTTATGGACGGGCACTGCACCACGTTTTTGGGGAATGTGTTCGCCGCATACTTCTTATCTGCCGAAAGCAGGAATATAGGAACATTCGGGTTGTTCGCCGCAAACTTATTAAACGCGACCGTGTTGATTCTGCCGGAGTGATATGCGACCTGAACGACCGCCGCGTAGTTCTTTACGTCGTAAGCGGAATAGTCCATACCCATGTACGGAATAATGCACAGCACCTTGCCCGTTTCCAGCTCGAAGTTCATGCCGCGCATGAGTCCGCTATCGGGAGTGAACGTGCTGCCGCCCAGCGAGAAATAAAAGTTTTCGTGCATGTGCGCAGGAATAAGCCGCGCGCCGTGGTGAATACGCACCACTTCCCCGGGGTTTTTGTACAATACATACACGCCGCGCTCGCCACGCGCAATAAAGCCCTTTGCAGCGTTGAGCACGTCAAAGCCGTTGCTGTCAACGTCGGTGAGCGGCTTGTCCGCCGCGCACAAAACGATCGGGATTTTGGTGGAGGAAAACGCATACGCCAAGTACGACGCGGTAAATGCAAGCGTATCCGTGCCGTGAGTCACTACCACGCCGTCCGCGCCGTCCGCAGCTTTTTCTATAGTCAATCTTAATGTATTTAGGTCGGCAAACTCGACTCCGGCGCTATGTATTTTAAAATCACCGTAAATCTTGTTTGCGCCTATTACTGCCGCGATTTGTTCTGTTGCGGCGTCGGATATAACAAGCTCGCCTTTTACTAAGCGGCTACCAATAGTACCGCCGGTTGCAACCAAATTTATTATCATTTTATCGTGTCCTCCTTGTAAGCTCATTTATCAGATAGCAGATAATCTTAGCGTGGTCAAAGGCGACACACCCTCGCTCCACGATTTTTGTATTGTTAATATCGACATGCCCAAACGCGTCGCGCGCTATATCGAGAGTGCAGTCAAAGCTTTCTGTTCCGTCGATTGCGGCAAACTTTAATGTGCTGCCGACAAGCCGAATATCGAACCACCGGGCGTCGGCGGCGTCGTCGCCTGCGGCAAAGTCGATATCGTCTTTTACTTCGCCGCAGTACACCACCGTTATGTTGCGCCAGCGCGGATCGCGGTCGGGCGTAGACGCCGTTACCAGCTGGCAAAGCGACACGCCTACCACACCCGTTTCCTCCATAAGCTCACGAGCCACCGCAGTCTCGCAATCCTCGTCCTTTTCCACAAACCCGCCCGGGAATGCGAACATTCCTATATACGGGTGTCCGCCGCGCTTAATAAGAAGCACGCGCAAAGCATCCGCGGACAGCACACGGTACAAAACCGCGTCCACCGTCACCGAAGGGCGGAAATACTTGGTGACATCATAATCGCGCAAAAACTCCGCCTCGGTCTTTCCGTTTCTGTCTTTTACCGCCATGATGCCTAATCCCCTATACCAATTAATTCTATAAAAGGATTATACCACACCGTAATAGAAATATCAAGCAAAACCTACTTCTTTTGAAAAAGAAGTAGGCAAGAAAACTTTACTTCGATTTGTTGAATCGGAATACTTGCTTTACTTTTCTATTTTGTCACTTTTTAAAAAAGAAGCAGGCAAGATAACTTTACTTCGATTTGTTGAATCGGAATACTTGCTTTACTTTTCTATTTTGTCACTTTTTAAAAAAGAAGCAGGCAAGATAACTTTACTTCGATTTGTTGAATCGGAATACTTGCTTTACTTTTCTATTTTGTCACTCTGAGCCGCAGGCGAAGAGCCTCAACATTATTCCGAATTAGGTAAGCTTTTCTATAAGGCTCAAAAACTTGTGCGCGCCGCGCTCGTCGAGCGACGCAATATATTCGGTGAGTCGCGCAAAGTTATCGCTGCCGTCGTTGTAAGGGTTTTGGCAAGGCATGTGCTTTGCAGTCAGCTCGGCTACAATGCGCTCTACCCTGTCGCGGTGAGAGCGTAGGCACGAACGGTATTTGTTTTGAAGACGAAGCGCCGTTTTGGGATCGCCGTTCGACATGCTCATGATCGCCTTGCGCACGCTTATACCCCTGCCCTTGGCAATTAGCACGCTGCGGATAAGCTCGTCCGTCTCGACGTCGGAAAACGGCACAAACCGCTCGCGAGCCGTGTCATGCATCTTTATGCCGAGCTTTGTCGCTACCTCGGGCACAAGCTCAAACGTTTTGGCTTGACCGTAATAATAGTTGCGCACGGAATTGACCGACCGCCCCGTCTTGTTCGCCATGTCACGAAACGCCGCCGACAAACTCTTTCCGTCTTTTTTTGCGCGGAACGCCATGCTAAACAGCTCCTTGGTCTGCTCCACCGTCCAATTGTTGTTCATAAAAAACTCCTTTAAGTCATATTATTCGGTATGTAAATAATTACCTAAAGGCGAATATTCTATACATATTGCAGACACAAATATCATAATTATAGAATATGGAATTGCACATACAAAGCGAATTTGAATGCATATACATGATAAACGGTGAGTTCTGCGAACAGGCTGACAGCATATACATGTCCGAATACGACGTAGTGTACGTGACGGTTCTGCCGCTCAAGCACTCGCTATTGCCGTACACGGTTAAATTGTGCGGTACTGAAAACGTCAATACCGAGCTCGCGCTTGGGATTCGGCTGAGCCAAGACCACTACATACTGTCGCTGTCTCCGCGGTATCTTATTGTCTACGGCACAAATCACAAGCCCGTCCCGCCCAAGAGCCATATTGCGCGGCTGTTTGCCCTGCTAAAGTCGAATGAGCCCGCCGCGGCATATGCTATGCTGTCCGACGAGCTCAAAGGAGTCATAACCAAAGACACGCTGTCCGCATTTTTCCGCGACTACGAACGGCTTATAGAATGCACGTGGGAAAAAGGCAACAAGTTTTTCCTGATCGACAAAAACAACGCTGCGCATTTGCACACCTACGCGCTTAAAAACGAATTTATAGACGACATCTCCGAATGCGACTGAATAACAAAGTAAAACCGCCCTAAATCAATCGGGCGGTTTTGCTTTTTGTCATCATTATATCAGTCCCTGTTTCTGCGCATAAGGAGCAGTGCGAGCAGGCGCAAAAACTGCAATGCCGTCATCATAAACGACGCGACGTAAGTCATTGCAGCGGCGGTAAGCACCTTCCTCACACCCGCTGCCTCATGCGGAAGCATGCACGTTTTAAGGTACTTGTACGCTCTGCGGCTTGCGTCGAATTCTGTCGGGAGCGTGACGAGCGAAAACAGTAACGTAAGCCCCATAACCGTCAATCCTATAATGAGCAGTATTTCGCCGATCGCACCGTAGCTTGAGGCAAAGCCGAGGATATAGCCGATTATGAATATAGGCCACATAAGTGTGCTCGCAAAATTCACAACGGGAACAAGCTTCAGTCGCGCCGCAGAGAAGAAGTATTTTTTTGCGTGCTGTACGGCATGTCCCGCCTCGTGGCAAGCAACGCCGATCGCGCCGACTGCCGAGGAATTTCTTACGCTGTCCGAAAGCGAAATCGTGTTGGTTGTAGGATTGAAGTTGTCGGTAAGATTGCCGCGCACCGCCGCGAGCTTGATTCCGCTCACGCCCTCACTCTCCAAAAAGTTTCGCACATACGTTTGCGCAGATATGCCGGATGAGCTTTGGATACGATTGTACTTGGCAAATACTGTGTTCACTCGAACCGAAGCTATTATGCTGAGCAAAAACACAGGCAAAAACAAGCACATCGTTATCGCATAAAGCATGTATTCGGGATTCGTAAATAATTCGGCTAAAGTCATTATTATCTCCTTGCATTATTCTATCATTAATTATAGTCTTTGTAAAGGGCTACGCATACATCGAGCCTGCGCAGTATATAACAAATATTACAAGCGCCCCGACGGTTAGAACGACCGCCCCGACGATAACTATAAGGCACGTAAACGGCGACGACAAAAGAATAAACTTGCCCGTTTTTTCGGCTGCACTGCCCTTGCCGAAAATAATAGCGGCAACGGCGCAAATGCCCGCGACAATAACGGTAATCCCTGCCGCGAGCAGCAGCCAACCGCCAACCTCGCTCTCGCCGTTCGCACTTATCCCGACGATCGCTCCTGCGCCAAGCGCGAACGCAATCCCAAACAGCGTGAATGCAGCTATCTTAAAAACCTTGCCAACCATACTATACTTCCGTACTCTCGATTACTCCGCCGCCCAAGCATCTATCGCCAACGTACACCACGGCGTACTGCCCGGGCGTGACCGCGCGTTGCGGATCGTCAAAGTCAAGCGTAAACCTTCCGTCTGCTGCGACAGATAGCGTAGCCGCTTGATCGGGCTGACGATAGCGCGTCTTTGCCGTGCACCGCAGCTCTTTCGGCATGTCGAACTCGCCAATCACGTTAAAATCAGTCCCTAACACCTTGCGCGACATAAGTCCGCTCTCGTCGCCGCACGACACAACAAGGTGATTATTCTTAACGTCTTTTCGGAGCACAAACCATCTGCCGACCTCGCCCTTAACGCCGCCTATACCCAAACCGCGCCGCTGACCGAGCGTATAGTACATCAGTCCGTCGTGCCTACCCACGACGTTGCCGCCCTCGTCCACAATATCACCGGGTTGAGCCGGCAGATATTCCGCCAAAAATTTTTTGAACTTGCGCTCGCCTATAAAGCATATGCCCGTGCTGTCTTTCTTTTTGGCGACGGGAAGGTTTAGCTTTTCGGCAATCTCGCGCACCTGCGGTTTCAGTAAATCGCCGAGCGGAAAAAGCACGTTACTAAGCTGTTCCGTTTTAACTTGATTAAGAAAGTACGTTTGGTCCTTATTGCCGTCCGCCGCCTTCAGTAGTCTATAGCCGTCGCGCTTGCAATAGTGACCCGTAGCAATATACTCCGCACCGATCTGCATGCAGTAGTCGCGGAATGCGCCGAACTTAACTACGCGGTTGCACAGCACGTCGGGATTGGGCGTTCGGTACGCTCTGTACTCTTTAAGAAAGTAATCAAACACGCCGTCCATGTACTCGCCCGCAAAGTTGACCGAATAGCAATTAATATTCAATCTTTCGCAAACGGCTTGGACGTCGCGCCAATCCTCGGCGGCGGGGCACTGCCCGTCCTCCTCCCAATTGTGCATAAAAAGTCCCGTCACGTCGTAGCCGTCCGCTTTAAGAAGATACGCCGCGACTGCGGAGTCCACGCCGCCCGACATGCCTATTATTACCTTTTTCATGGCTGCGCTTATAATTGCACCTCGCTCAAATATAATCGACGTTTACGCAAACGTCGTACGGCAAATAGGCTACAATGCTTGCCTTGACCTGCGCCGTTATTTCCGCTTCGGGCGACTTATCGAGCGGAAGATGAATATCCAGCTCTACACAGCTCTTGTCGTCGTTGATCGATATGTCATGCGCGGTCGCACCGTATGCGCCGAGTATTTCCGACACACGCTTGCGCAAAACCATCAGACGCTCGTCACTGTCGATTATGGGGTCGGCGTGAATGCACAGTCTAATTCCCGTTTGGTCGTAAACCTCGCGTTCTATCCCGTCGCACACGGAATGGACTTCGACAAAGCTCATGCTGCTCGGAAACTCGGCGTCCGCTTCGGCTATCTTGGTAGCCGCGCCGTAATCGTTGATGATCAGGTCGTGCACCGACACCACATTGTCAAACGACAGAATAATGTTGCGTACCGTGTCGTACAGCTCGGAATCGGGGCGTTCGCCGAGCAATCTGCTAATCGTTGTTTTGAGTATCTTGACCGCAAACACCACGATAACCACAGCTACAGCGACTGAGGCATAACCGTCTATGTGCGCGCCGGTATACAATTCGGCGATCATACAGCACAGCACAACGGCTGTTACCGCCGCGTCCGATACCGAGTCTACCGCCGCGGCTTTTAGCGTGTCGCCGCCCGCAACGCTCATTTTAGCACGCGTAAAATACAACACAGCCATAAATCCCTTTACTGCGATTGAACCCACAAGCGTCACCCACACGATAACACCTATGTTCATTGTGACAGGCTCGATTATGCGCTCTATGCCGCTTATAAACGCCTCCACGCCGACGGCGAGTATGCCCGCGCCCACGACAAACGTAGCTATGTACTCGTACCTGCCGTGTCCGAACGGATGGTCGTGGTCTGCGCGCCGTGCCGCAAGCGCCGTTGCGATTATCGTCACTATAGACACCGCCGCGTCCGAAATATTATTAAGCGCGTCGGACGCGACCGAAGCCGAGCGCGATAAGATCCCCGCGACCAGCTTAGTCACGCCAAGCAGAATATTCAGCGCGAGTCCTACGGCAAGCGTGACAACGGCGTTTTTAGTGCGTTTTTCCATACAGATATTTTAACACAATATATTGCGAACTTCAATAGATTTAATTTGTTTATATGACTTTTACGTAAAAAAATCCCCCGATTTCTCGAGGGGTGGTATTATTCGTTATCCGCATTTTCGGTCGTTTCCGAGGCAGCGGTCTGTTCTTCGGTTTTTTCCTCCCGAGGCTGCTCCGTTTGCTCTGGAAGCGCGTCCTTGGGAATACGAAGATCGGGGTGCTTAGAGTAATACACGAGGAACGCTGTGCCGCCGATAAAGAACACGATAAGAATAAACAAGTTCCACAGGATATAACGTTTTTTGGGAATATCCAAGTACGCGAGCTTAAGCAGGCAGAACACCGCAAAGGCGTACTGTAACATGACCACGGCAATTATTATAAAGACCACATAGCCTTGTAAAGCGCTCAAAAACATAATTGTATTATACTCCGCTACTCGATTATTGTCAAGCGATACGTTGCTACAGCTTTTGCAAAACGCGTTTGGCGCGCTTGATCGGAATGGGCGCGACCTGACCCGATACGCCGCACTCGACCTTAACTACGGTTGCGGGTTTAGATAATCCGCTCACACCGAATGGCGCGGACACTCTGTCGCCCTCCTCCACCTCGAATTCGCAAATATACCAGTACGTACGTTCATCGCCCTCAAACTTTAGCTTTACAAACGTGTAGCTACCGTAATCTGAAAGCTTTCCGCCGCTCATAGAATGAATCATATGCTCTCACCTTTTTTCAATTGCTTAGCAGTGACGGTAATTTCGGTCGGCGTGTCGGAAAAGACAGGCGTGACCGAGCCGAAAAATCCCTGCACGTTTCGGATATGTCGATACACAGTTACCGTAGCTTTTTCGTCGGGCTTTAGCGCGGACAGCGCGTCGTGGTACGTAAGGAGCGACGTAACTGCAACGTCGTTTATTTTGGCGATGCGGTCATACTGTTTAAAGTCGCCGTCGCAAGCTTCGCCAACAGTCGTAACGTACACCGTGCTTGCGTCGTACACGCCAACAGATATGCCCAGCGTAACCCTGCCGCTTACAACGCCGTTTGTTACAAGGTCGTCAAAAAGCTTCCTCGCTGTGTCTGCGGGGATAGCAAAGCAAATGCCCTCTACTTCCTCGTCCGAGGTTTTGGCGTTGACAACGCCCACAAGCTCGCCACGCATATTAAACAGACCGCCGCCCGAGTTGCCGGGATTGATTGCGGTGTCCGTTTGGAGCAGAGTCATGGTGTAGTTGCCGACGGGAATAGACCGTTCCGTCGCGGAAATAATGCCTTTTGTGACCGTGCCGCCGAGACTCCCCAAAGGATTGCCGATTGCTATAACGTCCTCGCCGACCAAAAGCCCCGAGCTGTGCCCCCACACCGCCACATTGAGCGTACTGCTTTCCTTAATGGAAATAACGGCTATATCGCCCTCAACGTCGGACGCGATGAGCGTGGCAGAATAGTCCGCGCCGCCCGAGCGCAACGATACTTTTATCTGCCGCGCGCCCTCGATAACATGATTGTTGGTGACTATATAATAGGTTTGAAAATCCGAGTCGTGCGCAACGATAACGCCGCTACCCGCACCCGATACAACATACTGCATGCCCCACTGTGTAGTGACCGATTCGGTGCGTATTTCCACAACCGACTCCGCGACCATGCTTACGACATCCGCCGTAGAGCCGGGGGTCGCACGCGTTTCGGTAGCGACGTAAGCGGTCACGCGCGTCACGTCCTTTTGTTCGCTAGCACAGCCGCCAAAAGCTACAATCGCCGCCGCAAATATTGCCGTCAAGTAAAATAATCTTTTCAATCCTTTCATATTGATATCTCCGTAGATATTATTATATACGGTTCGTTTGAATTGGTCATGACCGCACTGTGAACAAATCACTAAAAGTTTGTGCAAAATCGGTGATAACTAAACGACTCAGGTTTTTATCCGCAAACGGTAAGCGAATCGAGCGCACGAGTATACGCTATATATTTTTCCTTGTCCGTAAGCTCGCCGCACGCATACACGCGCTCAAACTCCAGCCCTTTACATTGCACCACGGTGTACAGCAACTCTTGCGGAACGGTGCGAGCCAAATACTCGGCGGTCGTTTTATCGTTGGGCGAATATATTACCGCCACACGGTCGTCGCCGCACTCCGCCAATGCTTTGGGTATATCGCTAAGCGCAAGCTTACTCACCGTCCCACCGTCCAAGCCGAGCGAGGTTACGTTCATTCCGAGAAGATTATTTACATACTCGGTGATCTCGCGCGCATTGCGGTAGTTTTCGTTAAGCGAATAGCGACTCAAATCCCACAGCGCGTCCAGCCTATTAAAGTCGTCAATACCGCGGTTTTCCACGGGCTGTTGGTTGGTGTCGCCGAAAACATTGATCGTCGCCTTGGTGCATTCCGATAGAAGCTTGTACTCGTTAAAGAAGTAGTCCTGCCCTTCGTCAATGAACAGCGTCGCGGAAAAATCCGGCTTGCCCAAAATATAGCAGTATGCCGTAAGCAGTAGATACAGCTTACACTTTGTAAGCTTATCTCCCAAATCGGGCAAAAAATCAAACTTTTTCAAATCGACAGCTACTGCCGGCGGGCGCGGTTTTTCTACCGTAGGCGTGGCGTAAACGCCGTAAGCCTGTTCGCGCTCGTACTGCTCGAGTTGAGCGCGGTACGCGGCAAGCTTGGTCTTGTAATTTTGCCTCGCGGTAGACAGCGAGGATATCAGCTTGCGCTTAACCTTATCGCCGTAGCACGCTATTACAACTTCGTCGGACAGGCTCTCGTCCCCGACGGGCGACATTGAACTCAAAGTCTTGCGCTCGGAAGCTCTTATGCCGCGCAGCGACAATATAAGCTCGCGGTAGAGCTGAGCCATTGTCACGCGACGCACGGCGTTGATCATAAGGTCGTCCACTACAGGCTGAATATGCGCGGTGTAGCGCTCGCTCGGCGCGATGATAAGCGCGTTTTCCTGCTCGATTTTTCTGTTAAACGACAGGTATTCAAGCCGCTGTAACAGCAGCATTGTTTTGCCGCAACCCGCGCAACCGGATGCAACAAAATTCTCGTCGGCAGGGCGAACTATAATAGCGTTCTGATTGGCTTGGATTGTCGGGATTATATCCGTAAGTCGCTTATCGCCGCGCTTGACCTTGAGCATATGCGCCAAAAACTTGTCGTACACAATGCCGCCATGCTCGGCGGAAAAGTCCTGAAACACCGCCTCGAGCTTGCCGCCTCTGATATCAAACTTGCGCCTGAAAACTACCTTGTACTCATAGCCGCCGTACTCGATTTTGCCGCCGTCAAACCGCTCGTACACCTTGTTGCCTAACGGCGAGTTGTGCGAGAACACAATGATTTTTTCCTTGTATACGATCACGTTTGCGCCGACGTAGATGTCCGCGTCATCGCCCAAATACTCGCCGTCCGACAGCGTGCGCGCCTTTGTAATGGACGGAACGTCGTACTGCTCGCCCGCTCGTCCCATCGGCACAAGCTTCATGCGCGCAAAATACGGAGTGCCTAACGACCGCCTAAGAATTTCGGCGTCACGAATACGCACGTCGTGGCGGAACTTCTCGGTGCGGTATTCTTCCACTTCGTTCGCGTCGTAGATATTGACTATGCGATAGGCAAATCCATCGTTTTCGAGCAGCGCAATTTGCTCGTTCATCATATCGATGACGTGCCGCAAATGCTCCGCCTCCTCGGCTATTCTTTCCGCATTAAAATTATCGCTCTCAAAAAAATCCATATACTGTTGATCCGTTTTATTCGGTTACTGTAAGCATACCGTTGGCGCAAACAATAATGTAATTGTCCGTGACGTCAACGCCCTCGCCATCCACGATTTTGACTTCAAATGTGCTTACTGTTTCCCCTACGTCGATTATTGACGCAGTCTTGGTAATGACCGCCTTGTGCCCCGCGGCAAGCTCCGATTGGGAATAAGTAACCTCTCCCTCGAGCGGCGTTCCGTCGTACTTTTTAGACACGGAAGTTGACGTAAACTCCACGCGCCTGCGCGAAACCTCCAGCACAGTCATGATTGACGTGTCCGCTTTTAGGCTCGCCACAACGCTCGCGTCCTCGACATTGCCAATAAACGATATAAAGTATTCGCTCGTAACGTCCACGCCCTCGGCATTCAAAACAGTATACCACATATTTTGCCCGTACTCGCTATCGAGCATATCCCGCAAGCCCTCGGTAGTGAGCTTACCCGCAGCGATCATACTCATTCGCGACAAATCGAGCGTAACGGTATACCCTATGGGCGCGTCAATAACAATGTAGTCTTCCGGTTCAAACTTAAGCGGCGTGCCGTTATACGTCTGAGCAACAAACGACATCTCGACGGTTATATGTTTTTTGTTAGTCACAACCAGCTTGCCCGGCAGGAATGTTATATTGCCCTCAAGCTCGCTTGTGACGTCCTCGCCCAAAAGATTGTACAGCTTAAAGCTTTTGATCTCGCTAACGCCGGGCGCGGTTTGCTCTACAACAACGTCGTAGTAGTAGCCCTTGTTGTTGATTAGGTAGTTAAGGTCGACGTTGCCCGCCGTCTGAATAACGGCATTGATCGGTTTGGCAGGCGCGGCGCTTACATACACGTCGATCGGCTTGATCGTAAGCGACAGCTTGCCGTTGCCGATATTATCGCCGTAGCCGCCGCCACCGCCGCCGCTGCCCATACTGTTGCTGCTTGTTACCTCTACAGGTATCCAGCCAATACCTGCGATATAAACTTCCGTCCAGCCGTGAGCGCGATCGCTTGTAACCTGAATGGGACTGCCCGTGCCGTCGCCGTTTGCCGAAACGCCGCACACATAACGCGCGGGAATACCTATCGCACGGAACAGCATGGTAGCCGCCGCAGCATAGTGACGGCAAACGCCCTGCTTGTACTTCCTTAAAAACTCGACTACAATATCGTTTTCGCTATCCAGCCTTGTATCGTATTCCAGGTTGTAAGCCGCGGAGTTTTGAATATACTGCGCAACCTTGGATATTATATCGGGGTCGGAAAGACTAAAGTTTTGCTCGGCGATAATGCCGTCCATATAGCGTTTGGTGGAATCGGGAATCTGCAAATATTTGGATAAAACAAAGTTGTAGTACTCACGCTCTATGCCGGAATACCTCCAATCCAAGCCGCCGCTCAGCGCCGAGCCGTGGTCGTTTGCATACATGTACGGATGGAAATTGAGCGTATAGCTTAGCTCATTGCCGCGCAAATAATACCAAACGTCGCTCGTTTGGATTTGCGATGTGTCGCCGAATGCCGCAAAGTACGGAACGACAAAATTTCCCTTGTCTTCAAGCTGTACATTCAAATAGTACTTAGATACGCTGTTTTGCAAAATCGTAGTGGGCAGGTAGTTCATGCCGTAAAACTTGCCGCCTACAGTTATAAGCCCGTTAAATTCCTCGGCGTCAAGGAAGGACACGCTTTGCCCCAAAACATAATCGCCGTAGCTGTTTTGGCGCAGATAAATATGTCCGTTGTAGTTGGTGCTTATGGTAAACAACAGCTTGGGCTCGCCGTCACCGCCTCCACCTTCGCCGCTTCCGCCGCCCAAGCCTCCGCCGCCGATATTGCCGCCGTGCTCACCGTTATCGCCGCCTTCGACCTCGCCCTCAACTATCTCCAGCTCGCCGTACACGTACGTAATTTCGTAGCTGCCGGTTGCAACAAAGTCGGAATCCGAATCGTCTTGGAAGTAAAGCCCGTATATAACAACGCCGAACTTGTTCTGCTTTTTGCCCACTTCGGTAATCTCGCATACCGATCTTTCATCATTAACGATCCAATTGCCATTGGCTAACGGCGTGTTTTCGTCTACCGTCACTTGGTAATCGGAATGCGGCTGCCCGTCGTACGACCAAGCATAGTTCGACGTATAAATTGTTATGGGGCGCGGAAGAATGCGAAGCTTGCCATAGATATAATGTATCTGATAATTGCTCATGTCATTATCACGAGCAAGCGCACCCGGCTGCTTTATGCTTGTGATAAATATTCTGTTAATATAGCTGTAATCATAGCTATCTCTATTTACTTCACAGACACTTGTCCAAAGATACTCGATCACGTGTCCTTCCAATAATCCTGTCTTTTCCAGCTCCTCGGGCGGCGCGTCGTCGCAAACGGTATCGACTATTTCGGCATAATCGTCTTTATGCCACTCGCCGTCGTAAACCCAGCTGTTTACGCCGTCTATAAACTCTTCGCGTCCGATACGCACGGTTATATGGCGCGGCGTGATAGTAAGCGTGCCGTAGTTATAAGTTATTTCGTAGTTAGTCGTAGTGTTGGCGTTATCGCTTTCGCGCACAACTTTCAAACCGGAATTATTCTCGTACCCGATCACATTGCCGTCCCTGTCGCGCTTGACGTCGCGCACCGCGACAGGGCGATTGACAAGCCAAATCTTGTGCCCGCTTGCCAAAGCCGTTTCGCCGTCATTAAGCTCAAACAAAGCCTTTGCGCTGTACTCGGTATTGCTGTGGTACATGCCGTCGAATATCCAGGACTGCGAGCCCGTTGTTATCTCTATCGGGCGCGGCGTTACGGTAAGCTTGCCGTACACGTACTGAATGTCATAGTTGTGCGTTTGGTCTACGCCGTCCGACCTTTTGGATATTTTTATTAATATTGCATTTGTATGGGTAAGTATATTCCCATTTATATCACGCATGACGTCGCGCACTTCTGTATACCAATCTACCTCGGGCTTATGCACACTCAAAATGCCCGGCTCGCTTTCCGCAAGCGGCGCGCGATTGGATATTGTATAACTCAAAAAGCTATGTTCGGTGTCGTCATACATAAACGTCTGCGACCAAGTAGTCACCGTTATGGTACGAGGATTGACCGTCAGTTCGCCGTACACGTAAAAAATATCGTAGTTGTACGTAACGTCGTTAGAGGTCGCTTTGTCTTTGATAGCTAATACTATATTGTTGTCCGTGCCGATTACTTCGTTAAGAACGGAAGTGCTGTTACGCATAACGTCGTGCACGGTAGTAAACGACACGACTTCGTCTTTGTGCTTATCGATTATCGGCTTGTCGTCGCCATCGGTAGCCAATAAGTACGCTATGGTATATTCTACATGCGAATGGTCGGCATCGTCGTACAAAAATTCCTTAGACTCGGTGCACACCCTTATCGGGCGCGGACGAACCCATATCCGTTGATATACGTAGACTATATCGTAATTGTATGTTTTGTCCTCACCGTTTTCGTCAAGCACAAAAATATTAAAGCGATTTGGCGTACCGGAAACACCGGTAGCGTCGGGCAACGTAACTTCGTTGACTATGGTTACGTCCGACTCGTCAACTACCGCATGGTGCGTGCTTATTATTGCCACGTCGGTTGATTCAAGTCTCGGCGGCGTCGGAGTGACATCAAAGTACTTCCAATCGTGGTCGTTGCCGTCGTAGGTGAATGTATGCGATTTCGTGGTTACGGTAATCGGGCGCGCCTCAACTGTCAGCGTATTGGGGGTGTCGTCGTAGGTAATATCATAGTTAGCCGTTTTGTCAGCGTCGCCATCGTAAACCTTAAGATTATGCTCGATAGTATTGTTTGCCGTTCCCACCTCGGTTATAGACCCATTGCACTCGGCAACGCCGATTTGATTCTTAACTATTCCCAGCTCCGAAGTGACAACAAATTCATTTGAGGTGAGCGGCGTGCCGTCGTAGATTTTGCTGTCAGACCCCGCCCTAACGGTTATAGGGCGCGGCGTTACTGTTATCGTGCCGAGGTCGTATTCTATTTGGTAGTTTTGCGTTGTGACCGCTTCGCCGTCGTTTATGACGATAAACATGTTATTATTAATGCCTGTAACATTGCCATACTCGTCATATTTTACGTCGCGAAGCGTAGCCGAAGTATATGCGATACGCTGTACGGTCTGACCGCCTACTATAGCATCGTCGTCTTCGCCAAGCGGCGAAACGGGCACAATAGTGCAACCGAAGTAGCCGTGCCACTCGCCGTCGTAAACAAACTTTTTGTCCTTATCGTCGGCAATGACCTTGATCGGGCGCGGCGTTACGGTAAGCGTGCCTTTCTCTTCCGATATTGTTATCTTGTAATTTTTTGTGACGTCTGTTTCGCCCGAAAACACTGAGAATTCGTCGATTACGTTAGGCATTTTTCCCACGCCGATTCTGCCGATATCGTAATACGCGCTGCCATTGTGGTCGAGCACAAAATCACCTTCCACAACCTCAAAGTCGTCTGCTTCGCCTATCAGCGGCGTAGCGTCGTATATCTTGGATAGGCTTGCCGACTTGACCGTGACGGGACGGGGTTTCACCGTGAGCGTGCCGGGCACATGAATTATTTTGTAGTTGCCCGACACGACAATGCCGTCGGCGTCAAGTATATAAGTAAGTATATCGTTGTCCGCAGTGCCCACGTCGGTAATTGTGGCGTACGCACCTACCTGTTTATTTACACATATCGTATGTATGTCTAAAAGTCTATCGACTGATTCAATCTCGTTTTTGAATTTTGCCGTGCCGTCGTAAGTAAACTCAGCGTCGACCGACTTGACTGTAATAACACGCGGCGTTACGGTGAGCGTGCCGCGATTTGCCGCAAATGTGATTGCGTAGTTTCCCGTCACTTCCGTTTCACCGTCGAACACCATAAAGTCGACAATCACATTACTAAACGTACCGACGTTCGTGATTCCGCTACCGCCCCTTGCTACGCCGACGTGCCCCTCAACAAGCTTGTAGTCGGATATTATCTCGTAACGGTCGGATGTGAACGGAGTGCCGTCGTACTCTCGGCTGACGTCCGCCGCCTTAACGGTTATCGGGCGTTCGTTAACCCTAAGTACGCCGTACATGTACATAATGCTATAGTTATGCGTTTTGTCTACGCCGTAGCCGTCCGACACAATCACCTTAACTTCGTTGCCGTCTATGCCGACATCGGTTATGGTGGTGTATGTGCCGATTGTATTATCTGCCATCGCGCTGTGACCGTCTATCAAGCCTTCTACGCTGTGTAGCGCCGCCATGCCGTGCGGATTACCGTCGTAAACAAACTGCGCCGCGGCGGTTATTACGGTGAGCGTTTTGCGCGTTACGGTAAGCGTGCCGGGATCGTACGCTATTTTATAATTGCCCGTTTTGTCCGTGCCGTCCCCGTCTACTATAGTCACGGTTATGTCATTGTCTGCCGTGCCTGCGTCGGTTATTACCGCGGACTCGGTATTCACCAAAACGCTGTGACCTTTTACAAGTCCGTCAATGCCGTTGTCCGCCAACGCCGCATAGCTGTGCGCCGCGCCGTCGTACTCCCACGATTTGTCCGCCGACTTTACGGTAACCGCGCGCGGCGTAACGGTGAGCGTGCCCGCCGTGAGCACTATGGAATAGTTGCTCGAAATATCCTTGTCGTTGCCGTCGTACACCTTAAACGCCATCATGTTTTCGCATTCGCCCGCGTCGGTCAGAGAGGAATGCAGCTCGAGCGAAAGCCTGTGCCCCGACACTACGGAAGTATTGCCTGTTATCTCGTAGTCGGCGCACGAAAAACCACTGCCGCTGTACACGCCCTCGGCGCTGCCCGACGTGACGTACACTATGCGCTGTGTGACGGAAATCTTACCTGTGTTTTTTGCAATATCGTAATTGGCGGAAACGTCCACGCCGTCGCCGTTGAGCACACGAAAGCTCGGGTTTACGCTAACCTCTCCCACGTCGGTCAGCGTGGTAGTTGACACGCAAACGAGCATGTTGCCGTCGGCGAGCGTGCCGCTCGAAAGCTCGTAGCCGCCAAACGCCTTAGGCGTATTGTCGTACTCCGCCGTTCTATCCGCGACGGTTACGCCTATCTTGCGCGGCGTAAATACTATCGGGCAAGTCGGAGTGGAAATATCGTAGCAGTATGTTACGTCCTCGCCGTTCTTGTCGGTAATAACTACGGACTCGGCAACCGCCTTTACGGTAGTAGCGTTGCGCGAAGGGTCGGCGTAGAAAAATCCGGTACAGTCGATAGTATCGCCGTAGGACAGCTCCGCCGTCACGCTCGGATTTTCGCCGAACACGGTAGTGTTGCCGACGGAAACGTCGATCTTTTTGGGCAGGATCGTTACGGCATGTACCTTGCCGTAGCTGGGCGCGCCGCCCGTTCTGGACGATACGGCGCGAACATAATACTTACCGGCGCGAGTGGGCGGAGTTTTGCCCCATTCTGTGCTGCCGTCGGCGCGATATTCGTAAGCTACGTCGCCGGCAAGGAATGCGCCTGCTGTATAGCTTATGGACTGACCGTACTCCACCTGTGCGGGGCAATCGTCGCGATCGTAAACCAGACCGCGCGTAGCGAGCAGTGTCGCCGTGACCGCGAGAACGGCAAAAATCGATAACAAAATCACAAGCATGTGCTTTTTTACCGCGCGCGCAAACGTCATAAGCTTTGACATTCGTCTGTAATAATCGTTGTACAACATGTCGCTACGTCCTCCTTACAAGATTTTGATTATGCTCAAGTTACTATGAGCTTGCCGTATACGTAAGTAATGGCAAAGTTACGCATTGCGCTTATGCCGTTTATGTCTACTATAGAAACACTGCCGACTATATTGTCACTGCGCCCGCGTCGATTTTGCGAGCCGACGATTTCTACATTAATCGTGAAGCCGCCGTTCAGTCTGTACGCGCCGCAGACGCCCTCTGCAATAATATTGCCGTCGGCATCGATTATGTCGTACAAGTCGCATGTGAGCGCGCCGCCCATGCCGCTAAGCTCGGACTGTGTTGCCGAAGCGCCGTGCGTACTGACAGTAAGCGCAATAGGCAGAACCTCGAGCGTGCCGTAATCCACGTCGATCCTATATTCTCCGGTGATGTCGTTGCCGTCGCCGTCCTCTATCGTAACGTCAAATGCGTTGACGGAAATGCCCGCGTCAACCTGAATGCCCATGTCTATACGCGTAAACCTATGTCCGTCCATAAGCGCGGTGTCGTTGATAAAGTAATAATTATTGTTTGTGAGCGGCGTGCCGTCGTACGTTTTTTGTGCGCTGCCCGTCCGCACGGCTATTCGGTATTTATATACGTGCAGTCTGCCCGGCATGATGACAAACCTGTATTCCGTGGTGTTAATTTTTACCGCGCCGCCTTCGTTTTCGTACACAAGGTTGCCGTCGGGGTCGTAAATCGCCAGCCAATCGATCACGCTCGCTCCGTAGCCTATTTCCGTCTGTGAGCCGGAGACGCGCACATTAAATGTGTAATTATGCTCCAAAAGCTTGCTCAAACCCTGAACGCGAGCGCGCGCAGTCAGCGGCGTGCCGTCGTACTGCTTAAAGCACTCTATCGGCTTGACGGTAAAAACGTCGCCTGAGCTGAGCTCACCGCCGTTGCCGCCTTCGGGGTCGTAAGGGTCGTCGGGCTCGGCGGGGTTGCCGTTGTCAGCGCCGCCGCCGGTAGCTTCCACAAACACCCAGCCTGCGCCGTCTACGTACGCCTCCGACCAAGCATGACCGACAGTGATATCCGTCCACTCGCCGGCTTGAACCATACCCATGTATCCTATAGTATAGCGCGCGGGAATGCCGAGCGTGCGGAAAAGCATAGTCGCAGACATGGCGTAATGCTGACAAATACCCTCGCGGTACTTATCCAAAAACGCGACGACTACGTCATCCTCTCTATCGAGCTGTCTGTCGTAATCCAGATTATAAACAGCAGTACTCTCGCTTTGCAGATAGTCCGCAACAGCCTTGAGTACGGCGCGTTTATCCATTTTGTCAAAGCCTTGACTCTCGATAATGCGCTGCATATACGCTCTCGTGCCGTCCGGAACGTACAAATAATTGTCGTACACGAACTGCCTGTATGCCAGCTCTTCTTCCGTGTATTCGGTGAGCGGCTTTAGACTGTCGCAGTCGTCCGACTTGCAATTGTACACATAACGCTCTATAGTGTACTCCCTTGCAAAGTTCGTATACGTCACGTCGTCGGTTTGCACGTACTCGCCGTACGGCATGGCGTAGTACGGGACAACAAACGGCGCGGTCGTCAATTTAATATCCAACAGGCGCGTTTCCACGTCGCTGTTCTTCAGCGAATACGACGCAAGATAATTACAGCTCTTTCCGTCAAGCCCGCCGTCATATACGGGCGCGTCCATAAATACCGAGCCCATATAGTCTCCGTAGCTTTTATTGCGAAGATACACAACCTCGGTGTAATCGGAAAACAGTCGCAGGCTTACGCTTCTGTTACTGACGGGAGGATTGCCGAACGACGTGCCGCTTTTGCCCTTTACCACAAGCGCGCCCTCGGAATACTTTATCTCGTAGTTGGCGGTAACGTCCTCGCCCGCCGCGTCGGTAATAATAACTTCCGCGATCGTGTTGGCGCTTTCGCCCACCTCGGTGCGTTCGCCGCTGATAATAACCGTAATACTGTGATTGGGCGCAAGATTTGTATCGGACGAAATACTCCACCCATCGTCGCCGTTGTTGGTCAGCGGCTCACCGTCGTACGTCTTGCTCGCCTCTCCCGACTGAACGGTGAGCGGGCGCGGCGTAACGGTCAGAGTCCCCGTAACTTCCTTGACCGTGTAGTTGAGCGAAGCGTCGTTGCCGTCGCCGTCCTTGATCGATACGATTACAAACTCGTTGTCGTCAGTGCCGACGTCCGTTACCGAGCCGAAAACATTGACGACGATTTTGTCGTTGCCTACAAGCGACTGCGCCGCGCCCGAAGCGCGCCACTCGCCCGTATCCCTATCGGTTACAACCCGCCAGCTATCCGCAATGAGCGGCGTGCCGTCGTACACCTTTACGTCGGTATCGGTTGCTACAGTCACAGCGCGCTTGCCGACGGAAAATGTGCCAAACACGTAATCCACGGCATAATTTTCCGTGACGTCGTTGCCAGTGCCGTCGGTTATTACGGCGGTAAATGAATTGCTTGCCGTACCGGCGTTTACCGCCGTGCCGGTAAATTCGTACTTAACGTTGTGCCCGCGACAAAGCGCGCCCGTTGCGACGGAGGCGGTCTGCGCGGTGAGCGGCGTGCCGTCGTATTCCTTTTCGGCGTCCCCCGACTTAAAGGTGATAGCAAGCTTTTTTACTTCCAGCCGTCCGGGAGTGCACGTAAGCTTAAAATTAGCCGTAACGTCTCTGTTTTTCGCGTCACGTATTCGCGCGGTCATGTTGTTTTGCGCAACGCCGACGTTGGTGATCGTTCCGGTATAGGTTACGGAAATGTCGTGACCATTGGGCAGCTCGCCCCCTGCCACGGTGTAGTTTTCGGCAGTGAGCGGTGTGCCGTCGTACACCTTTTCCGCACTACCCGACTTGATCTCGAAGTAACACGGCGTAACGGACAACGTGCCTGCAATGCACTTTATGTTGTAGCCGTCGGACACATCCGCGCCTTGCTCGTCCACTATGGTTACGGAAATGTGATTCTCGCTCGTGCCCACGTTAAGCTGCGCGCCCGATACTGTTACCTTTGCCGTGTGCCCGCTTTTCAGCTCGCCCGAGGTGAGCTCCCAGCTATCGTCGGTAAACTCTGTGCCGTCGTACACAGCTTCCGCGCTAGCCGACGTAAACACAAGATCGCGCGACGACGTATCTATTACGCCCGTTCCGACAAGTATCAAAAGCACGGCAAGAACGGTCACAATGCCTATAAGCATCGATCCGAATATGTATACAGATTTATTTCGCTTTGCCATCGGGCGGTCTCCTGTTCGGCGCTATAGCGCCTAAGATAATAGATAAAAGTGAATAGTAAAAAATAATCGGCGTCGGTTAATTCTTCATTCTCTAAGCATTCTTACAAAGCCTATCCATAACTGCTTTGCACTGCGGCATTTTGTCCGCGCCGAACAGCTCGTCCAGATACATACAGAACCCTTCCGCCGCGTTCTTGATGTACACAGGATTTTGCATCTCAAGCTTCCTTAGCACCTTCTTTGCCAGTATGTCGTCCAATGCTTCAAGCTCCTCGCCACCGCACCCTACATACACAGGTATGTACGTCTTGATCTGCTTCATTATTCGGTTGCCAAACGTCGTTCGGAAATTCTCTATCATGTACTTGTCTAACTCGTCTAACCGCCGCGCATTCCGCTTGGTCATCTTATACTCGCGCTGCGCAGCGTCCGTCAGCTCCTTAAACCGCTCCGCCGTTATGTGTACCTTCTTCACTCGCGGCGCGGCAAACGGCTCTGCCTTTGCGTCTAAGTTCATTACCATCGCTCGGTCGTACACCTTGTCGGATATTGCAAACGTGCTGTCGTCGTTGTTTGCCGTGCCTATAAACCACATGTTTTCCGGTAGCCGTATATTCCCGTCCTTAAACTGCTTCGGATCGTTTGCCCACTTATCCGTGACCACGCCCAAATATCTCTTGTTCGCGTCGGGTATTTCCAGCATCGACAGAAACTCCGCAAAGTAATACTCTACTCGTGCTATATTCATTTCGTCCAGCACCGTTATGAATATCTCCTTGCTGTAGTTTGCCTTGTACATTACTTGCAGCAACTGCGTTTCGTTGAACCGCTTCGTGAACTCGTTGTAGTATCCCAATAGGTCCGTTCGTTCTTTCCACATCGGCTGTACGGGTATTACCGTCGACGGGTTATCCAGAAACTCTCCAAACACATATGCTAAGCTCGTCTTCCCTGTTCCCGACATGCCTTGCAGTATTGTTATATGCGACACCGAAAGCCCGGCTATGAACCTTCTAATGTCCGTTATATCGTAGTACAGCTTTTGTTTGTACGCCGCAAAGTTCCTAAAGCTTTCACACAACTCTTTTAGCGTTATGTTCTCGTCGTACTCTGCTCTTATATACTTCCTGCTCTCCCCGTCTATCTCCGTCAGTGTCGGAAACCTGTTACCGTCCTCTTCCTCCGCTCTCTTCGCTCTTGTTTCGCCATCCCGCGCGCTTCCGTCGGAGCTGCTTTCGAGCTTGCCATCAACGGTGGTAATGCGCTTTTTTTGCAAAATCGCAGCGACGATCAGTCCGACAAGCGCAATCGGCAAAAGCACAAAAAGCAACAATATAACATAAAGCGTTTCCGAACGGATTTCGCCTTTAGTCAGTATCAGACCGCCTTTGCTCAAAAACACGCCGAGCGTTGCGATAAGCACTGCGCCGAGTATGATAATCGCCACAAGTAAGCCGATATATATTTTTCGCCGTCTCTTGTTCATCCTTCCTTACTTTTTGGAATTTTTGTTTTTATCCGAAATCTCTTCGGTTACCGAAATGTCCGGCGGTTGCGCCTCTTGCTCCTCGGCGTCTATCGGCGTTTCGGGCAGAAAGTCGATCGGCTTTAGCGTATGCCCGTCGTCTGTCGGCACAATAATAGGCTCGACCTTTGCCTCCGCGTCTTTCCTCTCTTCCGTCGGGCTCTGCTGCTCGGCGGCTGTTGCGGTTGACTGCGCATCCGCGATTTTACGCTCTTCCGTTTCGCTTTGCGTTTGCCGCTCGGTTTGCTTATTGCCCGCAAGCAGCTTGCTCGCAAGATCGCTACGGATTTTCTTTTTTGTCTTGCGCCAGGTGCGCTTAAAGAAGTCGCTGAATATGTTGTACTGCCGTTCTATCTCGTTAAACGCCAGCTCGGACGTGTAGTCGTCTGCGGGGGTCATATAACCGTGCTTGTACTTGACGGCGGTAAGCCTTGCGTCGGCAAGCGTCTTTAGCTCTGCCAGCAGCTTATTCTCCTCCACAACGTCGGTTAGCTTTTTCTCTTTTTCGTCCACCAATCGCTGCTGTGCCGCCACTATTGCGTCGCATTCGGACCTAATGCGTTTTGTATCTTCCGCGTGCAAAGCGCACAGCTTGTCGCGGTCGTCGTCCTTTTGCCGAATAATATCGTCTTTTTGACTGATAATTTCGTCCTTGGCGGTCAGCTCGGCGTGGTGAGAATCCGCAAGCTCTTTAACTTGCTCGGCGTGCTCCGAATTGATTCTTTCGACATGCTCGAGGTGCTGTAGCTCTTGCTCCTTTAGCTCGTCGGCAAAAACAGCCTTGGTCGATTGCAGCTCTTCCTCGTGCTCGGCTTTGAGCTGCGATATGTCGTATTCGTGCTTGTTATGCAGCGCGGTGATTTCGGAAGCGCGGTCGTCGGCGAGCAGGGTGAGCTGCGCGATCTGCGTATCCAGTCTGTTTATTTCCTCTTTCAGCTTGTCTATCTCGGCACGCGCGGCGGTCAGATGTACGCTATCCGCCTCGAGCGCGCGGTTGCGGCTTTCAAGCAATAGCATATATTCCTCGACGCCGCCCGATTGCTCTATTTTCTTCTTAAGCGCGGCAAGCTTTTTCAGCTTTTTCTTTTCTTCCTCCAGCCTACGCCTTTCCTCTTCCTTAAGGTATGTCTCGCGCAAGATGTCCTTTACGCCCATACCGTACTGGTACGCGAGATATGACGCAAGCGCCTCTACTTCCGCAAACTCGTCCGCGGGGATATCGGGGAAAGGGTTAAGCTTTTTTATCTGTTTTTCCGCGGAATATCCCGGCTTGTCGTACGACGAAACAAACTCGTACAGCTTCATCGCGCCGCGGAAATTGTGGTTCATGCGCAAAACGTTGGTCACGGTGATCGGCGGGCGCAGCATGGGCGCTTTGGCTACTTCCAGCATGAGCGGCACACTAAGGTAATGCGTCACCATTTTGTACAGCATGGAAATACGCTCGATAATGGACTTATTGGGGTTGAGCTCGGCAAGCAGCGGGTCGTTGCGTCGCTCTTCGTTAAGCTCCACTTTAAACTTGACGTTTTGCCCGCCCGTCTTGACGCTTTTGTCGATGTACAGTTTGCCGCGATAGGTGTTGGCAAGCTCGACAATGCTGTTGTACCTGAGCGATATAAACTGCTCCAAATACTTCAACAGCATGTACAAAAACCTGTTTTCGTATACCGCGTAGTCGCTTAGCCGTTCCACCGTGTACAGCTGATCTGGAATAACGGGCTCGCCGTCGAGCGGTTCTTTTGTGATAAGGTCGCTGTGCTTGGCAAGGTGTTCCACGGAGTCGCGCGATACGCGCTTGACCTTTTCTATAGGCACGACCTCGCCGTTGTTTCGAATGAACTGACGCTCCTCGGCAATCGCCTTTTCCACATGGACCATGCCCTCTTCTATCGCCTGAATCCAGTCCTCCTCGATATGACACGTATACCTGACGGTTTCCACAAAATCATTGTTGGAATCCGTTCCGGCAACGAGACGACGTTGCAACGCGCAGTCGTGATCGTCCGAAGTCGTCTTTCGGAAATCTGCGAATGCGCGGTATAGTGTGTCGAGATTGCTCATTGAGTCATTGACCTCTTAGAAGTAGTGAATAGTAGTGAATGATTGCTTAAAAGTTATTATTGATTAAAAGTCATTATTGCTACAAATACGGTAGCCTCGGCGGTGCAATCGCGCGTCAGGCGGACAACAGGTGACGTGCAGCCGACGGGCGCGTAGACCCACCTACGTAACCGAGGGCAACCAAATGTTGCACGTTACTTGGTTTATCACTCACCAATATATTGTGTCATGATTACGAATGGTCAGCCTGTGGCTGCGTAGTCCGCATCACGTGGTGCTACGCCGTGCGCCGCCGAGTTTATGCGTTTTTGCACAACCTATCCATAACTGCTTTACACTGCGGCATTCTGTCCGCGCCGAACAGCTCGTCCAGATACATACAGAACCCTTCCGCCGCGTTCTTGATGTACACGGGATTTTGCATCTCAAGCTTCCTTAGCACCTTCTTTGCCAGTATGTCGTCCAATGCTTCAAGCTCCTCGCCCCCGCACCCTACATACACCGGTATGTACGTCTTGATCTGCTTCATTATTCGGTTGCCAAACGTCGTTCGGAAATTCTCTATCATGTACTTGTCTAACTCGTCTAACCGCCGCGCATTCCGCTTGGTCATCTTATACTCGCGCTGCGCAGCGTCCGTCAGCTCCTTAAACCGCTCCGCCGTTATGTGTACCTTCTTCACTCGCGGCGCGGCAAACGGCTCTGCCTTTGCGTCTAAGTTCATTACCATCGCTCGGTCGTACACCTTGTCGGATATTGCAAACGTGCTGTCGTCGTTGTTTGCCGTGCCTATAAACCACATGTTTTCCGGTAGCCGTATATTCCCGTCCTTAAACTGCTTCGGATCGTTTGCCCACTTATCCGTGACCACGCCCAAATATCTCTTGTTCGCGTCGGGTATTTCCAGCATCGACAGAAACTCCGCAAAGTAATACTCTACTCGTGCTATATTCATTTCGTCCAGCACCGTTATGAATATCTCCTTGCTGTAGTTTGCCTTGTACATTACTTGCAGCAACTGCGTTTCGTTGAACCGCTTCGTGAACTCGTTGTAGTATCCCAATAGGTCCGTTCGTTCTTTCCACATCGGCTGTACGGGTATTACCGTCGACGGGTTATCCAGAAACTCTCCAAACACATATGCTAAGCTCGTCTTCCCTGTTCCCGACATGCCTTGCAGTATTGTTATATGCGACACCGAAAGCCCGGCTATGAACCTTCTAATGTCCGTTATATCGTAGTACAGCTTTTGTTTGTACGCCGCAAAGTTCCTAAAGCTTTCACACAACTCTTTTAGCGTTATGTTCTCGTCGTACTCTGCTCTTATATACTTCCTGCTCTCCCCGTCTATCTCCGTCAGTGTCGGAAACCTGTTACCGTCCTCTTCCTCCGCTCTCTTCGCTCTTGTATCGCCATCCCGCGCGCCGCCGTCGGCAGGCTTGTCTATTGTTACCACCGTAGTATCCGAATTTTTGCCGTCGTTAACCATGAGTATAACTACAAGCGCTACAACAAGTACTATTATCAGCACAGCGTAAATTAGTACGGCGTAGCCCGACGATACATAGTTCCAGACGTTGCGCATGATATCTGAAAATGATGTTGATAAAAGCAAACCGTTCATCATCACCTCGCCGCCGTCAGTCCTAGCTTGTTTGCGGTGGACTTAGCTTTATTTACGCCGTCGTCGCCGAAAACATTATCCAGCGCTTGCGCAAAGTCGCCGTCGTCGCGGGTAAGCTTGCCGCGGAGAATCGACGCAAAAAGCGCCAAGAGCTTGCCGCCGACAACAACGTCGAGTGCGCCGTCGTTATCGCCGCCCACTGCCATGTATGCGGCGGACAGTTTTTCCATTTGCAGCCACATCTTGTTGCCTATTACTACTTTTGCCTTGGAGTTTACATAGCCGGTTATTTTGTCTATGCGTTTCCACGCGCTTTCTTCCAGTTCGAATTTATCTTCCACACACTCGAAAGCCTGCTTGAACTTATAGTAGTTCAAACCGATCTGCTCGGCAACGCCATCCTCGCTGTCGCAACGCGCCATGTCGAGCATGATCAGCGTTGAAATATCCGCTATGTGTGCGGGGATCTCACCCGCGCCCTGCGGCGACACACGCATGGCGAACCAAATATTCGGCGCGACGGTTACCGTTTTTTCCCCGCTCGCGTAGTTGCCGTATGTTATACGATTGTTTTCGGGATTAGCGACATACCTGATGAACGGAGTAAAGAACATACTTAAGCTTTGCGGAAGCACGTCGTTCAGCGCCGCGATGCGCACACTCTCGTGGTGCAGCGCTGAGCCCTCAACAAGCTCGGCAAACGCGTTTTCACCGAACAGCTCGTCGTCGCTTTTTATATCCGCAGCCGAACGCACAACCGCCATGCCGCCGAAGAACGCACCTATGGCGTTTACGTAGTTTTCGAACAGCTCAACGTCGTCGGTGCACACAAACAGCATGCGCGACGCGACCATAGCGGAAATCAGCTCACGCGCGTCGAGCTCGGTCATAGCCAAGCCTCTGTCCGCAAAAAAGCCGACCATTTTGTCGCACAACGCCTTGGGCGTAATGCCGTCGCCTATGTACTTAGTAAGCGCGTCATCGTCATGAAGCTTGACTGACTTTTCCTCATAGTACTCTTCCTCTTGCTCGACGTCCAGCCCGAACTCGTCCAAAAACAGTTTTTCGTACGGAAAGTCTGGCAATACCTCCGCCGTGACCTTGGACTTACCCCTAGTCTTTCCGCCCGAGAGCATGTAGCCGCCGTCGGGAATGTTGGAAACGCTTTGCAGGTAGTCGGACAGCTTGTCGCCCGTGCTCTGAATTTTTTCGCCGTCTGCGGTATAATCGAGCGTCATACGGATATCGGTGCACGATGCGCCTATATATAACGTATACTTTCCGCCCTCGATCTTAATAGCGCCGTCGGTGGGGTCGTACACGGTAAAGTCCGCCGGATCAAACGGAATTGTTATGCGCTTTTTCTCTTTGGCTTTTAGGTAAACCTTGACAAACCCTTTAAGCTCGCGCTTCGGTCTGATGAGCGCCGAACTCTTTTTTCCCACATACAGCTGCACGACCTCGCGACCGCTGACCTTGCTTGTATTGCGCACAGTAAGAGTAACTCCGTTGCCGTCTATTTTTGCCGCCGAGTATTCGAATTTGGAAAAAGTCAAGCCGAACCCAAACGGGTACTTGACCGTTGTGCCGTTGCTGGTGTAATGCCTATATCCCACAAACTCTCCGACCTTGTTTTTGCCGGAAACTTTGTAGTCGCGCAGAGTTTTGTGATATCCGTCCACGTCGCTGTAGCCCGACACCGCCAGCCTGCCCGACGGATTGTACTTGCCGAATATGACGCTGCAAATAGCTTCCGCGGCGAACATGCCGCCGAGCGGGCAGAACAACACGCCCGCGCAGTAGTCGTCAAACTGCATATCGGGCAAAAAGTCGCCCCTAATTACAACGATAACATTTTTTTCAAGATCGCTGATTGCGTCGAACAGCGCGAGCTGACCCACGGGCAACATCAACGAAGGGTTTTGTCCAAGCGATTTTTCGCGATTGCCCAGTCCCATAAACATGACAATCGTAGTCGCCGACTGCGCTAGCTTGACCGCCGCTCTGAATGCCTCGTCGTTTCGCTCCTCGTCAAGCGAATATCCGCGCGAATATCCCAGATACTCGCCGCCCTTTTCCTTGCAGAACTGCGTAAAGCATGAGTCAAGCCGCGGCACGTCCTCGCCAAGCTCGCCTATTACGGCTACTTTGGCGTTGCCTACGGGCATGGCGTTTACATTCTTAAGCATAACAATAGATTCTTGTACGGAAAGTAACGCCGTTCTGTCTCTGAACTTTTGCAAATCGCCGAACTTTTGTTCCGCTTCGCTCGCAAGCCTGCGGTTTATCATATCCAGCCGAATATCGTAATCAAAGTCGTCATCGGAGCGCCATAACAGCTCGCGCTTGCCGCAGCAGATTTGCGCAAAGTCGATAACCTTGTCTACCGCCGCGTCGAGCATTTCGTCGCTGATTGCAACGCCGTCGGCAAACGCCTTGTTCAGCTCGCCCACGGATACAGTGCCGCGCTCCACCTCGTCCTTAAGTCTGCGGTAGTTGCCTAGCGCCGAGCGCAGCGACGACAACGGCGTGTCGCACACAAGCTCGTTTGCAACCGACATGGTTGAGACCGTAGTGTCTTGCGACGCGCCCGAATACACAATATTGACCGAGCTTTGAAGCGATCTACGGAGCAGCTTTTGTATCTCCTCGCCGACTCCGCCGTGGTTGCGGCGCAGTACGCCGGGCGAGCTTTTTATTGCGGTTATTTTTCCGTCGTGCCCGATGGACAAGAACGGATTTATCAAAATATCGGCGAGCACGCCGTTACCGACGTTTTTGTCAAGCGCCGCAACGTCCGCCTCGCGCACCGAACAGTCGGTAAGGCACGCCGCAGCGCCCGCGCCCTCTATTCCGCTACACAGGCTTTCGGCATATGTTTTGGTAAGGAACGGATCTTCGCTGACGCCGTCCACGTAAACGCTGCTTTTTGTGCGCATGGGCGGAGTGTCAATCAGGTTGGCTTCGCCGCCTATGCGATACGATAAGTCGGACGCAATTTTGCCGTACAGATCCTTGTTCCAAGAATTGGCTAGCCCGAAAAACGACGGATATCTG
This sequence comes from Clostridiales bacterium, assembly GCA_029066805.1. GTDB lineage: Bacteria > Bacillota > Clostridia > Christensenellales > Pumilibacteraceae > Anaerocaecibacter. The sequence continues at coordinate 64,433 of JAIEFT010000044.1, read as the reverse complement.
CCATCGAACTTTTGGTTTATCCCGTCAAGATCGGACGTAACGACGCGCGGCACGCCAAGCGCGTTCAGCTCGTCGTCGCCGAGCGCCGCAAAGTCGGTCACCAGCCTAAGCTTTTGCGCTTCGGTAAGTCTGCTTATAATGTCGCTGTGCTTAATCATTTATAATCCGCTCCCCGTCCCCGTTGTCTGATTGTGCGGCTGTATAGTCATTGTCGTCATGAGCTATCGTCCCACAATTTTTACACCTGCCGTTTTCGTCATAGTCGTGCGCATTTGGATTGATAGGTACTTCTTGCTCCTGCGTAGCGCCGCAGCGGTCGCAATGCCGTTCGAGCTTGCCCGTTTCCGTACAGGTAGCGTCCTTGACAACCGTCCAAGCGGACATGGTGACCACAGTGCTTATCGCACCGTCGATCTCCGTCCACTCGCCCCAATAGTGCACGCACGGCGCGTAGAAATAAATATGTTCTTCGGAAAAGCTTCCGCAAATTTCGCTCCACTTTTCCGCCGTACCCCTATAATAAACAATGCCAACACCCGCTTCAAACGCGTAGTCTTGCAGCCTCGAGACCGATTTGGGAATGACGATTCGGGTCAAATAATCAAACGTTCCGGACTTGATCACGTAGGAATCGATCACGCCTGCGGATGTAGTGACGCTTTCGGGCAAGCCATAGCCGCTATTGTCGATTTCGCATTCGTAAAGATACCAAACGCCGTTGGCAATAACAAACTTGTTCGTGCCGCTTTCTACGTAGGTCAGCCTTGCTCTTTCGGGATCGTCGGTCACGACAACCGCATACTTGGCAACGCCGCCGTAGTTCTCGCTTCCCACCCGAATATTCAAGTTGGACTTGTTGCACACCGCAAACAGCGATTTCGCACCATAGAAAGCCCTATCATCGATTGTGCTGAGCAATGACGGGAGCTCTAAGTACTGCAACTTAGAACATCCGCGGAATGCATCTGCCCCTATATAGTAAAGCGTGGACGGAAGGTCAAGCGTTGTAAGCTCGCCGCATCCGGAAAACGCATAGTTGTCTATATATACATAGATATTTGCGACAGACGATATATCTATGTTTTTTAGTACGAAGCAATTTTCAAACGCTTGAGAACCGATCCAACAAGAGAAGTTATTTCTTTCCGTCAAATGCAACGAAAGGCTTTCCAGCTTAGTGCAACCGCTAAATGCCGCAAAGCCGATTTCTCTGATGTTTTTCAGCTCGAGCTTTGTGAGCGAACTGCAACCGCTGAATGCATTGTCTCCTATGCCGAGCGCAGATGACGCGTTGACGGTAAGCTCGGTAAGCGCGACACAACCGCTAAACGCGCGATCGCCGATAGAAGTCAAACTGCTCGGAAGCGTTAGCTTAGTTAGCGCCGAACAATCGATAAACGCGCTGTCGCCTATTGTAGTAAGTCCGTTAGGCAGAGTCAGCTCGGTAAGCGCGTAGCAGTATGCAAACGATCCGAAGTTTATACTCGACACTCCGCTCGGAATAGTAAGCTTTGTAAGCGAATTGCAGTCGCTGAACGCGTTGCCGCCTATATAGCTCAGCGTTGAAGGAAGATTGAGCGACGTAAGCTTTTCGCACCCGCTAAACGCATAAAAATCGATTGAAGTAACGCTGTTGGGGATAGTTAGATCGGTAAGCGAATTACAGCCCGCAAATGCGCTTGCCGGAATTTCCGTAACGCCGTGCGGGATTGTAAGCGAATTGATCGTGCGACAGCCGAAAAATGCGCTCTGCCCCATCGCGGTGATATTTGCGGGAAGATTGATTTCGGTCAAGCTTTCGCAGTTGCAGAATGTATACTCGCATATCTCTGTGAGCGCGCTCGAAAGCACAAGCCGCTCCAGGCTGTTGCAGGACATAAATGCTCCGATACCGACGCTCTCCACGGTGTTGGGTATGGTCAGAGACTTGAGCCTGCTACAGTTTTGGAACGCATAATCTCCTATGGAAACCAGCCCGTTAGGCAGCGTAAGCTCTTCCAATCCGAAGCAATAGCTAAACGCATTATCGCCTATGCCTGTCACGCCGTTCGGAATAACGACGGACTGCAATGACGCGCACTGTGCAAACGCGCTTTCGCTAACGGTTGTAAGCGCATTCGGCAGCACGAGGCTTTTAAATTTGCCGCTCACGGCAAACGCATTACGTCCGATTTGGGCGGTCTTACTCGCCGCGAGCGTAATCGTTTCAAGCGCAGTCTGATTGAAAAACGCGCTGTCTGCAATAATCAAATCCTCGGCGGCAATATCTACGGAAGTAAAATTCCCGGACATATAAAACGCGCTATCCGCAATCTCTACCTTTTTGCCGCGCACAACAAGCTCGGAAACCGTCGAGCTATCAAGCAAGCCTACGACGGTGATTTGATTGCCGTAGCATGTTATTCCAAGCTTGCCTATATTCGTCGCATAGACCGCCGAAGCCGAAAGCGCAAGCCGATTGCCCTCTATCGCCAAGCTGTCCATAATGCATGACGTAAATGCGAAAGCAGATATATTGATCTCTTCGGCAGATATGCTCATTTCCCCGACACCGGTATTCGAGTAGAAATCGGCACAATTATCAAACGCCGCCTCCGCTATATCTATCACCTTGCCGGATATACTAAGCGCCGCAAGGTTGCCGCACGAATTGAACGCGCCCGTCGATATGTATACCGATTTGTAACCTGCAATATCTACTTGAGCTATATCATAGCCGAAAAAGCTTTGGTCGGAAATAACAACGTCGTCGGCTTGCAATCTCAGCTTATAAATCAACGAGCCGTAAAACGCGCCGTACTCTGCGGTAAAGCCGCCCGAGCATTTGATTTCCGCCTCGCGCAATGCGTCAAAAAACGCCGTTTCGTATACCGCGAGCGACTTGCAATCGACGGTTAGCTTGTCAAGCTCGAAGTTACCGCTAAACGCATTATCCATAATTACGATGTCGCCGCCCGTGAGCGATACGGAGGTCAGCCCACATTCCATAAATGCTTCTGCCCCAAACTCGACGTCGCCCGACAAAACGGTAAGCACGGTAAGCATTGCGCATTTTGAAAATGCGCCGCCGTTTACGATCAACTTGTCTGAAGCGATAACAAGCGACTCGAGCGACTTACACTCGCCAAACGCACGACTGCCTATACGCGAAACCTCTTTGCCTATCTTGATCGACTTAATGTTATCGTAAAGCCTAAACGCGTCGTTCATTACGATAATGTCGTCCACTCTTTCCGTGCCGAACACAAATCCGCCGATATCGATATCGCCGTCAACACCGTAGTAATCTACAAGATACCACTTGCCGCCCAATCTGTAATAGTGCAGACCGTTTATTATTACGCTGTCGAGCGGAGCTTCGTCCACACTGCTATGCACGGCATAGGCGTTGTAGGCAACACCGCCGCAGTGCTCGTCGCCGGGATTGAGCACATAGCGGCAAAGATTGTACACCTCAAACAGCTTGATACAGCCGGAAAACGCGCCGCCGCCGATGCGCTCGAGCGACACGGGCAGCGTTACGGACTTAATGCGCCTGCAATCGGAAAACGCGCCGTCGCCTATTATTCTGCACGTATTTGGGATTCCCACGTCGCACAGCATTATACAACCGCCAAACGCACCTGCGCCTATCTCATAACAGCTGCTCGGCAAATCGGCCTTTATCAGCGAAACGCAACCGCCAAACGCGGCGATGCCTATACTTGAGCATCCGCTCGGAACAGTGATTTCCTTTAGTGCGGCGCAGCCGAAAAACGCGCTGTCGCCTATGCGGTCTACGGCAGACGGCAGGCTTACCTGCCCGAGTGCGGCACAGCCGAAAAACAGCTCGTCCGCAACCGTAGTAATGCCCGACGGGAAGGCAAACGTCTCAAGCTTAATGCAGTCGTAAAACGCGCCGCGCCCTATGCTTGTAACGTTGGAAGGAGCTTGAACTGACGTGATATTTTTGTCGTCTATAAACAATCTGTCGTGAACCGCGTACTCGGTAAAGCTGAAATCGTCCGTAACGACGGCGGTGGGAAGAACAAGCTCTTCGGTCTCATCGGGATAGCGCACAAGATACCACTTATCTTCGTTTTGCACAAAGTCGTAGCCGTCGCAGCTCGCCACGGAAAGCCGCGGTTCTTCGATGACGTGAACCTTGAGCGCATAGTACGCCACATAGCCGTAGTAGGGCTCGCCCGCAGTCAGCGGCAGTCCGCTAAAGTTGTACACCTCATACAGAAAATAACAGCCCAAAAACGCGTCGTTGCCTATATCCGCAAGATTAACGGGCAGCGTTATTACATTGAGCTTTCTGTTGCCCATAAACGCATTGCTTTCTATTGCCGTGGTAGCGTTGCCCAGCACAACCTCTCTGATAGCCGTGCCGCTGAACGCGCCCGCACCGACGGTAACTGTGTCCGTCAGCTCAACCTTTTTGAGCGACGCAGGGACTTTATCGAAATCCTCGGACGATTCTCCGCCGAACATGTACGCCAAAAATCCGTTGCTGCTTCGCGACGCGCCCACAAACGGGGTAGTCAGTGTTTGGAGCGAAGTGCAGCCGCTAAACGCGTTGCGCCCGATGCTCGTAAGCGTGTCGGGCAGCGTAATATCGATAAGCGACTCGCAGCCCGAAAATGCGCGCGCGCCTATGCTTTCCAATCCGTCCGCAAACTCTATTTTCGTCAGCGCGCGACAACCGCGAAACGCATTTTCGCCGACGGCGGTCGGGCCGTTGTTGTAGACAACACTCGTCAATCCGGCGCAACCGTAAAACGCGTTGTTTGGCGCGATATCGGACTGGGTGACGAAAACGGTATTAAGCGTAACAGGCATTACGGCGGCGCTGTCGTCCGTCGACTCCGCGCCGAATATGTAAGGCAGGTACGAATTTGCACCGCGCGAACCGCCCACAAACGGAACGGAAAGCAACCGCAGTTTTTCACAACCGCCAAACGCGCCGAGCCCTATACCGACAACGGACGCAGGCAGTCTTGCCTCGATCAGACCCGCGCCCGAAAAAGCCTCCTCGCCTATATAAGCCAGTTCAAAAGGCAGCGCAATGTCGGCCAGCGCGGCACAGCCTGAGAATGCGCGATCGCCAATTGCTCGCACCGCCGCGGGAATGTTTATGCTGTTAAGCCTTTCACAGCCCTCAAACATCGAATTTTCGATGGCGGCAATCTTGCTTTCGTCATCAAATGTTACCGTCGAAAGCTGCTTACAGCCGCTAAACGCCTGCTCGCCGATGGCTATCGCCTGCGTTGGGATAGTGACCGACCTAAGCCGCTCGCAACCGAAAAACGCCTGCTCGCCGATGGCGGTCAGCTCGGTATCCTTATTCATAGTGAATGTAGCAAGGCTTTTGCACTCGAAAAACGCTTTGTATCCGACAAATTCGAGCGCGCTACCGTCAAACGCAGTAATGGCAGTGCCGCAAAACGCCTCGTCGCCCACCGCAGTCACAGCCGCGGGCACAACTACCTCTTTCAGATTTTCGCAAGCCTTAAATGCACACGCACCGATATTCGGAGTAGTAACGTCATTGAACCGCACGGCAGTCAATGCGGTAAGCCCCTCGCACAGCCCCGCGCCCACGGTGTCTATATTGTCTATAATAATAGACGACAGCGCCGGCTTGCCGCCAAACAGCGCCGTTATGTTCCGTTCGGAACGTCCGCACTCAAAGTTTTTCAGGTGCAGGCTTGTGACGTTAAGGCAGTTATCGAACAGCGCGTAGCTTCCGCCGTAAATGACGGTACGGGAAATATCCACGGTGCGCAGGTTTTCGCAATCGGAAAAAGCGGCTTTACCTACGGTAAGGTCGGAATCGCCGTCGGCTATCTTAAGCGAAGTAAGCGCGGTGCAGCGATTGAATGCGCCACTGCCGATGTCGAATATTTTTTCCAGCTCGACCGAACGCAGAGCGGTGCAGCCGCTAAACGCGTCGGTAGCTATATGCGTCACGTTTTTGAGGTCTATGCTTTCAAGCGCCGTGCAACCGAAAAATGCACGCACGCCGATTGCGATCTCGCCGCCAAACGCAACTTTTTTGATGTACTTATTGCCAAGGAATGCGCCCGCGTCCACGCGAACGACCTTGTGCCCTTCGATTTCGGCGGGTACGGATATTTCCGAGCGCGCACCGCGCACACCGACTACATATATATCACTGCCGTCGGAGCGGTCGCCGCCTTCAAACGAGTAGTATACTCCGTCATGCAAAAATCTATCTTCGGTTTGGACAAACCTGTCGGTGTAAATCCAAATGGACACAAAAGCCGCCACAATCATGACGAGCGAAATAAGCAAAATCAACACGGGCATTTTAAGCGAACGCGGCTCGACGGTCACACCGCTCTTGCCCGCTTTTTTCATTATTTCGGCAGGGACTTTCACTTCGGGCTCATCGGGCTCAAATATATACCCCGGCTGCCCAAGCTCGTCGCCTGCCGAATAAGTATACTTTCCGAACTCCGCGTCCGTCACGGTTACGCGGCAGTCAACGCACGTAGACGCAACAGGGATTTTCCGCTCTACGGCAAACGACTTTTGCGGATATCCGTCAAATCCTCCTACATGCACGCTGTCCGCCGAAATCTTATCGCCGCGGTCGTCATACTGCTCGACAAAAAGAGTAGCGCCCGTCACGTTTTCGGTACGGTTGTTGGTAAGCTTGACCAAAAGATACCGCTTACCGTCCTCGTTGATAATCAAGAACTGCTTGACTGCAACAAAGTTTTCGGTCTGCGGGTACGAGCAAACGCCTTTATGTACTATATCGTATTTTTTCTTTTTATCGGTCATTCGGGCTTCCTTTCTTTCTTGCTCGCGCTCTTATTATTAATAATGAACACAAAAATCAGCGTCAATGCCAAATCCGCAAACGCCACAACACTGCCGATAATAACGGTGAAGACAGCGCTGCGCCCCTCCACCAAAAGACTTTCGCTAAACACCCCTCCTAACAGATACGAACAACAAACCCTTATTCCCACAACTGTAAAAAGCACAAGCGCCGCACTGCACAATGCAAACAGGAGCACCTTAACGCTTGATACGCGGCTGAGCACGCGCCGCGGGAAAATAATGTCGTCAACACCGTTAATGTTCAGCGACACATACGCCGCCTCGTCCGGCAAGCGGATTACGCGCGTGTAACCGCTGTCCCGCAACGCCTCTTTAACGTTTAGTATGCACCGTACTTTATTTTGACTGTCGAATACGACTATATCGTAGTCCAAAAATTTAAAGCTTTTGCCAAGCTTGCACACAAGCGCTTTTTTGTCGTCGCAAACTGTAAGCACGTATTTTTTTATGTACTTGCGTATAGACGGCGACGGCTCGTACAAACAGCTCTCCCCGTTCCGAGTGACCGTGCGCCTTATGCCTCTGTCGATAGATCCTGTAAGCGCGCACTTGTTGTGTAAAAAAAGTTTAGGCAAAACCAAGGTAGCAACAATAAGAAAAACAGCTACCAAAACGATCAACGCAAATATCCAAACCGCCATTTTGCCCTCCCTTCGGTGAAATTTATAGCACTTCTATTATACAATTTTGTGCATTAAAAATCAAGTACTTGTAAGATAATTCGGCATTTAGATTAGAATTCGATCGATTTAATAATGGCGCAAAGCGCAGTCCGTCATTATTCACTATTCACTATTATCTATTCACTAAAAATCGGGCGTGTACTTCCCGTCCGCCGAAGAAAACTCTTGTATATATCCGCTATTAAATCCGAGTTTTTGCGCATGCTCCACAACAAGCTTGTACTCTATCTTGCGCAAGCGCTCATTCGGCTCGCCCACGCCGTTTGGCGTGAACTGGCTCATAAGCGAAATAACTGTGTCCGTGCCCAAACGCTCCTTAATAATATCGAGCGCGGCAATCGAATTTTCGACATGCCCGGGCAGCACCAAATGCCGCACAATAAGCCCGCGCCTGAGCATGCGCTCTCCGTTCGTTTCCGTCCAAACGTCTTTTATATTCGCCCGCATTCTTTGTATAGCCGCAGTAGCAACGTCGCAGTAATCGGGCGCGCGGGAGAAGCGTACGGCAGCCTTGCTGTCCGCATACTTAAAGTCGGCAAGAAAAACGTCGGTAAACGCGCTTGCTCTATCCACCGCGCTAAGCGTTTCGTAGCCAGACGTGTTATATATGAACACGTGTTCATGCTTACACAAATGCACCGCACGCTCTATCGCATAAAGATAGTGCGACGGCGTGATCAAATCAATCGCGTTTTTCGCACCGTCAAACAGCTGTGCAAGCGCAGAGTCGTCGTACTGCTCGCCTATGCTGCCGCGACTGATTTTGTAATTTTGGCAGTACGAGCAGCCGAGCGCGCACCCACCGAAAAACACGGCGGTCACTTCTTTTCCTAAGCACGGCTCTTCATACGAAAAGTTTTCTATTATTTTTGCGACGCGAGCATTTTTTCCGCCGCCGCATACGCCTGTTTTTCCACCCTCGCGGTCAGCGCCGCACGCGCGCGGACAATCATAGCATTTCATAAGAACCTCTGCATAAGTGACGCGTGAAAGTTGCGTCGGAAATTTGTGTGATACGAAGGATATATGTTGTCGGTCGTAGCAGCGCTACGTCCACAACATATAGACGCACGTAGCACGAAAATTTATAGCAATACCGCGCACGAACTTGTGCAGAGGTTCTTCTATTTAAGTATCGCCTTGAGCACCGTCTTGCGCACGGTCGGGTAGCTCAAATCCCCGTCCTGCCAGAACGTAACAAGCGGGATTTTTGCCGCCGCGCAAATTGCGGCGACCTTGGCGTCACGGTCCTGCCTGTCTGCGCGCAGGTGCGATCTGTCGTTAAGCTCGACCAGCAGCAACGGCTCGAATGTATCCTTGTCCACAAAGCAATAATCGCACACGCGGAACAGCTCGCTGCGGTAGGACGTGTTTGTCTTTTTTTCGATAACGCTGTTTAGCGCGACCTGCGGTACAACCTCGTACTTTTCGGGCTTGACTTGGCGCAGAACCAAAAGAAAGTTGTACTCCGGCGGCGTCAAAAGCAATTGCTTTCGCTCGTATTTGGAGTTGAGCTTGACCTTCTCCCTCGGCTTGTAAAAAAGCGCAACAAGGCAGAATATCATAAGCGCAACGCTTACAAGAGTCATTATCCAAAACGTATCGTCATGAAACTCCCTGAAAAACGGCATAAGGCTGAACGCAAACAGCGTCAGCCCGACAAAAAAGAATATTATGTAAATGCCTTTTCTGAACTTCATAAATACCCGATATTTTAGTGAATAAATAATAGTGAATAGTTATAGACTGCGGCAACGCCGCCCTTATTAAATCATCCTATCCCTAATTCTTCATTCTGCATTCTTCTGCATTAAATTATTTCTTAGGTATAATTACAATATATCTGTACGGCTCTTTGCCCTCGGACGCGGTGGTAACTCTGTCGTCGTCGCCGAGTGCATTGTGAATGGTGCGGCGATCCACGCGCTCCATAGGCTCGAGCTTGATTTTGCGGTGTTTGGCAACAGCCTCTCCCGCGCGGCGTTTTGCCATGGCGGTGAGCGACGCGGCGCGACGTCCGCGATAACCGTTGCAGTCGGCAACTATATTAACATGCTGTTTTTCCGCACGCCCCAATGTTTCGGCAAGGAACGATATAGCGGAAAGCGTTTCGCCGTGTCTGCCTATAATGAGCGAATCGTCGCCGTCGGGCGCGGTAATCGCTACGTCGCCGTTTTCCTGCGCCTCGACAGTAGCTTCGGTAAAGCCCATTTTTTTAACAAGCTCGGCAATAAATTCCGTCGCGCGCGCGATTGCCTGCTTGGTCTCCTCGGATGTCTTTGCAGGGTGCGACTCGGCGACTTCGCCCGCTTCCGCGTTTTTAACCTTGTCTGCACTATGCGCCTTTTTGCTTTCAGTCTTTTTTTCGGCGCTGTGCTCAACCTTTTCAGTCGGCTTTTTTTCGGGCTTGGGTTCTACCTTCTCCGCAGACTTTTGTTTTTCCGTATGCTTGGGCTCGGGCTTTTTCTCGGTCGGCGGCTCGGGCTTTTTCTGTATTTTCTCGGGCGCGATCTCTTCCTTTTTGGGTTCTTCCTCGCGCTCTAAAGTAAGGCGAACCTTTGCCTTGCGGAACAGTCCGCCCTGATCTAGTACTTCTACTTTAACTTCATCAAGGCTCGCGCCAAGCTGGGCAAGACCTAGCTTGATGGCGTCGTCCACTTTTTTTGCGGTAAATTCGTTAGCCACTTTATATACCTACCTTTTGCTCTGAGGCAAATTATTTTTTTCTGTTATTCTTTGACATATCGACGCCCATAAGATCGTTGGGGTCGGGTCTGCCGCCGCGCTGAACGACCGCAGCCCTTGAGGCTTTGGCTTTTTTACTCTTTTTGCCGTTCCCTCCGTCACCCGCGTCACCGACAGACGTAGCGTCGGCAATCGTGTCGAGCGCACTTTCTTTTGCGCCAGCATTAGGATTTGCGCCTTTTACGTAATGGATAATAGGCGAGCTTTTTGCGGCGCTTCTGGTACTGCCAGAGACTATGCCGTATTTACGGTTGCGCTTACGGTTGTCCATCAGTTTGATAATGCCGCTGAACAGCGCGTTAAAGAACAGAGTTGTTGCGCTGTTCATTACCATGTACAGTGCGAAAATCGACGCGTATTGCAATGCGAACACAGCCATCATTATCGGCATAATAACCATCATAACCTTCATGGTCGTGGCAGTTCCGCCCTGCGCGTTGACCTGTCCGGCGCGCTTTTGCTGCACCATAGTCAGGATTTGCGAGCCGAGCGACAGCAATACTACAAGTATGGGCAAAATCAAATAACCGTTGGTGCGGCTTGCAGTCTTGTCGTTTAACAGCTTGCCCATAACCTCGTTGTACATTTTGGCGTTGAACGCTTTGGTGTGCTCGCCGGTCGGGACTTTGCTCGTATCCGCGTCCTTGTAATCGTCTACGCTTTTGTAGAACGTGTCCCAATCGAGTATGGCACGATCGCCCCAAGGCACGTCGGGCGCCCATATGTTTTTGATCCAAAGGAATGACTTTTGAACCTTGCTTACACTGCTTGTCCCCTCGCGCATTACCGTGAAGCCTTTGGGAATTACAGCTTTGTACTCGGCGTTATCGAGCAGCTTTTGCGTGTAGCCTTCGTCCAGTCCGTAGTAGTACATTTGGTAAACGACGTCCTGACCGACGCGCACGGCGATGGCGTCATACTGCGCGCATTGCGCTTCGGTCAAATCCTCGTGCGCCTCGTCGGGGTCGTATATCTGACAGCGAACATAGCGGTACTCGTCGTACATGGTAGTGTATTCTTTAAAAGTCATGTACTCCGCAATAGTCTGCATGGAGATCCACAGCGTAATGAACACGACCATGGTGACTATCATAGGCAGACACGACGAAAAATAGCTGTAACCCTCTTTGCGGTTAAGCTCCATTTGTTTTTGCGAGAACGCCTGTTTATCGCCGCCGTACTGTTTTTGGATCTTCTCCATAGTCGGCTTGAGGCGCTCGGTTATTTTTTGGTTTTTGTGCATTTTGTACCGCTGATAAAAATCGAGCGGCGAAAGCACCAGCTTTAACAGCAAAGTGAACACGACAATGCGCCAACCGTAGTCTGCGACAAACGCGAACACATTCAGTATGAGCAAGTGCCACATACTCCCGGGCGCGGCTACCGACGGCGTAATAGATGTCGGCACTGCGCCCAAAAATGCAAATACGGAATTCAAAACAGCCATTTCATATCTCCGTGGGGGTTGTCGGGAACGGGATCGAACCCTCCCGCTTTCCAAGGAACACACCTAAGCAGACGTTTAGTGCCCAAAAATATGCCGCGTATCACGCCAAACTTTTTGATCGCCTCCACCATGTACGTGGAACAGCTGGGCGTGTAAATGCACACATCCGGCGTCAGCGGCGAAATGCACTTTTTGTAAAAGTACACCAGCCCCAAAAATAACCACCTAAACGTGACTATGCTAATAATGACGCGCTTGACTTTTTGGGTCATTTCAGCAGCTCCGCTTTGTACAATAGCCGCTCAAGCTCGCAGGACAGCGTCTCAAACGACTTGTCCGCCGCGCCGGGCTTAGCCAGCACAATTGCCTGACAGCCGCGCATGGACGGAATACGCGCCTGCACAGCCGAACGCAATCGCCTTTTGACCTTGTTGCGGACAACAGCCTTGCCCACTTTGTTTGATACCGAAAACCCCACCCGAACGGAATGCGCGGGGGCGGCGGTAAAAATCAAAACTACGTCGGGCTCGGAAACACGCTTGCCCTTGCGGTAAACGTATGCGAACGAGCCGTGCTTATTCAGTCTGTTTGCTTTGCTTAGCAATTATTTGCCGAGCGGCGCGGGCGTAAGATTTTTACGACCCTTGTTGCGACGGTTTTTAAGCACGCGGCGGCCGCCCTGTGTTTTCATTCTCTGACGGAAGCCGTGAACCTTGCGCTGTTGACGTTTTTTCGGTTGATAAGTTCTTTTCATGATGTTCTCCAAAAATGCGGAATACACCGCATAATAATTATACCGATTAATTATACCTTAAAACGGCGTTTAAGTCAAGGATTTAGGACGCTAATTTTATTGCAATATTTTTTTAGTTGAATTATAATATCTATAATGAAACTGCAAAAGCTACTATCTTTAACACGCAAGTGCGACGCCGACTTCGGATTGATAGAGTCGGGCGACCGAATAGCGGTGGGGCTTTCGGGCGGCAAAGATTCGCTCGCGCTTTTGTATGCTCTAAGCGGCTACAAAAGGTTTTGCCCTAACCCGTTCGAGCTGTGCGCGGTGGTTATCGACGCGGGCGCGGGCTGCGACTTCTCCACGCTCGTGCCCGTGTGCGAACAGCTGAACGTTCCGCTGCACATCGTGGAGACGCAGATCGCGCCCATAGTCTTCGAGGAGCGCAAGGAGAAAAATCCGTGTTCTCTGTGCGCAAAAATGCGGCGCGGAGCGCTGGACAACAAGCTGAACGAACTCGGCTACAACGTGCTCGCGCTCGGGCACAACGCAGACGACATGGTGGAGACATTTCTATTGAGCATGCTGTACGAGGGACGGCTTAGCACTTTACAGCCCAAGTCGTATCTCGACCGCTCGGGAATAAAGCTCATTCGCCCGCTTCTGTACGTGCGCGAAAAAGAGACGGCGGCGTTTGTGCGAGAAAACGACATACATGTAGTACACAACCCATGTCCCGCCAACGGCAACACCGAACGCGAAACCATGAAGTCGCTTATAGCCGATATGTGCCGCGTCACGCCCGACGCTTTCGAGCGTGCGCACTCGGCGCTCACCCACCCGGAGCGCAACAATTTGATTAAACCGAATAAAAAGGATTAGATATGTTCGACAGTATATTATTTGATTTGGACGGAACGCTGACCGACTCGTTTGAGGGCATAGCAAACGCCGCGCTGTACGCGCTCGAAAATTTGGGCGTAAATTCCTACACCAAAGCCGATTTAAACTTTTTTATAGGCCCGCCTATCTTTAATTCGTTCGGAAAGATTTTCAACGGCGACGAGACGCAAGTTAGCCGCGCCGTTACTCTTTACCGCGAATACTTCTCCGAGCGCGGCTGGAAGGAAAACCGCGTGTACGACGGTGTAAAACAAATGCTGCACCAACTGAAAGACATGGGCAAAACCATGGCGGTAGCCACAAGCAAGCCCGAACACTTCTCCCGCAGAATAACCGAGCATTTCGGACTAAACGAATACTTCGTATTTGTCGCAGGCGCGTCAATGGATACAAGTCGCGCGCAAAAGGCGCAAGTAATAGAATATGCTATTTCAAATACGGGTTTCGACAAAACAAAAACCTTAATGATCGGCGACCGTAACCACGACATACTGGGCGCAAAGAGTAACGGGCTCAAGTCCATGGGCGTGCTGTACGGCTACGGCGACATGGCGGAGCTTACGGAAGCGGGCGCGGACTATATTGCCGCTACGCCCGCAGAGGTAGTTAAAATAATTCGCAATCTGTAAAACAAAAAAATCCGCCGCTGCGGATTTTTTTGTTTACTGTTTTTTTGTTATTCTTCTTCCTCGGGAGTGACGGATATTTTAACTTCGGACACGCGCTTTTGCGTGGAGCGCGTTACGGTTATGTGCAGGCTCTCGTAGTCGAAGCACTCTCCCGCGATCGGAATTTTTTCCATTTGCTCGGTGACCCAGCCGCCGACGGACGCCGACTCGAAATCCTCTCTGACGTCCACGCCGATATAGTCGAATACGTCAAGTAGCGGCGCGTTGCCGTTAACCACGTACGTATTGTCGCCCGTCTTTTTGATAAACTCCTCCACCTCGTCGTGCTCGTCGTAGATTTCGCCGACAAGCTCTTCCAGGATGTCCTCCATAGTGACTATGCCGCTCGTGCCGCCGTACTCATCCACAACCACTGCCATGTGGATCTTGCCCTTTTGCATCATGCGTAGCGCCGCGGAAATCTTCATGTTTTCGGACAGGCATACTGTGTTCTGTATACACGCCTTAAAATCGGTTGCGCCGTCGAGCGAGGCAATAAGGAAGTCCTTTTCGTGCACTATGCCTATAATCGTATCAATAGTGCCGCTGTACACCGGCATGCGCGAATAACTGTTTTCGCGGAACTTTTTTGCGACATCGTCCATGCTCTCGTCGTCGCTCACGGCGACCACGTTTACGCGGTGAGTCATTATGTCGCCTATATCCAAGTCCTCAAACTCGATAGCCGAGCGGATAAGCTCGGACTCGTGCTCGTCGATACCGCCCTCGCTGTGCGCCGTTTCCACGTATGTCAAAAGCTCGTCCTCGGTTATGCCGGGAGTCTTTTTGAACTTAAACACCTTTAGCAGCAGTTTTTTCCACTGCGAAAAAACAAAGGTGAGCGGAAAGAACAAAATCTCAAGCGTCCAAAGAATACCGCCGAATGCGCGTACAAAGCCTTCGGGGTGTTCCTTTGCAATCGTCTTTGGCGTAATTTCGCCGAATATCAGTACGGCAAGCGTCATTGCCACCGTGGAAGTTGTTATTGCGGTGGAGCTGTCCTTGATAAGTCCCACAAACAATATCGTAGCAAGCGATGACGCAACAATATTTACGATATTGTTACCGATAAGTATAGTCGTAATCAACTTATCGTAAGCGTCTATCATTTTGCCGACGCGCTTTGCCCACTTAACTCCGTCGCTTTCCAGTGTGTGAAGCCTAACGCGATTTACGCTGGTGAACGCCGTTTCCGCCGCAGAAAAGAACGCCGACAAAAAAACCAAAACGATTAATACTACTAATATTCCTATTTGAGATGGGTCCATAATGGACGAATGTTAAACTCCGTATTTATTTTTGAATGAACTTAATTGTAACACAGTTATATACTTTTGTCAACCTAAATTCCGCATTCTTGATTCTTAATTCTGCTTTAATTCAAACCAGAACGTGCTGCCCTTACCTATTTCAGACACAACTCCGAACTTGGCTTCGTGTGCGGTTAGCACGCTCTTGCAGATAGAAAGTCCGAGTCCCGTGCCCACGACCGTGCGGGTGGAATGCGGCGAGCGGTAATACCTGTCCCAAACCGAATCGATATCTTTTTCGTCAATGCCGCTGCCGTGGTCGGTCACCTCCACGCGGACAACGCCGTCCCGACGCTTTACGCGCAGTATTACGGTTTTGTCGTCGCCGCAGTAATTGACGGCGTTGCCGATCAGGTTGTAAAAAACCTGCTCTATTTTCTGTTTGTCGCACAAAACGACCGCGCCGTCGTCAATATCATGCAACAGCTTAATATCGTCGCGTTCGCGCACGATGTCAAACCTGTCCAGCACGGCGGACGCGACAAAAGCAAGGTCGCAAGGCTCGAGCTTATAATCGATAACGCCCGACTCCAGCTTGGAATAATTGAGCACGTCGCTCACAAGCGAAGTAAGCCTGTCCGCCTCGGTGATAATAACGTTAGCTGTTTTTTGTCGTTTGTCATCGCCCATCGGCATGTCGCGCAGCATTTCCGCATATGCGCGAATCATGGTAAGCGGCGTTCTTATATCGTGCGACACATTGGCTATTATGTCGCGCTGAAGGTTCTCCGCCTTTTGAATGTTTTGCGTGGCGGAGTTAAGCGCGCATGCAAGGTTTTCGTACTCGGTATAGCCGTAGCCCGAAAACACGACGTTGTAGTCGCCGTCCGCAAGCCGCTTGGCTTTTTGGGAAAAGTCGGTTAAGTGCTTGGTCTCGTGCCGCGACGCAAAAAACGCGAATGCACACGCCAAAATAAACACGATCGCAGTACATACTATCAGAACGTAAATAATCTTAACCGTCTGATTATTCCATACGTCGTAAGGCTTCATCACCAAAAGATACGTCGTGCCGCAATCCTCCGTGATGTGCTTGCTGCCCTTGCATAAATACGTACCGAACGGCGTGTTCGCCTTGCCCATCTTTCCGTTATCGAAAACAACCGCAAAATCCAAGTCCGCCATTACGCTATCAAAAAAATCACTGTTGTCACTTATACCGTTGCCCATATCGTCCACAATCACGCAAATATCATACTCGCCGTTTTCGTCAGCCTCGAATACGGCTATGGCAACGGGTTTGTTGTTTCGCGCTACCTCTACAAGTCTGCGCTTGTACAGCAATACCATGCTGTTATCGCCTATTCGCTTGGGGAAGCCCGCGGCGGCAGACCGCTCTATTTGTTCCGTATCCTGCTCTGTAAGCTCGCCGTAAATCCAATATATGCACGTAAAAAATACGGCAAAAAACAATATCAAAATTATAAGCGAGTACAAGCAGTACGACACCATAGCGTTCATGGCTACCGATTTGATAAGCGGCAGCCTCTTCTTGTCGCACTTATTTTTGTTGGGCGCGTCACAAGCGGCGGGCGCGGCTTTTGCGTCCGACACGGCGTCGCACTTGTCGCGCTCTTTTGGCGGCTCGGCAATTTCATTGATCTTGTTTTCGCTTTTGTTGTCCATGGTATAATCGAAGTATACCACGGAATTAAGTGCATGTCAATAATCGCGTGTACGGCGTTTTCACCGAATGAAAAACGCAAACTCAATTGCAGAATTTATTCTTAATTCTGCATTTTCAATAGTTTTCCGCTTTCATCTCGAAGAACGCGCGCGGGTGTGCGCACACCGGGCACACCTCGGGCGCGGAGTCGGCAACCACCATGTGTCCGCAGTTAAGGCAAACCCAAACGACCTGCACGCCCTTAGAAAATACCTCGTTCTTTTCGATATTGGCTGCGAGCTTGACGTAACGCTCCTCGTGCGTTTTTTCTATTACCGCGACCTTGCGGAACAGCTCGGCAATGGACGCAAAGCCTTCCGCGTCAGCCTCCTCGGCGAACGTTTTGTACATATCCGTCCACTCGAAGTGCTCGCCGTCGGCGGCGTCTTTCAAGTTGGTCAGCGTTTCGGGGATGCCGTCATGCAACAGCTTGAACCAAATTTTGGCATGCTCCTTCTCGTTGGCGGCGGTCTCGGCAAAGATAGCCGCTATCTGCTCGTAGCCGTCCTTTTTGGCGCGAGACGCATAATAGTCGTACTTGTTGCGCGCCATGCTTTCGCCCGAGAATGCGGTCATTAAATTCTCTTCCGTTTTCGTACCTCTGAGACTTTTCATAAAAATACTCCTACATGAAAATTATGTAGGAGTATAATAACACATAGCGCACAAAAAACAATGTCGAGTTTTAAAACTAAAATGCTAAATAAATCGGAATGAGCGCGCTTGCGCGCGCAAAATTTTATTCTTCGGTCTCGGTCATTATTTGAATGATCGTTTTGTTGGTCTGGCACATGCCCTCGCTGGCGACTCTGCCTATGTTGCCAATCGTACAGCTCACGTCGCCGCTGACGACGCCGTCGCCGGCATTAAAGTTTTTGTGCGCGCGCGCCATTTCGCAGCCCATAATTCCCGCCTCGACAGCCATGGCTATTTTAGCGGCACACGACGCCTTTGCGCCGTCGCAGATCGTGCCCGACAAAATTACAACGCTGTTGATCAGCGTTTGCGCGATTTCGTCATAATCGCCGCCCTCCAAATAGCTAATGCCGCAACCGCTGCCACACCCCGCGCAGATTGCTCCGCAGTACGCGGAAAGACAGCCTATCCCCGTCTTTTGGTAAATGGTAGTAAGATTGGCGACGATAAGCGCGCGAAGCAGCGCGTCCTCGCTCGCATTCATTTCCTTGGCATACACAATAACGGGCAGGGACGCCGTCATGCCCTGATTGCCGCTGCCCGACACAATACACACCGGCATTTCACAGCCGCTCATGCGCGCGTCCGAACCTGCGGCGGCATACGCCCGCGCGCGGTTTCGCACCGAGCAATTGCCGTCATTATACAGCAGCTTACCTATCGACGCACCGTAATTGCCGTGCAAGCCCTCTTCGGCGATGGCTAAATTCACCTCGATTTGGCGTTTAAGCAAAACCTTAAGCTCGTCGAGATCGACCGTGTTGGCAAACTCGACGATGTTTTTCATATTCAGAACTTTGTGATCGCAATGCTTGACAACGGGGCGGTGGATCTTGATGTAGTTGTCCGTTATATTTACGCCGTCAAGCTCGATGGCAACGACGTTGGTATGATTGCCTAAAACATGCACGCGCGCCGTATGCTCCAGATACCGCCCTTTTATGTCGATTTCAAAATCGTCGGCGGAATCCGCGTCATAAATCTTGAACGCAGTAGTGCGCATATACTCTTTGATCGATCCGTAGTGCCGCTCGCCGAGCACGCTCAAAACATTCAAGCCGAGCTTGGGGCTGTTAGCGACAACGCCCGCCGCAACGGCAGCGCTAATGCCGTGCAGTCCGCCCGTTGCCGGAACTACCACGCTTTTTACGTTTTTGATAATACTGCCCGAAAGCCCTATATCAACCGACGCGGGCGCGTGATCCAAAACATGCGCGAGTATTGACGACGCATACGCTATAGCAATCGGCTCGGTACAGCCTGTAGCGAGCAAAAGCTCCTCTCTTAAAATATCTATGTAAGCCGAATGCCAAGCATTTTCGGCATTCTCTTTAGCACACCGAGTATCACTCATAATAGAACCACTAATTCCGAATTCCTAATTTATTTGATCTCCGAATAAATCAGTCCGGCTGCGCCGATCATGCCGGCATCATTGCCGAGCTGCGCCGTCAGTATATCGAATCTGGGAGTGTCGGCAAAGCCGTAGTTTCTATCCTTGCAGTAGTCCTTGAGCTTGTAAATCAGGTAGTCGCCTTGCGCGCACACGCCGCCGCCTAATATGATCGCCTGCGGACGGAAGATGTTTGCAAAGTTGAGCATGCCCTCGCCGAGATATTTTACAAAGTAATCGACAACAGCGCTTGCCGCTTTGTCGCCCTGCTTGCTGCACTCGAAAGCCGTTCTGCCGTCCACCTCGTCAATCGCCCCGGCGAACTGCCACATAGCCGAGGACTTGTCCGCGAGCATTGCCTTTTTGGTCTCGCGGATTAGCGCCGTCGCACTACAGTACGCTTCCATGCAACCGCGCCTGCCGCATGAGCACGGCTCGCCGTCCACCACAAGCACCATGTGTCCCATTTCCGCGCCTTTACTCTCGTTGCCTTCGTACAGCTTGCCGTTAAGCACAATGCCGCCGCCTACGCCCGTGCCGAGCGTGAGGAAAATCGTGTCGGTGTACGCGCGCCCCACGCCGAACATAGTTTCGCCGAGCGCCGCAACATTAGCGTCGTTGCTCACCTTGATACGCCGATTTACAATTCGCGAAAGCTCGTCCACAAGCGCGACGTGATGCCAATTAAGATTGAACGCGCGGTCAACCGTACCTCGCGCCGAATTGATAGCGCCCGGGCAACCAATGCCGATACCCACAAAATCGCGGTCGTTTATATCGACGAGCGAACGTATCAATTGCCCGATATCATTAATTATCTTGTGCGGGCCGCCCGCGACGTCGGTAGCTACCCTGTCCTTTTTGAGTATTTTACCGTTCTCGTCGACAACACCGATTTTGACGGACATACCGCCGATATCAACACCTACGCAATACATAACTCCCTCCGTATTCAATTATGTGCATAATGCGAGCAAAGCAAAACCATAGCAAAAGCTATGGTATGTGTAATTTATTCGATAATGATTGTATTTATAGAAGATTTGAGCTTATCTTTTTCCGCTTGGTTGCGCTCTTTCAGGTACTCGCCAAACATGTTAACGGCGTTATGCCTATCAAGAATAACGTATCGCCGCGTAACGGGCAGCTTCTTTTCCGGCGGAATGTTTGTGGCAACAGACGGCTTTTGCCCGCCGCCCGACTTTTTGGGCTTGGCAGTCTTAGCCGAAGTCGCCTTTTTTGCCGCAGGCTTTTTAGCCGCTTTTGCCCCTGCTTTTTTGACCTCGGACTGTTGCGGCGTGACAGTTCTTATCTTGGGTATATAAATGCCGCGGTCGGGCTCTATATCGATGCTCTCGTCAACAGTATTTTCAACCGACTGATAGGGATTTTCGACCTCGCTTGTCGTATCTACCGATTGCTCGCCGTACGCCTGTTCGCTTTCTTCGGCTATCGGCTCGTCGTACGCGTCAAAATTCTTTTGGGCGTCGCCATCGTAGACTTCGTCGGCCTCGCCTTGCTCGGCGTATGTCTCGGCGTCGTCAAGCGTGTACGCTTCGTCGTCATCGTAGAATATTTCTTCGCTTTCTTCTGCGGCGTCGTAAGCTTGCTCTTCGGCAGCTTCTTCGACTACTTCCTCGCCGTAGTCCTCGTCCGCCACACCTTGCGATTGGTCTTCGCTCTGTTGGGCGGGCTCGTCGTCAAACGAATCGAAGGTGTCAAACGAATCCTGCTCGTCGTCCTTTATCCCGACAAAGCCCGTCTGCTCCTGCTTTTGCTCCGGCGCGCGCCAGTCGAAGTCGCTTTGTTCCTCGGCTGCATCTTGACCGAGCGTTTCCTGCGCATTCTGTTCAACCTTATTTTCAGCGACGGGCGCTTCGGACTTTTCGGTCTTTTCGGCGCTGGCTACGCTGCTTGTCTTCCTAACGGCGGACTCGCCTATGCGCCTAATGCGCTCGAGTTCCTTTTCGCGTTTTATTTGCTCGGGAGTCTTTTTTGCGACGGGTTCTTTGCTTTGTTTTTTCCGGTTATTTCCGTCTTTTTTGTTAGCTACAAGGCAATCCACAATCAGTGCGGTCAGAGACAGTATAAAAAGCACCGCCGAAAGCCCGAATCCGATTACAGTAGACAGCGCGACAAACAGCTCCGGAATCGGGAGTTCTGTTATCTCCCCGCCCATAACGAGCCACGCAGTCGCGACGTCGCCTTCCTGCGCCGCCACAATGCACATACTTCCGTCTACTGTGTTCAGCATGGTAAGTATCGAGCACACGACCATTACGGCAGACGCAACAAGCGCGAGCGAGCTGACTATGCGCAAAAGCACGTCTACCGCTCCGCATTTACGTTTGCCCTTTGCGGCAACAGCTATTACCGACGCCAAAAGCAGCAGCAACAGTCCCGCGCACACCGACACAAACACGATATTGAAGATTTTGCTAAAATCTACCATATTGGTATTATACTTCAATCGCCGTTGTTTGTCAATCTTTGAATGAGAATATTTTAATTAAAAACGAAAATATGTCGAAATAACGTAGAATTTACCGACATATTTCCGCCATATTTTCAGCTATACGCAACCCGCGACCGAGGCGGTTACTTTACATCTATTTGCTTTCCGCTTTCTGCGCACACATAAACGTAGTGAACGCCGTCGTCTAGCTCATAACGGTATTCGTAGCAAATGCGTTCCTCGCCGTTCATCGTACGTACCACAAGCGTGCCGTTATCCGTTTCGCGTCTTAACGCCTTGTGCGCTTGCGTTTCGGTCTTTTTTGCCGACGGTATATTCTTGTGTTCGGCGTCGCATCCGCCCGCGGTGAACGCCACAGTCTCTCCGCCGTACACGACGGCGATTGCACTGTCGTCACACGCGATCGCGCCGTCGTAGCTTTTGCACATTATTACGCTGACCGACTTGCCCGTCGTTTCGCACCACTTTACCTCTAATCCGTCGTAACCGCACGCGGCAGCCGCTTCCAGCGCGACCTTTTTGGCTGTTTCGGTATCTGTATCCGCGCCTTCCCCGCGCACAAACGCGAACTCTATAATCTTAGTTCCGCACACCACGGCATAGCCGGTTTTGCCGTTACGCTCGACGTTGAACTCTATGTGTCCGCCGTAGTCGCCGACATATTCGGCTTTGGTCGTTTCGAGCGCGGATTTTACAAGCTCCGCCGCCGCGGTAATATCATCCTCGCTTACTTCTTGATCGTGATCGCCGCCGGACGCGGGAATAAGCTCGCCGTTATATTCAAACTCCGCGCCGCCCAATACCCAATCGCAGAACTTGCTCGAATACTCATACAGCAGGTCCGACATCTCCATTGTGCGCTCCGCCGTGTACGTGTGCAGAACGGTGGAAATATCATTTAAGAATTGCTCTTTGGCACGGCTGTCCGCCCAATCGTCAGAGTGGCATTCGAGCGCCGCTTCCGCACGCACGGCAAACACAAGCCCCGTGCGATTGAGGTTTTCGGCAGGCTCTACCTCGTTGCACAGTCTGAGCGCCGACATCGTGCTCCTAAGTTCGATCGCCGAATCGCGTAGAAGACTCTCAGCCATCAGCTTAGACGAATCGTTAAATGCCGCGTTTTCGCTGCGCTGGCGAATCGCCAAAACAAGCCCCGAAATCATGCCGCCCAGCATGACGATTACCGTTACCGCCACGGCGGCAATAATAACGCGGTAGTCCTTTTTTGTTTGTTTGTAATTCATATTTTCCTCTTTTATTAGTATTTTCAATAATCAAAATAAGAATTAAGAATGCAGAATTAAGAATTTCGGAATGCGCTTCGCGCCATTATTATTTTAATTCTATCCTTATTTCATTCTGCATTCTGCATTCATAATTCTGCATTAAAATTATAAAGCGAAATTGTGTTTACCGATTTTGATGTGAACCGTCAGCGACCAAATCCAGCTTGAAGTAGCAGTCGCGGGATTATAGTAATACAGACAGCCGCCCGTAGGGTCCCAACCGTTGAGCGCGTCGCGCGCGGCGTTATATGCCGACTCGTTGGGCGTAAGGTTTATCTGTCCGTCGTCCACTGCGGTGAACGCACCCTTTTGATAGATAACGCCGTAAATAGAGTTGGGGAACTTGCTCGATCTGACGCGATTAAGGACGACTGCCGCAACCGCCACCTGACCGTTGTACGGCTCGCCGCGCGACTCTCCGTACACGCATCGCGCCAAAAGGTTAAGGTCGCTGTCCGATATATTGGACGTAGTGCCCGTGCCCGTCGAACCGGTCGAACCGCCGCCCGACGACAAGCTTATACCGAGCTTTTTTTCAGTGCCGCTGCCGACAACACCGTCCACGGTCAAACCGCAGTCCGACTGGAAATGCATGACCGCGCACATAGTGCGCCTGCCCCAAGCGCCGTCGACGGCAGACTTATAATATCCCGCGCTCTTTAGTGCGGCCTGAACAGCTTTTACGTTAGCGGATGTCTTGCCCTTGGATATCCCACCGCTTTTTGCCGTTTTGGAAAGCGTTATGCCGAGCTTGGCGGCAGTAGAGCTGCCCACCACGCCGTCCACGGTCATACCTTTGTCCGACTGATACCTAAGCACCGCGCGCAGCGTGCCGTTGCCCCACATGCCGTCAACCGTGCCGGTGTAGTAGCCGTACGTCTTTAGTCGAGCCTGCACTGCGGCGACGTTGAAATCGGTCTTGCCGTAGCTGATACCGCCCGATACGGGCAGCTTGACTTTTAGTCTGTTCGCCGTGGTAGCGCCGACAATACCATCGGCTTTCAGCCCGTTGTCCGACTGGAACTTTTTAACGGCGGTTGTGGTGCGACTGCCCCATCTGCCGTCTATGGTGGACGAGTAATAGCCGAGCGTAGACAGCCGCGCCTGAACGGCGGCGACATTGCCGTAGGTGTTGCCGTTTACAATATCTGCGTAAGCAGGCGTTGCGGGGAGCAAAGTCAATACCGCAAGCACAGTAAACAACGTAGCAATAAGTATAGAGAGTTGCGCGCGTTTTTTCGTTTGTGTCATAAGTTTTTCCCTTTTGTTTAATCGACGAATTTTCGCTTTATATCTTAACCGCCGAACAGCTCCGCAAAGAACGACTTGTACTTAAAGTCCTCGCCGTAGCACAGCGGCGGATAGATTACGCACCACCAGTTGTCGCCCGTACCGCTACCCAGCTCGATTATGAGCGCGTCGTAGAACCCCTCGGGCACTGTTACGTCGTGATACATGCGCGACGGAAAGTACTCGTTGGACAGTCGCGCCGTTGCGCCGTAGTTGTAGCCGTTAGCGCGAAGCGTATAATCGGCAATAGCGGAAAGCTTGTCCAAATGCTTTTCTATCTCGGCATACGCTTCGGAAAAAGTGGACTTGTCAATGTTGTCCGTGATATATGCGTTGATTGCGTCGCGCACCTTCAGCTTGACCGCTTGGTCGGCGGTGTCGTTGGAGTTGGCGCGAATATGCAATCGCAGCAATTCGCCGTCATAGGTATTATTATCTTTACAACCCAAAAATATAGCCGAAATACAAAAAATTATTACGACCGACAATAATACGCATACGCTTCTTTTAATGATTTTTACTGTTTTTTCCATACATACGATTATTACCATGTGTATGGGATTTATACAATGCAGAATGTAGAATTTAATTCTGCCTGCGTCAGAGTGATATCGGTTGCGGCTTCGCCGCCTAATTCTGCATTCTTAATTCTTAATTCGCTATTATCTTTCCATCCTTAAGGCTCTGAAAAATCAACCAGTAGCCCTTGCCTGTGGGAATACTCTTGTTTTCGGGCAGCCACTGAGCCTCGTCGCCGAGCGGCGAAACTTTTTCGTACGTGCCGAACACGGCATAGCACAAAAAGTCGTTACCGCCGCGCCCTACCGAAATTACGTTATTGTCGATAGGCACTTTGACCCAAGCGATATCGGGGAGCATCGCGCACAGCTTTTCGTCCTTTTCGGCATTGTCAAACAGCTTTTCTACGTCGGCAGCCGCGCGCTCGATAAACGACACTTCTCGCAGCGGCTTAACCTTTTGCGCATCGGACACTACCGGCTTAACAGCCGCGCTCTCGATTCTAACCGTGCGCTTAGATCGCGACAGTAACCACCGCGCCTCCATATCGCACGGACGAGCGGAAAAATCCGCCGCTGCCGCCGCAGCGGGCATTGCGCCGTCCTCGCTCTGTTCTGCGGCGCGCGCGGGCGCAACGGTCACTTCTGCTTTACCGTGATTGATGTTCATTTCAAGCCCCTCTTTTTTTCCGTCGTTTTCGGCAGGCGCAGCGGCCTCTTCCGTCACCTCTTGCACGTCGAATATAGCTGTAGTTTCAAGCGCGGGCGCATGCCGCTCTATCATAGGCGCAAGCCCGTCAAGAACACGCGGCTCTTCCAAGAACTTATCCACCTTGGGCAAATGCGCCTGTAAGTCGATAGGCGTGTAAAAATTGCTCTCGGCTATCTGCTCGTCGCCGTACAGCTCCAGCCGCGACTGCGGAATACCCGTGCCGTCGGGCATTGGCAGCACTTTTGGCGGCGTAGAAATCGGCGGAAGCGCGGCAAGCTGCGGAGAGTCGTCTATCTGCGCTTTGCGGTCGTTTTTGCACAGCAAGTCCATGACGTTTGATTCCCACATGCGCTTGCCGTTTGTGCCGTACAATCTGAGCTTGGCGTCAAACACGGCAAAGTGCAAATCGCTTACATCGTCCGCCTCCACAATAAACACCGCCGACGGATTGTCGCGCTGCGGCAGGTCGCGCACAAATACGGCCTTGCGCGTGATTACGCCCGCCTTGAGCTCGCCGCATGTGGGCATATCAAAGGTACTCAGCGAAAACCGCAGTCCGCGCGCGCTCTTTTCTATAAGCACGACGCCCTTGCCCTCGCCCGACAGTATCAACATCTTTTTCTCGTACAGCATACACCACCGCTTATATGTACATGATTATACAATATTTTACTATGTATAATATGTCGGGTATCACTGCGTTTATGACCTTTTACCGCAATTATTGTCGATTGTTTTCAAGCACGAAAAAAGCCATTGCATAAGCAAAGGCTTTGCTTGGTGTATTATTATTCGCCGTCGCCGCTCGACTCGGATTTTTCTCCCTCATCTTCGGGTTTACTTCCCTCGTTTTCGGGCTTGCTTTCTTCGTCCTTGGGTTTGCCACTCTCGTCTTCGGGCTTGACGATCGGAGGCGTCTTAGCTGCTTCCACAGCTTCGTCATACGTTTTTCTTTCGGGAAGTTCGTTATTGGGGAACGCACCGAACAATTCCTCGTAAGCCGAGTATTTGCTCTTTAAATCATTCCATGCGAGCTTGACTGCGTTGTAGTCGCCGCTAAGCGTGCTGTTAAATATGCTTTCAGCATTGGGCGCGTTCTTGTCGGGAAGCGTAGCGTAGTCGCGTTCATAGTCGCGCAACGCTTTCCACAGGTTATCCATACGCATGTTTACATTGTCGTTTTCCGAATTGTTGTCGAACAAATCCGCCATCTTCTTGAATTCGTCGGTGGACAATTTGCTCAGGTCTGCGTCGGACATATTGCCTATTTTTTCGTAAATGGCTTTGTTGTAATCGAGAATCGCTTGAATAGCGGCGTCAAATCCGGTCTTTGCAAACTCGCTTGCGGTGCGTTCTTTGCCGCCTGCGACGGACTCGTCGAACGCGCGTTTCTTTTGTTCGGTTATGCTCCACGGGTTAGTATCGTATCCGGCATTGCTCGCACCGACAAACACTCTAAGTCTCTCGTACGGGAGCGGCTCGGCATTGGGGTCTGTGCCGGCTTGTTTTTTGTAGACCATTTCCACGATCCTGCCGTAAGCGTCCCTATCGGGCAGGAGCAGCTTGTTGCGCAATCCGTACGCCCATTCGTTAAAGTAACCGCACACAACGGCGTTGTTTTCGTACTCGTTTTCCATAGACTGAATGCCCGACACGAATGTGTAACCGCCGAAGCAGCTGAACACGACGGTTATTGCAAACATCCACAGCGCGCCGCGCACTGCGCCGAGCACAAATCCGAACACACGGCTGAGCGCCGTTTTCTTTTTGCCGATAAACGACTTAATAATGACTGTTACGATTATCAGCAGGAAACGCACTATTATGAATATGCCCACGCCGCAAATGGCTGAAAGTATCATGAACGCGCCGTACATAGAGAAGCCGACGGCTTGGGGCGATACTCCCGCACCGGCAGGTATAGCGACTTGCGCGCTGTTAACAATATCGTAAATGGGCTTGTAGAAGTTGACAAATATAAACGATTTATCGTCCTGTATTCCGTTGATTCCGCTGTAAATCCATTTGGCAAGCGACCACTGCGCGCCCTCGCCCACTCCGTCGCCCAGCACAAACATCTTAATGCCGTCAATGCCGAGCATAGCTTCCGCAATGACGTTGGCAAGGAAGAACGCCAGGATGAACGATACAAGAAACGCGCCTAATGCAACCGCGCTCTTTTGAACGCCCCTGAATATTCCGATGACTCCAACCAGAACCACTGCGGCTAATATTGCTACATCAATCCAAGACATACGTAATACCTCCGATTATTTATTGCCTTGATACGATATTTATAAACCCCATCTCTAAGGTTTTGGTATAATCGGCGCGCAAAGCGGCAAAACTCCGATCATGCCTTACAACGATTTTATAATGTCCGAAACACCTATGACTTCCGCGCAAACGGCACAAGAACGCGACTTCGAGTTTGAATGTGCCTTTACTGTGCTCGGCAAGCAGCCTATCGTGCTGTGCATCGGCTCTGACCGCGTGACCGGCGATTGCCTCGGTCCGATAGTCGGGCAAATGCTGGTAGAGCGCAAAGCCGACGCCGTGGTATACGGAACGCTGTCCTCGCCTGTTACCGCGCTTAACCTGAAGGACGCGATTGGGCATATAAAGGACGTGCACGGCGACAAAAAGGTTCTCGCAATCGATTCGTCCGTCGGACGGCTCTCCGACGTCGGCAAAATACGAATTGCGTTCGGCTCGATTGCGCCGGGCAGCGCCGACGGCAAAAAGCTGCCAAAGGTAGGCGACGTTTCCATTACCGCAACCGTGACCGACCCGCACAAAACACCGCTGTCCGCAGTCAGACTCGGCACTGTTTACGCACTGGCAAGCGAAATAGCCGAACGCATAATCCGATGCCTACAGTAAGGCGGGCGTTCAACCCCGAGAGATACATTTTTACGGGCACACTCGCGGTCAACACGTCTGCTAATACCATTTTACAACATTTAACATGAAAAATCCATAAGTACAACATTAGAATTTGATTAAAAATTTTTATCTGCAGTACGACATAAGTGTATAAAAGTTGCTAATCAAAGCCGACATTCGACTTTGCCGCTTTGTTATAATATCGTTATGTCGACTGCATTGGAAGATACAAACGAAATAACGCACGCGGAACAGAAAACCCTGTACTTTGACGACGTTATGACCGCGCTAAAGGCGGTCGCACCCGAGGGCAGTACGGTGCGGTTGATCGGCTTTGAAAGCGCCGATTTATTTTTGCGCGCAGGATATCGCGTCACCGAAAACAACGCCGACGTAAGTATCGCTTGCGGCGGCGAAGCCGAGTTTGCGGCGGCGCGAAAAATTCCGCACAAAAAGCTTATACTGCTCCCCACTCACTCGCACTGCGCCGCAGTTTGTAGCGTTTACCGCACGGAAATTAAATCGTTTGCGCGGCTCGTGACAGGCGAAAAACCGCATGCCGTCGCATTTGACTATAGAAAAGCGCACTCAAACCACGCCTCACTGTTCGGCGAAATCGTGTCGCTCGACCTATGCTCGTTTGACGCTTCGTTCGGCGCTAGAATGAACGGGCAGCGTCCTGAAAGCGCTGCGGCGGACGAGATTTCCCGACTGATAACATCGCTTACGACCGAGCTGAGATCCGCCGAAAAGGACGTTTCCGCGCAGGCAAAAGCATTGGTGAACGCAGGGCGCTGCGCGGCGGAAATCGTAACGGAATATCCGCAGCTTTTGCACGCGTCGGGCGCTGCGCAAGCGGCGGAAGCGCACCGCATGCTGTGCGCCGCCGAGGGCAGACCGTACGGCATGCGCGGCGAGACCGAAATGCTGTTCGGCGCGTACGTCACGGATTTTTACATAAAGAGCCTCACGCAAAAGTCGTTCGATTTTCCGCCGAACAACAACAAACGCATAGACAGCGTGTGCGAATATTTGGGCGCGGATATACGCCGCGCGTGCGTTGCAGTTTCGCCCATATACTCGCCGCAAAGACTAAAGCTTTGCGAGTATCGTGTAAACGAATTCCGCACCGAGCTATTGCGCATGCTGTACGACATAGCAAAGCGCAGGTCGGCGGCGTGGCAGGTCTTTAAGCGCCTGTATCCGGACGACGGGTACAGTCTAAAGACCGTTTTAGACAAAACCGACGCGCCGCTGTGCGTTGCGCTCGCGCCCGACGTATTTAAATCAAATTCCCTGCTCTCTTTTTTAAAGCAAGCAGGGAAACTTGAGAAATACGTAGTATAATCAATAATGCAGAATTTAGAATTTAGATAAAAAATAAGAAATACAAGATAAGAGATAAGAATGACGGAAAAAATTTTTATTAATAAGGGCGCACGGAGTGCGCAGTCCGTCACTATTCACTCTTATCTATTCACTTCTCTTACCCTCGCCACTGATAGACGGATAAATCGACCTTGCCGTCTTTCACCACTACGCCCTCGTCTTCCAGCATGCGCTGTTGCTGCCGTGCCCCGCCGAACGCGAAGTCGGGCGCGAGCCTCCCCGAGGCGTTTACCACCCTGTGACAGGGCACGCTGCCGAAAAACGGGTTTACGTGCAAGGCATTGCCGACAGCACGCGCCGCGCCGCGGTGTGCGCTCATAAGCGCGACCTGCGCATAAGTCGCCACCTTGCCCTTTGGAATTTCGCTCACCGCTTTATACACGTCGGCGGCGAACTTACTGACATTCGTATCGGTTGTGTCAGTCATGTTTTCTGCCACGCAAAAGATTGGGATCGATAAGTATCTTGCACTTTGCGTTGGGATCGTCACGGATTATCTCGCCCACCTCCGGCGCTTTTATAACGCCTTTTGTCGGGTTCTTAATGCTGTCGATCTTGCCGCGGAGCACGGCGCAAACCTCCGACCGTTCGAAGCTTAGGTCGGTTTCCTGCATGACGCAGTCTATAAGCTTCAGGTTTTTGCAATAGCAAAGCGGCTGCGTGCCTATTATCGTACAGTTTTTAAACGTCAAATTCTTGCTGTACCAACCAAGATACTCGCCTATCACGATGCAGTTTTCCACCGTAACGTTTTTGCTATGCCAAAACGCGTCCTTGGTATGCAGCGTGCTATCCATGATAATAGCTCCTTCAACGTACTGAAAGGAATACTTACCCTTAAAGTCCAAACGCCGCAAAGCAAGGTTTTTTGCATTCAGCATAAAGTATTCGCTGGTGGCGGAGCTGTCGGTTAGCCTAATTCCGTCCGAGAACCACCCGAACTCGGGCGAAATTATGTCACAGTCGCGTATGACGGAATTTTTGCATTCTCTAAGCGCCTTTATTCCGTGCAGCTTGGAATTTACTATATTGATGTTTTGGGAATACCAAAGCGCTGCTCGGCAATTGCCGGTAAGCTCGCAATTATCAAGCGTGACGGCGCGGTCGTGCCACAGCGGATAGCGCAAATCAAAATAGCTGTTCTTTGCTTCCACCGTGCCGCATTCCTTTAGCGCGCTCTCGCCGTCGGCAGGACCGCTGAATTTGCAGTTTTCTACTTGAACATATTCGAGCCCGTACAGCGCGCGCTCCTCGTCCAGTGTTTTATTCTCTATTATTGTCGACATCTGTTGTATTTCTCCCGTCGATTGCGCCCGTCAAGTACTCTACTACGGGCTTAGCGTCAAAAACATGCTTGAGCTTGTAGCTTTTTACCTTACCCTTGGCGTCTTTTGCTCCGATAGTGACAGTGCCCACGCACATGCGTTTTTCGTAAAACGCGCTTTTATACTTGACCGACACAATGTTTTCCAGCGGCACTGACTTTCTGGTATCGTCGCCGCGACGCTTGATTACAATGCGCGTGTTGTACACGGTATAGCTGCGCTCGTTGCCCATAGAAACAAGTATCGATATTGCGCCGGCAATGATAGCCATTATCGGCAATATTATGCCCAGAATAATATAAAACCGACTTGTAAAAACAAGCGCTATCGCCGCCACGATCGTAATCAGCGCGCGCGTCATAATCATGCCCCTGCGATACGCCTTGTAGCTCATTATGCGCTGAAACATAATTTCCTCGTTAACTACGTCGCTATCGCCCCCGTCTTCGGTTGTTTCCGAAACGGCAGTCGGCTTGACGACTTCCGCCTCCTCGACGATATTCCCGTCTACGATATTATCTTCATTAGTTGTGATTTCCATGATTATTACCATGACCTCCTTACAGATTGACGGTTTTGAAAGCTCAGTCGCGCGTCAGACGGGCAACAGGGGCGAGCCGCCGACGGGAGTGTAGACCCACCTACATGAGCAACCAAATGTTGCACGCACCTCGGTTTATCGCTCACTTCGATATTACACCAAAGTTTGCGAAGGGTCAGCCTGTGGCTGCGTAGCCCGTATCACGCGATGAATGGGCTTTCAAATTTATTTACCCCATAATTATTCCGGTAGATATCAACAAATATATTACGTACAGTACGGGCGGCACGGCATTTACTGCCTGCACGCCGAGCATGACATATTTTTTGTTGCAGCGGTTTTTGAGCAAAAGCATGCCGAGTGTAGTCACAGTTGCTATCACTCCGAGTATCAAAAGCCACTTTGAGTCGGTGTTCAGAATGTATATGCCCGAGCTGTTTGGCACAAACGAGAACACGTCCGCCACGAAAAGTATTGCAAAGTTAAACACATTTGAGCCGATAATGTTGCCGGCTGCGGCGTTGTAGTTTCCGCGGTAGCACAGAGTGACCGACGAAATCAGTTCGGGCAGGCTTGTGGCAATGCCGAGGAACAACGCGCCCGCAAAGGTCTTGCCAAGCTTCAAAAGCTCCGCAACCATATCGGTCAGGTATGTCATGGCGATTGACGCGCCTATAAGCACGACCGCGCAAATAACAAATCTTATAACAGCTTGCTTTAGCGTAAGTCCGTCGTCCGACTTGTCGTCATCCGCCTCGGAGGTCTTGGGCATTTTGCTCACGAACAGTATGTACAGTACGAGTATCGCGGGCGACACGACCGAAAACCAAGTAAACTGCATGTATTCGGCAAAGTACAGCCCGATTGCGACAAGCGCATACATGCCGCACGCCACGGACAGCGCAACGTAGTAGAATTTACTGAAGCTCGCCTTTTTAAGTCCGCGCCCGAATATAAGCAATATCACGCCGAAAAACGCGAGGTTGATCAAGTCCGAGCCCAGGATATTGCCGATGATCATGGAGTTTTGCTTTACTATCCACACTGCGGAAAGCGAGGTGAACAGCTCGGGCAAGCTTGTGACCGCGGCAAGCATGACGCCGCCGATAAACGCGCCCGAAATATTGCTTTTGGCGTCCATGATATCGACGTACTTGCCCAGCTTGATAGACAGCGCCACTATAATCGCGACCATCGCTATATACCCGATATAAATCAACCAGTCCACTGAAAGCTCCTTTAGGTTAAGTGATAAATACTTTGTTATCCGGTATAGTTGTCGGCAACGTACTTGCGCACGCGCAGTGGTATGCCCATATTATCGCACAGTTTTTTGCAATTTGCAATATCTTTTTCGCCGATTACGTCCACAACAGTAAAAATTACGTCGAGATTTCCCGCTTTACAGCAACGCGCAAACTCCAACACCCCGTCAAACGCTTTAACGCCAAACGCAGATCGCGTGACGGCAAGGTACTTGTCCGCCGTGCAGCTGTTAAGCGACACCGACACAGCGTCAATATCCTTCAGCTCGGGCGCGATGTTCCGTCCGTTCACAAGATTGCCCAAGCCGTTGGTGTTCAGCCTAATAAAGTATCCGCGCGATTTTAGCTCGCGGGTAACCTCTTTCAGTACAGGCAAATTTTCGGTGGGCTCGCCGTAACCGCAAAACACCACTTCACGCCCCTCGAACTCCAGTGCGTCAAACGCGGCAAGCACTTCTTTTCCGTCCGTCGGCTCGTCGTCCAACCACAACACAGTGTCCTTTACGCCGTCGCCCGTATTGCGAATGCAAAACGTGCACGCGTTGCTGCACTTGTTTGTCAGGTTTATGTACGCCTTGCCGTCAAGGATGTATGCGTAGTTATTCATTATTTTATCCCGAAAATGCGTTTGGTATTGTCGGCGGTTATGAGCTTGATATCGTCGAGCGTTTCGCCGTGTAGCTCGGCGAGCTTTTTCGCCACACACACAACATTCTTTGGCATATTCACTTCGCCGCGGTGACCTTCGGGCGAAAGATACGGACTGTCCGTTTCTATCAGCAAGCGACCGAGCGGGACGTTAGAAGCCGCCCTCGCAAGCTTGACCGCATTCTTGTACGTGACCGTACCCGAAAATGAAATATAAAAACCTTTCTGCACGTAGTATTCGGCTATCTCCGTCGAGCCGGAAAAGCAATGCAATACCGCGCCCTGCGGGAAATCGCGGTTCTTTGCAAACTCATAAAAATCGCCGAATCCGTCACGGATATGAAACACCATAGGCAGCTTAAGCTCGCGCGCAAGGTTGTACTGCATTTCCATAGCCGCAATCTGTAACGGCTTGTCCGCATTCGGGTAGTGAAAATCGAGTCCGATTTCGCCGATAGCCACGACCTTGTCGCAGGCGGCAAGCTTACGCAAGACCTCTATATTCTCCTCCGTTACGGTGTCCGCATCATAAGGGTGAACGCCCACCGTCGCATAAATGCGCGGGTTTTCTTTAGCCAAGCTCACGCAAATCTCGGATGACGGCATATCGCAGCCCACACACACAATATATTCCAAGCCGTCGTCATCCATGCTTGAAATTATGTTTTGCGCGCCGTTCTCGCCGTACATTTCGTCATAGATATGCGCGTGAGAATCGATTAGCATATCTTATCACCGGCGCTGCCCTCGGGCGCTATAAGCTTGGGCAAGCCGTCCTCGCCCACCGAGCATAACAGCATGCCCTCGGATGTAACGCCGCACAGCTTTGCGGGTTTAAGATTGGCGACAAGCGCGACCTTTCGCCCAACAAGCTCGTCGGGCGTGTACGCGTGCGCTATTCCGGACACAATCGTGCGGCGACGCGTGCCGTCAAACACCGTCAGCTTGAGTAGCTTTTTGGACTTTTCTATCTTTTCGCAAGCCTCTACCTGCCCGACCAAAAGCTGCGTCTTGAAAAACTCGTCGATCGCAATCTGCTCGGGTGCGGCTTCCTCCTGCGGTTTTTTATTCTCGACGGCAGCGGGCTTTTGCACCGCGGCTTCTTTTTTATTCATTTGCTCCGCCAATTCTTCCAATTCCTTAAGCTCCTTTTTTATGTCTAGCCTGTTAAGAATGGGCTCTATTTCGGACGTTTGGTAAGACTTTTGCACGCCGAATTTTGCGCCCTTAAGGTCGGTGGGCACAGGCAGACCGAGCCCTGCAAAAATGCGTTTGGGGTATTTGGTGAGGAACGGCAAAAGCAGTCCCGCGACAACGCGTATGCCCTCGGTAAGGTTGTACATAACGGCGTTTAGCCTATCCTGTTCGCCAAGTTTGTTAAGCTCCCACGGCTTGTTCGCGTCGATGTACTTGTTAGATAAGTCGATCACACCGAAAATCTTAGCAAGCGCGAGGTGAAGCTCGGGCTTGTCCATGCACACGCGCACTTCGCCCAAAAGATTATCTATCGCGCCCACATACTCCGCGTCGCGCGGGTCAACTTTTTCGGGACGAGTGAGCTTGCCCTCAAAGTACTGTCTGTTCATAGCGAACGTGCGGCGCACAAGGTTGCCTAGGTCGTTTACAAGGTTGTTGTTTATGGACGTTACAAGCAGCTCGTTTGTATAATTGCTGTCGTCGCCGAACGGCATGGAGGACAGCAGGTAGTACCTAAGCGCGTCCACGCCGTATCTGTCGGACAGAATGAACGGGTCTACTACGTTGCCCTTGCTCTTGCTCATCTTGTCGCCGTCGAACATGATCCAGCCGTGACCGTACACGCGTTTAGGCAGCGGCACGTCAAGCGCCATTAGGATTGCGGGCCACACAATAGCGTGGAAACGAACGATCTCTTTAGCCATCATATGCATATCGCACGGCCAGTATTTTTTGTAAAGCTCGTCGTTATCGCTGCCGTAACCTAACGCGGTCAGGTAGTTTGGAAGCGCGTCGATCCACACGTACACGACGTGCTTATCGTCGAACGGAACTTTTACGCCCCAATCAAACGACGTGCGCGTGACGGCAAGGTCGGTAAGTCCCTTGTCTATAAAGTTGTTGACCATTTCCTTTACGCGCGAATCGGGCTGTAAAAAGTCTGTTTCGGTGAGCAGCTTGCGCACCCGACTTGCATACTTGCTCAAACGGAAAAAGTAGCACTCCTGCTTTTCGTCGCGAACGGGTCTGCCGCAGTCGGGGCATTTTCCGTCCACCAGCTGCGACGGCGTCCAGTACGATTCGCACGGCTCGCAGTACTTGCCCGAATACTCGGACTTATAAATATCGCCCTTTTCGTACAGGCGCGTAAAGATACTCTCTATCGCCTTTTCGTGCGCCTTGTCCGTTGTGCGGATAAAGCCGTCGTTGCTTATATCCATAAGCTCCCACAGCTTTTTGATTTTGTCGGCAAGCCCGTCCACAAAAACTTGCGGCGATAAGCCCCTCTCCTCGGCGGCCTTTTGCACCTTTTGTCCGTGCTCGTCCGTGCCGGTAAGGTAGTAAACGTCGTAGCCGTCAAGCCGCTTGAACCGCGCTATCGCGTCGCATGCGACAGTAGTGTAGCAGTGCCCTATGTGCAGACTGCCGCTCGCATAATATATGGGCGTTGTGATGTAAAACTTCTTCTTGTTAGGCATGATGTAATCCTTTTAACAATATTTATTAACTTTTTAATGATACTGAATATTGCGATGGTTGCGGAGGCGCGGCGCAGACGGGCAACAGGCGACGAGCGCGACGGGAGTGTACAAAGACGTACATGACCGAGCGCGAGAAGCACGTAGCCCGTATCCGCCGATGCATACGCGACCGCAGAAATGCTTATTCACTGCGCAAAGCCTCTACGGGGTCTTTCTTAGCCGCCAACCTCGCGGGGATCAGTCCCGAAATAAGCGTAAGCGCAATTGACAAAGCTATCATGATCAGCGCCGTCGGGATAGGCAAAGCCGCAATGCCGTATATGCCCACCGCGTTGCCCACTATCAGGTTGAGTATTCCCTGAATAATGTAGGTGACGGCAATACCGAGTATGCCCGATATAGCGCCTATAATAAACGTTTCCGCATTGAACAGAGCCGATACGTCGCGCTTTCTGCCGCCGAGCGAGCGTATTACGCCGATTTCCTTTATTCGCTCTATTACCGACACGTAAGTGATTATGGCGATCATGACGGTGGAAACAACAAGCGACAACGACGTAAACGCCACAAGCGCAACGGTAATTATGTCTATAAAGCTGCTGATCATTTCAATGACTATAGCCAGATTATCGCTATATGTAATGTCCTCTCTGCTACTCGGCGCAATTTGCTCGCCGTCGACGGTTATAACATTGTCGCTGTTCCACACGTCGAGGTACGCACAAACCTCGTCCTTAAGCTCGAAGTTTTTGGGATATATGGATATCTTTTGCGGCGTATCTACTCCGCCCACATTGCGCTTGGTAAGCGTGTACATGGTCGGCATTGACGACAGTCCGGGCATAAAGCTCGACAAAAAGCCAAGTGAGCTGGCGCTGCCCAACATCGAAGTACGGTCGTACGTTACACCGTTGTGCATATACGAATAGCTGTAAGTGACGCCCGTAGGCGCGCCGTTTACGATCATGCCGGTAATATCCGCGTCGTTGTGCGCCGAAAAGTATTGCACTATTTGCGACGTAGCGCTATCGTTTAAAATCTCTTGCGTGAGCGCGCTCGTGTAAAAGAAGCCGCGGCTCAAGCTGCCGTAGGACACCGACGCTTTGGGCTTGAGTATAGCGGTAATTTTAAGCTTTTTCCCCGTTGTCCAGCTTGCGCTCGCAGTCGGATTGTATGTAAAAGGATTGATCCTGGCGCTATCGGCAGTCGCCGCGGGAGTAAACACGGTGTCGTTGGGATACCACACAAACTCCTTACCTATAAGCTCGTCGTACGAGAATTTGTCTTTCCACAGCGCTTCGTCATAATCCTCGTCGCCCACCGCTTTGTATGCAAGGTTCAAAAATTCTTTTTGCGAAAAGTATCCGAACTGCGCGAGCAATAGATCGGTAAGCGACACGTCGTCGTCCACCACTATCATTATCTCGTCCGCCGCCGTAGCCACCTTGCTCGTCTCGGGGGCGGACACAAACTCGTACTGCGACATGATAAAGTCGATATTACTCGGCGCTTGCTTAAAGCTTTCCGTCACCATGGAAATGTACGACGTATATTGCGCAAAATCGGTTTTGCCAAGCAGCTCCGTGTACATATCGAGCGCCGCCGTAAGCGACATTCTGGTTTTGCCAAGCCCCTCTAAATCAAAGTCGGTATACAGGTTGTTGGATAGGTTAATGCCGTAATCGGTGGTTATGTCCGCATAGTACGCCTTGGGCATAGCCTTGACGTACGAAACATACTCCTTTGTTATATTGTTGGAGATCATGGCGTTATCCATATCCTTGCCGCGTGCCGCCAAGAACTCGATCATCTGACTGACGTTGACATAACCGTCTTTGACCGATTGCTTCACCATGTCCGCCTTGTCAACGCCGCTCATGCTTTTCATGATCGAACCGAAATCGAAAGCCGAAGTACTGACGGTTACGGGATTGCCGGACAGCATATCGTCCTGCATGCTTTCTATGTAGTCTTGTACGCCGCTCGATACGGCAAGCACTGTAGCCACGCCGATTATGCCTATCGAACCGGCAAAACACACAAGTATGGTGCGCTTGAGCTTGGAAAGCAAATTCTTTGCCGAAAGCTTAAACGCGCTCCACATAGACAGCCTGGATTTTTTGCTGCGCGGCTTTTGATCCTTTTTCTGTTCGTCGGCGACGGAAACCGCGTCGGCGTCAACTGCATCTTCGGTAGCTTTTTGCTCGCTTTCCTCTTCCTTAACATACGGATTGGAATCGGACAGAACTTCACCGTCAAGCAGGCGTATAATACGGGTAGAATACTTTTCGGCAAGCTCGGGATTGTGCGTGACCATAATAACCAAACAATGCGTTGCAATTTCTTGGATAAGGTCCATTATTTGCACGGACGTTTCGCTGTCGAGTGCGCCCGTCGGTTCGTCGGCAAGCAAAATCTCAGGCTCGTTTACAAGCGCGCGCGCTATTGCCACGCGTTGCATCTGCCCGCCGGACAACTGATTGGGTTTTTTGTTATACAGTCCGGCAAGCCCCACTTTGTCTAACGCCTCGCGCGCACGGCGTATACGTTCGGACTTTTCCACGCCCGAAATATTAAGCGCAAGCTCAACGTTAGCCTGTATGGTCTGGTGCGGTATAAGATTATACGACTGGAACACAAACCCAATACGGTGATTACGGTACGTGTCCCAATCCCTGTCGTTGTAATTTTCGGTACTGACCCCGTCTATTTGCAAATCGCCCGTTGTGTAGTGATCGAGTCCGCCAATAATATTGAGCATCGTGGTTTTTCCACAGCCGGACGGACCGAGTATCGACACAAACTCACTCTCGCGAAACGTCAACGACACGCCCTTGAGCGCGTGAACCTTGTCGTCACCTACTTTGTAATCCTTTGTAATATTCTTGAGTTCCAGCATAAAACAACCTCACATCGGTATATTCGGGGATATTGAAGTATTATACACTTTTTATTCAAATTTGTAAAGGAATAAACACTCGTATATCCATCATTTAATTATATATAACAGTATTAGTGCCGTCAATTACAAATGCATGCAATTATTGCAAGAATATTGTAAAAATTGCAACCCTGCTTTGAGAATATTCTATTACGTAAAGCAAATACTAATATTACACAAAGTACACGGAGAAAAACATGGATATCAAACAGAAAATCAAATCGGCGTGGAAACGCATGACGGGCAGCGCCAAAACGACAGACAGCGAGCTGGGCGCGGACGAGGTGGTAAAAAAAGAAGTTTTCCCCAAGACCGCAAAAGCACCAACAAAATCGCCTACCGCAAAAAAATCGACGGTAGACAAAAACGGCTGCACGAAGAAGCCTGCAAGCAAGCGCACCCGCCCCACCAACAACAATTACCAAATGATAGACCCCGATAACGACACCTGCGACACGGGCAAAAGCTGAGCGGCGACTGCGTCGCCTAATTTAATAGATAAGAGATAATAATGTCGGATAAAATTTAATTTATTTTAATAAGGGCGGCAAAGCCGCAGTCCGACATTATTCACTCTTATCTATTCACTAAAAAATCGGGCTATCGCCCGATTTTGTTACTGTATAATTCGCAAACCTCGTCGAACGTCGGTATGCTCTCCGCCGCGCCGCGCCGTGACACGGTAAGCGACGACGCACGCGTTGCGAACAGGCACGCTTCCTGGAACGAGTACATACCAACATGCGGATATGTAAGGGCGAGCGCACCCACAAACGTGTCGCCCGCGCCGGTCGTGTCAACCGCCGTGACTTTTCTTGCGGGCAAGTGCGCTATCAGCTTGCCGTTGTCCGATATGGCACAGCCGTTACTGCCGAGCGTCAGCACCACGTATCGCACGCCGCGGCGGTGAAATTCCTGCATGGCGGCGTACTGCGAATCCCAGTCCTTGGGGTTGATGCCCGTAAGAATTTGCGTTTCGGTCTCGTTGGGCGCGATTATGTCCACATTGTAATAAAAGTCGTCGGGCAGCTCCTTGGCGGGAGCGGGATTGAGTATTGTAGTCATGCCGTAGGAGCGCGCCTGTCTAAGCGCATAGCCCACGATATAAGTGGGCACTTCCAATTGGCAAAGCAAAGTGTCCGAGCTTGTCGCGTTCTGCAACGCTTCGTCCACGTCAGACTTGGTTATTCCGAGGTTTGCGCCGCCGTAAACCATTATGCGGTTGTCCTTGCCGCTTACGGTTATTACCGCCGTGCCCGTAGCTCTGTTAACCTGCCCGACGTAATCCGTGCCGACCCCGTACTCGTTGAGCTTGTTTATAAGCTCTGTGCCAACAGCGTCAGCCCCCACCTTGCCTATCATGTGCACGGCTTTGCGCCCATCGTCGTACTTGCGCGCAAGCCTTGCAATCGCTACGGCTTGGTTTGCGCCCTTGCCGCCGAGTCCCATTCTGCACCCGTCGGCAATCAGCGTTTCGCCCTTTTTGGGCAGACGCTCCATTTCGAGCGATATGTCTTGATTAATGCTGCCCAGAACGTAAATCATCGACTTCTCCTTTGTTCGTTTGATCCGACGCGTCGCCGTGCTCTGCCAGCAAGCTTTTTCCGCTATGCTTGCGCTCGTGCGTGCGGCGTTTTTGCTCGTCCGATATTTTCTCCATCGCCTCGCGCTGCGAGCCCGACGGCGATTTTATGGAAAACGCTATATTGGTAAGGTGATCGGCAATACGCTCGAGCGCGCTGATTATGGAATAGAAATACGTACCGCTCTCAACCGAACATCCGCCCGCATTCAGTCGCGCGATATGGTTGTTGCCGAGCAGACGCTTTGTCATGTCTACTTCCTCCTCGCGCGCGGCAAAGCCATTCAGCCTATCCACAGCGTTGTTCTCGAATATGTACATAGCTTCGTCGAACATGGCGGTTACTTTATCGTACATGTCTTCCAGTTCGTCCAACGCCTCCTGCGTAAACTTGCAATCGTTCTCGCGCATAGCGGTGGCTACTTCCATAAAGTTTTCGGCGTGGTCGGCAATACGCTCGATGTCGCTGACTACGTGGTGGAGCGATCCTACAAACTTCTCGTCCGAACGCACTAAAGCAAGCGAGCTTAGCTTGATAAGGTATTTTGCTACGCCCTTGTTGATAAAGTTGATGCGATGCTCGTCTTTTTCCACCTTTTCGCGATCGACAAGATCTTGCGTGAACACCGCTATCATGGCGCGTTTGAGATTTGTTTTTGCCATAGCCGCCATGTGATCGACCTCGCGCTTGACCTGCGCAACTGCAATAGGCGGCGTTTGAAGGAAGCGTTCGTCAATAAAGTACATGTGCGGCGCTTCGTCGTCCCCGCCGCGTTTCTCCTTGACAAGCGCGGTTGCAAGCTTGGTCAGCGGCTTGATAAACGGCACAAGCATGAGCGTTGTTATGACGTTAAAGAACACGTGGAACAGCGCGACCTGCATTTGCGTACTGCTCGTCATCCGAGAGAACAGCCACACTACGCCGTCTCGGAAAATCCAAATGACGGTTGTAAAAACAATCGTGCCGATGGCGTTAAACAGCAAGTGAATTATCGCCGTACGCTTGGCGTTGGTGCTCGCGCCGAACGACGCGATAATAGCGGTAATACACGTGCCGATATT
This sequence comes from Clostridiales bacterium, assembly GCA_029066805.1. GTDB lineage: Bacteria > Bacillota > Clostridia > Christensenellales > Pumilibacteraceae > Anaerocaecibacter. The sequence goes on along the minus strand of JAIEFT010000044.1, from coordinate 22,729 downwards.
TGTACCGAGTATTATAAACAGCGCGCTCTGCATGGGTATGATGGGCGCGCCGGGCACGCCGTTTATCATAATCGGCGCGGCCATAGTTACGACAAGCGCGGTCATAGCCGTAGACGACTGGAACAGCGCGGTGCAAACAAGCCCTATAAAAATCAAAAGCAACGGAAAGTCGACCGCGGCGAACAAGTCCTGCAACGCGCCGGAAAGAACTTCCGAATCCTTAAGCGCGCCGCTCATAAACGAAAGACCCACAAACATCAAACCCAGACCGGCGATAGCCGAGCCGATTTTCTTTGCCGTGTCGTGTTTAGAGAACATCATCATGGCTACGCCTATAAACGCAAGTATAGCCATATACGCGCCTATATCGAAGCCGGAAAGCGCAATGATAACGCCGGTGAGCGTTGTGCCGATATTCGCGCCCATTATTATGGACGTAGCTTGGAAAAGCGTCATCAGCCCCGCGTTGACAAAGCCGATGACCATAACGGTAGTAGCGGCGGAGGAATTGACAAGCACGGTAGCAACAGCGCCCACGCCGATGCCGGCAAAGCGGTTATCGCTGATTTTGCCGAACATCTTGCGCATGCCCTTGCCCGCGCTTCGTTCTAAGCCGTCGCTGAGCATTTTCATGCCGATCATGAGCACACCCAGACCCGCTATTAACGATAGAACACTGATAAATACTTCCAAACCGATATTACCCTATTATAGAATACTGTAATATTATACGACAATATTCGCATATTGTCAAGCGAGCTTATTGCAATTATGAATTCTGAATTCCCAATTAACTTGACATTGCTAAAAGACATATAATATAATGTTTAAGATATGTTTAAGCTTGTGCGGTTTTTAAAGGGACATATTCCCGCGACGATCGCTGCGCCGCTGTGCAAACTGATAGAGGCTATATTCGAGCTTGCCGTGCCGATGATAATCGCGAGCGTGATCGATATAGGCATAGAAAACGGCGACAAGTCGTATGTTATAAAATACTGTTCACTGATAGGCGCGCTCGCCGTCGGCGGTTTTTTGATATCCATAACAGGACAGTTTCTCGCCGCCAAGGTGGGGATCGGCTTCGGCACGCGCCTACGCGACGCTATATTCAAAAAGATTAACAAGCTGCCCATATCCGCCACCGACAAGATAGGCGGCGCGTCGCTTGTTACGCGCGTAACCGGCGACGTACTCGCCTGTCAAAACGCGCTCAATCTGTTTTTGCGGTTAGTACTGCGCATGCCGTTTGTGGTAATAGGCGCGTTTGTCATGAGCATGATAATCGACCCGGTATTATCGCTGATGTTCTTTGCCATGACGATTATATTGTCCGTCACAATCTGGCTTGTTCTCAGACTCACCATGCCGCGCGTAAAGCGGGCGCAAAAAAATCTGGACGAAATTTCCCGCACAACCGCGCAGAGCATTTCCGGCTCGCGCGTCGTTCGCGCGTTCTCCAAACAGTCGGACACAAAAGCCGACTTTAACGGGGTCGCAAACGAAACAGCCAAAACCAACATCGGCGCGGCGCGCATTTCGGCGCTTCTCACTCCGCTGACCTTTGCCGTCGTAAATCTTGCAATAATCGCCGTGCTGTGGTTCGGCGGGATCAAGGTCAACATCGGCACGCTCACGCAGGGCGAAACATTTGCGCTTATCAACTACCTACAGCAAGCGTTTTTTGTAATAGTCAACATCGGTAACGTGTTTTCTACGTTCACACGCTCGTCGGCGTGCGCCGCGCGCGTAAACGAAATACTGGACGCGCCCGAACCGCAAAACGGCACGGAAACGCAAATCAACGACAGCGACGAAATCCTGCGCTTTGACGGCGTGTCGTTCGCCTACGACGGCGACTACGACGTTCGCGACATATCGTTCACGCTCAAAAAGAACGGAATGCTCGGCATAATCGGCGGCACAGGCAGCGGCAAGTCCACGATAATCAGCCTTGCCGAAAAGTTCTATCTGCCCGACAAGGGCACGATATCGTTCTGCGGCAAACCGTTATCGGAATACGACATAGCCGCCGTGCGCAGCGTGATAGGCTATGTACCGCAGCGCGCCGCTATTTTAAAGGGCACGCTGTCCTCCAATCTGCGCATAGCCGACGAAACAGCCACCGACGAGCGGCTGACGCGCGCTCTGGAAATAGCGCAAGCAACCGAGCTGTGGCAGTCGCTCGGCGCGGACGGCATAATAGAAAACGACGGCAAAAACTTATCCGGCGGTCAAAAGCAGCGCGTATCTATAGCGCGCTCGCTGTGCCGCGATAACGTTTTGTATTTGTTCGACGACGTGACATCGGCGCTGGACTACCGCACAGAGCGCGATTTTATCAATGCGGTAAAAAAGGTTGACGGCGCAAAAATCTTCGTATCCCAGCGCATAAGCGCGGTGTCGGGTTGCGACAATATTATCGTGCTTGACGGCGGCAAAATAGTGGGCGTGGGCACGCACGAACAGCTAAAACTTTCATGTTCATTGTACGCAGAATTTTGCGCGTCTCAAAGCTAATATGAAGAAAGAACCGACCAAAAAACAGTCTACTATTCGTAGGCTCATGAAATACTTAAAACCGCACAGCGGACTTATAGTGTGCGCGTTTTTGTGCGCTGTCGTCTCGGCGGCGGCAATGCTGTTTACGCCCGTCATAATCGGCGACGCTGTGGATTGCATTGTGGGCAAGGGCAACGTTGATTTCGAGGGGCTTGCTATATACATTTGCGTGCTCGGTGGACTTATCGGCGCGGTACTGCTGTTTCAATGGCTGATGAACCTTTGCGCGCAGCGCGCGGCGCACCTTGCCGTTGCGGACGTACGCAAAGCCGGATTTGCTGCAATCACGGACGCGCCGCTATCATACGTAGACGCGCAGTCCCCGGGCGATGTTACCGCGCGCGTGTCGGTGGACGCCGACCAGATAGCCGACGGGATCGTTCAAGGCGCAACGCAGATTTTTACGGGCGTGGTTACTATTATAGGCACGCTCGTGTTCATGATACGAATAAGTCCGTGGATAGCGCTTGCCGTAGCTGCGCTCACTCCCCTTTCACTGCTAATATCGTATTTTATAGCGCGCGGCTCGCACAAATATTTTACCGAGCAGACCGCGGTGCGCGGCGAGCTGTATTCGCGCACCGAAGAGACAGTCCGAAACCGCACGCTCGTTGCCGCTTACGGCTACAGCGAACGCGCCGAACGCGACTTTGAAAAGACCAATACCGAGCTGAAAAAATGCGGGTTCAAGGCGTTGTGCTTTAGCTCGCTCGTCAACCCGTCCACACGGCTTATCAACTCGCTTGTGTACGCGGTAGCCGCCGTTATGGGCACTGTGTTCGCCATAAACGGAGAGGTTACCGTGGGCGGCATAACACAGCTGCTGCTGTACGCCAACCAGTTCGCCCGTCCGCTCAACGAGATCACGGGCGTAATAACCGAGTTCCAGACCTCGCTCGCCGCCGCAAAACGCATACTAGATTTGACCGAGGTTCAACCGCAAAACGACAGCGGCAAAACGCTGGTGTCGGACGGAAGCATAGCCGTGCAAAACCTCGACTTTTCGTACGTGCCAGATCGTCCGCTCATTCAGGACATGAACATAGCGGTAAACAAAGGCACGCTTGTAGCAATAGTCGGGCGCACAGGCTGCGGCAAGACAACGCTTATCAATCTACTCATGCGCTTTTACGACCCGACAAGCGGTCACATACTATTTGACGGCGTGGATGCAGAAGAATTCAGCCGCAGCAGTGTGCGCAAAAACTTCGGTATGGTATTGCAGGATAGCTGGATATTCAAGGGGACGGTGCGAGACAACATAGCCTACGGCAAGCCCGACGCGACGGACGAGGAAGTCAAAGCCGCCGCAAAAGCCGCCGATATCGATGGGTTTATCGAGCGTATGGAAAACGGCTACAACACAATTATCGATGACGGCGACGGCATTTCGCAAGGACAAAAACAGCTGATAAACATAGCGCGAATAATGCTTGTAGATCCGCCCATGCTGATACTGGACGAAGCTACAAGCAACATAGACACACGCACTGAAAAGCGCGTGCAAGCGGCGTTCGATAGACTGCTCCGCCCCGAAAACGGCGAAAAAAAGACCGGCTTTGTGGTAGCGCACAGACTATCCACAATAGTGAATGCGGACGTAATACTCGTAATGGACAAAGGTCAAATAATCGAACGCGGCACGCACCAAGAGCTACTCAAAAAGAACGGCGCATACGCCTCGCTGTACCAAGCGCAGTTTGCACGAGCGGAAGATACCGTCAAAGCATAATAAACATATTAAGCAATATATTTATATCCTCTTCTACCGAGTCGAACCTTTGCGAGGAAAGGTCGTACTCGGTTTTTTGTGCTTGCCACGTTTCGCAACCGCCGTCACGACCTACAAGCTTTTCATACAAAGCACAATAAAGCTTCTTTTCGCGCCAATACTTTACACCACACTTTGTATACAACATTTTGCAATAGTTGCAAGCTTTACACTTCTCCATCGCTTTCCGCCTCTAATATTTTGCGAACCTCGGTTATTTCCGTGAGTAAATCATTTAGACAAACTTGTATTCGCCTACTCGGAATTTTTGCACTCTTCTTTAATTCGTATCTATCGCAACAATCTTCTCGCACATTAATACTTTTATTCTTATGCATACACCAACCGAAATCCGTCTTGTCAAAGTGCTTTACACCCTTTGTATAATACCTATCCAAAAATCTGCACCTACTGCATGTTGTGTTTTCAGTTGACATAGTAATCTCCTTATAAGTATATTATAGTTCGTTTATAGTGAACTTGTCAAGTATTAACGTACTACTAAAGTATACTTACTGTATGAAAACAACTAAATTTCAAGAAAGATTTTGTGAGTGCATACGGTTTTCCGATGTTACCCAAGTAGAACTTGCAAAAGCAATAAACGTTACAAAACAGTGTATCAGTGATTATAAATCTGGAAGAATCGTCCCGAGCATTGATACGTTATTTTTAATTTGCAAATTCCTTGATGTTTCCGCAGACTATTTATTAGGACTAACGGATTAAATACGGTTAAGATTTCTCGCGTTGCTCGAAATGACAAAAAAGTGTCACTATCGCGTGCTACTTTTTGTCACCCCGAGCGTAGTCGAGGGGTCTAATCCTTAATGCGGCGAACGCCACCACTAATTCTGAATTCTGCATTAATAACAAAAAACACCCATGCGTTTTGCATGAGTGTCTTTTTGTTATTAAGCAAATAGTGATTATTTGAGTTCGACTGTAGCGCCGACGTCTGCGAATTTCTTTTTGATTTCTTCCGCTTCGGCTTTGCTGACGTTCTCTTTGACGGTGGAAGGCGCGTTGTCGACAAGCGCTTTCGCTTCGCCAAGGCCGAGCGAGGTAAGCTCGCGAACAACCTTGATAACGGGGATCTTGTTAGCACCTACGTCCTTAAGAACAACGGTGAACTCGGTCTGCTCTTCTGCTGCGGGAGCGGCAGCGCCTGCTGCGGGAGCGGCAACAGCCATAGCCGCAGCCGATACGCCAAACTTCTCCTCGATTTTCTTAACGAGGTCGTTAAGTTCGAGAACGGTCATTTTTTCGATCTCTTCGATCATCTTATCCAAATCTGCCATGATAGAATTTTTTCTCCTTAAAAAATTTTTTTGTGGGCTTCTATCTGTTCGCCCGATAATTATTTTTCGGCGTTTACGTCGCCACACGTTGAATTCGGAATTAGTTGATTAACTAATGTTGTGCCTTACAGAACGTATATGAGAGTGCGGAGATGCGAGTAAGACGAACAGCTGGCGACGAGGCGCGATGGGAGTGTAGAACCACCTACATGACCAAGCGCCGAGAAGCACGCAGTTCGTATTACGACGCATATACGCGCTCGAATTTAGGCTTTTTGCTTTGCGACTTCGCTAATAGCAATAGCCAACGAACGCATCGGGCTGGTGAGCAAGCCAAGTAGCTGTGCCAAAAGCACGGGCTTTTCGGGTATGCTGGCGAGCGATTTAATGCCGTTCTCGTCAAACTTTTTGCCTTCCACAACGCCACTCTTGATGGTCAGTGGAGTTTTGCCCGCGTACTCGGCAAGAATACGGCAAGGCGCGACGGGATCGTCTTTCGGACCGAACGCGGCAGCGGTAGGACCGTTGAAGTACTCATCAAAGCCGTTGTTGCCGGTCTGTTCAAACGCACGGGCAAGCGCACTGTTTTTGATTACGTGATACACAACGCCCGCTTCGCGCAATGCTTTACGCATAGCCGTGTCTTGAGCAACGTTGATACCGCGGTAATCGACCAAAACTACGGACGAGGAATTGTTGATTTTTTCAACAACGTCTGCAACATACGCTTTGCGCTGATCGATATTGTGTTCCGACATGTGAACCTCCTTAAAGATTTTAAAGAAATTGATTGGACAATTCCATAAAGAAAGCGACGCTTACTTACCGAAGCGTCGCAAAAAATTCAGCGTTAAAAAACGTTAAATCGTTTGTTGCCTCGACAAGTCGGCTCGAATAAGCCGTTTAAGTTTCCGCTTGTGTCTTGGGCGCGAGTGTCATCTCGCTATTTAAACCTGTTTGAGTACGTGACTGCAAAAGCAGTTATATTCGGCTTTCGCTATTGCCATATATATCGACGGCGCAATCGCGCGTCAGACGGGCAACAGGCGATGAGCCGCCGACGGGAGTGTAGACCCACCTACATGACCAAGGCGGCGAGTTGCACGTAGCCCGTATCACGCGATGAGTGTACCGTCGATTATGCGCGAACGTTGACGCGAACGCCGGGGCCCATGGCGGGAGCGACGTAAACGCTCTTGAGGTAAACGCCTTTGGCGGCTGCGGGCTTGGCCTTTACGATAGCGTCCATTAACGTATCGAAGTTCTCTTTGAGCTTGTCAGGACCGAAGCTCTTTTTGCCGATGATGCAGTGAACGATAGCGGTTTTGTCAACGCGGTACTCGACCTTACCTGCTTTGGTTTCGGCAATCGCTTTGGCGATGTCCTGAGTGATCGTGCCTGCTTTGGGGCTGGGCATCAAGCCTTTAGGTCCGAGGATACGCGCAACTCTACCGAGCTGACCCATCATATCGGGCGACGTGATGATTACGTCAAAGTCGAGGTAGTTTTCGTTCTGGATCTTGGCAATGATCTCTTCCGCGCCGACTATGTCCGCGCCTGCTTTTTCCGCAATATCCGCTTTTTCGCCCTTGGCGATAACGAGCACGCGCACAGACTTACCCGTACCGTTGGGCAGGACTACCGTGCCGCGCACCTGTTGATCGGCTTGACGCGGGTCAACACCGAGCTTGATGTGCGCTTCGATTGTTTCGTCGAACTTGGCGGTTGCAATCTCTTGAATCTTGTTAAACGCTTCGCTAACGTCGTAGGTCTTTCCGTTTTCAACGGCGGCAGCGGCGGCTGTATATCTCTTTCCGTGTTTCATATCAGTCCTCCACCACAACTCCCATAGAACGTGCCGTGCCCATAACCATGGACATAGCGGTTTCGAGCGATCCTGCGTTAAGGTCCGCCATCTTCATTTTGGCTATTTCCTCGATCTGCGCCTTGGTAATTTTGGCTACCTTGTCGCGGTTGGGCTTAGCCGAAGCAGACTCGATGCCGCAAGCCTTTTTGATAAGAACAGCGGCGGGCGGGCTTTTGAGCACAAACGTGAACGAACGGTCGGAATAGATGCTGAGCACCGCAGGGATAATAAGTCCCACTTGATCCTTGGTGCGCTCGTTGAACTCCTTAACGAAGCCTGCGATGTTGATGCCGTGCGGGCCTAAGCTTGAACCGACAGGCGGTCCGGGCGTGGCTTTGCCGGCAGGAAGTTGCAGCTTTACAACTGCATTCAGTTTCTTTGCCATAAAAGTTTCTCCTTGTAAAATTTATTTACAATCGCGGTACTAACGAGGTGTTATACCCTCTCCCGGAAGTAACGAATTGAGTGAATAAATAGTTAAATATGGTTGAGATTCTTCGCTTCGAGCTTCGCTCTCGCTCTGAATGACAAAAATTGTTAGAGATATGCACTAATTACTTTTGTCATTCCGAACGCAGTGAGGAATCTCATCCTATAAATCAACTTTCTCTAACTGATAAGTATCAAGCTCCGCGGGGGTAAGCCGACCGAAGATGTTTATATCGACCATGCACTTGCCCGTGGTGGTGTTGATGCTCTTGATCTCGCCCGTCATGTCGGTGAGCGGTCCGTTTACTACGCGAATGGAATCGCCTACCGCAAAGTCCGTTCTGACCGTGACCTTCTCCAGCTGCATACGACGGATTTCCTCATCCGTGAGCGGAGTGGGCTTGCCCTGCGGACCGACAAAGCCGGTAACGCCGCGCGTACCCGTTATAAGATGCCACATGTCGCGGGTATAAACCATTTTGACCAGTACGTATGAGGGGAACATTCTGCGGTGCACAACCTTGCGCTTGCCGTTCTTCTCCTCGACAATATCTTCCATCGGGATACGAATATCTATGAGCCTGTCCTCGATGTTGTTCTTTTGGAACGCCGTTTCAAGGTTGACCTTTACAAGATTTTCGTAGCCGGAATAGGTATGCAGAATAAACCACTGCGCTTCGGGGAGTTCTTGGTCCGTCATAACAACCCTCCTCCGCCGCTAAGTAGCGACGACAACATCACTACGCTTTCCTCGCTAAGTCCGCCGAGCAGCTGTTCGTACAAAAAGCCCAAAAGTGAGTCGAACGCGAGTATGACCAAAAGGAAGCAGATCGTCACCAAAAGCACCGTGCCCGTCTGCTTAAGAACTTTGGTAAACGTCGGCCAAGTGACTTTTTTCAGCTCGGAAAAGAAGTCCTTGAACCAGCGCCTAACCTTACCCGGCTCTTTGCGCTTTTTATTTTTGTTTTTTTCCTTATTACCCTTAGGGTTGGAATTTTCCTTGACTTCTTCAGCCATTATTTGGTTTCCTTATGAACGGTGCGTTTTTTGCAAAAACGGCAGTACTTTTTAAGCTCGATCCTGTCGGGATCGTTCTTCTTGTTCTTTGTGGTGTCATAGTTGCGCTGTTTGCACTCTGTGCACTCAAGCGTTATTCGCACGTTTTTAGGTTCCATACCGTCCTCCGAAAAGTCGCTAAATAAAACACCGCAAATACGGTGCTTTAGTAGATTTTATCATAGATAATATAGGATGTCAAGCAATTTTAATAATAAATTCTTAATTATTATGAATTCCGACTTCCTTTTATCCTATCACGCCAAACGCTTTCTGCCCCGCCGAGTAGTCTCGCACCCTTTTCTTCTCTTTTGTCACTCCGAGCGCAATTTTTGGCAACGCAAACTATATCACTCCTTTTGTCACTCAGAGCGCAGCGAAGAGTCTCATCCTCTTTTTCGCAAAAGATATTGACATATTACAATTATTATAATACAATCATATAAATAATTAATAGTTGTCGGGAAAAATTTTTAAAATATGGAAAAATATAGCGTTATATTCTGTATATATTATTAGTAGGAATAGAAAATGACAAAGCTTTTAAAAAACACGGCAATTGTGCTGTTACTGATTATACTGAGTAGTATAGCTTTAGCATGCACACCGAACAAAGACGTGCAAAAACCGTCTGTCAGCGGAAAAGACAATGTAACAACTGACATGAAATCAATTAACTTTGAAAATCAAGTAGTTTATAGCCAAATTGTTGATGGATTTGATGGTAATATTATAATACACTCTTATTCTGAATTAGAAAAATTCTTTACTGACCACTGTGTTTCAGAGTATAATCATGTTATATTCAATAAATTTAATGTTGATTATTTTAATGATAAAGCGCTTGTTTTTTGTTATTTTTGGGCAACAGATGCACGCATAAAAAGACAAGTTGAAAATATTTATATTGTCGGAAATACATTACAAATTGAAGTAATGAATATATTTCCCTACACATTAACCGAAATGGATGAAGTATGTTTCTTTATTTTTAATATTTTGCAAGTAAATAAGTCGGATATTACTAATATCACTGATATAATAGTATCTTTTAGAGATATCGAATAAAATTCAATGTAATATACACGGAGGAAAATCCAAACGCAGTGAGGCGGTCTCATTCATAATGCGGATTTAGCCGCCTAATCCCGCATTATGCATTCTAAATTCTTCATTAACGCTCTAATATCGTCTACAACAACATCAAACCTTTTGGAGGAAAGGTCGTACTCGATTTTTTGTGCTTGCCACGCTTCGCAATCGTCGCCTGCGCCGAGTAGCTTGTCGTGAAATGTGCAATATAGCTTCTTTTCACTAAAATACTTTACCCCGCGCCTTACATATAACATTCTACTATAGTTACATGCTTTACATTTATTCACCACTCTCCGCCTCCAGTATTTTACGAATCTCGGATATTTCGATAATTAAATCGTTTAAGCACGCTTGCACTCGCCTACTCGGAATCTTTGTCGTCTTTTTAATTTCGTACTTTTCGCAAACATATTCTTTTATGTTCACATTACTATGCTTGCACATGCACCACCCAAATTCAGTTTTGTTAAACCTTGTTTCCTCTTTGGTATAGTACCTATCCAAATATCTGCATTTGCCACATGTCTTTTCTTCGATTGACATAGTCCCTCCGCTCTGAGAACAATATGTTCGCGACCTTATTATAGCGCACATTATGTTCGTTGTCAAACACTATAGAACGTTTTGTTCCATAATATTAACGAGGTGAGTATTATGGAATTTGGAAGGCTTATAAAAGAACTACGTATTTCCGAGGGATTAACTATAAAGCAAGTAGCGACCGCCATAGAGGTAAATGTCCGCTCATATAATTACTATGAGCAGTCAATGCGCGAGCCGTCGCTTGAGACACTCAAAAAAATATGTGACTTTTTTGATGTATCTGCAGACTATCTTCTTGGACGAACAGACAACTATTAAATTGTAGGATATACTAACGGAGCGTCGATCTTCTAAATTAAAACCCAAAACCGTCCGACCGAGTAAACTCGGTCGGACGGTTTAATTCTACATTTTTAATTCTTAGAATCCCCGCTCAAGGTCGTCACACGAACTTGAGCGGAGCTTCTTAATTACTCCGTGGTTTCGCCTTTGGCTTCCTTTATCTGTTCCGCTGTGGGAATGTCGCTTTTTGCGCGAGCGCCCACAAAAATCGGTTCTGCGCCTTCCATGCCGTCCACCTTGACGAAGTACGAATAACCGCTCGCCCACTCGTCAACCTTGCCGAAGTACGTAAAGTATCCGTGCACGTAGTCGCAGCCGAACGTGGCAGTCGTAGTTTCCTGCGCAAGTATTTGCTCTTGCCCGAAATCGCTCATGTTCTCGAACAGCGGAACGCGCATATAGTCGGAGTTGTTGCCCGCAAAGTACAGATAGCCGTTCTTGATAAACTGCGGCGTGCCGGACGCGTTGCAAAGCGATTCCGTCTTTACGGGGTTGTTCGGATCGCTCTGGTACAGCTTCATGCTCGATCCTGTCATGCCGACAAAGAACACCTCGTTGCTTTTTGTATCGGCGCGGAAGGCGTAAGTCGCGGTTATAGAGCTTGTTATCTCAGACGGAAACTTGCCTGTGACGTCGCTGATTTTATTCTCGGCGCTCGCAGCCTCCTGAGCTTTTTTGTAGCTCGGCGAATACTCCATGAGCATGTTGTGCATGTTGGTGTATTTGATATAAGTCTTGCCGACCTCGGTCGAGCGGTAGAACACCATGCCGTCGCGCACCGCCTCTATCGTTTCGGTAGCGCCGGTCTGCGACACCTTGAAGTTTTCGCTTCCGTCGGGGCGCATAGCCTCGATGACCGTGCCTGCGTTCTGCTTGTCATCGTCGGTGACTGCGCGAACAAAGTAGATAAAGTCCTCGGGCGTGTTGGTATCGATACCGCTGTAGTACGTGTCTTTTACCGGGAAGTATACGCTTGTTGCGTTGACCTTGAAGATTACAGGATCGTCCGCTTTGGCTTTGGCGGGATTGACTTTGACCGACACAATATTCGTATCCTCGAGCACAACTAGATAAACGCTGCCGTTGTACTTGTAGAACGCGTACGCCGACGAGGAAGTCGTGACCTTTTCGGTCGTAGTGTAAATCTTGGTGGGCTTGCCGCCGCTAAGCGGCATCATAAAGAAGTCGGTGCTTATGGTCTGAACAGTACCCGTCTTATTCTTTTCGTTATTGGGCGTAGCAAAATACGCGTAGTTATCGTATATGAACAAGCCGCCGTCACTATACCCTTCCGTGCCGATTGTTTTGGGCGCAATCTTGGTTGTACCGACAACGTTGATTTCCTCGTCGAAATAGTCCTTGCCTTTGGTATATTTGAACTCGATGCCTTCGCTGTCCGACTGCGGTCTAAACAGAAGCTTGTCACCCTCGTCGCGCGCGCCGTTGAGTTCGGCACGGTACAATGCACCCTTAACTACGTCGCCCCAAACGTTGGCTTTGCCGTCGCTGTCCGCATAGCCGCGATAGCCGTTGATAAAGTAAATATTATTGCCGTAAGCCACAGCCGAACCGCCTTGGCTTGTGACGGCATACGACGTATCCTGCGCCGCGAATTTGATTTCGGAATAGCTGTCGCCGCTGCAAGCTAACAAAGCTGCGGGCGTTATTGCAAGCACTGCTGCAAGCGCTATAGATGTGGCAAGTTGAGTTTTCTTCATATTGACTCCAAAAAAGATTATAACCGTTTTAAATTATTACCGTTTGAACAAGCATTAATTCGTTATAGTCGCGTCATCAGTTTTTAATTTTGAACGAAACGCGCGCCGCGAGCAGCCCGTCGCCTGTGACCTTGACGACCGCCTTGGTCTCGGCAGGATCGGGACGAATGACCGCAAGCGCTTTGCCTTCGTATGCAGGGCAAGAATCAAACGAGTTCTTCCTGAGCATCGGGTCGGCGTTGACAAACGCGATAAGCTCCCCGCCCGTAACCGTGACGTTAAGCTCGCGCATGGCGTACGGAACAAGCTCGCCGTCGCGGTCGCATACGTCTATATACACAAACCCGACGTCCTTGCGCGCTACGGACAAGTTTTTCGCGTAAGCGGTAAGCTTGAGCGTTTTGGGCGAGCCCGCAGACTTAAGAGTGGAGCGTGCACACTCCGTACCTTTAAAGTACGCAACCGCCTCTAGCGTGCCGGGATAGTAATCCACGCTGAACGAAGCAATGTGCTTATTGACCTTGCCGGCAAGCCGACGGCCTACTATTCTGCCGTCGAGATACAGCGCCACAACGTCACCGGAAGTGTAAACGTCCACACTGACTTTTTGACCGAGATAGCGAGGCCAGTTCCACATATGAACGGGCTCGTCGGTATCGGGGTCGCGAACAACAATGTACGCTATGCCGCGCTCGCCAAGCAGTACGCGCTTGTACACGCTTTGCGGTTTTTCGCAACCGATTGCGTCAAGGTCGCCGTGCGTCGTATTGTTCTCATTGAGCTTACCACCGCCCGGATAGTCCATGCCGCAGTCGTTAAAGTCGCCTATTACGCGGTCGTTCTTTTCCGTGGCGTCAAGACTGTCAAATGCATGCGTGCTGTCGGTACGCGAACCGAGTATAAGCCTATTGCGCTTTTTAAGCTCCGTCTCGTACAGCGAATGTAAATAGTTGAACCCGCAAACGTCCACCGCGGCGAACGCGCCCTCCGTCAAGTCCTCGAACAGATTTTTCTCTCTGCCCGCATTGATGGCAGCGGCGGCATTATCGAACACGGTTTTGCGGCAGCCCGCCTTTTCCAGCTCGGACGCAAACGGCACTTGCTCGCGCGTGGAGACCGTAACGGGACGGGTGTTGTCTATCTCCTTTATTCTGTCCGAGATAGCCTTGATCAGCTCGTGCCCGTCGTAACGGTTGTAGCATTCCGCCACGTCGTCCGCCACGCCGTAAACCGTAACCGACGGATGGTTGCGAAGCTCGGCAATTTTGAGAAAAACCGAGTAGTACCGCCTATCGGTAAAGATTCCGCCGAGCGGCGACTTAGCCTGCCCGAGGTGCGGGAACAGATCGACAAACGCGAACATGCCCACGTCGTCGCACGCGTCCAGCGTAGCGGCGGTAGGACACCCCACAAAATGCACGGCGTTGTAGCCGATAGCCTTTAACGCCTCAAGCTTGCGCCTCTCGTTGCAATATAGCGACACTGCGCCGAGCGCAACGTCGGCATGCGAGAGGTACGCGCCCATAAGCAATGTTTTTCGGTTATTTATATACAGCCCGCGCGTAGCGGAAAGCATGCGCGATACAATGCCGAACCTAGTGGTGACCGAGCAAGCCTCCGCGCCCTCGTCGGTCACGGGAACAAGCTTGGCAACCATGGAATACATGTACGGATCGGACGGCGACCATTCGTACGCGCCGGTTATGCGCACACGCACGTCCAGCGTTTTGTTCTGTTTGGCCCTTAGGAATATCTTGCGCTGTTTTTTGCCGGCGCGCTTGCCGCGAGCGTTAAGCACGGTGCAGTCCAGCACAAATTTTTGCGGCTTGTCCGTGTCGTTAAAAACAGTGACCTCGGTATCGGCATACACTCTGTCGCCTACGGTAGCCGTTTTGACAAACGGATAATCTATGCCGTACGCCGCCGAGTTTTCTAGCGAAACAAGCTCAACGCCGCCGGCAATACCCAATCCCAAATATTTATCCGACATCTCGGGCGAAGTGAAAAGAACTATTTTAATGGTGTTGCGCGCACCGGAAAGATCGACCGTAAAAAGGTGCGGCGCATAACCGTAGTTAAGGTGTCCGACGCTTTGGTCGTTGATAAACACCTCGCCGTAGCCGCACACCCCCGTTATTTTAATGTCAACTAAACCGTTGCCGTTTTTGACCTGCGGCAGCGCCCTGGTAAACACCGCCTGCGCAGACGGGATATATCCGTTGAGCGCACCGAAAGCGCATGCGTAATCGCGTGCCGCACCTGCGGTCACGTCATACGGAAGATCGCAAGACGTGATCTCCTCGCCGACGGCTACACTCCAATTCGAGTTTAAATCGACACTTTTCATACTCTCATTATATCAACAAGCAATGCAAAAGGCAAGTAAATTTAACAGTATTTTAAATTTACCGAAGCAAAAAGTCGAAAAAACGCGGTTTTTTGATAATTTCTATTAAACAGGGGCTGCAACGCCGAGGCGCTCGAAAATACGCGAATCCCGAGCTATACCCGCTCGTGAAGCACGCCTGTCCTGACCGGAGCGAACACGCGACAGCCGCGTGTCTTTAGCGCGACGTAGCAGTCGTAAAACTTTTGCATATCGGTAAAGTAGCCGAGCGTCATTCCGCCCGAGCCGGTAAGGCACACCGCCCCACCGTAGGAAGCAAGCAGCTCTGCATTGCTCTTTATTTCGGGCGACAGACAAGCCGCCGGTTCGTACAGCGCGTTGCCCATATGCTCGATTGCCTTAGGATCGCCGTCAAGCAAAAGATCGCACAATTTTTCGTTATCCGTCGGACAGTGCGAAAAACCCGTATAAAGCTCATCGAATTTTTTGTACGCCGCCGCGGTGGACACACTGCCTCCCATAAGCCCGACAATAAACAGCTTAAGCTTGTTTTCTATAAAGAACAATTGCTCGCCGAAGCCGGTTACGCGCGCAAGCCCGCCGGTCAGCATGAACGGCACGTCAGATCCTACGGAAAGCGCGACAGAACGCATATCCACACCGCGTTCGGGCAGTCTGTACAAAACGTCGAGCGCACGCAGCACCGCCGCACCGTCCGCAGACGAGCCGCCAAGTCCCGCGCCGATAGGTATACCCTTTTCCACGGTTATATCAAAGCCGTTGCCGCCGATTATATCTTGAACGGCTTTAGCCGCCTTGTGGGCGGTGTTGTTTTCGGCTGGCACAGAGTCAGCTCCGATAAACTTAACGCGAATATCGGAATCCTCTCGCGGCGTGACCGTAACGGTATCGAACGCGTCCACCGACATCATAACGCTGTCCAACGTATGCATGCCGCGCACTTCGTCCCGCCCCGTAATGTTAAGCGAAAGATTGACCTTTGCAAAAGCTCTAAGCCTGATCGTATTACTCATATCGTAATTATATACCCAAACAAAAATAAAGTCAATCAATCCTTAATTTGGAACAATATTTTCGGGTCGGTTATTCGCTCGTCCGCGGACAGGACGACGGCTTTGGATATTATATCGGCAGATAGCGGATCTTCGTCAACAAAGTCAAGCAGCAGCGGCTTTTCCACACTGTACACCGTATCGAGCAACAGATTGCCCTTGCCCTCTTTAAACACAAGACCCGTCCTTATATTTATAACGTACGTGCCGTAATGCCCTTCCACCTTGATATTGTCTTTGAGGAACGACACGTTGTTAAGTTTTAAAATAGCTACAACCGATTTGAGAATTTCTTGACGGATCTCAACCGTCGACTTAGCGAGCTCGAAATCGTACACCACGTTGGAGCTTATGGATATCATAAGGTCTACGTCGCGCAGCGTTTCCGAAAACACAATATCGTCTACGTCCTTTAACGGTATTATCTCGCCGTCCTTGCGTTTTAGGAAGAATATTCCGCTCAGCTCGCGGTTGACATTTTCAAAATCGACGGTGTAAAACAAATCGAACTCGCGGAAAATCGCGGCAACGGTGTCGGTCTTGTAATACACCCTGCGAAGTCCTATATCCTCGGACACGCCCCAACCCTTGCCTTTTAGCGCCGCCACGCACTTTTTTACGTCTACCGAAAAACCGTTAAAGCGCATAGCCTCGTCTTGCGTGTTTTCCTCGTCCGACTTAATATAAATTTCGCGCAGCGCCTGTTTGAACGGCTGCACAATGTTGTTGCACACAACGTATTCTATTGCGGACGACAATAGCCCTAGCTTTTTCAGCTCTACAGGATGCGCGACGTATAATTGTTCCACCGACAAACGCTCGCCGTTAATGTCGAAAATCTCTCCGTCCTTAACTACCGCGAGCTTATCGCCCGCGAGCAAAATAAGCTTGCCGATAACGGCGGCGATTATCGGCTCGCGGCACATTGAGCGTATTTGCTCCGCCGTGAAGCGCACGCGATTTACCATACATTTTTCCAAGCTGAACTTGATACGCGAAAGCTTTTTGTTAAGCGCCTTTATCTCGTCGCGCAAGCCTATTACGGTACTGTTCTTTGCGTATTTGGCGGGAACTGCCGAAATGATTTTTCCGTCCTTTTGAACGGTGTACGAAATTTTGCACGTTTTTCCGTCTATATACGGCGTGACGGTGATCTCGCCTATACTGTACGTGCGGTAAATGTCGCTCGGATTTTGCGACTCCATTTCGAATATGAACACGTCGGTATCGGTATACCCCGCCGCACGCGCAAGGTTTTCCAGCGCTATATCCACAATGCGGCGTTCGCTCGCCTGGCGCTGCGCGCCGAACTGCTTGCTTGACCTAACAAACTCCATAAGCACGCCGTATCTTTCGAGCAGATCGTCTTTATCGGCTACGGGAATAAGGCTGTACACAAGGCAGTAGTCTTTGTTACGCGTACCGTTTATTTTTTCGAGGCATTCATTTTTTTGTATCTTGCCGCCAACCGCGTCGAAAAAGCGCTGTGCGCGTTTGTGCAGACCGCCCACCGTCACGTACTTGGCGTTGTCGTAAATGCGCTTCAGTTCATCGGCGGGCACAAGCCCTTTCATCTCCTTGTACCAGCGGTAATCGAACGCACCGTCCTGAAAATCGGGATAGCTTATGTCCGAAAACTGCTTAAGCTGCTGCTCGCGCCTGTCCTTATCGTCGCCGTACAGCGTTTCGTTAAGGTGCGCCACAAACCAGAACATGGCAAGCTTTAACCCCGGTATGCCAAGGTACTTTTCGGTGTAATCGACAAATTCGGGATTGAACAACGCCGCCTTTATCAGCTCGTCCTTTGTCAGTCCATACTTCTTGACAAGCGAGACAAATTTTTCGTAGCTGTCGTCGTCGGCTTTGACCGCCATCTTGATTATCGCCGAGAACAGGCTGCCCTTGTCGCAGTCGTACGGCGAACGCACCCAGGTGAGCCCACGCAGCGCCGCAACGGACGCGACATAGTATTTAGCGCCGTACAGCCGTTTACAATGGAGAAGCATCTTGCTGTACGGCGTTTGCAGGACGCCGCGTTTCAGCTCGTTGTCAAATGCGATGTCCACATATTCGAGCAGAAATTTGCGGAACTTTTTGTGCGAATACGCAGGGCGCATTACGTTGCTTTTGCTGTCGCCGACGAATGAGCCGCTAAGGGAATTGCCGCGAATAAAGTACCGAGCAAGCTCGTTCGAAATAAGACCCAATTCGTACGCCTTTGCGGTCAGATCGAGCGAAACGCTTTCGGACAATTCCGCTTCCGCAAACAAACAGCTCGCAAACAGCAATAGCCGCACGCACTCGCTATCGTCGCTTCTTGTAAGCGCACAAATAAAACGATACGGCAAAGCGTAACTGCTGTATATATCTTTTTTAATCTTTAATGCCGGCAATACGCGACTGTCGGTGAACATGCAAATAATATCGCAGAGCTCCGCGTCGGTCGCAAGATCGTACACTGCGCAATTGCAAAGACAGCACACAAAATCATATGACGTTCCACCGAAATTGCTATTGTTTTTATTTTCCGCAAACTCGTATGCCTTTTGCGCGTCGCCGCCGCGGAACATATCGGTAAACAATTTCTTGTTATGCATATCGACGCAATGCACAAGAATAAGCACGTATTTAAGTTCGTCGCTTGTAAGATATTGCTCAAAGACTTGTTTGAACTGCTCGCCGAGCGGATAGCGCGAAAATGCGGGGTATATCTCAATACCACTGCTTTTAAGCATTCTGAAAGTACTGCCCAGCGTTACCTTACCTTCGGGGTAGTTCGCTTCGTATTCGTAGTCGGAATTGTCCGCACGAAGCTTCTCGAGCGCTCGCCAAAACGCCTCGAACCGTGCAAACGATATCGGCTTGATTTTTTCGCGCGAAAGCTTCTCTGCCAAAATCGTATCTATTTCCTTTTGCGGCTTTACCACTTCAAACACGCTTTCGGAGTCCCTGCTGTACCTTGCGGTAGCCTTGTCGAGTTTTTTTGCGGACACCTTGTCGCCGCTCTCTTGCATTTCCTTGCCTGCCTGCACCTTGTAATCTTGGGCGCAGCCGCACAAATATTCGGCAATGCGATCCTTATCCGCAGAGCGTAAAAATTCCTTTATAATTTTTGACTTGATTGATTGCTTCTTACTTTTTAGATAGTCGGATGCGACGACTGCCTCGTCGTAGGAAAGAACAATTTTACTGTTGTCGTAGTACTTGACGGCATGATAGTCGTCCGTTTTTAAAAGCCGAACAATCGCGGCGCGCTTGTCTATTCGCGTTTTGTCGCCGTTGTATTCCAGATACTTCGCTTGCGCGTCCTCACGCCAACCGTCAAACAGCTTATCCAGCCGCTCGGTGTACGATTTGTCCTTACTCCGCGCCGCTATTACGGCAAGCTCGCCCACCACACGCCACTTGTCCACGTCGCGGGCGAAAATGATATCTTCGTCGGTCTTATAGTGATAACTCACTTTGTCCATGGTGCAAAGCAAGCCGAACAACGACTCGAACACCACAGGCAAGTCCTTATCGGCAATTGCTCCGCAATCCACTCTGTGAAAAAAGAACGACAGATCTTCTAACGACAACTCGCTCGAAAATACGATTTTCGCATAATCAAGATTTATCGTATCGGAGGAAAGCGAATGAAGCAGCGCCCATCGCGCACGCACTCCGCCGTGGGATAATACGTTTTGCGCAAACTCATTAAAAACCGCTTCCGTCTGAACGCGGTCGTACGTGTGGATAAAGTAATAGGCGTGCCTAAAATCGGCGTTTAGGTATTTTTCGGAATTGCCCCCCGCCGCGTCGCGCAGCAGCGGCACGACCTCCTTGGGCGGAAGCACCGCCGCATAGTTCCCGATAGATACAGCCACCTCATTCATGGCGCGCAGGCGATACAGATTGTTCTCTTCGATCAGATCGGTAAATCTTTTAAGCGCCGCGGCATTGCTCGACTTGAGCATGCCAAGCAGCAGGTGGTAGCGCAGCGTGTCCTGTAGTCCTGCATTTATAAGATAGCCTAAAATAGCGTTTGCAAAGCATTCGCTGTCTATCGCCGTCAGCAGCGGCATAAAGTACAGCAGATATTCGGGATTGCCGTCTATAAAATCTATGACGTCCTTTTCGGAAAATCCGCCGCGCTTATTCAAGCCGGTCAAAAACACGGTTGAGCGCGGCGCGTCGCTGTGAAACTCGCTTTTGTCTAACCCCGACGCGGAAAAATTTTTGACGGTAGTGATATCGGTGGGATCTACTATACCCAGCTCCAAACACATATACGCCGCAAACTGTCGCCTGCCGATATAGCTGTATTGGGAATACGTATTGGCAAACGCGCCCAAAAGAAGGTCAAAGTACTTCGGCAGCAAATCACGAAACGCCTTTTCGCGCTCGCGAAAAAACTTGAACGAGCAAAGCGTGCGGCTGCTTTCCGACAATATCTTTTTGACTTCCGCATCCTTGACCTTGGAGTAAGCGGCAAGTATGCGCTCGTCATGCACGGTCTCCCCGAAAAACCCCATCAGATCCATATTATTCCTCGCAGGTATTTCAATTTTATCAGCACCACTTCGTCGCCTTCGCAGAACTCGGTCGCCTGCTCCAACACCGAATACTTAATGTCTTGGGTCGTGTTCACTATGTAATAGCTGCCGTCCGAAAACTCGTCCATAGCAAGCTGCTTGCATTCCTCAAGCGTCATATTCGGTTTCTTTTTTCGGTAGTTTTTTTCTACCATTTCACAAATAAAACCGCCCACCGTTTTTGCGTCGGTGTCGTACTCGCATTTGACAATCGGGTTTTTAAGATCGGACAGCGATTTTTTGAGAATAAAAATATTCATAATTGAATTTTATCACGCTCTGTCAATGTTGTCAATACAACAAAAAAAGAAAGAGTAGTTTAAGTCAAACTACTCTTTCTTGCCGCATAATATTTATAATTACTTATTGCAGAAATTTATAAGCTTCTCGCCGCCGCTGTACGGCGCAGTTGCGGAATTCTGCTCGGTCACGCGCTCGGGCGAACAGCACAGCGCCTTTGCCGCCTGCCACAGCGTTTCGCCCTCCTTGGCGATGTGGATAATAACCGACGCGTCGGGGCGTGCGAGCGGCTCGCCCTTAATCACTTCCGATATACATTCGCACTCGGCGGTTGAGGAAAGCATAAGCGTAAACGCTACCTCGGCTTTTATGTCGAACACCGACTCGCGCCGTATCTTTACATTCACGTCGGTTACGGTTGCCGTGGCCGTGACATGGGCGGCTTCGGTATGGTTGGAAAGCGGCATGCTAAACGGCAGACGGAACGGTAAAACGTCCACCGCATTCTTTTCGGCATTGTAGTACACAATGTCGCCGCCGACCAGGCCCTCCACATTGACCCTGCGATCGTCGATTTTTGCGGAGGTCAGCGTGCACGACGTGCCCGTAACGCACAAAACATTGTCGGCGGCAAGCCTGTCTGCCTCGATGGGCACTTGCCCGTCCACCGTGTCGATAACCGTACAAAGCGGCTCGACGGTAATGCACTTGGCAGTAACGCCTGTGGTTTGTATTTCGTTGTCGGCGCAGAACACGTCTGTCACCACGTCGCACGTAGCGGCGGTGAGCGCGACCGCGTTAAGCCTGACCGTCGCCGCTATCTCTATTCGGTTTTCGCCCGCGATCAACGTAGCCGATCTGTCCGTAACGTGCGCAAAAGCGAACGCGGTATCGCCGTCGTGGACGGGCGCGGCAACGCTCTTGACAAACGGCGTAACAATGCGCACGGACGACGTGCTCTCGTCGTCGGTCTTGACCACGGCAAAGGTGTACACCGCGCCGGAGACTTTTATCTCCCCGTCCGCAGCGTCCGCACCGGTCACAATCGCGCGCGCCGTGGAGCACATAACGTCGGTTATTTTTGTCGCACCGACGCTGTCAGTAACGTACAGTGTTTCGCTCTCCTCGGCGCATGCGGTGGAATAGAAAATCGTGCGTTTTTCGGCATAGATTCCGTCGTCGGGCTGAGCTATGCACATGTACTCGTTATCGACTACTGCAATTGCGGCAGTATCTACTACCGCTACCGCTTTGAGCGTGCCGCCGTCGATAGACGCTTCCACATTGACAATTTCGGGAACAAGCGTAACAGACGTCCCCGCTGTTATGTCGGGCGATGTGATTTTGTCGGAGAACTCGGCAACGGTAGTCACACTGCTTACGGCGTTATCCACAAGCACGAGACAATCAAACGTGATCTTGCCGACGTACCGCGCCTCGCCCGCAAACACCTCGCTGGGCGTAGTAACCGCCGACGCGGACACGGACAGCACTTTGCATTCGCTGTTTATCGGTTGGCGCGCCTCGACCACCGCCTGACCGCGTGCAATCCACACAATTTCGTCACTCTTAATATTGATGTTTTCGGGCATAATGCACTCCTTGAAATAGATATCGCTATATGATATTCGCGAGGTTGCGCTATTATGCCCGATATAACAATTAGTCAAAAAAAGTTTAAGAATAAAATGTCGAAAAAGTTACGGATCGAAAAAGCCGCTGTCAAAGCGGCTTTTGTTGTTATTCGTCATCATCGTCGTCCAGCTCTTCGTCTTCTTCGTAGTCGTTGGGGGCAACGTCAAAGTCAAAGT
>JAIEFT010000043.1 GCA_029066805.1 Clostridiales bacterium | reverse complement strand
GCCGCAGACAGTGGAAGCTATTAAGCATGCCAAGGAAGCGGATGTTCCCATTGTTGTCGCAATCAACAAGATAGATAAGCCCGGCGCGAACATAGAAAAGATAAAAGAACAGCTCGCAGAGCATGAGCTTATCTGCGAAGAATGGGGCGGCGGCGTGCCTATGATACCTATTTCCGCCAAGCAGAACAAGGGTATAGATACGCTACTCGAGAACATTCTGTTCCAAGCGGAAGTGCTGGAGCTTCGCGCAAATCCCAACAGAAGCGCGAGAGGCTACGTTATTGAGGCTCGACTTGATAAAGGCAGAGGCCCGATTGCAACCGTAATTGTACAGAACGGCACGCTCAAAGTCGGCGACTATATTGTGTCCGGTACTACGTACGGCAGAGTGCGTAGTCTTACGGACGACAAGGGCAAAAACATTAAGTCTGCAGGTCCGTCCAAGCCGGTAGCGGTTTACGGTCTGGAAAAAGTTCCGTCGGCAGGCGATCCGATAGCCGTAGTAGAAAACGAAAAAATGGCGCGTCAGGTCATTGAAGAGCGCGCTGTTAAGCTTAAAAACGAAATGCTATCCGATGTACCTCAAGCGAGCATAGACGTATTCAACGACATCGAAAGCAAAACTCAAAAGGAATATAAACTGCTCATCAAAGCAGACGTTCAAGGCTCGAGCGAGGCGCTCAAAGAGGCGCTTTCCAATCTTTCCAATGAGGAAGTTACCGTCAGCGTCGTGCGCACAGGCGTCGGCGCAATCAACCAGTCGGACGTTATGCTTGCGGAGGTTTCGCATGCAAGTATTATCGGATTTAACGTTAAGCCCGATAACGACGCGAAAAATGCCGCTGAACGCGCGGGTATCGATATTAAGCTGTTCGGCATAATTTACGAGGCTATGGACTACGTTCAAGGCAAAATTGACGATATGCTTGCGCCTAAGTTTGTCGAGCGCGTCACCGGCAAAGCAATTGTCCGCGCAATGTTCAAGGTTTCCGGCGTCGGTCTTGTCGGCGGTAGCTACGTTCAGTCGGGCAAGATTGTTCGCGGCGGCAAAGCAAGGCTGTACCGTGGCGGCAAGGTCATTCACGACGGCGCAATCGTCGGCTTAAAGCGGTTCAAGGACGACGCTAAGGAAGTCACAATCGGTTTGGAATGCGGTATCGCAATTGCCGATTGCACCGAATATTTGGAAGACGATATAATCGAGTGTTATGTTGTGGAAAAGGAGACTAAGTGAGGAGCAAAGGCGGAACAGGCTTTAGGGCGGAACGCGTCGCAAGACAGATTTATCGCGACGTATCTGTCATTGTAGACGGGTTGTCAGATCCGCGCATACACGGCGTAACCGTTGTCGACGTGGAAATGTCGCGCGATCTCAAGTACGCCACGGTGTTTGTAACTGTGGAAGATAATGACAATTCGGTTCTTGCCGCGCTCAACGGTAGTTCGGGATATATCAGGCACGTGCTTGCCGAGGAAAATAGCGAGATGCGCGGCACGCCGCAGTTGAAGTTTGTAATAGACAAAACGCAAGGCTATTATGAGCGTATCGAGCAGGTGATCAAGGAAATTCACGATGAAGAGCGTCACGACTGAAATACTAAACGCCATTAAAGCAGCCGATACAATATTGGTTGTCGGACATATTCGTCCGGACGGCGACTGCGTAGGCTCGGCTTTGGCGGTCAGGCATATCTGCGAAAAGCTAGGCAAAGCTGCGGACGCCGTATGCGATGCGGACAAACCACTCGCATACTCGTTTTTGCCCGAATATAAATATTTTTGCGCGCCGAGATATAAAAATTACGACCTTTTTATCGCGGTTGACTGCGCTACTGAGAGTCGTTTGGGCGAGTATCGCGCGCAATTGCAAAGCGCAAAAAACAGCATATGCATAGATCATCATCCGACAAATATAGGCTACTGTAAGTATAACTATATTGTGCCCGATGCGTGCAGCACGTGTTTTATATTATTTGACATATTTAAGGACGTGGAAGGATCGATCGATAAAGACTGCGCGTCTATGCTGTACACAGGGCTTTCTACCGATACCGGACACTTTATGCATTCCAATACAACCGCCGAAGTTTTCAGGACCGCGGCGGCGCTTACGGAATACGGCATCGATATAGCCAAGCTTAATCACGATTTGTATTGCAGTAACGGTTTTAATAAAATCAAGCTTACGGCGCGCGCGCTCGGCGGGATTATACTGTACGAGTCGGGTAAAATTGCGCTGATGAACATATCGTTGAAAGATTTGCAGGATAGCGGTTGCACTTCTGAAGATACCGAAGGGCTGATAAATAACGCAAAAGGAATAGCGGGCGTCGAGATAGCGATATCAATGTGCGAACAGCCGGGCAATCTATTTCGCGTGTCGTTCCGCTCTGTGTCGGCGGACGTATCGGCGGCGGCTGCTAAGTTCGGCGGCGGCGGTCACAAGCTTGCCGCAGGCTGTATAATCACGGGTAATCGTTACGACGTTATGGAAAAGGTAGTTGCGGCTGCAATCTCGGTGTTGAACAATGAACGGACTGATTAATCTTTACAAGCCGACAGGGATGTCGTCGGCTCGCGCTGTTTCTCGCGTAAAGAAGATTCTCGGCGAAAAAACGGTTGGACATATGGGCACGCTCGACCCCATGGCGGAAGGCGTGCTAATTATAGGCGTCGGCAAGTCTGCGAGGCTGTTCGATTATATATCCGGTCGAAAAAAGACGTACATAGCCAAATTTAAATTCGGCTACACGACGGACACTCTTGACGCGCTCGGTGAGGTGGTGGACACAACGTCCGATATCCCGTCGGTGGACGCGGCTTTGCACGCCATGCAGTCATTGGTTGGCGAGATAGAACAACTCCCGCCGCTATACAGCGCAAAACACGTGGACGGCAAGCGCGCTTATGCACTCGCTCGCGACGGTAAAGAGGTAGAGCTTAAGCCCGTGCGCGTCACTATTCACGACGTAGAGCTGATATGCCAGCCTAAAATGGACGAAATGGTGTTTTCCGTTACATGCTCGGCGGGAACATATATCCGTTCTATTTGTCGTGATGTAGGCAAAATGTGCGGTTCGCTCGCAACGCTCACGTATTTGCAGCGTACAAAATCGGGCTGTTTTGACGTAAAGGACAGCGTAAGAATAGAAGAACTGGAAACGCTTAAGGATAAGGCAATAATCACGCCCGAGAGCGTTTTGGACTTACCTACATACCATGTTGATGAGTCGCTCTATGACGATATGATTCACGGCAGAAAAATAGCTTGCAATGTCGGCGGCGATAGTCTGATATATTGCAAGGGCGAATTTTTCGGTGTAGGCCGCGATATTGACGGTGTGCTTAAGATAAAAACATACTTGCGAGATAACTAACGGGAGGAAATATGAAAGAACTTGGAAATGAAGAAGTGTGCATCGCACTCGGTTACTTCGACAGCGTGCATTTGGGACACAGACAGTTGATTGAAGTAACGCGTAATTATGCCAATGCGCATAATATCGGCTCGTGTGTAGCGACGTTTTGCAACAACGCATACAAGCTGTTCAATTCGGATGATAAGCAGGTTTACACATACGTCGAACGGTGCGACTTACTCAAGGATATGTGCGATTACATATTGCCTATGCGCTTTGACAGCAAGCTGAAAAATCACACTGCGGAAGAGTTTTTGCACGGTCTTTTTTTGCACCACAAAATCAAAGCGGTTGTGTGCGGATATGACTATCTGTTCGGTGCGGGTGCAAAGGGCGACGCCAAATTCCTAAAGGCGTACAGCGAGGCGCACGGCGTTGAGTGCATTATTGTACCGCAATACGATTTGGACGGCACGCGCGTATCTACCACAATAGTCAAGTCGCTGTTGCTTTCCGGCGATGTTGAAAAAGCCAATGACTTTTTGGGTGCGCCGTTTATGCTCTGCGGCAAGGTCGTTCACGGCAGGGGCGCAGGAAGAATGTTTGACATCCCTACAGCCAACATCAAGTTTAACAGCAGTAAGCTTCTCCCTGCGGCTGGCGTGTACGGCACGGTATGCGAAATCGACGGCGAAAAGTTTTACGGCGCGACAAACATCGGCGCACGACCGACGTTTGGACTCAGCAAAATCGCAGTGGAAACAATGCTCGCCGACTTTAACGACAATATATACGACAAAGAAGTAAAGCTTTACTTCCACAAGCATTTACGCGGTGTTAAAAAGTTTGAAACGCCGGCACAGCTTTCACGTCAGGTTCATAAGGATATGGAGTGGTACAAATGATAAGAATAGGACCGTCAGGCAACAGCGATTCGTTTTATGCATCGGGTAGAAAACACACATATCAAGAGGGCGAGTTTTTAAACTCGCTCGGGCTGAATGCGTTTGAATATTCGTTCGGGCGCGGGGTGTCTATGTCAGATGAAACCGCCGATAAGATAAAAAATGAATTCAAAAAGTACGACATCGCAATCAGTGCGCACGCACCGTACTACACCAACTTTGCCAATCCCGATCCCGAAATGATAGCTAAGTCTATCGGTTACATCTTGCAGACGCTTATAGCGTGCAATAAGATGGGCGGGGAGCGCGTGGTATTTCATCCCGCGTCGTGCGGAAAAGCAGCAAGGGCGGACGCGGTTGCCGAAACAAAACGCAACCTATGCTTGCTCGCGGAAAAATGCCATAGTGTGGACTTTGCGTTTAAGCTTTGCGCAGAAACAATGGGCAAGCTTAATCAAATAGGCACGGTGGAGGAGATAGTAGACTTCTGTCTTATAGACGATATGTTCTATCCTTGCTTTGACTTTGGACATATCAATTCCTACATGCGCGGTGGGATTAAAAGCAAAGACGATTACAGGCGTATTCTCGACTACACAATAGACAAGCTCGGGTTTGAAAAAGCGTCGCAAATGCATGTACACTTTTCCAAAATCATGTATGGCGATAAAGGCGAGATAAAGCACTTGACGTTTGAAGATACCAAGTACGGACCTGAATACGCGCCGCTTGCCGAGTTGTTTGACGAATACAAGATGTCGCCGTATATAGTTTGCGAGTCGGACGGCACAATGTCGGACGACGCACTTATAATGAAAAATTTACACAAAAACGCTTAACAAATGGTATTGATTGTGTTATAATTGCTAAAGGGAGTTTAATTTTTGTATATGATTACTTCGGACTTGTTTGAAAATGTCAAAATCGACGCGATCGTTGTGACGGATGAATCCAACCGTTACTACTTTACGAGAATGGAGACTTCGTTCGGTGCGGTCATAATCTCGCCGAAGCGCAATGTGTTTATTACCGATTTCCGCTACGAATCAGAGGCGAGAGAAAAGGTTAAAGATTTTGAGATTGTCATTTGTACATATTCGGAGTTTTATGCTAAGATAGCCGAAGTGCTCACGTCTATCGGCGCTAAGAATGTCGGTTACGGCGAAAAAATGTACATAGACGAGTTCCACAGCTTTAAGTCCGCTCTTGCAGGATTTAAGCTCAAGCCTGCCGAAAGTCTAATCGAAGCAAAGCGTGCGGTCAAAACCGAAGAGGAAATTTCAATAATCAAGACTGCGCAAACCATAGCCGAAACAGCATTAAAGCGCGCAATATCGCGGACTAAGGCGGGCATTACCGAGCGCGAGCTGATGGCAGAAATAAACTACGAAATGATTATTGCAGGCGCAGATAAGTATTCGTTTGAGACCATTGTCGCATTCGGTGCAAACACCGCGCAACCGCACCACCACCCGTCGGACAAAAAGCTGGAAAAAAACGAGTTGATTTTGGTCGACATGGGCGCAAAATACAACGGCTATTGTTCGGATATGACGCGTACGTTCTGTATAGGCAATCCCGGCGAAAAGCTCACCGAAGTGTACGGAATTGTCAAGGAAGCGCAGGAATACGCCATTAAAAACATTAAGGCGGGCATGACGTGCGGCGATGCAGACGCACTCGCGCGAGAGTACATTGTTTCCAACGGCTATGGCGAAAACTTCGGTCACTCTTTCGGACACGGCGTAGGCGTCGACATACACGAAGAGCCGCGTGTGGGCGCAAACAGTCAAACGGTGCTTCTTCCCAATATGGTAATCACGGCTGAACCTGGCATATACCTTGCGGGTATTGGCGGCGTGCGTATAGAGGACATGCTTGTAGTCAAAGAGGATGGCGTTGTCAACCTCACGACATACGACAAAAAGCTTAATATATAGCAAAATTGCTACGCAGTAGCGGGTGTATTCACGCCGCAAAGCAAAGCGCAAAAAAATAAAAAATTATTCCGAGGAGGATTTTTATGGTATCGGCAGGAGATTTCCGCAAAGGCACAACATTCGAGATGGACGGTAAGGTTTATACAGTCGTCGAGTTTCAGCACGTAAAGCCGGGCAAGGGTTCGGCGTTTGTACGCACCAAAATCAAAAACGTAATAACGGGACAGGTTTTGGAAAACACGTTTAACCCCTCGGATAAATACGAGGAAGCGCATATCGATAGGCGCGAGTACCAGTATTCGTACACCGACGGTGATTTGTACTACTTTATGGATACGGAAACTTTTGATACGTTGCCGCTTAATCATGACCTTTGCGAGGACGCATTGCGTTTTATTAAGGAAGAAATGACGGTGACGATTTCGTCTTACAAAGGTTCACCGTTCGCGGTTGAGCCGCCCAACTTTGTCGAGCTTGTCATTGCCGACACAGAGGGTGGTATTCAGGGCGACACCAGCAAGCCGGGCAATAAACCCGCCACGCTCGAAACCGGTTATGTTATCGGCGTGCCGCTGTTTGTAAACATCGGCGACAAAATTCGCGTAGATACCCGTACCGGAACATATATGGAACGCGTAAAGTAATAAAAGCAATTACGATTAAACCCGAAGCAAATGACTTCGGGTTTTTTTGTGCCGTAAAAATGTTTATATCGGGATTAAAACCCATAACATAATAACGACGCTTGTCCCATAAATATAACGGTATGGAAGCACTGTATAGGCTTATTCCCGATAAGTACGTTGCAGTTATTCAGTCGCGTCTGAGTTTGCCGCGACTGTGCGAGCTGCGTATAATCAACGGTGCGCCTGTTAGGGTTTGCTATGACGGTGCGTATTATTTTTTGTGCGCGACCGGACTTACGAGGGATAAATCCACAGCATTCGTAGCGGATAAAAACAGTGCGGAAAACGTTGTTATGCGTGCGTGCTCGCACTCGTTGTTTACAGTGACCGATACGCTCAAGCGCGGTTACATTGCAGTGGCACGCGGTATACGTGTGGGCGTCTGCGGTGCGGGCGTTATGAACGGTGGCACGCTGACGGCGGTAAAGGATTTCTATTCGGTCAATATAAGACTTCCGCACGAGATTAAAGGCTGTGCGTGCGCGCTTGCGCCAAAGCTTATTAATGGCGGAACAATAAAAAACGCGCTGATAATCTCTCCGCCGGGCGCGGGCAAAACCACCATCTTGCGCGACTTGTGCAGAATTATATCAGACAGCGGGCATAACGTTTTGTTGTGCGACGAAAAGTACGAAATTGCGTCGGTGGTGGGCGGCGTGCCGTCGTTAGACGTGGGGTACTGTACCGATATAATCAGCGGCGTGGACAAGCCTAAAGTCTTTGAAATCGGCATTGCCAATATGAGTCCGGAGGTTATTATAACCGATGAGCTTTTTGCGAGTGATCTGCCTTGCGTGCGTCGCGCGTCCACATGCGGCATATCCGTAATATCCACAGCTCACGCAAAAAACATTGACGAAGTCAAAGCTAAGCAAGAGTATGCGGAAGCGATTAGACAAGGCGTGTTTGATAGTTATGTGGTGCTGTCCGGTCCGCCGGCTCGAACGGTAACTGTGTACGAGGGGGTAATATGAGTACAAGACTGCTTATAGTGTTTTTGTCTGTCGCCGTAGGAACGCTATGTGGGTATATTGTGTTTTTGTCATACAAAAGAAATTATACATATTTGGGCGGTGTGTGCGACATGCTGAGCGCGCTGAAACAGAACCTTGCATACAAAAAAGACACTGTGCCCGTAGTGCTTAGCGGTATGACGATATCAAACGCTCTGCTTAA
The DNA here is from genome assembly GCA_029066805.1 of Clostridiales bacterium. GTDB lineage: Bacteria > Bacillota > Clostridia > Christensenellales > Pumilibacteraceae > Anaerocaecibacter. The sequence continues at coordinate 5,586 of JAIEFT010000043.1, read as the reverse complement.
AAAGAATATAGACGAGTATATCGCATATACCGCGGGGCAGTCGGACAAGCGAGAAGTAAGCCGCGGATTTTTGCCTCAGTCGACGTTTGACGGCGTAAACGATTTGTTTGCGGCAATCGGCGGATCGGACGAAAACTCGCAAAGCGCAAGGCTGGACGCGCTTGAGCTTAGGTTTGACAAGCTCCTTGCCGATGCTGAACGCAAATATACTAAGTACGGTTCTGTCGCGGTCAAGCTTGGTTTTTTGGTCGGGCTTGGCGTTGGCGTACTGGTTTTGTAGGTGATTATGGATATTAATATCATATTTAAAATAGCGGCGGTAGGGCTGATTACCGCCATAATAAATCAGGTTCTCAAAAAATCCGACAAGGACGAAATCGCAATGCTCGTCACGTTAGCCGGACTTGTTATTGTGCTTGTAATGATTGTCAATATGGTAGGACAGCTGTTCGACACGCTCAAGACCGTTTTCGGAATGTACTGATGGAAATATTCAAGATAGCTGCTATCGCGCTGATTACGGCGTTCTGCGTGCTTGTGCTTCGCGAGGTGAAAAGCGAGCTTGCGCCCATAGTAGCGCTTGCGGGCGGCGTGGTGGTACTGCTGTCGGTAGTTAATTATTTTTCCGACGTATTTTCAGTCATATCATCGGTTGCGCAAAAAGCGGGGCTTGCAACGTCGGTGGTAACGCTGCTGTTCAAGGTTATAGCTATTGGGTATATCACCGAATTTTCTTCATCGTTAATCGAAGACATGGGGCTATCGTCATTGTCGGACAAGGTCACGCTTGCCGGCAAGCTGATTATAGTAGCGATTTCTTTGCCCGTCGTGGTGCAATTGTTCAACTTTATAGCGGGACTGCTTTCATGAAAAAACTTTACGTTACGGCAATTATTATCGCGGCAACACTTTTGTGCTTGTGCGGCGCGAGGGCGCATTACGAAAGAAAAGAAGATGTTGCGGTATCGCTTCCGCTTGCTACCGACAACAGCAGCGGCGATACCAGCGTGGACGACCTGCTGGATAAGCTCAACCTAAGCGATCTTCAAGGTATACTCGATATGCTGTCACAGGACGGTATTGCTGTTTTTGGATTCGGCGATATTAAGTCTCGGATAAAAGCTGTTGCGAGCGGGGAGTTTAAAAACGATTTCAACAGCATAATCACATATGCGTTTGCGCTGCTCGGCGCGGACATATTTGAATTTATGCCTATGCTGATAGGCTGTCTTGCTATCGTGCTTGCTTACAACATTGTAGATTCTGTCAAGGGTAGAGCGGCTTCGGAGTCGATTGGCAAAGTGGTGTATTTTTCCACAGGCACGCTTGCACTTACTCTTGTAGTCGGCTACTTTGCGTCGGTAATGGTATATGCGGTCAAGTTTATCGCGTCGCTCAAAACGCAAATAAACACCGTTGCGCCCGTTCTGATAACGCTGATGACTGCTGCCGGCGCTACGTCGTCGGCAAGCGTGTACGCGCCGTCTATAGCTATATTAGGCAGTGGAATGACCAATGTTGTAACGTACCTTGCTTTTCCCGCATTGCTAATGGGCATGGTATTTGACATAATCGGTTCGGTTTTCGGCGCAGTCAAGTTGGATAAAACCGCAGACTTTTTCCGTTCGGCATGCAAGTGGTTTTTGGGAACGGCGTTTTTTCTGTTCGTCACAATAATTGGCGTGGCGGGAATAACCGCTTCTGTCAGCGACGGCGTATCTGTACGTGCCGCCAAGTTTGCCATGTCCAAGTATGTTCCGATAATCGGCGGATATCTGTCGCAGGGCTTCGACTTTGTAATGGCGGGCAATGTTCTTATCAAAAATGCGCTCGGGTCAAGCGCGGTGGTGTTGATCGTACTGTTTGCATTACCTGTCGTTTCCAAACTTGCGGTGTTCACACTCACGCTCAAGCTGACTGCCGCAATATCCGAACCTCTGGGCGGGGATAAATTCGGCGGGATACTTTCGTCCGTTTCCAAGTCGTCGTCCGCTATGACGGCGGTCGTGTTTGCTATGACGTTTTTGTACATCCTTTTCCTTTCTATGACTATCTGTACGGGAAATATGGCGTTATGAGTTCTTTTGCGGCATGGGGATTGACGTTATTGGGTTTGGCGGTGATTTGTACAGTGGCGGAGATGCTGTTGCCGCACGGCAAAACGCGGAGCGTTATACGCTCGGTAATGGCGACGGTGGCGGTGCTCGTTATTATAACGCCGCTTCCGGGATTAATCAAAAACGGATTTGATTTTAACTTCACAGAGGACACGGTAAATATCGATACCGACTACATTAAATACACGGATAAACTGCGCGGTGATGAGCTTGCCGTAGCCGCCGAGCGGTATCTAAAGCAAAATGGGTATGACGGAGTTAACGTGTCGGTGGAGATGAACGGATACAAAGTAAAAACCGTTATGGCAAAAATTTCTAATTCAAGCATTATACAAAACGGCACGCATATAAATAACAGTGAAATTACAAAACTGCTTGCCGAGTATTTCGGCATAGAAAAGGAGGCGGTTATGGCATATGGGTAAAATTAACAGCTGGCTTAACAAGCTGAAAGATTTTAAACATTTAAGAATAATCGCATGTGTGGCAGTGTTGGTGATTGTGCTGGTTGTGTACTTTTCCTGCGCGTCGTGTTCGGAAAGTTCGTCCGCTACATTTTCATCCGGCAACATTGATACGACTTCTGCCGATTATTGCACGTCAATGCGCGCGCAGGTGGAAAAAATCGTGTCCGAGATATCGGGCGTCGGTTCGGCGTCGGTAGTAATCAACTGGGATAAAAGCAGTGTTCAGTCTGCGTTCGGCAACGGTCAGACCGAAAATCCCAAGGCGGTCGGAGCGCTTATTGTTTGCGACGGCGGCAACAGTACCAAAGTCAAATTAGACGTGATCTATGCGGTATCGACTCTGCTCGATCTGTCAATCGAAAAAATTATGGTATATCCCAAATCAAATTAGGAGGCTTATATGAGTAAAAGGAAAAAAATAATCGTACTTGCAAGTATGGTCGCGCTATTGGTGTTGACGGGGTGCTTAAACTACTTCCTCAACCGTCCCAATACCAATCCCGCAAATGCCGAGGGTAATGTAACGTACGGCGACTACTTTGCCGCGTCGCGTGCCGACAGAACGAGCTCGCGCGAGGAAACGGTGTCGTACTACAACACTATAATCAACAGCGAGGCTACTTCTGCGGAAGCCAAAGCCGACGCAGAAACAGAGCTTGCAGCACTTGTCGCCGGCGTAGATACCGAGCAAAGACTGGAAACGCTGATTAAATCGCTTGGCTTTGACGACTGCATAGTGACGGTAGGAAAAGAAAAAATCAACGTTATCGTCAAATCAGACGCACTGACCGAGCAAGAATCCGCACAGCTCCTCGACATGGTTTGTACCGAAACGGGCAAGACAATAGAGTATGTGCGAGTAAAGTCCATCGACTTGTAAAAAGTGCAAAACAAATATGCGGGCGCAAAAATAAAGCGCCCGTTTTTTGTGTTTAAAATTATTTTCAAGGGCTTGTGTTTTGGGCGATAGTATGATATACTAGATACGTGGTGGATTTTACTTTAACACAGATTCGCCAATACAAATTTTTTCGAGGTTGTAAATGAGCGCAAAGCGAAACAATACATTATCGAACGGAATTACGTATGGACATAACGTATTGCGGTCGATTATACGTTTGGCTGCGCAAGAGATAAGCGGGGTTGAATCGGTCAGTGGGCGAGGTGTGCGCTGTTACATTTACGGCGACACAATCGACGCAGACGTGTATTTGGAAGTGAACAGCGAGGTCAGCTGTTCGGATATCGCGTATCGCGTTCAGGACAACATCAAGCGTTCCGTGGAAACAATGACCGATTACAAAATGGGCGTGATCAATATAAACATTATATCGGTTAAATTCTTGAAGCATTAGGAGTACTTTGATGAAAAGGCGCGTCGCGCGTGAGATCGCGTTTAAGCTTACCTACGAAATGGTCATGACGGGACAGTTTAATCCCGAAACACTTAACGAACTTTTAGACGGCGAAGTCGATTGCGATTCCGTCAATTACATCAATGGATTGACAAGCGGCATTTCCGAGCATTTGGATGAACTGAAGTCCGCCATTGTCAAGTATGCCAAAGGTTACGAGTACGATAGGATATACAAGACCGATCTTGCATTGTTGCTTCTTGCTTGCTACGAAATCAAATACACGGATACTCCGCACGCTGTTGTCGCCAACGAGGTGGTGGAGATTGCCAAAGCCTATTCCGACGTAAAGAGCCATGCATTTATAAACGGTATTCTCGCGTCGGTTATTAGCGAGGTAGCTAATGGCTGAGATTATCGACGGCAAGGCTATTGCCGAAAAAATCAAATCCGAGCTTTTGGTTAGCGCTACCGCGTTCGAGCAAAAGCACGGGCGCAAAGTCGGACTTGCCGTTATTCGTGTAGGCAACGATCCGGCGTCTGCCGTGTATGTGCGCAACAAAATCAAGGCGTGCGAAAAATGCAATATCCGTTCGTTTTCCTATGATTTGGACGAAGCGGTTGCCGACGCAGAATTGATATCACTGATACACAAGCTTAACGACGACGTAAATGTGGATGGCATACTTGTTCAGCTCCCGCTTCCCAAGCACATAAACGAGCGTGAAGTTTTGTCCGAAATCGCGCCTAAAAAAGACGCAGATGGATTTCACACTGTAAATGCGGGCAAGCTGTTCCTTGGCGAAAAGGGCTGTACAGTCGCCTGTACTCCGCGAGGAATAATCGAGCTTATCAAGTCCACCGGCGTAAATATTTCTGGCAAGCATGCGGTGGTAGTAGGGCGTTCCAACATTGTTGGCAAACCTATTGCCGCACTGTTGCTCGCAAATGACGCGACGGTAACGGTGTGTCACAGCCGTACGGTTAACTTGAAAGAAATCACGCTGTCTGCCGATATTTTGGTCGTGGCTATAGGTAAAAGCAAATTTATCACAGCGGATATGGTCAAGCGCGGCGCGGTGGTTATCGACGTTGGTATGAACCGCGATGAGAACGGGCTTTGCGGCGACGTGGACTTTAACGGCGTAAAAGACAAGGCAGGGTACATCACGCCGGTGCCCGGTGGTGTAGGTCCTATGACGGTCGCTATGTTACTATCCAATACAGTGGACGGTGCTATGCATGAATAGGCAAATGACCGTTGCTCAGCTTTCCCGATATATAAAAGGCGTGTTCGAGGACGAGGAGCTTTTGCACGACATAACGCTGTCGGGCGAGGTAGCGGTCATTTCTTATTCGGACAAGCACACCTTTTTGGTCTTGTCCGACGGCGCATTTTCTGTGCGGTGTGTGCACTTTATGTCGCGCGACAAGATAGAAAAGGGCGCTTTGGTTGCATTGCGCGGTTCGGTTAATTTTTATGATAAACGCAGTTCGGTAACTTTTGCGTATTCGGAGTTTTTCCATCAGGGCATTGGGGACAAAAACGCTAAGCTCGCCGAAATCAAGCAAAAGCTTTGCGACCTCGGTTACTTCGATAACAGACAGCAGCTTCCCAAATATATTGTTCACGTAACAGTTGTTACA
>JAIEFT010000042.1 GCA_029066805.1 Clostridiales bacterium | reverse complement strand
GCTTGAGCATTTGCGGAACAAATGAGAACGGCGAAACTACCATCGCCACAAATATCATAAATAAGAAGGTTAATATAAAGATTAAAAGCTTAATGACGGCAAACAGAATTTTTACGGCGATAAGAAAAATAAATCCGTCAAGGTCAAGCGTAAATATTACACCCGGCATGCCGACTATCTTGCCGCCGCACAAAACAATATCAACCACTATTCCGCCCCAAAACAGCTGTGCGAAAAATGTGTAGCCAAACGCGACGGTCATGACTATTAACGCTATGTACATTGTTACGTACTCGACGTCCGTAATTGCCAGCACGGTAAACAGCGCCAAAAGCGCCGCCGAAATAAATGTCGAGGCTATAAGGCCGCGGTTGCGACGTCTTTTTAAGCGATCGATTTCCGCCTGCTGTTTTACCTTTTTGTTGCGTTCGGCTTGTTGCTTTTGGAGCTTTTGCTCGTTTTCCTGAATCTTCTTTATGTTTTCTCTGCGGATCGCGCACTGCTTACATATTACAACGGGCGTGGTGCACGCCTCCTCGTTCTCGTGCACCAGCTTGCCGCACTCTTTGCAAAACCCCAGTACTTTGCTTGCGCCGTCCGTGCCGTCAAAAGCGGAGAATGTGGCTGCGGCGGCTGTTTCCGTAACGTTTTCGCCGCCCTCCTCAAAGTAGCTGATGGGAACGCCGAATATTTTTGCCATCTTTGACAGCGTACCGAAGTCGGGATACGACTCGCCGCGCTCCCACTTTGACACGGCTTGAAATGTTACGTTGAGCTGTGTGCCAAGTTCGGCCTGCGTCATATTTTTTGACTTTCTTAATGCAGAGATCTTTTCGTTTATTTCCATTGTTGCACCTCAAATCTGCAAAAATTATAGCACTTTGCGACAAATATGTAAACACACACAGCTAAACTATCCGTTGAAAACGCTTTACTTTTAGTTGAATATTTATTTTTGCCACAAAAAAAATGTGTAAATAAACTTTTTTACACAATTTTTCATATTTCTCAACCTGCTGTTGAATTAATCGTTTTGCGCAACGTCTAAAATATCTTTTATCCTGTCAAGCAGCGCGTCGCGCCCCGCACCGCTATTACCGCTTGTGACGATTAGATTATCGCGAGCAAGTCCTAAAGCGGCGGCGATTTTTATTGCCGCATTACATATTTGCGCGCGGCTGAGTTTGTCCGACTTGGTAAGCACAACGGTAAACGGAAGCTGCAAATCGCGCAAGTAGTTTATTAGCACTTTGTCAAGGTCGGACGGGTCGCGACGAATATCCATAAGGCACAACACCTGCGCGATGTTCTTTCCGTCCTTAAAGTATTTATCCGTGCGCACATTCCACTCATCCGACAGCTCTCTCGTCGCCTTGCTGTATCCATACCCCGGCAGGTCTACAAAGTAAAAGTCGCGCGCGTCCGTCGCCACCTTAAAAATGTTGATCAAGCGCGTGCGCCCGGGCGTAGAAGACGTTTTGCACAGCCTTGCACCCATCAAAGAATTGAGCAATGTCGATTTTCCGCAATTGCTCCTACCCGCAACGCAAATCTGCGGCGCAAAACTATCCGACGCCGAAACGTCCGTACAGCTCTTTACGAAGCTTGCGCTTTTAACCTTCATACAAGCACATGCGAGAATACTTGGTCTACATTATCGACAAGTATAATCTTTACCTTTTGTTTAACTTCTTCGGGTACGTCGGATAAGTCTTTCTCATTTTCGCGCGGAATGATAAGCCGTTTACAGCCGGCGCGGAACGCCGCGAGCGATTTTTCCTTGAGCCCGCCAATCGCCAGAACCTTGCCGCGAAGCGTAACCTCGCCCGTCATGGCAACGTCGTGCGCGACGGCACGACCGGAAAAAGCCGACATCAATGCCGTAGCAATCGTTATACCCGCGCTCGGTCCGTCCTTGGGCGTTGCGCCCTCGGGGAAATGCAGGTGAACGTCGTTCTCCGTAAACGTGTGCTCGGGAATATGATATTCCGCCGCTCGCGAGCGCACAAGCGAGAGCGCCGCAAGACACGATTCCTTCATTACGTCGCCGAGGCTGCCCGTTAATTTAAGCTCGCCCTTGCCGCCCGAAATGATAGCCGATTCTATGGTGAGCGTAACACCGCCAACGCTAGTCCAAGCAAGTCCGGTAGCCACGCCCACCTCGTCGGTCTCGCCGGCAGAGCCATCCTTGTACTTGGGCGCGCCCAAAAACTCGGATATATCCTTTTTTGTAACCTTGATCGACGGAGGAACACCCTGCTCACCCGCTTCAACCACCTTGAGCGCGATTTTGCGCATGACGGTTGCGATTTCGCGCTCTAATTTTCGCACGCCGCTCTCGCGCGTGTATGCGGAAATTATATGCGAAACAACGGCGTCGCTCATGTCGATTTTTACGTCGCCGAGCCCATTGGCTTCCATCTCTTTGGGCTTTAAGTACCGCTTGGCGATCTGCAGCTTTTCCTCGTACGTGTAGCCCGACAGCTCTATTACTTCCAGCCTGTCGAGCAATGCGGGAGGAAGCGGGTCGAGCGAGTTTGCGGTAGTAACAAACATGACGTTGCTCAAATCAAACGGCACGTCGAGATAGTTATCCTTGAAGTTGTAGTTCTGATTAGGGTCTAAAACCTCCAAAAGCGCCGACGCAGGGTCGCCGTGAATATCCGCCGTCATCTTGTCGATCTCGTCAAGCAGGAACACGGGATTGTTCACGCCCGCGCCGCGTATACCGCTTATAATTCTGCCCGGCATAGCCGCAACGTAAGTCCTGCGGTGTCCGCGTATTTCCGCCTCGTCGTGAATTCCGCCCAGCGACATAGTGACTAATTCCCTGCCTGCCGCGCGCGCAATCGAGCGCACTATAGACGTTTTGCCTACGCCCGGAGGTCCTACAAAGCACAGCACAGGCGCTTTGAGACTGCGTGTAAGCTTGTATACGGCAAGATATTCAAGTATACGTGTTTTTACCTTTTCCAGACCGTAATGGTCTTCGGCGAGCACCTGACGCGCAAAATCAAGCGCGATGTCGCCGTCCGTAAACTTGTTCCACGGCATGTCGAGCAGCAAGTCTATATACGAACGCGACACGTTGGCTTCGGGTGTGGACGGGTTCATTTTTTCGAGCCGAGAGATTTCTTTCTCCGCTTTTTCGTACGCCGCCGTCGGCATCTCGTCCTTCATTTCCCCGAGCCTTTTACGCAGTTCGACTATCTCGTCCGCGTCCTCGCCGAGCTCTTCCTTGAGCGCGTGGATCTGTTCGCGAATGTAGTATTCTTTCTGATTCTTGTCTATGTTCTGCCGCACCTTGGCGGAAATACGTTTTTCCATGGCGCGGATTTCGGTCTCTTTGGTCAGCACCGTCAATATCTGCTCGTACTGCTCGGAAAGAGTTTTGGTTTGCAGTACTGTCTGCTTTTCGCTGTCAGTCGTGAAAATGTAACCCGCGATTGTCGATACGAAACGCTCTCCGTCGTCCACCGACAGCGAGCTTAATACGTCGCCGGGCATTTTTGTATCTATCCTGCGATACTCGCGGAACTGCTCGTCAAGCCTACGCTTGACCGCCTCGAAGTAAATGGGATCGTCGGGCTCGTACTCGTATTCCTTTAGCGTGACCTCAAAATACGGCGTAAGCGACACGTAGCTGTCTATCTGCATTCTGCGCCCTGCCATAAACACGACGCGCATGGCGTCGCCGGGAAGCCGCTGCACCTGCTTTATCGTAGCCAAAACGCCCACACGGTAAATGTCCTGCGGCGCGGGATTGACCATGGTAGAACGCTTTTGCGCCACCAAAAACACGCTCTCGCCGCTTTCTACCGCTTGCGCGATAGCGGCATACGACTTGTCGCGAACAAGGTCGAAGTGGACCGCCTGACCGGGAAAAACCACCTTGCCGCGGAACGCTATCATCTTGTACGTCTTGACTCGTTGCAAAAGCTGCGTATCCTCTGCCGAGTAGCCGTATTTGTTGTCCATATTGTTATTTTCCATAACCGTCTACCTAACTATATAATCTGACACGTAAAACGCGCAGTAAAACTTCACAGATAATTATATCATATTCGGCGTGTTTTTACAACTGTTTTTTTGCGGCGTCCGATACTGCCTTAGCCACTGCTTTAGCCACGCGCTTGTCGAGCGGATTGGGCAAAATGTAATCGGCTTTGAGCTCGCCGTCCGACACAAGCGCCGAAAGCGCCATTGCCGCCGACAGCTTCATGTCTTCGGTTATGTCCTTGGCTCGTGCGTCTAATGCACCGCGGAAAAGCCCGGGAAAAATAAGCACGTTGTTTATCTGATTGGGCTGATTGGACGCACCCGTTCCCACGACCGCCGCGCCCGCTTCAATCGCTTCTGTGCGCGTAATTTCGGGCACGGGATTGGCAAGCGGAAAAACAATAGGTTTATCGGCCATGCTCTTAATCATGTCCTGACTTACAAGCTTGGGCGCACTCACGCCGAGGAATACGTCCGCGCCCATCATTGCGTCGGCGAGCGTACCGCGAATATGCGTTTTATTCGTAACTTTGGCAATCTCGTTATGCGCGGGGTTGGCGTAAGCTTCGCCATCGACAAGCACGCCGCATTTATCCACGCACACGACGTCGCCCGCGCCGAGCGCTATAAAGAACTTGGCAATTGCTATGCCCGCGCTACCCGCGCCGTTGATTACTATTCGCACCGATTTTATGTCCTTTTTGACGACGCGAAGCGCGTTGATAAGCGCAGCGCCCGCAACGATAGCAGTGCCATGCTGGTCGTCGTGGAATACGGGAATGTCGCACGATTCTATCAGTCTGCGCTCTATTTCGAAGCAGCGCGGTGCGGAAATATCCTCGAGGTTGATACCGCCGAAGGTTTTGGATAGCGCAGTCACTATTTTGACTATCTCGTCGGGATCTTTAGTATCGAGGCAAATGGGCGTTGCGTCAATATCGGCAAACGCCTTGAACAGCGCACACTTTCCTTCCATTACAGGCATAGCCGCTTCAGGTCCTATATCGCCCAAGCCGAGCACCGCCGTGCCGTCGGTGACTACCGCAACGGTGTTGTGTCTACGCGTCAATGCGAACGATTTAGACTTGTCCGCCGCGATCTCCAAGCACGCACGCGACACGCCCGGCGTGTAGCACAGCGCAAGATCGTCAAGGGATTCAAGCGGCGCACGAAGCTTAATCTCGTACTTGCCCGCCCATTCGTAATGCTTTTGCAGTGATTTTTCGTAAACGTCCATTGTATACCGCCGAAAATTAAAGTAACGGTAATCGTTTTGTACAACTACCGTTATTAATTGTATATTAAGACGTGATAAAAGTCAATTGATTTAGGCTTCGGTTCTGCTTTGCGCCTTTTTTAGCTCACGCCTATCCGCCGCATTGCGCAGCCTTATATTGAGCTTGAATAGCACTACCCCGACCAAAAAAAGTCCGACTAAAGCAGCCGCTCCTACAAGCGTAAGATTTAATACGGATATGATATTGGGGTTAAACTGATAATATACAACACGCGTACCCATTATTCCGTACAATATCATGAATACATAGTATACCGTCGGAAAAATTAACGTCGTAAATACATGCCACAGCCTGCACCCGCGCGCGTCGCAAAACTTAAAGTAGTACACAAATATCGCGATCGGATTAATAAGGTGCGGAATTATAGCCGTGCCGACAACCAGCATAGGCGGCGCAAAAAGCAAACATGCGGCAATAACCGAGCTCATCAGTACGGCACAATCCAAGTACAAAAAGTGCGGAATATCGCGCTTAAAAATAAAGGCATAAATACCGCCGAGCAAAAGCACGCCGCCCGTAAACGCGTTAGACATAAAAGTCATTTCCACGCATTTATTGAAATGCCCGATATACCCGACGATTGCCGTACCTAAAAACAAAAGTGACAGTGTGATATTAGCGAAAGCTTTTCTCTTTATGTTAACCATAAATACAGCTTTCCCTATTGCGCCTATTTTAATGCGAGTATTATAACGATTATTTTCGTTTAAGACAAATCATGGTCTCTGTGTGGTGCGTATGGGCAAACATGTCGAACAACTTTACGCTTTCTATATCGTACTCGGGTGACACGTCTAAGAATGCCCTTATATCGCGGCACATGGTGGCGTGGTTGCACGATATGTATATTAGTGTATTGGGTTTGACAGCAGCTATCGCGCGAGCAACTGCCTCTCCACAACCCTTGCGCGGCGGGTCTATAAGCACGTCCACGCCGCCGCAATCACATGCAATGCTCGGCAAAACGTCCTCTACATTTCCGCAGATGTTTGTTATTTTATCGGCATTGCCGTTTAGTGCGGCGGTATAGTCCGCGTCTTTTACAGCCTCGGGCACGCACTCTACCGCTATAACCTTTTTGCACTTTTTTGCGGCGAGATTGCTCGTAATGCCTATGCCGCTGTACAGGTCGATAAGCGTATCGCTCGTCACTGCGCGCATGGCATTCTCGTATAGCCTGTCGCGCATATAGTCGTTGACCTGAAAAAACGACAGCGGCGACAGCTCGGCTTTAACGCCGAGTACTTCTACCTTGAGTCGCGCGTTACCTTTTACAAGCCGAACGGTGTCGCCCATTATAACGTTATTACGCGCCGTGTTAGGGCATACAAAAAAGTCAACGTTGTTCGGCAACATATCGGCAAGCTCGTTTTCGCCGTCAAACTTTTGCGCGTTGATAACAAGCGTAGCCGCGGCGCGACCGCCTACCGTTCGCACTACAAGGTGGCGAAGTAAGCCTTTTCCGCTTTTCTCGTTGTACACAGGCAACCGCTTTTTGTTTGCAAAATCGCAAACTATATCGGCTATGCTTTTTGCAAGCTCGCCCGACATTCTGCACGACACAGGCTCTACAACGTGCGTATTTTGCCTGTACAGCCCCAAAATCACTTTTCCGCCATTATACCCGAACGGCATAGACAGCTTGTTGCGAAGCGGTTCAGCGCCTTCGTTCGGCTCGAATTCAATATTGTCAATGTCTATATCGGCTATCTTTTTGAGATTGTTTTTTAGGTCTGCAATAAGTGCGTCCTTGCGGTATTCGGGCGACAAATGCCTAGTGTCGCACCCGCCGCACTTGTAGTAATGCGGGCAAGCGGGTTCGGCGCGGTGCGATGACGGCGACAAAAGCTTTATGACCGAACATACGGCATACTTCTTTTTTACCTGCTTTACAACGGCGCGCACGCGCTCGCCTTTCAGCGTGTACGGCACAAACACGACCTTGGAGTCAAAGTGTGCCACACCCTCGCCATTCATGCCGCTGTCTGTAATTTCCAGCTCGACTACTTCGTTTATGTTCATGCAATGATTATACAATTATCCGACGGGATTGTCAATATTTATCCACAGCAAAGAGAACTTTGTTATACCGCCATCCACAAGTAAAAACGGACGCTTTCGCGTCCGCCTGCTTTATAGCCGAATGTTTTGTATTATCGCATCAACTATTGTAAATCCGTTTACTCAGCCCTCGTAGCGATCAAGATTGGCGCGAATCGCTTCGATAAGGCGTTTCTCTGCCGCAACCTTTGTGTCTTTGGCAACCTTAGTGCAAACAGACGTGCCGTAAAGCCTTGAAAGATCCTCCACAAGGTTCTTGAGATGCGTGGTGTCGAGGATGTTGACCGAGCCGCAAAGCTCTTCCGCCGAAGGCGCTGTTGCTACAGGTGTAGTTGTGTTTGTGGTGTTCTTTTCCATAGAAAATATCTCCTATATTATATGGTATCGATTGTGCTACCTTATAATATGCCTGCAACACCTAAAAATTCACAAATAACCAATAAAAATATTACATAAAATTAAATTTATCTTTATGTGTCTATTCTGACAAACTCGATAATGGATTTATTACGATAAACAATATCTTGCCTTGCGGTAAAGCCCATACTTTCCCAAAACTCGTTTCCGACTTGATTTCTGCCGAATACGATCAATGCTACTTTGCCTATTCCTAAACGCTCGACGGCAGACAGCGCGGTATTTACCAACGCTTTCGCTATACCCTGCTTTCTAAAATCGGGGTGCACGGCCGTGTGATAAATATAACCTCTGCGCCCATCAGTGCCGACCATTATTACACCGACAATATTTTCGTCGATTATTGCTACAAAGCATGTTTCCGGATTGCGTTCGAGGAATTTTGCTATTCCGTCTTTTGAGTCATCCAAACTATTCAAACCCATACCGACGCACGACATCCACAGCGCGTATATTTCGTCATAATCCGCAATTAACATTTTTCTGATTAGCATTTGCATTACCGCCTATAATCTAATGTTTATATCAGAAAGTATATCATAACAATACAATAAAAGCAACCGATAAATCTAAACGGACTATATCGGATTGCCGACAAACTGCGCGCCGCAAAGCAACACCTCGCCGTGCTACTCACCAAAAAGCTTATCTCCACCAAGCAAAAACGGACGCTTTCGCGTCCGTCTGCTTGGTGGAGATAAGCGGGTTCGAACCGCTGACCTCTTGAATGCCATTCAAGCGCTCTACCAACTGAGCTATACCCCC
>JAIEFT010000041.1 GCA_029066805.1 Clostridiales bacterium | reverse complement strand
CTTTAGGCGCGGCTAGTAACAACTAGGGCTTTGCCCGCACATGAGAAACCCCCGGCTTCGCCGGGGGAGTTTCATTCAAATTTTTACGTTGTCTTTGTTGTGTTCTATAAATTCCCGTGAGTACACTTTGGGTAAGTCGGAGCTGCGGAGCAGAGCCCAAAAACGGCTTGCCGCCGTAAGCTTGTCTGGGAAGATATTGTTAGCTTCGTCGGCACAGAAGTCTTTTAGAAACTTATTCCACTGACAGCTCGAATTGTCGTACTTGGCGTAAGTCTTTTTGCCGAGCTTGACGTCCAGCAAATCACCGAGCGTGAACGTCGCGTCGTTGTTTGCTTTGACGGCTTTTGCCGTGGCAACCATGTCGGCGGTAAACTTGAAGTTTTTGTCATCGGTCACTTGTATGTAAAAATCTCTGAACCGCGGTCCGAAAGTAAAGCCGCACTCGACAAGGCTTGTGTCAAGCGTCAACGTATTCGTAGTGCTCTTGACTTTGGGCCTAGGCTTGTGAGCAATGGTCACGCCGTCGAAGTACGCTTTGATTATGTTGTTCAGCTCGATTTTTCCGCCTACGTATTCCAAACCCAAGCTTTTGCAAATCGCTTTCAGTTCGTCCAAATACCAATAGTATTTTACAAATTCGTCATACGATTTGATGTCTTTAAAATTCGGTCTTTTCCGCAGCTGTTGTTTAGCCGATTCTGTGTATTTCTTGACAAACTCCGTTTTGGCGGCGGTGTAAGCGTCGCGGGCATGTTCGTATGTTTTCCAAAGTTTAAGCTTTAATTGTTCGTATTCCTTTGCAATGTCGGCGTGGGCGTTTAGGTAATCGCGGAAATATATTTCGTCCTTGTCGTTTTTCAGCCTAATGTGCAAATGGAACACCTTTTCGGCAAAGCCGTTTTCGGTATAACCTTTGTTGAGCGATATGCGATTTGCGCTCGTGGACATAATTATGTAGCCGCGCTCTTGCAAAAGGCTTGCCGCCGACTTAAGCCGCTCGTTGGAGTTTACTGCAATCAAAATATCTACAATAGGCTTTGCCCAAATATCTTTTACGGCAGTACTGCCTATGTGGTAGTACTCCGTGTTTTGTGGAAGTATGCTTTTTAGATAGCTTACTTCATCGATGTACCAATCCGCCCAATACGACTTGTGCTCGGTAAGAACAATAGGGAACAGCCGCCACAGTTCTTCGAGCGTCATTTCCGATAATTTTTTGTTTTCCATGCAATAATTATAATCTAAAATCCGAAGATTTTCAAGTATATTTACAATATAAAAGGCACGATTTAACGTGCCTTTATCTTGGTAGAACATTATCCTGGAGGCGTTCAACCTAAATGAATTATTTAACGGCTAAAAGCTCAATATAGCCGCGTGTGCCGATGGGCTCTAACTGAATACGCGGATTCTCGTTGTCCCATTTGTACCCGATTATAGACGGGTCGTACTTTTTGATCGCTTCCTGCACTTGCTGTATAGCTGTGCCGAAATCCTCTTCGGCAAACGGCTCGCCTTGGAACATAAGATACGTAGCGGCGGGGAGGGTAATAACGTCAAAGCCGCTCGGGACTGCGCCTTTATAGTCGCAGGGCACTTCCACGCCTTGCACATACTCGCTCGTGTTAGGCTGAATGTATTTTTTAGGCAACCACAAGCATACGGGTTCTCCGCCTAAGGACTTAATGCTCGTTAGCGTTCCCCAAACGTCACAACCGACCTCATTGCAGTACGTCCAATATTCGGTTGCGGTCTTGCCGCGTTTAAGGATCACCTTACGTTCGGGTTTGAATACGACCTTAATAAAAACATTTTTTGTGTTTTGCATTGTATTTGTTCTCCTTGCTATATATTTGAATTTTACACCGTAAGGACTGAATAGGGCAAGGGGCGTTGGGTTCAAGGCATATTGTTTAGGCGTACACCCGAACTCGCGCGCAAAAGCGCGGGTATACCCGTCCACACTGCCAAAACCCAAATCGAACGCTACGTCGGTGATCAAGCAGTTTTCATCGCGTAGCCTGAGCGCCGAAGCCTTAAGGCGCAGCCGCCGAATATAATCGGACGGCGTTACGCCTGTGTGTGCTATAAATATCCGCCGCGCGTACCACGGCGAAAACATAGCGGCTTTGGCTAAATCGGCGAGCGTTATGTCCTCAGACAAATGCTCGGCAATGTATTCCTGCATGCGCTGTACCGCTTCGATTTGTTCCTGCACTTTCTTACCTCGCTGTAGCTCAAGTATAACACACAAACGCAATTAAATTCTCGACTTTATTTGCTCTGTTTAAAAGCATAGCACATAACAAAATAGAATACAAGCGTTTATTTTGGAATGATATAACTTTTCCGACACACATATATTTTTAGTTCATCATAGATAATAAAGTAGAGGAGTAATCACTATGCCCGAAAACAACACGTATCCGTTTGTCAATTTACCGCTGCCGTACGCATATGACGCGTTAGAGCCTTTCATAGACGAAAAAACGATGCACCTTCATCACGACAAGCATTTGCAAACTTATATCGACAATCTCAATGCGGCGATAGAAAAAGAACCGCGGTTGAAGCAGATGCCTTTAAAGCAGTTGATCGGCTATGCCGATAAGCTTCCGCAACCCATGCAAAACACTATCCGCAATAATGCGGGCGGCGTTTATAATCACAGGTTTTACTTCGATCAGCTCACTAATCCGTCGGACGGCAAGCCTACGGGCGCGCTCCTGCGCGAAATAAATAGAACATTCGGAACATTCGATAAATTCAAGAGCGATTTAAAGGCGGCGGCGTTGTCGGTCTTTGGGTCGGGCTACGCATGGTTGGTGGTAGACGGTAGGCAACTGAAAATCGTAACGACCGCAAATCAAGACGTGCCGCTACAGTATTGCCCGATACTGAATATAGACGTGTGGGAGCACGCCTACTACCTAAAGCACTACAACGTTCGTGCCGATTATATAAACGATTTGCTCCAAATAATCAACTGGAAAGTAGTGGAAGAACGTTATAACAAATGTTTAAAGCCATAATGCAAACAACTAATCCGATTCGTCACGTAATTTTTGCAGCTCGCTTTCTTCCATTAATAACTGTTCGATAATTGCTATCTTATGGTAAATTTCGGGAATAGCGTTTACGGCAATCCGTATGCGCTTTTCTTTTGGCGTGCGACGGCAATGCCATTTGTCGCAGCTGTCGCTTTTTTCCGTTATTTTTTCGTGCCGAGCGCAATAGCCGTTTTTTTCTTTGAACAAGCAGCAATATCCTTTTGTGTAATACGCTCTAAAGCTGCCGCAGCTCCAACAGCGCTTGTTTGATTGTTTCATATGTACTCCAAAAATAATTTATATTGACATTATAGCTGTTGTTGAGAACGATATTTCATAATATCCCTTTGGGGATATATATATTTTAGTTATTAGATAGCAGTAACATGATTTGTATAAACTTGCGCCAAACAGTTGACAAACTCCTTTATTCATGATAAACTGATTAAGCCTTTGGGGGTATAGCTCAGTTGGTAGAGCGCTTGAATGGCATTCAAGAGGTCAGCGGTTCGAACCCGCTTATCTCCACCAA
>JAIEFT010000040.1:104727-108260 GCA_029066805.1 Clostridiales bacterium | reverse complement strand
CGGTAAGCTGTTTGGTTAAAACGCAACAAAAAAGCGACCGAAATCAGTCGCATAAATGTTCATAGATTAACCTAATAGATGTACAAGGTACATATAAATTATATCTTTTAAATGTTATTATGTCAAGACTTTGCACTAGTTTTAATGCAATTCTAATTTAACCTGTTCATTTTTGATTAAATAAATGAACAGGTTAAATTGATTTGTTCATGTATTAGGTTAATACATGAACAGAAATGTGATAGAGATGTTCATATAATAGGAGAGAAATAATGCATCAATGTCAAAAATGCAAAGCAGAATTTGAAGGAAAATTTTGTCCTGGATGTGGCACAGAATGGATAAATAAAAAGATTTGTCCGAGATGTGGCGCGTCGTCCGGAATAGCTATGAAATTTTGTTCTGAGTGTGGATATAGATATGAAGTGGAGGAAAAGTCTTGTCCACAATGTGGCACGAAAACTAATGGTGCGGCACGCTTTTGCGAAGAGTGTGGATATTCTTTTGCAGAAGAAAACAACAGCTCTTATGATGCAACGCCGACCGAACGTCCAAATAAGAGGCTGTATTCGGCACCGCAGGCGCCAAAAGCGCGCGCTCAAAATTAAAGCCGAAGATAGACCAAGCACATTATATTCAATCGTAAAGTATGTGCCGATTTTACTATTGATGGTTTTTTCTGTATTGATGCTTATATTCTTCTCTGTGAATGTTGCAATGATGCCTGGCACTACTATTATGGGTATGCCCGTTTCAGGACAGCCGTATGGCAGTATTTACGGAGAAGTTTTAGAGAATCTGCCCGAAATTAAAGGCGTGGTGATTGCACTCATTATATTTACTTCGCTAACATTAGCCTACACTATTCTTTGCGTATTAATATCGGTATTGCATAAAACAAAGAATTATCGCGTTCTATTTCTTGGTAAATATGATATTTTGCTTTCGGAGATGTTATCGATACTATCATTGATAATATATGCGTTATTTATTGTTTTGAGTAGTGTACTTATGGGTAAGCTTTCAAGTCTCGATGGTGGTAGTGGCTTGATTGAAACAGCCGCTTATTCAAAGCTTGTGTTAGCATTTTCAATAATATTTTTTGTTGTGTCGCTTGGTACGTCAATTTTGCGCATTGTAAAGTATACAGAGTTTTTGACGCAAGGCGGAAGTATGAGCGCCAGTCGTAAGGCTGAACTCGCGGAGTTTTATGAAACTCACGAGCCGCCGGTCGTGCCGCGTAAAGTCGAAAAGCCTATTGCGGATAAGCAAAATGGAGTTAGCGCGTCGTATGATGAACAGATGCTTGTTTATTCGAAATACAAGAAAGAAGCAGAAGGGTATAAGTTCGATAAGCATAGATACGATAACGGTAAAGAGGGACGAGCTGCGGCTGGTGTAGTTTGGCTAAGTTTAAATAAGGTCAAAATAACCGTTTTTGCAGTTATTATTTCAATTATAGTAATTTTGCTGTCAACGCTAATTCCGTATTTTGCAAATATTTTCCGCATTGGGAAAGTAGAAGATATTAAACTTGGAATGAGTCAGGAACAGGTACTGGATATTTTAGGCGATCCTTACGATAAAAAGGAACTTAATAAATCCAATCTTGACGAAATTCTATCCGGCGGTAGTGGAATAATCGATTCTGTTGCAAGTAGTGGGAATAATCAATCCAAGTTGGCAGTTACGCGTTGGCGGTATTATGACAAAGAATATGCGAAAATGCGTAAAGAAGCCGAAACGCAGTTAGAAACAATCGGGTTTAAAGGTGGCGTGGACGGAGCAATAAGCGGTAGTCTCGGCGGGCTTACAGGTGTGGCTTCTTCTATGGCAACAGTATTAACGTCGTTATTTAATAAAACGTATGATTATATTCAAGTAGATTTTGACGAAAACGGTTGCGTAGTAAAAGTAATCCTTGAAAAATCCCGTTGCGATGGAGTAAGCAATAAGAAACGTGATGTAGACAAAATGATATTTAGTGATGGCGAATCCAATAATGGTCCAAACAGTGATAAGACATTTTACTATTATGAAGATTTTACGGGCGATGGAAATAGTGCAGCGATAGTCACTAAAGAACGGCAGGGATGGTATACGACATACTTTGACGGTGGTAGCTTTATTCGCAGTTATATAGAAGATTTTTCTTTTAATCAATTTGCAAATGACAATAAAGAAAAAGTTAAGGGCACATGGAAAGATGATTATGCCGAATATTCCGTTACTCAAAATGCGAAAAGAATAGGTATTATTAATGCCGAACATGAATGGATTAACGAAGGCAATGAGTTCAAAAATATAGATTTCTTGCCGAACACTGTTACAGCTATAGGCGATGATGCGTTTAAAGGCTTGCCAATAGAAATTATTGTAATTCCAGACAGCGTTACAACAATTGGAAACAACGCATTTAGCGGTTGCGAAAAATTGTTGAAGGTTGAGATGGGGAAAAATCTTCAAAGCATTGGTGAAAATGCGTTTTTGGGTTGTAAAGGTTTGCGATACATAGATATTCCATATGATGTTAACAGTATCGGTGCAAATGCATTTAAGAATTGTGAATTGTTGGCTATACATTGTGAGGCGAATTATGTCCCTAGCGGTTGGGATGCAGATTGGAATAGCGATGATTACACTGTCTATACACGCTGCAAAACAGTAAATGGAATCAATTATGCTCTAAAATATAACTCGGACTACAAATTAGAAGCTGTTGTAGTAATACAAGATAAAGAAATAGAAAAAGCCAAAATACCTGATACGGTGGATTATAGTGGGTTTATATCGTTTTACAATGTAGCAGAAATCGCGCCACAAGCATTTTACGCTTGTAGCAGATTGACGAGCATAGATATACCAAATAGTGTGACTGTAATTGGTAGTCAAGCATTTTACGGTTGTACTGAATTAAAAAATATTAACATTCCGAATTCTATTAAAAAAATAGGCAAGAATGCTTTTGCGGATTGCAGTTATTTACAATTTAACGAATATAATGGTAGTATATATCTTGGTAGCAATAATAACCCATTCTTAGTATTTATAGCATTGAAGGATACAACACTAACTTCATGTAAAATTAATGATAAAACTACAATTATAGCACAAGGGGCTTTTGATGGATGTGACCAATTGGTAACGATTGAAATTCCAGAGAGTGTAATTTACTTGTCTACAGATCTTTTTGTCGATTGCGAAAAGTTATCGAGCATTATTATAAGTGAGGATAATTCTGAGTATAGCAGTCAGAGCGGAATTTTATATAATAAAGAAAAAACAAAGATTCTATATGTACCCAAGTCCTTGTCTGGACATATTGTTATACCTAATGGGATAACTAGCATAGGTGATAATGCATTTGAAAACTGTATTGGCTTGACAAGTATTGAGTTGCCTACTAGTATAATAGATATTGGGAATAATGCATTTTTCGACTGCAACAGTTTAACAAGCATAGAGATACCGAATAGCGTAACGAGTATCGGGGAAGGTGCGTTCGACGGTTGCATTAGTCTTAAAACAGTATG
>JAIEFT010000040.1:0-104627 GCA_029066805.1 Clostridiales bacterium | reverse complement strand
ACAATTGGGCATAATGTAACAACTATTCCGAATTATGCATTCTCTGGTTGTCGCAGTGTGGCGAGCATAGAGATACCGAATAGCGTAACGAGTATCGGGGAAGGTGCGTTCGACGGTTGCATTAGTCTTAAAACAGTATGTTGGAATGCGACGGCATGTGCGAGTAATCATCCAATATTTAATAATTGCAATATGCTGACAACGATAACAATTGGGCATAATGTAACAACTATTCCGAATTATGCATTCTCTGGTTGTCGCAGTGTGGCGAGCATAGAGATACCTAATAGCGTGACAAGTATTGGGGAGGGTGCGTTCGACGGTTGCAGTGGATTGACGATCGTAACGATAGGCAACGGCGTAGCGAGTATCCAGTCGTATGCATTCTCTGGTTGCAGTAGCTTAACGAGTGTGTCGATACCTAGTTCTATAAATTATGTGAGCGAGAGTGCGTTTGTTGGTTGTATAAAATTACAATACAATGAATACAGTAATGCGTTTTACTTAGGAAATAATATTGATCGATACGTTGTATTAATCAAGGTAAAATCAACCGATATTACTTCGTGTACAATTCATAGCGCTACTAAAGTCATATTCTACGATGCGTTTATTGGCTGTACAAAGTTGAGTGGAACTGTTATAGACAGTATCGAGTATCTTGGTAACAGTTATAATTCTAAATGGGTGTTAGTCAACGCCAATCGCAATATGATTAGCTACTCTATTGATGATAGCCAAATTATTTTGCAAAATGCTTTTTCCGATTGCAACAAATTAGAGAGTATCACGGTGAATAGTAATCATCCATATTATTGTAGTCAGAACGGGATATTATATAACAAAGCAAAAACGGAAATTATACATGTACCACAAGCAATTAGTGGAGCCGTTTCAATCCCGAACGGCGTAACAAGTATCGGGGATAGTGCATTCTCCGAATGTAGAAGATTAACGAGTATAACGATACCGAATAGCGTAACAAGTATCGGGGATCGTGCATTTGAGTTTTGCACTAGTTTAACGAGCGTAGAGTTATCCGAATGCGTGACAAGTATCGGGAGTTATGCATTCCGTGTTTGTAGTAGTTTATTAAGCATAGTGATATCGAACAGCGTGACGAGTATTGGGAGTTGGGCTTTTGGTAGTTGCAGTAAGTTAATAATATATTGTGAAGCTACAAAACAGCCGAGCGGTTGGTATAGCGATATGACTTTCGGTTGGAACTATCCAAAACGTCCAGTAATATGGGATTGCAAAAATAACAATAAGGACGTTAATGGGTATGAATATGCTATAGTAGATGGAATAAGATACAGTTTAAAGGCAGATATAGCAACTGTTATTGAACAACCAGGAAATTTAAGTGGAGCTATAACAATACCGTCGAATGTAACTTATAAAAGCGCAACATACAGTGTAACGAGTATTGGTAAGGAAGCGTTCCATGGTTGCGGTAGTTTAATGAGCATAACTATACCGAGTAGCGTAACGAGTATCGTGGAAGGTGCATTTTATGGTTGTAGCGCGCTTACCTTATACTGCGAAGTAGCAAGCAAGCCGAGTGGTTGGGATAGTAATTGGAGTAATTACGGTCAGGTTGGTAATATATGGAATTATTCTTGTCCGGTAATATGGAATTACAAGAATAACAATAAGGATGTTGATGGGTATGAGTATGCTATAATAGGCGGAATAAGATATAGTTTAAAGGACGGAACAGCAATTGTTATTGAACAACCGAGCAATATAAGCGGAGTTATAACAATACCGTCGAATGTAACTTATAAAAGCGCGACATACAACGTGACGAATATCGGCAAGGAAGCATTCTTGAATTGCAGTAGTTTAACGCGCGTAGCGATACCAAACAGCATCACGAGTATAGGCTCTTTTGCATTCGACGGTTGTAGTGGTTTAAATAGCATAGAGATGTCAAGCAGTGTTAAGAGTTTTGGTCAACAAGTATTTTACGGTTGTAGTGGCTTAACGAGTATTACGTTTAATGGCACAAAGGCGCAATGGCGAGCTATAAGTAAAGGGTCACATTGGAAAGATGCTACTGGCGAATATATCGTCACTTGTACTGACGGAACACTTGGCAAAAGTGAAAGCTGACATAACCCTTTTTACTACTCACGATGGAAATACATAAGGAGAATAAAGTGTATGGATATTTCATTATCGGCAGTAATAACAATTTTGGCGGCTATAGTAGGTGCTATTGTCGGCGCATTAATTCCTACTATATTTAAAAGAATTGATGATAAAAGAGCTTGTAGGATTAAACCGTCTGTTTCAATATGGTGTAATAAAAAAGATGATATTGATGAGCGGTTAAAGACTCAAGGAACTCGGTGGTTTTTAAAGATAGAGGACTTAAATGCTTATTTGGACGATCACTTTTATATCGTCGTAACGTCGGAGAATAGGTTCAGAATGCGACAAAGTAGAGTTGAAATAAAATTAAGGTCTCAAGACATAAAAGAAGAAGAACGGCCGTCATTACCGCCATTTGACATAGGTACTATTGATTCAAAATCTAGGGCGGTATTGCCGCTAAAATATTCCTGTAATGAGAATCGTGTCGAGTGCAGCATTACATATTACACTGAGAAAAAAGAAAAAATGTTATATTTGGTAGAATTCTCTATTAACCATGCGCTTGATAAAGTGTATAATCGAACGGATAGTACATATATTCTATATGAAAATAGAAAAAAAGGCGTTATAAAAAGGAGAAAAGAAATTGAACGCATAAATGTTAATGAATTTAAGAGTTATTCGTCGAATGAAATCAGTAAAAAATTAGGTAAGGGTGGCACTTTAAATAGCCCGAGACAAGGAGACGCAAATGGAAATCATAATTGAAACTGCGAATGTAGAAGTCGGCGACTTTGAATTGTGTAGTTATGATGGGTGTGGTTGCGATAGCAACTGCTACGATTGTTATGACCGACATAATTGTGATGATTGTTGGTCAGATTAAAGTCTATGTTGATATGTAATAGCTATCATTAATATAAAAAGGCTTTTATTAAAAATACATAAAAGGAGAAATATTGTGGAACTAATAATTAAATCTCAAAGTGAAAAAGAGGGTGTTTTTGCCTCTAAATGCGGTAACGACATAAATTGTACTGACTACGGTTGTATCGGTTATGGCGGTTGCTGGGATGAAGAATGTCGTGGTAACAGAGACTACAACGATGACTGATGAGGCATTATTTGCATGAAATATAATGCTTCAATATACAACATAGTCATTAAAGAAAGTGGCGATAGCGTATATCTATATAATTCTTATTCGGGTGCGTTTGCTAAGCTTGAAAAAAGAGTATATGATACTATCACAACACAAACTATATTCGATGAGCAACCTTGTGAGTATTTTGAACAGTTGCTTGCCGAGGGCTTTATCAAGCCATTGGAATTGAACGAGTATAATCGAATTATAACCCAAGAAAGGGTTGCGGTGTATGAGAGATCGGACGATAGCTTGTCATTTGTTATCGCACCGACATTGGTGTGCAATCTAAATTGTTCATATTGCTTTGAATCGTCATCTCGGTGTAATAAATCGTTAAGTGAGCAATCGGTAAATGATATTGTAGCATTTATATCGAAACGTTTGCGAATGCAAACGAGAAAGTTACATATAACTTGGTTCGGCGGAGAACCACTGATGGCGTATCAAACCATCCTTGATTTTAATAAAAAGTTAAAAGATGAGATATCAAGTAGAGAAATAGCTTATTCTGCAAGTATGATTACAAACGGTACGTTGCTTGATGAGTATAAAACACGGACATTGGCTGAGCACTGCGCGTTGAGTAATGTTCAAATTACGATTGACGGAACGCAAGAGATATATTGCAAGCAAAAGGGCGCTACTCCTAAACAATTTGAGCAAGTTATCAATAATATTGTTTCTGCGTTGAATTATTTAAAAGTCAGCATACGGTTAAACTGTGCAAAAGATAATTTCGACGATTTAAAACAAGTTGTCGCAACGTTGGTTTCGCGTTGCGGAGCGCATAAGAACTTGCATTTTTATCTTGCAAAATTGGTAGACTACTCTTGCTCATGCAGTGCAAATTTTTGCTCGCAGGTTGAATTTGATAGAAAGAATATTGAGTTTGAAAAGTATATTTGTAAACTTATGAGCATGGAGTATAAACTTAAACTTCCCAAGTACAGAAAAAGTTTTTGTGGATTATACAAATTAAAAAATTATGTTATAGGTCCGGACGGAGAATTATATAAGTGTGAACATCATGTCGGCAGAGAGGAACAAGTAATAGGGAATGTAAGGCAAGGACTTTACTATTCAGACGCGATGTTGGATTTTATAAATTTAAGTTTTCTAGAGAAATGCAAAACATGCAAGTTGTTTCCTTTATGTTTAGGTGGATGCCCATCGCAAAGACAGGATATAAAGAATCGTGAAGCGTGTAATATAAGTATGGTGTATATTAAAGATTTGTTGCTTGATTACATAGATGCAAATGAGGAATTATAATACTGAGTTAAAATTTTACATTTACGGAATAATTCAGGTGTTTTATTCGCTTGATATATAGAGCATAAAACACAACTTAATAAACGGATAAAGGAAGTCGGAGCTTAACTGACTTCATTTTCTGTGCGTCAAAGATTAAAATTTGATTAAAATTTTAAAAAACCATGAACTTTTGAAAACTCGTGTCCTTGTTAATATAGAGGGGTATGAAAGTTTTTTGAGAAATTATAATTAGCCCATGTACTTTTCAAGATAAGTGTGCTTGGTTTAGTAGTGGATTTTATGCGATCGTGTGCTGAGGACTTAAGGCTTTCTATTTATAGTGAGGGGATAAATATTAAGATTAGATTAAATTTTAAGATAATCCGCCACATTTGTAAATCTCATGTCCTTGTTAATATGGATAGATATGAAATTATTCAAGGAATTTTTTTGTTTAAACAGTGAACTTTTGCTATTTCAATGGCTTTATAGTAGAGAGTATTATTAAAATTTGATTAAATTTTTACTCAAACGGTTGTAATTTCAAAACTCGTGTCCTTGTTAATATAGAGGGATATTAAAGGAGATGATGCGTATGCGATAAAAAGAAAGACCTGCAAGCTGTCGTAAAACGGTTGCAAATAACAAAAACGGCGGTGTAAAATGGTAGGATTTCAAGAAAAAAGGTAGGCAGGATAAGGAAGGTGGGATGTTTCCACCTTCGAGTATAGCAATCGGGAAACCCGATTCAATGGTTTACATAGAGGTCCGCAAATGAAAATCGGGTTTCCCGATTGTTCGACTTCGAATGTGCTTGTGGCACATTCCTTATCCTGCTTACAAAAATTAAGTGGATTGCCACACAAAAGGAGGTATTAATGAGCAGATGAACTCTTGACAAACATTCCGTAAATGTATATAATATATTCAATCGTATAGATACGACGAATATATTTTACGGAGGTAATTATGGAAAAGGTAGGTAGGTCAATTAAAGACAAGCGTTACGAGGATAAACACAAAGCCGAGAGAAAGGCTAAGTGTATGGTATGGGGAACGAGCGTACCGAGAGAGAAAGCCGAAGAAATAAATGAGTTTTTGAGAAAATACGGCTACACGAAGGTACAGTTAATCGAGGCGGGATACCATGTATTATTAGACGATGCCGCCGAACACAATTTGTCATTGGGTAAACTAATTGACGGATATGATGACTTTTTCGGTTTTGAGGAAGTCGATAAAAAGAAAACCGAATGATTTTAAATCTTTAAAACAGGAGGAACACGCAATGGAGAGAGGACATAGTATTCAAAGCAATAAGGGTGATAAATAATTACCCGAATAAGGATACTTGAACAAAAAGCAATTTGAATACACAACTATATATGGCGGTACTGAATACACAGTAATTATAAGTGAAAGCGGTACTGCAAAGGAAACAGTAAACAACAAACTTAAAAAATTATTAGTGCAGGACTTGTCCGGTAAGGTGCGTTTGGAAGGAGAAAACTTATGAACACAACATTATCGGAAACTTATAGGAAACAACAAAATAAAGGAGGTAAAATAACAGCTTTATATTGTAGGTTGAGTGTAGACGATGACCAAAACGGAGACAGCAACAGTATTGTTCACCAAAAAGAAATGCTCGGCAAATATGCCAAGGATCACGGCATGCCTAATCCACAATTCTATGTGGACGATGGGTATAGCGGAACGAATTTCAACCGACCGGATTTTCAAAGAATGATACGAGATATTGAGGCGGGTATGGTAACGACGGTTATAGTCAAAGATATGTCGCGCTTGGGTAGAGATTACTTGAAGGTGGGCTATTATTCGGAAGTTTATTTTTCCGAGAACGACGTACACTTTATAGCTGTCAATGACGGCGTGGATAACCAAGTAGAAAACGACAGCGACTTTACACCGTTTAGGAACATTATAAACGAATGGTACGCAAAGGATACTAGCAAAAAAGTTCGCGCGGTGTTGAGAGCAAAGGGCAATTCGGGTAAGCCGTTATGTAACTGTCCGCCTTATGGGTATGTAAAGGATGGGGTGGACAAGAACAAATGGCATGTGGATGAGCAAGCCGCAAGTGTGGTAAAAGAAATATTCTCACTTTGTATACAAGGCTATGGCCCGACGCAAATAGCAAGAATGCTTATCGAGCGCAAGGTTGATTCGCCGGTGATGTGGAAAATAAAGATCGGCGTAAGATACCACACGGAAAAGTTTAAAACGCCCGAATTATGGACAACTCACGCAGTTAAAGACATTCTCAGTAACCCAAGTTATCTCGGACATACAGTTAACTTTCGAACTCACAAGAAGTCATATAAGAGCAAGCAAATAGTGCACAGACCGAAAGAAGAATGGGCAATCTTTGAGAATACGCATGAAGCGATAATCGATCAAGACACTTTCGATACGGTGCAACGTTTAAGAGAATGTAAACGCCGACCGGCAAAGTTAGGCGAGATGAGTGTGTTTTCCGGACTGTTGTTTTGTGCTGATTGCGGTAAGAAACTGTATCTTAACAGGAAAAAGGAATATAAGAAGTATGATAAAGCAAGATTTATTTGTTCAACATATCGCAACGGAATGTCTAAACACAGAATGTGTACTTCACACAACATAACGCTTGAAGCGGTAGAGTACATTGTTCTTACAGACTTGCAGCGAGTATTTGCTATGGCAAAGTCGGATGAGAAAGAGTTTGCCGAATTATTACAATCGAATATGAGCAAAGAAATCCGTAAGGACTTATATGCAAAGATGAGAGAGTGCGAAAACGGAGAACGAAGGATACATGATTTAGACCGTATAATCCAGCAAATGTATGAGGACAACATAAACGGTAAAATATCCGACGAGAGATACAAGAGGATGTCGCAAGCGTACGAGGAAGAACAAGCCACGCTGACGGAACGAGTCAGAGCCTTGCATAGTGAATTGGCAACGGCAAAAGAGCAATCCGACGATATAGAAAAGTTTATACGGCTTGTTAGAAAGTACACTGAGATAACCGAACTCACGCCGGAAATAGTGAGAACGTTTATACAAAAGATAATAATCCACGAAAAAGAGCGTGTCGATGGAAAGTTACGGCAAAAGGTAGAAATAATCTACAACTGCGTGGGCGTAATTCCAAACACCGCGCAAGAGTAAAATAGCATAGAGAAAGTGGCGTAGCCGACTGCGCTACGCCACACATCTATCCAAACAACTAAATTATCCTTATGGAACGAATAGGAAGGATGAGACTCTTCACTTCGTTAGGAGTGACAAAAAAGTGGCGGTGCGGCAACAATATTAGCCTTCTCCTTGAGGGAAAGCGAAAAGCGGCAACACATTTATAAATTTTCCTCGAATATTATATGTGAAAAAAATAATTCCTAATTTATTGACAATATGCGCATATAATGTTATAATAAAGCGTAATACAGGCTTGTAATTCAGGCAAGCTATGATATTTGCATCTACTTTTTAAAGCAAAGAGGTGAGTTTATGATGAAGAATAGCAATCGATTGACGCGCCGCGGCGGGGAAACTTCCACGGCAATCAATTGCAAGGCAAAGGTTTTCGGAGTAGTAACGGCTATGCTTTTGCTGCTATGTGCAACTGTACTCGGTTGCATATTTTTTATGCCGAAAACATCTGCCGCCGTGCAAGCCGAAACGGGCGACGTTGCCGAGGTAAGCTATATCGACGCAGACGAGCAAACCAAGACCGACGTTTATACTTCGTTTGCGGGCGCGTGGAACGCCGCGCTTGCTAAGCCTGCCGCAACAATAAAGCTGCTCCAAGACGTCGTGCTTACCGACAAGCTTGCCGCTATTACGACGGGCAAAAACATAACGCTCGACCTTAACGACAAGGTTCTCAATCTCAACGGAGCTTATAGCGCTAATAAGAGTTCGAGTAGAAATATTAAAATAACCGGCGGCACGTTTAATCTGATCGACGACGCCGAAGAAAAAACCTCCCACAGCGTTAACAGCGCAATAACCAACAATGCTCAGGAGACAATAACGGGCGGAGTTATAACGGGCGGTTATGCCGAAGAATACGGCGGCGGCGTAAGCTTGAGCAGCGGCACGTTCAACATGTCGGGCGGTTCGATATCCGCCAATAAAGCATATTCAACTTCATCCGGCGGCGGCGTGAGCGTAGAGGGCGGCGTGTTTGAAATGACCGGCGGAACGATTTCGTACAACAACGCCAGCGGAACGGGCGGCGGAGTTCACACGATAATCCCCGGCAAGTTTATTATGAAGGGAAGCGCCGAAATTTCCCACAACAAAAGCGGTGGCGTTTCCGTCGGCGCTAAATACTCAAATAAAGAATATTTGGGCAGTACATTCGTGATGGAGGGCGGAATTATATCCGAAAATATCGGCGGCGGCGTGAGCGTAGGCCGCAATAGTACATTCCAAATGAGCGGCGGAGAAATTTCCGGTAACACGCTCGTTATTTCCGCCAGAGGCGTCGGCGTGAACCCGAGCTTAGGCAGCACTATCGAATTGAGCGGCAGTCCGATCATACAAAACAACGTCGATAAGGACGGCGTCAGCGGCAACCTTTTTCTTAATACTGCGGACGCCGATTATTCGCAGCAAAAAGTCAAAATAGTCGGTCCGCTTTCTGCGGACGCGCGTATAGGCGTCAGTCTAAGCAGCTATTACAAGGGCGACAACGTAGCCCTGAGAGGACAAAAGTATACGGGCGTTTTTACAGAGGACTACGATAAGTTTACGCACGGCGCTGACTTTACTACTATATTCTCTGCGGACAACGCCGAGTATTATATAGATCTCGATATTGACGGCAAAGAGCTTGAGGTACGCGACGACGCCGTAAAGTTCGAAGTAAAACAAGACGGCGTTACGAAAGTAGACAGAACATTCAGCACGTTTAAGGAAGCGTGGCTGGCTGTAAATGCCGCCGAAGGTTCGGTCGAGCTTACGTTGTTAAAGAACATTACGGTCGGAGCGGGCTCGACCAATTTGGGCAGCGGTATCAACAAAAACGTCACGCTCGACCTTAACGGCAAGGTGCTAAACCTTAACGGGGACGGTACGGTAAACGGCGTGTATAATAGGGACGTAAGACTTGCCGTCGGTGACGGTGGCGAGCTTACCTTGATAGACGGCGCACCCCAAGCGGTCAACAAAGTTACGGGCAAGGTTTCGGGAACGGAAAAGACAGTAAACGGCGGCGTAATTACGGGCGGTCTCAACGGCTGCGTGTACGTAACCGTCGGCGGCACGTTTAATATGAACGGCGGCACAATGATAGGTAATGAGGCAAGCTACGGCGGCGGCGTGAACGTACACCAAGGCACGTTTAATATGAACGACGGCGCTATAATCGACAATCAGGTAACTGTCAGCGGCGGCGGTGTTTACGTAAAAAGCGGCACGTTTAATATGGAGAAAGGCGTCATATCCGATAACGCGGTGGATTATCAATATGGCAACGGCGGCGGCGTGTACGTATGCGACGGCGGCAAATTCAATATGAACGACGGCGATATAACCGGCAATAAGGTATCTAAATGCGGCGGTGGTGTAGGTGTAAACGGCGCGACTTCCAAGTTTACGATGACAAACGGAACGATATCCGGCAATACGGCTGATGATGCCTATTGCGGCGGCGGCGGCGTACACGTTAGTGCGGGTACGTTCGATATGTCGGCAGGAAAGATAACCGGCAATTACGGAAGAGCCGGCAGCGGCGTCGGTTTGTACAGTAATGCAACGTTTAATATGTCGGGCACTGCCGAGATTTCTAACAACACCGCCGGTACGGTTTCTCAAGTCGGCGGCAATGGCGGCGGCGTGTACGTATATTCGAGCACGTTCAATATGAGCGGCGGAACTATATCGGAAAACAAAGCCGTAAGCTATTCGTCAACCATAGGACAAGGCGGCGGCGTGATCGTAAGTTACAGCAATTCGTTATTTAAGTTCGAAGGCGGCAAAATCACGGGCAATACGGCGGCTGTCGGCGGCGGTGTGTACGTTTCGGGCGGCTTCGAAATGTCGGGCACTGCCGAAATTTCCAAAAATAAAGCGGTGCGCTATAATAATTTACACGGTACGGGCGGCGGTGTGCACATACAAGGTTCTGTCGCCGAGTTTACGATGACAGGCGGAACGATATCCGATAACACCGCGGGAACGACCGGCGGCGGCGTTTATGTTTCGACTGTCGTCCGACAATTCAAAATAAGCGGTTCGCCCAAAATATATGGCAACTACTTGCACGACGATAACGAGGAAAAGACGTCAACGTTGACAAACGTGTTCCTTACTTTGGACGCCGGCGCAGACAACCGCTCTGTAAAAGTCAAAATCAACGTGGAGGGCGAGCTTACTGCCGAAGCGACGATAGGCGTTGGAATCGACGGTCAGGAATTTAACGGCGGATTGGGCGTTTTTACGACCAATTTTGCAAACGGCAATATCGGCGCTTCGGTGTTCAAGCCGGACAAAGTCGGTTATTACGTGTTGCTCGAGGGTGAAGAATGTACGATCACCGACGAGCTGCCGTTTGAAGTAATTGCCGCTGAGCTTGACGGTGTACTCGGCACGTACACTGCGGGCGATAAGGCGGTAAGAGTCAACATCCGTCGCACGCTCAAGAATAATAAAACAAATGATATCAGCTACGATACCGTAGACCACACTGTGGCAGTGAGTCCCTTGCACGCGGGTATCGTTCCGATATCATTCGTATACGAATTCGGAACGTTTACAAGCAATGAATTATCCACAAATGTAAATGTGGCACAAAAGGAAGTATCCCTATCGTGGTACTACGATAACGCGCCTGTCGTCACTAAGGAAAAGTCCTATGACGGCGCAGACAGCCGCGGCAGCGTGTCGGCTAAGTACGTCGATATCTACGGCACGGTCGTCACGGTAAGCGGGGCTGACTTGAACATGACGTACACGGGCGCGGCCACTACGGGGCTTACAGAGCTCAAAAATGCGGGTAGCTATGCGTTCTCGATCAAAACAGCCGAGCTCTCCGACTATGTGTTTACCAACAATTCGTTTACGGTTACAGTCAACAGGGTGGGCATAGACCTTTCGGACGCAAGCGCTTTCTATTGGAAGCTTGACGATCGGGCTCAAGGTCTAAAGCTGCGCACCGGCGACGTTTACATTTACACCGTAAACGGCAACCCTCAATATTACTACAATGAGCAGTCCGATCTTGTTTTGGACAGAAAAATTTCCGTAGTGGAGTCTATAGTCAGATATCGCAATACGGAGCTCACTATTGTGTTTAATGCCGACAATGCAAACGTCAACGTAAGATATGATGTCAATAGCAAAAAGGATGTCGGCGCTTACACGTCGTATGCGTCTCTCGGGCTTAACGACAACATCAATTACTACTATTATTTGGGCAGTACGATCGA
The DNA here is from genome assembly GCA_029066805.1 of Clostridiales bacterium. Classification (GTDB taxonomy): domain Bacteria; phylum Bacillota; class Clostridia; order Christensenellales; family Pumilibacteraceae; genus Anaerocaecibacter. The sequence goes on along the minus strand of JAIEFT010000040.1, from coordinate 92,684 downwards.
TCAAAATCGCGGGATGAAAATAGATATCGGCACGGAGGGCAAGACCGCTACCGTAACCAAAAATTGGTACATAGTCAACATATCCAACGCGCTGCTGTCGCAGAACGGCATAGCAACCTACGGACAGGAATACGACATAGCCGACTGGACTTACGGCGACGACGTTATTGTATATGCGCCGAGACTCGAGCACGGCGACGAGGGCGAATATAACAGCACATATACATTTGAGGAAACGGACAACAAAGTCATGTTCGAGCTGTACCGCCGCGACGTCGGTTCGACGGGCGAGTTTACCAAGATAGGCGAGCCGTTCAATCGCTACGCGTTCCAAAGCTACATAAATAAGTCTATGCCGTCGGGCGAGTACAGATTGAATGTTTCTGCCGAAAAAGTTTCGCTTACCTCCAATAACCACGTGCACTGGTGGAATGGCGAGGCCGAAACGGGCAGCATGCTTTACTTCGAGCCGTTTACGCAAGTAATCACTTTTAGGGTATCAAGGGCGACGAGCGGATTCAGTGTGCAAGACGGCATAAAGGGCAAAAAATACACCTACTCCTACGACGGCAAGGTGCATTTGTACAAGGACGACGCGCTTACCGTCACTACGACCGGAGCGCCTACGCGCTCGGGCGTTTGGGCGGGCGTCGCTTACGGCGCGTACTACGATATCGGCGAGGTCAAGGCGCTTGCGTACTATCTCGAGCTTTGGGACGAATACGTATACCGCACCGAAGCGGAGCTTGAGGACTTTACCGAGGATGAGAGTATCCGTCCCGTCGGCATGGGCGAATACAAAGTTTACTACCGCGCCGCGTTCAAAAACTACAGCACAAGCTACGGCGGCGGCGAGGAGCATTTCTTTACGGTCGTAATCAATCAGGGGCAGTTCGATCTGGGCACAATCGAGTTTGAGGACGGCGCGTTTAAGTACGACGAAAAGGCACACAGCATTTTTGTTACGAATGCACCCGACTTTATTAAGGTGGAGTACGTCGGCAACGGCAAAACCGAAGCCGGCACTTACACCGTAACGGCAAAGCTCAGCACGGATAACGACGCTTATGTGCTTGTCGGAAAAGCCGAGCTTACCGCTACGCTCACTATATTTACCGAATTCGACCTCGGCTCTATCACGTTCGAAGACGGCACGTTTGTGTACAACGATCACGAACACAGCATTTTCGTCAAGGGCGCGCCGTCGTTTATCAAGGTAGTGTACGACGGTAACGAAAAAACCGAGGTCGGTACTTACACCGTAACGGCAAAGCTCAGCGCGGACGATAAAGTTTATAAGCTTGTCGGCAATCCCGAGCTCACCGCTACGCTTACCATTCTTGCCAAAACGCTTGAGGTGGTCAAGGACGAGGAGCCCGACAAAGTCTGGGTCAGCGCCGAAAACGATAAGGGCTTTGAGTCTAATATCGAGCTCAGTGTTAAGGAGCTGCCCAACTACAAAAACGACAAAATAGAGGAAAATATAGAGGCGGCGTACGATATTTCGCTCAAAAAAGGCAATGAGTCCGTTACGCCCGCCGGCAGAATAACTATTAGCTTGCTTATCCCCGAAGACCTGCGCAAGGAAGACTTTGCGATTTTGCAGGTAAAGAGCAATTCCGCAGAGCCTGTATCGTTTGTAAGAAGCGGCGATTACGCTATGTTCACTGTCGATTCGCTCTCGCCGTTCGTGTTTGTCAAGAGCTCGCAATCGCCGAGCGCTGCGCCCGAGTCAAACGACAACAGCATGTGGTGGATATGGGTTGTGATCGGCGTGCTTGCACTGCTTATCATCATACTGCTTTTGGTGTTGCTGTTGCGCAGAAAGAAAAAGGTATACAACATCGAACAGATCGCGCCGCAGCCCGCGCCTGCGCCCGCAGCTGCGCCTGCCGCAAGCACGGACACAAACAGCGACGCAACCGAAGCGGCAAACAAGATAGCCGAAGCGGCGGCAATAGTGGCGGAAGCCGCGGCAAAGGTAGCCGAAGCCAAGCTCGGTTCTGCACAAGCGAAGAATGCGGCAGCCCCCCAAGCGGCAACGGTTGAAGTCACGCCTGCACCTACGCCAGCGCCTGCGCCTGCGCCTGCGCCTGCGCCCACAGCTACGCCTGTGCAATCGGACGACGACGAAATCACGCCCGAAGTAGACGACGACGATATGGAAGTCCCGTCCGACGACGGCTTTGCGGGCGCGTTCGAGGCAAGCTCGGCGGAAACGGTAACATACAGCCAGAGTGTTCTGTCCAAGCTGATCAGCTCGACCGACGTCGTAAAGAACAGATATTCGGAATTGAAGAACTATCTGCTGTCGTACAAGAAAGCGCGAGCAAACATGAGCCGTTCGCGAGAGAGCTTCTACATCGGCAGGAACTGCTATGCGCGCATAGCAGTGCGCGGCAAAACGCTGTGCGTGTATCTGGCGCTCGATCCGCAGAAGTACGCAGGAACAAAGTACAATGTGGAAGACGTGTTGGGCGTAAAGTCGTATGCGGATACGCCGTGCTTGATCAGAATAAAGAGCGAGCGAGCGCTTAAGTATGCGAAGGAGCTGATAGACGAGCTTATGCACAACATAGAAGCGGAAAAGTCCGATCGCGCGCCTAGCAACTACGTAGAGCTGTTCAAGAGCATAGAAATGCTGCAAAAGAAAAAGCTTATAAGCTGTAGCGGCAACAAAAAGAAAAAGTAAGTAAAAACAAAGCAACGGCTTCTCTAAAAAGGGAAGCCGTTGCTTTGTAATGCAGAATGCAGAATGCAGAATGCAGAATGCAGAATGCAGAATGCAGAATGCAGAATGCAGAATGCAGAATGCAGAATGCAGAATTAAGAATGCAGAATGCAGAATTATAATAAGGATGAGACTCTTCAGTGGGCAAGAAACGTTCAGAGTGACAAAAAAGTGGCGGTGCGGAAACCATATTAGCCTTCCCGCGAGGGGGAAAGCGAAAAGCGGAAAAGCAATTACTCCCATCAATCCTCTAATATTATATGTGAAAAAATAATTTCTAATTTATTGACAATATGCGCATATAATGATATAATAAAGTATAAATCCGCACTTGCAAGTTTGCAAGCAACTATTTTGTGCATTACTATAATAATGCAGTGAGGTGAGTTTATGATGAAGAACAGCAATCGATTGACGCGCCGCGGCGGGGAAAACCCTGTGGCAATCAATTGCAAAGCTAAGGTTTTCGGAGTAGTAACGGCTGTGCTTTTGCTGCTATGTGCAACTGTACTCGGTTGCATATTTTTTATGCCGAAAACAGCCACGGTCGTAAAGGTCGATACCGTGCAGCCGGAGCTTTCCGCGTCTGCGTTTGAGGGCGTCGAAGTCGACTTAAGCTCTGTCGATAAGGACATAGCCGTCACTATCGACAACGACGGCGTGCTTACAACCACGGGCTACGACAAGATGAGCGAAGCGTGGAACGCAGCCATTAATGAGACTGCGCTCATAACGCTGCTCAACGACGTAACGGTTGACAGTAAGCCTGTTTCCGATCGCACCGGTACGCTCAAGGACGACAACGTTTTGAATGGAGTCAACGCTGTGGGAGACGTTATGCTCGACCTTAACGGGCATATTTTTGACCTCGATACCAATGAAGACAGCGGGGCGGTCAACTGGTTTGCAATAGGAAAGGATCTGACTTTTACGTTGTCGGACAGCAACCCCGAAGCTGATAACACGATCACGGTGGCAGGTACGGGCGAACAAAAGCAAGTGCTTGGCGGCGTAATAACCGGCTTTGATTGTGTTCCCGCCGATGGCAGTTACGTATATAGCCCTATTATGAATTCCGGCAATACTACCATCATCGGCGGCGGCATTGCAGGCAACCGCTCAAAGCAGGGCGGCGGCGTATACGCCAGCGGCACGGTCAGCATGACGGGTGGCACGATATCTTACAATTATAGTACCACCGCGGGCGGCGGCGTGTTTGTTGCGTCCGCAGGCAAGTTCAATCTGAGCGGCCTCGGCAATATATCCTATAATAATGCCGGCAACACAGGCGGCGGCGTGTATGACGTTGGCGGCACGTTCAAAATGAGCGGCGGCGAGATATCGCATAACACCGCGCAGAACGGCAGCGGCGTGTATTCCTGCGGCACGTTAAATTTGAGTGGCGGCAAGATATCGCATAACTTATCGACCAACGACAACACAGGCGCTGTATTCTTTATACGGAACGGGGATAATTTCACGCTTAGCGGCACTACCGAAATTGCGGATAATATGCGCGGAAATGATACTTTTGGCAATTTGTACATAAGCATGAAGTTTAATGTGGGTAAGCTTGAATCGGGAGCAAAAATAGGCGTCACTTACTCGAGTACAAGCGCCTTTACAAACGGTTATCCCACCAACAATCCCGGCGTACACCCGAGCACATACTTCTTTGCAGATAGCGAAAGCAAAGGTATCGATGCCGACTCTTCGGGTGAAGTTAAGCTCGTAAATTACGTCGCGACTATTCCGGTAGAGGACGGCGAACCGGTCAAATATACGGATTTTGCCGCGGCTTGGAATGCTGCGCTCGCTAAGGCTACTGCGACGGTGCAGATGCTTTCCGACGCTACGCTTACCAATCAGCTTGCCACGGTCGTATCGGGCAAGACTATCACGCTCGACCTTAACGGCAAAAAGCTTAACCTAAACGGCGAAAGCGGCACAGCTTATTACCGTAATATAATAGTTGACGGCGGCACGCTTATACTGAAAGACAGTCTTCCTACATCTACCAACACGATCAGGAGCGCGATTACCGATGGGAATGTGCAAGTGTCGGGCGGCGTAATAACAGGCGGATATTACAAGGACAGCGGCGGAGCGGTGCGTTTAAACAGCGGCACGTTCGAGATGAACGGCGGCACTATCGCAGGAAACAACAATAACAATAGCTCAGCTAAGCCGTCTAATTACTCGTGTACTGCCGTGCACGTAAGCGGCGGCACGTTCAATATGACCGACGGAGCTATCCTTCACACTAAGGCCGCCAACGGAATCGTATATTTAAAAAACGGCACGTTCAACATGAGCGGTGGCAAGATAGCAAATAACAGAACGACCAGTCACGGCAGCGTGTGTGTGGACGGCGGCGTGTTTAATTTGTCCGGCACTGCGGCTATTTCCGATAATATCGGTTATATGGGCAGTGGCGTTTATGTGGGCAGTAGTGGAACGTTCGAGATGACCGGCGGAACTATATCGGGCAATTCGACGACCTACTTGGGCAGCGGCGTGCATGTAACCGGCACATTCAAAATGAGCGGCGGCACGATCGTCGGCAATAAGCATATCGGTAGTAGCGGCGGCGGCGGTGTATATGCAAGCAATTGTACCGTCGAGCTGAGCGGCAATCCCGTTATAAAAGACAATGTCGGTAAAGGCGGCACGGTCGATAGTGACGGCAATATAGTAAGCTGCGGCGAAAACCCTAACCTTTATCTTGAGAGAGGCGATAGCAACGGCAATCAGCAAAAAGCCAAAATAACCGGGGCGCTTACGAGCGGCGCGCATATTTCCGTCAGCCTTTTCAGCAACGTCGGCAACGTTGGTAGGTACACGGGCGTGTTTACTGTGGATTACGGCAGTTATGAGCACGACAGCGACAATCCGCAAACGCATTTTTTTGCGGACAACGCCGAGTATTCCATAGATATAAGGGACGGCGAGGTCGCCGTTACCAACCATGTCGTAGAATATGACGACGGCAGCGTCGAAAAAATTTGCGATTCGTTCGAGGACGCCTGGAAAGCGGCGCAAGCCGTTACGTCCGGCACTGTTACGTTGACCTTGTTGAAGGACGCGATCGTAGCGTCCGATGCGGCGGACTTGGGTAGGCTTGTCGAAGGCAACGTCGTCATTTTCGACCTTAACGGGCATGTTCTCAACCTAAACGGCAGCAGCAGCAAATCGCGCTATCTTAATGTTTACGGCGGCAATCTCACGCTAAAAGACAGTGTGCCCACAGCCGTCAACAAAGTTAAGAGCCAGTACGATATAAATACGGAAGTGGAAATATCGGGCGGCGTAATAACCGGCGGTTATGCGTCACAAGGCGGCGGCGTGTCTGTATTAGGCGGCACATTTAATATGATCGGCGGCGCTATATCGGGCAACTATGCGACGTCTAACGGCGGCGGCGTATATGTAGGCAGCGGCACGTTTGCCATAAGTAAGGGCACAATATCGGAAAACAATGCATCGGATTCAGGCGGCGGCGTGTATGTAGACGGCGGCTCATTTGATATGACGGGCGGCATAATTACGAGAAACAGAGCCTATGGTAACAACGGCAATGGCGGCGGCGTGTGTGTAAGAAGCGGCAGCTTTACTATGACCGACGGCAAAGTTTACCGTAATTCCTCATATAATTCCGGAGGTGGCGTGGCTGTAATCTATAGCGGCACATTTACTATGTCCGACGCAGCCGAAATTTCCAATAACTATGCTACTTCGAGCATGACAAGCGGCTTGGGAGGAGGCGTGTTGGTTTATGGTAGTAGCAGCACTACCCCCGCCACATTCAATATGAACGGCGGCAGAATATCCGATAATTCCGGATATCGCGGCGGCGGCGTTTACCTTAATCAAAATGCTGTGTTCAATATGACGGGCGGCACGATCACCGGAAACGTTGCAAGAACAAACGGCAACGGCGGCGGCGTTCAATTCAGTACTATTAACACCGCGCCTAAATTCAATATCAGCGGCAATCCCGTTATTGAAGATAACTATAATGATAGTGAAAAAACAAAATTAAGCAATGTATATGTATCGAATTATCGCATTATGACCGTTGTCGGCGCTCTTGATGATTCAGCCAACATCGGCGTTACTCATGAGAGCGGTACGGGCAAGTTTACCGACGGGTACAGCGATGAGGAATACAACAACAGCGACGATCCGTCCGACTATTTCTTCTCGGATAGCCTTAAAAAGATTATTTTGGATAACGGCGAGGCAAAGATAGTCAACGAGGAGGTTACCACTCGCACGGTCAGATTTTACGGCGAGGACGATGCGCTTTTGCAGACCAAGCTGGTGGCGCACGGGCAAAAGGTCACGTACACCGGCGTGCTGCCCACAAAGGAAAACACAGCGCAGTATACATACACATTCGGCTGGTACAAAAAGAACGGAGCTACTTATACGCCGTTCGACATTGTCAATACCGCTATCACGGATAATCTCGATTTGTACGGTAGATTTACGGAAACGCTCAACAATTACGAGGTGTCCATTTCCAGTCCCAACGGATTCGGAACTTTGTCGCATTCTGGCATTACCGTGCCTTGCGACACCGTAATAACCTTCGGCAACAAGCAGCTCACTGTGGGCAACACAACAGTTCTTCTTAATTTGAGGACTGACGAAGTCTTTGTCGAATGGAACGTCAACGGCGAAGCCGCGGAAGGAAGCAGTTATACCGTAATCGGCAATACCGAGGTCGAGGCTATTGTCAAAAAGAAGGTCAGCCTCGAGTGGACGTACAAAAACGAGAACGTCAATACTCGCGAGTACAACGGCGAATCCGACAAGGGCGAAATCAAGGTCGCGCTTAAGGATTTTGAGGGCAAAACAGTTCAGAGCTTTACCGGATTGAACGCCGAAGTAAATATGGTCGCGACGGGCGGCGCAACCGCGTTAAAGAACGTCGGCACTTATACGTTCTCGCTTGTCGGAAGCGACAGCTTCAATATAGACAAGTATGATATCGAGACAAACGAGTTTGTGTTTTCAATCACGCCGTACGTCGTTGATTTGGCAACCGCCGTCGATTATAAGTGGACGCTTGCCGGCATGAGTTCGGTATTGCGCGACGGCACGGTGTACGCCTATACCGTGGACGGCAGCGATAAGTATTTCTATATCGAGCACGCCGAGTACGGCGAGCCCAAGTCGGTTACTCCCGTACTTCAGTCGATTGCCCGCTTCCGCGACAGGCAGCTTACCGTCGGTCTCAATACCGGAAATATCCCCACGGATGTGGATTACTCCACGTCCGGCACGCGCAGTGCGACGGAGATCGGGCGTTATACCGCAATAGTCGATCTTACGCTTACCGATTCGGTCAACTACAAATACGTTTTGGGAACTGTCGATCCCAGGTACGGAACGACCGTCACGGTCGACTATGTTAACGGCAAATGGACTGCGCATATCGAAAAGGTTTGGTACATACTCACGATAGGCAACGGACTTATCATGCCTACGAGCACTGCGGAAGACCCCGTCGATTATTATGTGGCAGACTTTACTTTCGGCGGCGAGGTCACCGCTGTAGCGCCTGCGCTGGAGCACGGTACTATTTCGGACAGCAACGCTACATTCAAGCTTTTGCGTATAGGCGCAAACGGCAAAGCGGAACAAATAGGCGAATCGTTTGTTTATTCCGAGTTTGCGGATTATATCAACCAATCAATGCCCGCGGGCAAGTACGTGCTTGCCGTCAGCGTGGATTCGGTTACCGAAAACGATATTGTTTACGAGTCGTTCCCCATGTCGTTCGACTTTACCGTCGAAAAGGCGGAACTGACCGTAACGACGGACGGACTTAAGGGCAAGGCCTTATCGCGCAATTACTCCGGCGAGCTTATTATGCTCGAGGAGAGCAATCTCAATGTTGCGCTTCTTTACGATACCGCGACTAAGCGTAGCGGGGAATGGGCTAAGTCCAAATACGATAGCTACTACGGCTACGAGGTTTCCTACAACATTGCAAGCTGGAATGACAGCAGCTCCTACCGCACGCTCGAGCAGCTTTCCGCTTTTGACGGACCTAAGCCGATAAATGCAGGGGATTATAAGGTTTATTACCGCATTACCTCCAACAACTACAACGCGTACGGCGGCGACGCCGGATCGGTTGACGGCGCTAAATTCTTCTACACCGTCAAAATCAACCCTATTGCTTACGACACCGACGAATGGGGCTTCGAAAAAGACGAGTACAAATTCACTTATACCGGCGCGGCGCAGCTTGTCGAGGTCAAGGACAATCTGCCTAGCGGCGTTACCGTGTCTTACATAGTGACCGATAAGGACGGCAACGTCGTATCGCGCGGCGATGAAGTTGCCGTTGTCAATGCGGGCAACTATACCGTGACCGCGGCGTTCGCCGTGGACGGCAACCATGTCAAGCCGAGCAACTGCACGACCAAGCTTGTTATTTCCCCTAAGGAAATCGACGTCAGCGGCGTATCGTTTGCGGATATGACGGTCGCATACAACGGCAGCGCGCAAAGCTTGACCGGTGTTTCGGGCTTGCCCGACGGTGTGCTTGTCACGTATTCCAATAACAGCTTTACCGATCCCGGTAAGTACGGGGTAGTGGCTACGCTTGTCCCGACCGACAATAACCACGTCCTTGTAGGAAAAACAAAGCTCGACGCAAATCTATTCATTCTAGAATCCGAGCTTGTCGTTTACGTCGACGGTACAAACACAGTTTGGCTATCCGCGCGCAACGTTAACGGTTTCCCCATCGGCACAAAGCTTAACATAAGGCTTATCGAGGGCTACACGTCCAATCTTATCGAGAGCACTATCGGCGCGGCGTTCGATATCACGCTGGTCGGTGCGGACGGAAACGCAATTCAGCCCAACGGTTCGATCACGCTACGCTTGCTTATCCCCGAAGCGCTTCGCAGCCTGCCCGAGGGCAATACGCTCGGCTTGATGCATGTGCATGGCGGCGCGGCTACAGAGCTTACTATTAAAATCGACGGCAACTACGCGGAGTGTACGACCGACTCGCTGTCTGCGTTCGTGTTCGTGCAAAAAACCGCGCCAGTAAAGCCTGCGGCGACCGAGCCCGAAAAGAATGATCTATGGTGGATATGGATAGTGATCGGCGTGCTTGCACTGCTCATCATCATACTGCTGTTGGTGTTGATTTTCCGCAAGAAAAACAAAGAGGAAAATGCTGCACTGCCCGCGCCGATCGACCCCGCGACCGCGACCGAGTCTGCCGCAAGCGCGGACTTAGGCAACAATGCAACCGAAGCGGCAAACAGGATAGCTGCGGCGGCGGCAATGGTGGCGGAAGCCGCGGCAAAGGTTGCCGAAGCAAAAATCAACTCGGTACAAGCGGAGAACGCGGCAGCCGCACAAGAGGCAGCGGTTGAGGTTACGCCCGAGCCGGTAGTCACGCCCGAAATTGCACCCGCGCCTGCGCAAATCGACGACGAAATCACGCCCGAAGTAGATGACGACGATCCCGAAGTTCCGTCCGACGACGGTTTTGCGGGCGCGTTTGACGCAAGCTCGGCGGAAACGGTAACATACAGCCAGAGCGTTCTGTCCAAGCTGATCAGCTCGACCGACGCCGTAAAGAACAGATATTCGGAATTGAAGAACTATCTGCTGTCGTACAAGAAAGCACGAGCAAACATGAGCCGTGCGCGAGAGAGCTTCTACATCGGCAGGAACTGCTATGCGCGCATAGCAGTGCGCGGCAAAACGCTGTGCGTGTATCTGGCGCTCGATCCGCAGAAGTACGCAGGAACAAAGTACAATGTGGAAGACGTGTTGGGCGTAAAGTCGTATGCGGATACGCCGTGCTTGATCAGAATAAAGAGCGAGCGAGCGCTTAAGTATGCGAAGGAGCTGATAGACGAGCTTATGCACAACATAGAAGCGGAAAAGTCCGATCGCGCGCCTAGCAACTACGTAGAGCTGTTCAAGAGCATAGAAATGCTGCAAAAGAAAAAGCTTATAAGCTGTAGCGGCAACAAAAAGAAAAAGTAAGTAAAAACAAAGCAACGGCTTCTCTAAAAAGGGAAGCCGTTGCTTTATGTTTTGTTTATGATTTTCTATTGGCAACGAGCAAATATTGTAAAAAATTTTTTCATTAAACAGTTGCAATTCGGGCAAAAATCGTGTATATTATATTGACATCGTGGGGATGTATTGGCTTCGACGGCGCGGCTCAGCGACGGAAAGCAGGTGATAGGGTCGGCTATCTAAAAACGCAAAAGGCTTTAATTGCCAACAAAAACGAAAACGCCAAAGTCATGAAGTTTGCAGCTCCCGCTGCTGCTCCGGCATTGGCATTCGCAGCTTAAGTTATAGCTGCACGTTCGGCTCTATATCCTATCGGTAGAGACCCGGGCGTAATGTAGATAGGCAACCGCGCGGGGTAGCGGTCGAACCTCGAACGGAACATAGACCTTGCGGCGCACCGCCTTTGTTTACTGCGGCGGCGCGCCGGACATCAAGCAATAAACTAAACCTGTAGAAGTCCGCGTGAACCCGCGTCGGAAACCGGTTCAAATCCGGTCATCTCCACCACACAAAAAAATCCGAGCTCAAGCGCGCTTAAGTTCGGATTTTTTTGTGTGGTATTATATTTTAGTCGGTTTACTGTTTTTTGTATTCCTCGTCGGAGACGGGCTCGCACCACTCGGTCTTGCATACCAGCCCGAGCCTGCCGCGCAGATAAGCATTTGCCCGCCGCCGCTTGTTGCTCTGTGTATGTGCCAATTGTTGCGGCAGGCGGGTTCAAACGTGACGTTTGCCAAAAACGGCATGCCTTTTTGCGGCGCGTTAAGCGGGTTGAGATACGACATGCCTATAAAGTATTTGCTGTATGCCGTATTTTTTTCGCCCTTGCCGAATATGTTTAATTGTTCGAATTGCTTGTAGTCCATGATTTCATCTAGTAAATTCTTGCGCTTAAAAGAATTATAGCGCTTACTTTAGCGGCGCGCAACCCCCTTGTTCGCCTTGACAATTTTCCCGAAAATAATATATAATATGACGGTGCGCTTATTGCACAGAGGATTATCCATGAAGTCTTTGACAGAGCTATTTAGATGCGGAATGGGTCCGTCCAGTTCGCACACGATCGCGCCCGAAAATGCGTGCCGTGAATTCCTTAAAGAACACGGCAATCTTTCCGAGTACAAGGTCATACTTTACGGGTCGCTTGCCAAGACGGGCAAAGGACACATGACGGACAGAGTTATTACTCGAACGTTCGGCGATCGTCACGTTACAGTCGAGTTCAACGTAGACAAAAAAGACTTCCCGCATCCTAACACGTTCGACATTTTCGGATATCGCGAAGGCGGCGAGCAGGCGGCTATGTGGCGAGTGACCAGTATAGGCGGAGGCGCATATAAGGTTAAGGGCAAAAAGGCGACCTCGTCCGACGTGTATCCGCACAACAACTTTCGCGAGATTGCCGACTACTGTACGCAGAACAATATTCGGCTGTGCGAGTATGCCGAGCGGTTTGACGTGCCGAATTTACGCGATTACATACGCGAGGTGTGGGCTGTCATGCAGGACGCCATTACTCGCGGGCTTGCCGCGGACGGCGTACTCGACGGCGGGCTGAACGTTAAGCGCAAAGCCAAAACGCTGTACGAGACCAATAACGTGTTTGAGGACGGTATGACGCGCGAGAATCGGCTTGTGTGCGCGTTTGCGTTTGCTGTGGGCGAGGAAAACGCATCCTGCGGCAAAATAGTCACTGCGCCTACGTGCGGCGCTGCCGGGGTTCTGCCCGCCGTGCTGTACTACTACAAGCACAAACACAAATATACCGACGAGCAGATTGTAAACGCCATACTTACGGCGGGCGTAATCGGCAATGTTGTAAAAACCAACGGGTCGATAAGCGGCGCGGAATGCGGATGTCAGGCGGAAATCGGAACGGCATGCTCGATGGCGGCTGCGGCAATCGGGGAGCTGTTCGGCATGGATATCAACCAGATAGAGTACGCCGCGGAGGTCGCGCTCGAGCATCACTTGGGGCTTACTTGCGACCCGATAAAGGGTTTGGTGCAAATCCCGTGCATAGAGCGCAACGCCGTTGCGGCGATGCGCGCGATAAACGCGGTCAACCTTGCTACATTCCTTACTGCGTCGCGCAAGATATCTTACGATATGGTGGTTGCCACAATGTATAAGACCGGCAAGGATATGTCGCGTATATATCGCGAAACGGCGGAAGGCGGACTTGCTAAGGTTTATTCGGATAAGTAACGGCGTGAGTTAACACTATAGGAGAAAATATGATAAAATTAGATAAAGCCAAAAAGAAACATCTGCTCAAGCAGTGCGCGCTTGTTATTATCGGGTGCGTAATTTATTCATTCGGCATTGCGGTGTTCTTAGACCCGTACCACATGGCGGCGGGCGGCGTTACCGGCATATCGATAATAATAAACGACGCAATCGGCGGCAAAATCGGTACGGGCTGGCTCATACTTATAATCAACGTTCCGCTGTTCATAATCGGCTTAATATTTATCGGTAAAACGTTTGTGCTGACTTCGCTAGTGGTGGTAGGGTTGTCGTCCGGACTTATGGAGCTGTGGGAGTACACAGTCGTTCCGTACATACCTAAAGTGAACATAATAGTAGCGTCAATAGTCGGCGGTGCGTTGTTCGGTATTGGGCTGGGGCTTGTTTTCAGAACGGGCAGCAGTACGGGTGGCACGGACATCATAGTCAAGCTTATACGAAAAAAGTTCCGCTACGTCAAGACCGGCATAATTTCCATGGTGATCGATCTGGTTATAGTAACGGCGGGCGCGCTGTTTGTGTATAAGGATTTGGAGCTTATGCTCATTACAATCGGATCTATAGTCATATTCTCTGTAATGTTCAACCGTGCGCTGTACGGCGGTAATTCGGCGATGATGGTGTTTATAATAACCACCAAGGAGCGCGCAGAGCTCATTTGTAACGGACTGCTCAAACAGCTCGACGTAGGCGCGACAATTATAGACGGGCAGGGCGCGTACTCGGGCGCGGAAAAGACCATTATTATGTGCGCTATAAAGAACTACGTATATCCGCGCTTGCGCGACGTGGTTAAGGAGTACGACAGCGGCGCGTTTACCATAGTTTCGTCCGCTATGGAAATCTACGGCGAGGGTTACAAACCGCAAGACGCGGCGGAATTGTAGGGAATTCGCAATAAAGAATTAAAACATATTGACATTGCGGTTTGTTTTTGGTATAATAATCGCAGAAGATAAGGGTATAAAAGTGGTCGAGTTTAGTTCCGTAGCGGTAAACGGGTTGTCCGTTGTCGTTTCAAACCCCGGGTCGGTAGCATTCGTAATATTCTGTGTGAACTTCGGGTTGTTGTTGTGCTCCGTTATTCAATTGGCGGCGGTGTTTGTGTTGTACAAAAAAACGGCATGCGCGTCGGTTGTGGGCTTGGCAAATATTATGCTTGTCGGCATGAGTGCGATTGTATTTTTTGTTCAGCTTTTTATGTACGTGTTTGACAGCGAGTTCGCGGTGTATGCTGTAACATTTTACACATGCACGGTGTATGCGATGTTCATTTTGTCCGGCGTGTACAGCATAATGCTGTCCAAGAATTCTTTAAAAACGTTGTGCATACTTTCGGGCGTATTCGATCTTATTCCGCCCGTCGGCATGGTGCTTACTATGATCCTGTCGCGTAAGCTTTTGCGCGATACGCCGGTTCAGGAATATGTGTACAGCGGATATGCGTACACTTACGCTGCGCTCGGGCAGTTCTGTGCCAAAAATAAAGCTGTTCTTGTCGATATGGCGGGAGACGAGGAGCATAAGCCGCTCAGTAAAAAACAAATAAAGTCCATGCTTAAAGAGCTGAAATACGGTACTAATACCGCCAAGGGGCAGTTTGAATATGCCTCGTCGCTTGCAATTTACGCGCCGCACAAATCCAAAAAAGCAGTCAAGTACATGAAGAGGGCGGCAGACGGCGGATACGCGCCCGCGCTGTTCAACCTCGGCTACTACTACGAGCTTGGCGCGTACGTAAAAAAAGACCTGAAAAAAGCCAAGGCCTGCTATATTCGTGCGGCGGAGGGTGGCGACGGCGACGCCGAGCTTCGGCTTGCCATACTGGAAATAAAATCCAACAATGCGACTGAGGGTTTAGCTAGGCTAAAGGCGAGAGCGGACGAAAAGAACGACGTTTGCGCCAAGTACAATTTAGCAATTTGCCACGAACTCGGCTACGGCGTTTCGCCGGATATGGACGCCGCGCTCGATATATATTGCGATTGCGTCAAACAGGGACTGGCTATTGCCGAACGGCGAATATTTGCTATAGCGGCGACCGACATCAATTCCGCGCAGAACGGAGACTTTTTCCGCAAGGTGACCGATCGTGAGTTTACGGGCACGTTCAAAATTATGATCGACGGGCTTATAGAGATTAAAAAACGCCACGCCGCCGACGCTGCGGATTGCTTTTTGAAGGCTGTCAAAAAGGAAGACGGCTGGGAAGGCTTTGCTAGGTGTCTGGTCGGCACGCTGTACATCGATTGCGGCAAGGAGCTAAGGGACAAATGCAACGGCGCGGAGTTTATCAAAACGGCTATGAACAAAACGTCGTATGCCAAGGACGTGTTTGCTGTTATCCCTTCGGCGATACGGAAAGAGATTAAGTCCGCACAAAACGGCAAGGCTGCGGCAGCGACGAAAAAATAGTTTAAAATAATTCGGAATGTTTTTTGTAGACGAGCATATACTGTAATGTACGAAAATTCCTAAAAATTTTTGTAAAACACCATCAAAACGCTTGACATTCCCGGTCGATTGGAATTATAATTTAGTTGTAATCAATGTGATGCTGTTGTGCTTAAACGATTACGTTCATTAATTCGCTCATCATTTTCCCCCTTATTTTATAGCAGGACGGTCGGACTATCCGACCGTTTTGCATTTCTCGGCGGCGGATTCATCGCGTGATGCGGACTACGTGTGGCAAGTCGCCTTGGTCATGTACGTTTATGTACACTCCCGTCGGCGACTTGCCACCTGTCGTCCACCTGACGCGCGACTGCGCCGCCGAGGGTTGGTCGGATAATTTTAGGTATCAAAAAACCCTCCCGTATAACATACGAGAGGGTTTTTTGCGTTGTTTGGTTTTGCCGGTAATTAGAATGCCCAGTAGCCGAGGTATACCATGATGAGCGATACGACGATTAGGAACACCGTCATAACTACGCCCGCACCGATCGAGCCGCGGTAGCAAAGTATGGCCGTACCTAAAGCGAGCGCAGTGGCGATGCTCGATACGATATACGCGGCAATCGGCATGCCGTGGTAGATAAAGTACGGCGTGATAGCGGTTGCAACAAACAGCGTCAGCCAGAACGCCCAAGTCCAATTGCGAACGATGCGCTGGTTGTAGTCGTACACATTGTTATTGAGTACGAGGAACAGCGCAATGCCCATGTGCACAAACAGCACAGGCGGCGTGGCAATGACTAACCACTTGGGGATTCGGAACGGCAGACGCGAAGCGTATGCGGAAACGCTACCGAATATGCCGGAGCAGTAGGAAATCGTAAGACCGATTCCCACGGTTGCGAGCAAGCATACCCAAAAGAGCGCCATGCTCGACAGTCTTTTTTGATTGTTCACACTAACTGAATTTTCCATAGTGACTCTAGTATGTCACGTGGCTACCGTTTTATTCTGAAAAAGCCGAAAATTCTTAATTCGTTTAAATCTCTTGACTATCGCCGTTAGTTGGATTATAATTAGTAAAACAAACTAAGGGTGTATATAATTATGCAACACGTTGATTTAAAGGAAGTTCGTTCCGGCGCGTACGTCGGTCAGAAGATTACCGTTTGCGGATGGGTGCGCACGTCGCGCGACAGCAAGAACGTAGCGTTTGCCGAGCTTAACGACGGCAGCGAGCTTAACCACACGCAGGTGGTTTTTGATAAATCCAAATTTAAGGACGACCTTGCGCCCGTGCTCGCGCTCGGCGCGGCGCTCAAGGTGGTTGGCACTGTGGTAAATGGTCAGCGCGAGGGCACTTACGAGATACAGGCGGAAAGCGTGGATCTTCTCGGCGGTAGCGACAGCACGTACCCGCTGCAAAAGAAACGCCACACTATGGAATTTTTGCGGACCATTCCGCACTTGCGCGTTCGCACCAACACGTTCAACGCAGTGTTCCGCGTGCGCAGCGAGCTGTCGTACGCATTGCACGAGTTTTTCCACAAGAACGGTTACTACTACGTACATTCGCCGATCATCACGGGCAGCGACTGCGAGGGCGCGGGCGAAGTATTCAAGGTGACGACCGTCGGCTACGATCCCACGGTCAAGAGCGAGGAGGAGTATAACAAAAAAGACTTCTTCGGTCGTAGCGCGGGGCTTACCGTTTCGGGACAGCTCGAGGGCGAGGTCATGGCGACTGCGCTCGGCAAGATCTACACGTTCGGACCGACCTTCCGCGCGGAAAACAGCAACACGCCGAGGCATGCAGCCGAGTTCTGGCAGGTCGAGCCCGAGGTCGCATTTGCCGACATAGACGATATTATCGGCATTGCTACCGATATGATAAAGTACATCACTTCGTATGTTTTGAAGCACTGCGCCGCAGAGCTCAAGTTCTTCGAGGAGCGGTTCGAGCCGGGGCTTGTCGCAAAGCTTCAGAATGTAGCGGACAGCGATTTTGCGAGAATAGATTATAAGGATGCTATAGAAGTGCTTAAAAAGTCGGGCAAGACGTTTGTATATCCCGTAGAGTGGGGACTGGACTTGCAGACCGAGCACGAGCGTTACCTCACCGACGAGTATTTCAAAAAGCCTGTGTTTGTGGTAAACTATCCGCGCAAGATAAAGTCCTTCTACATGAAGCAGAACCCCGACGGCGTGACCGTCGCCGCAACCGACCTTTTAGTCCCGGGCGTGGGCGAGATTATAGGCTGCTCGGAGCGCGAAGCCGACTACGACAAACTGCTCAAGGAAATAAACGACCGCGGTATGAAGCTTTCGGACTACGCCAATTACCTTGACCTGCGCAAGTTCGGCAGCGTGCCGCACAGCGGATTCGGTCTCGGTTTGGAGCGCATGCTAATGTACGTGACCGGCATGTCCAATATCCGCGACGTTATAGAGTTCTCTCGAACGAAAGACGACCTTAAATAATCCGGAATTCAGAATGCAGAATGCAGAATTAAAAAGAGGATGAGATTCCTCGCGTTGCTCGGAATGACAAGAAGAATTGTGACTACGCATAAAATTACTTTTGTCATCCCGAACGTAGTGAGGGATCTCAACCTATTAAAAACATCATTTAAAATTCGCAATCAAAAATCCGAGTTGTTACGCTCGGATTTTTTCATTCTGCATTCTTTATTTTATAAACGCGGCGAATGCCTTGTGCGCGGTGTACAGGTCGGCCTTGCTGATAAGCTCGGTCGGCGCGTGCATGGAAAGTACGGGCACGCCCATATCTACGGTGTCGATGTTTATCTTAGCAATGTACTTGGCAACCGTGCCGCCGCCGCCGAGGTCTACTCTGCCGAGCTCGCCGGTCTGCCAAATAACGCCGGCTTTTTCAAACACGCCGCGTAAGTATCCGATGTATTCCGCCGAGGCGTCGTTGCTGCCGGACTTGCCGCGCGCGCCCGTAAACTTATTCATGGTCACACCGTAGTTTACTTGACCTACGTTGTTCTCCTCGAACGCCGAGGCAAAGTCGGGGTCGTACGCCGCGGTGACGTCTGCCGAAATGCACATGGACTTGCTGCGGAGCAGGGCTGCGTTCACGCCGTAGCTCTTTGCTATCTCGGCGAGCAAGTCGTCGATGAGCACGCACTGCATACCCGTGTTGCCCTCCGAGCCGATTTCCTCTTTGTCGGCGAGTATGGTAAGCACGGTCTGGTCGGTATCGGACTGTAGCGTCGCGGTGATCTCGGGATACGCGCACACGCTGTCGTCGTGACCGTATGCGGCAATGAACGCGCGGTCGAGTCCGACGTCCTTGGCTTTAGCCGCAGGCACGGCTTGAAGCTCGGCGGACAGGAAGTCCTCTTCGGTTATGCCGTACTTCTCGTTGAGAAGTTTAAGAACGTTCTTTTTGACGCCGTCCTTATCCTCGCCGGCAGCGGGTATTCCGCCTATAATAATGTTAAGGTTTTCCGCCTCAAACCCTTCGCCGATGGTCTTGCGGTTAAGGTCCTGCGAAAGGTGAGGAAGAAGGTCGGTAATGTAAAATACGGGATCGGTTTCCGCCTCGCCGATATTGACCGAAACGGTCTTGCCGTTTTTGAGCGCGACCACGCCGTGAAGCGCAAGCGGGATGGTAAGCCACTGATATTTTTTTATGCCGCCGTAGTAGTGCGTTTTAAGGTACGCCATGCTCGCTTTTTCGTACAGCGGAACTTGTTTAAGGTCGAGTCTCGGGCTGTCGATGTGCGCTACAAGAATGCGCACGCCGTTTTTGGCTATATCCGCTTTGCCTGCGCGCAGAATGAACAGCGCCTTGCCGCGGTTGTTGTAGTACAGCTTGTCGCCCTTGTTTATCTTGTCGCCCAAAGTGTACGGCTTGTAGCCCGCTTTCTCCGCCATAGCGATTGTTACCGCTACCGCTTCGCGTTCGGTTTTGCCGTTATCGAGAAAGCTCTTATAGCCCTCGGCGTATTCCATTATCCGTTCAAGCTCTGCTTTGTCCGCGGCGGAGTAAACGTTTTTCCGCTTGTATGTCAATTCCATACTCGTACCTGCCTTGATATATTTAATCAATTATATAACATTAATGTCGAAAAAGCAAACGTTTTTTACACCGACTTTGTACACGTGTTTACGCAGCGGTTTTGTGTAAAAAATTTCATGTAAAAATCGGATAAACCGTGTGTCAAATATTTGCGTAATTTGTCACATTGTGATATAATTTGAAGTATGTTGTTGCCGGGTTGCAACGATAACAGCATTACGGAGTCATGAGTATGAATAAGGATATCCAAAGCATCGTACTTACCGAAGCGCAAATCAAAGAGAAAGTCGCCGCCGCCGCCGTATGGTTGGACAAGCGGTACGAGGGCAAAAACCCGCTTTTTATCAGCGTGCTTAAAGGCAGCGTAATGTTTTTTTGCGACCTTGTTCGCGCTATGGAAACGCCCGTGCAGATGGACTTTATGACGGTGTCGTCTTACGGCGCGGGTTCGGAAAGCTCGGGCATGCCCAAAATTGTCATGGATCTTGCGGCGAATGTAAAGGATAGGCATGTGGTTTTGGTCGAGGATATCGTGGACTCGGGCTACACCTTACAGCGCATGAAAGAGCTTATGTCGGGTAGAGGCGCGGCTTCGTTTACCACCGTTGCGTTGTTTGACAAACCCGCACGCCGCAAGGTGGATATTAAGGCGGACTACGCTTGCTTCGAGATAGGCGACGAGTTTATTGTCGGCTACGGGCTCGACTACGCACAACAATACCGCAACCTGCCGTATGTAGGTATACTCAAACGCGAGATTTACGAAAAGTAAACCGCGTTTTTATATTCGTTTTTTGTCATTACAGCCTTCCCCGTGGTGGAAGGTGGCGCGAGGAACGAGCGACGGATGAGGGGCGACCTTATTTCTTAATTAATTTCGTCACTGACCGAGCGATCGGTTAAATAAAAAACAAAAGGAGAGTCTAATGGAAACAGAAGACATGACTGTTGCAACGGACGAACAGCCCGTTGCACAACCCGACGGCACTGCCGCCGCACCTACTCCGTACAAGGGATTTGCGGGCAAGCTCGACAAGTTCTTCGGCATCAGAAAGAACAAGTCGTCGCTATCCACGGAAATCTTTGCGGGTATAACCACATTCCTTGCAATGGTGTATATACTTACGGTTAATCCCAATCAGATTCTTAGCTTTAACATGGCTAATCCGTTGTGGCCGTCGGTATTTATTGCCACGGCACTCGGTGCGCTTATCGGCACGCTTCTCATGGCGTTGTTCGCAAAAATGCCGCTTGCGCAAGCGCCAGGTATGGGTCTTAACTCGGCGCTCGGCGGTATTATCGGATTTGGGACAATGGCGTCAGGCAAAGTTTCTTTCGGTGCGGCAATGCTTTTAGTTCTTATAAGCGGTATTATCTTCCTTATCCTTACCGTTGTTCCGTGCGGCAGAGACAAGAAGACAGGCAAGCTTATCGGCATTCGCGAAAAGATTTTCGAGTCAATACCCGCCGGACTTCGCGTTGCAATACCAGTAGGTATCGGCTTGTTTATTGCATATATAGGTTTCCAAAATGCCGGTATAATCGTAGATAATCCTTATACACAGGTAGACCTTGTCAGCTTTACCAATTGGACTCTTCAAACCAAGACCGCAATTGTCGCGCTTATTTCGCTGTTCTCTATCGGTATCCTTGCGCACTTCAAAGTAAAGGGTGCGGTTATTATCGGCATACTCATCGCCACTTTAGTAGCTATGTGCTTTGGCGATGGCGTAGTGGTATTCTTTGATACACTCAAAGGCGATACCGGTGCAATCACTTGGAAGTTCTGGGAGAACTTTAAAAACTTCTTCTCCATGGACACCAACAATGGCGGCTCGTTCTTTGCTACATTCCACGGTCTTGACTTTAACGGCGCAACGCCTTTGTTCTGCATTGTTACCATACTGTCGTTCTGCATGATCGATATGTTCGATACGATGGGCACTGTACTCGGTTGCTGCTCCAAAGCCAACTTGCTTGACGAAAACGGCAAGCCTATCAACTTCAATAAGATAATGATGTCGGACGCTGTCGCTACCTGCGCCGGCGCTATGCTCGGCACTTCCACGGTTACGACATTTGTCGAGTCCGGCACGGGCGTTGCCGCAGGCGGCAGAACAGGCATGACTGCGCTTACTACATCCATATTGTTTTTGCTTTCTATATTTGTATTGCCGTTGTTCGCGTTTATTCCGTCGGCCGCTGCTGCAGGCGCGCTTATCTACGTAGGCGTTTTGATGATGAGTCAAGTAAAGAATATAGACTTCTCCGACCTTCGCGTCGCAGTTCCTGCATTCCTTACGATAATCATTATGCCGCTTGGATATTCCATTACAGACGGTATTGGTATCGGCATGATTTCGTACGTCATCATCAACATGATTTGCTACGCAGTCGATGCTATCAAGTACGCGGTTGTCAAAAAGAAGAATGCGGAAGCCGCAGTTAAGCCCGTATGGAACATATCCGTCGTTTTGGGCATTATAACGATATTCTTCCTGCTTTACTTCTTCTTGCCTGCGCAAGTGTAAAAAGCCTCCCCCTTCGAGTAGCAATACTCGACAATCTTAACTCACAAACGCGCCTGTCGGTTAGACGGGCGCGTTTGTTGTTTATAGTCGTTGCGCATAAGTTCGTGCGGTATCTTGCTACCAATTTGCCCTGTGAGTTCGTCCGTGCACCGCGCCCGTAGCGCTGCTACGAACACGGCACACGTCCTGCTCACGGAACAAATTACCTACGCAATCTTACCGCGTCACTTATGTGTAACGACTATTTAGTGAATAAGTAATAGTGAAGAATGAATATGTAAAAGGATTAATTTTTGTCATTCTGAACGCAGTGAAGCATCTCATCCTTATTTTTCATTCTGCATTCTTAATTATTAATTCTGAATTTATTAAGCATACAGCGCGAGGTCGGGATGCCGAAAGATTCTGCCGAGATAGGCGATAACAAGCCCGCTGTGAATGTCGTTGTTCGAAAGGGTAACGCCTACAAGATTGGATAACCGTTCGGCTATGCCGAATGCCTGAGATATTGCGTACGAGATTTCGCGCATGACCGATTTGGATTTGAGTCCGCGTACCTCGCCGATAATGCGGTAGATTTCGCAAAAGCCGGTACACAGCTCTGTGCCGTATAGTATTATGGCGTCCGCAAGCCCCTTGCTGCCCTTAAGGTCGGCGCGCACGCCGCACTTCATGGTGAGTTTTTCGGCGGTCAGCCTAAAGGAGGGGTCGGCAAGTGCCGTCAAATATTCGGATAGTCTGCTGTTGTTTTCCATGATTATATTATAATTGTTTAACCGACAATAATCAACATTTTATACGCCGTTTCGCTGTAGGCATTTTATGTCTTTTTGTAGGAATTTGTGGAATTTTTTGACATATGCAAAATTAATTAAGAATTCAAGAATGCAGAATGAAGAATCGGGCGGCTAATGCCGCATTAAGTCGATTCTTACTGCAAGCGAGCTTAGCGCAGATATGGTCAAAAACAGCCCGCTGCCAAGTGTATCTATTGTGTGTCGAACACCCGTAAAACAGTTGACATTTACCTTTTTATCCTTTATAATATACATTGCACTGCGTGGAATGGCGGCTCTGACCTGCCCCGGCGAACCGAACTTAAGCGCAGTAGAGCGCGGCGGCGTGAAACGTTTGCGCTTGTTGAACGTAAATGTTCATTTAAAAATTTTTTACGAGGTTGTTTTCGATGAAAACATTAATGGCAAAAAAGATAAATTCCAAGTCCGCCGACTACAAGATCGGGGACAAGGAATACAAGCGTAACTGGTACGTTGTCGACGCGGCCGGAATACCGCTCGGCAGGCTTGCAAGCGTTGTAGCGTCCGTGCTCAAGGGCAAGACAAAGCCCGAGTACACGCCCAACACCGACGTAGGCGATTTTGTTATAGTTGTCAATACGGACAAGGTCGTGCTCACGGGCAACAAGCTCAACAAAAAGCTTCGCACATACCACACCGGATATATGGGCGGGCTCAAACAGCAAAAGTACTCGCATTTCCTCAAGGAAAATTCGGACAAGGCTGTTCAGAAAGCAGTTAAGGGCATGCTTCCCAAAAATTCGCTAGGGCGTGCTATGATTAAAAAGCTCAAGCTTTTCAAAGGCGCAGAGCATACGCATGAAGCACAACAGCCCAAGCCGCTCGTAATCGAGCTCCACAAAGATAAGGACTAATAAGAGGTAACAAGCTATGGCAGCTAAATCTTCCGCAAAAAAGAAAGTTCAGTACTGGGGTACGGGCAGACGCAAAAAGGCGGTTGCGCGCGTGCGTATTTTGGCAGGCGGCTCCGGCACTATTACGGTCAATAAGCGTTCGCTCGACGATTATTTCCCGCTCGATACGCTCAAGCTTATAGTCAATCAGCCGTTCGCGGAAACCGATACGCAGGGCAAGTTCGACGTTATAGTCAACGTGCGCGGCGGCGGCTTTACCGGACAGGCGGGCGCTATCCGTCACGGCATCGCCCGTGCGCTTTGCAACGTGGACGCGACATACCGTCCCGCGCTCAAAAAGGCGGGCTTCCTGACTCGCGATCCCAGAATGAAAGAGCGCAAAAAATACGGTCTCAAGAAAGCGCGTAAAGCTCCGCAGTTCTCCAAGCGTTAATCAATGGCCGACGGTTTGCTTGGAAATGGCGATTTGCTTGGGAAACACGGGCTGCTTAACGAAAGCGGTTATGCGTTTTCGCAGGTCAAGTCCTACAGCCGCAGTGCGGCAAAGCCCAAGCTGCGCATAAAAGAATGGGACTACTACAGCATTTGTTTAGGCGATTACGCCATCGCGCTGACGGTAGCCGACAATTCGTATATGTCGCTAGCTTCGGTATCGGTAATCGACTTCAAGCACATTAAGTACATTACAAAAAGCAAGATCGGACTGTTCTCTATGGGTAAGCTCGGTATGCCGCAGAGCTGCTACGAAGGCAACGTCAAGTACAAAAATGGCGGCGTGAGTATCGAGTTCGATATCGACCGAGACGGTAGAAGAACGCTAAAGGCGGAGTACAAAAAGTTCGACGGCAATAAAGCGTTCAAGTGCGAAATTGATGTAGAGCCGCATGTCGGCGATAATATCACGGTCGCGATACCGTTCGGCAAAAAACGCAGGTTCTACTACAACACCAAGATCAATTGTCTAAAGTGCAACGGCTGGTTTTCGGTCGGCGACGAGCGGCACGAGATAGTGAACGCATTCGGCGGGCTCGACTGGGGCAGAGGCGTGTGGACGTACAAGAACACGTGGTACTGGTCGTCAATGTCCTGCGAGACGGACGACGGCAAAACGCTCGGACTGAACTTGGGATACGGGTTCGGCAAGCCGACGGAAAGCGAGAATGTAGTGTTCTACGACGGCAAGGGCAACAAGCTCGACAAGGTCACGTTCGACATTCCGTACACGCAGGGCAAGATAGATTACCTCAAGCCCTGGAGGATGACCGACAACGAGAACAGGCTTGAACTGACGTTCTATCCTATGATAGACAGAAAGGACAAGATGAACGTGGGTGTGCTGTCCACGGATCAACACCAGGTGTTTGGCAGGTTCTACGGCAAGGTCGTATTGGACGACGGGATGATTGTCAATATCGACGACAAAATCGGCTTTGCCGAGAAAGTCGTCAACAAGTGGTAGAAAGACCACAAACCAAACAAGAATAAAACCACCGCGCCCGACAAGCTATGGGCGCGGAGAATGGAGAGATGGCTGAGCGGCTGAAGGCACACGCTTGGAAAGCGTGCGTAGTGTAACAGCTACCGGGGGTTCGAATCCCCCTCTCTCCGCCAAGAGCACCCAATTGGAACCCAAGCGGAACAAATTGAGTGCTTTTTCTATTTTTGCAGTATTCTTGTAATGCTGTTAAGTCGCTTTTGTCTAACTTAACTTTTGTTGGTGTATTTGGCGAAGTGTTGTAGAAAATATAAACGCTATCATCAAATAAAACCACGCGGTATATGAACGAGTTGAAAAACTCGTTCTTTTCTTCGTCGTTTTCGTATTGTTTTCTTGCAAAGTAAGTTAAGAACGCCTTTACTTGCTCATAATCAAGCGGCTGTATTTGACGTGCTTTTTCTACTGCAATCTTGCTTCCCAATTCTGAGCTTTGTCGTTCTAATTCAAGCAATTTCTCTTTCGTGGACTTAGTAACTATACCCGCTGCAATCGCCGAAAGAAAACCATCTATTGCTTTCTGTACTTGCTTTTGTTCTTTTTCGAGCAGGGCAAGAGTATCGGACTTTTGCAAGCCTTCGTTAAACTTTTCGGTAACAGCGAGCGCGAGTTTATCTATTACGTTCGGTTGTAATAAATACTCAACTGTCTTGCCGAATACCAAATCTTCTAGTTTGTCTTTGGTAATATTGTTCTTTTGGCATTGTTCTTTGTGGAGTTTACGGTTAAAGCATTTGTAGTAGTGGTACACCTTTCCCGTATGGCTCGTTCCATCTTCGGCAGTCATAAGTGTACCGCAGTTGCCGCAAAACAGTTTTCCGCTAAGTATGTATTCACTGTGTCCTTGAACAGCTTTTTGCTTGTGGCGTTGGTTATCCATTATCTTATTGCAAACAGTAAATGTTTGTTCGTCCACAATCGCAGGAACGATATTTGTATATGTCGTTCCGTTGCTTATGACCACGCCCATATACTTGCTGTTTCGGATTATTTTGGCAAAAGAATTAACTGTAAACTTCGCGCCGGTTTTGTTGTGGACGCCCATATCGTTCAGGCGGTTGACTATGCTTTTAGCTTTCTCTCTGTTCTTGTACCGTTCGAACATATCTTTCACTATGGGCGCTTCAATAGGATTTATAGTCCACCGCTTGTCCACAACGTCATAACCGAATAGCTTATACCCACCAATAAAATAGCCTTTGCTCAAGCTCTCTCTAATACCGCGACGGACTTTCTGACTTAACTCCGCAGAGTAGTATTCCGCCATACTTTCGAGTACGCCCTCTATGAGAATGCCGCTTGCATCTTCAGTTATGTTTTCTTTTGCCGAAAGTACGCGCACTTCGTTTTTCTTTAACTTCGCTTTATAATTCGCGCTGTCATATCGATTACGAGCAAAGCGATCGAGTTGGTAAACAAGAACGTAATCGAAAGTTTTTTTCTTGCTATCATCAATCATTTGCAGGAAGTTCGGACGCTTGTCCGTAGTCCCCGTCAATGCTCGGTCTATGTATTCTCCGACTATAAGTAAGTCGTGTCGCTTGGCGTAGTCATAGCATTCCCGAAGCTGTCCTTCTATAGATTGTTCCGTTTGCGTGTGTGAACTGAATCTCGCATATATAACCGCTCGTTTATTCATTGTGTTCTCCTTTGCCGAATACTTTACTCGGCGTTAATTCCGTTGCACTGCCGCTGTTTCTCACATAGTCGAGCAGCAAGTTTGCAAGTATTGTCGCGCTTGCGTCTATTGTTTCATTCGAAATATCTATGTTTCCGAATAATGTTTGTCCCGTAGATAAATCTACACTTACTAAATTTTGTTGTAGTTGCTTCAAAGCTCCTTATTTTGTTTGTGTAGCTACTATGTCCTCTTGCTAATCGGATATTATGTCCTTTCTCCGTATTCACAAAATTATCCTCCCGATTAGATTTTGTTTTATTAAATTTTCGGGCCGTAAAGATTTGTCCAATCCTTACAGCCCGAAGTGGTCTATATTTGTTTAATCGTATATATACGAATTAGTATAGTATACCCGAACCATTTACCGTTGTCAACAGCTTTATGCAAAGTTTTTAATAACGAAATGGTAAATCGTCGAAATATAAATCATCATACTCATCATCTTCATGTCTATGAAAACGGTTTTGTTGAGCGGACGAAGTGTTCTTTATGAGCGAAAGACTCTCTCCGCGTATTGCACCGTAACGTTCGGATACTTGTATATAAAAGTCTTCCTGTAAGTCCGAATACGACGTAAGACCGCCGCGCGCTTTCCAGAATTCGGAGTGAGATAGGCGTGGGTTGTCTTTGTTCAAGATTTGCCTATATAGCGGCGTGTTCGTTTCGTCGCGTTGGTGTAGCTTGTTACCGTTTTCACTTCGCTTATTGCTCATAAGCTTTGCTTGCCATGTTTCGGTTATTGGCAAGTAGTAGACAAATAGATTTCTTCTGTTCGGCTCGGTAACAATAACGGCACAGATAATGTTCTTATCCGTATGCAGAAACCCTATCTTGTCTACGGCAAACTTGTAGCAGTTTTGGAAGTACATCCAAATTTCGTCGTTGTCCGGAAAGCCGTCCCAAAACTCTCGGTTGCCACCGAACTGCAAGCACTCCAAGAGAATGTTCTTGCCTCGGTTATTGAGCTGTGCGTTTGTTGCCTTCATAACACTTGTCCAAGCCTGTTCGGTTGGACAATACATAGGTTTTATGTTACTCTACGTCAAATCGCTGTTCGCAGTCATGAAAGTATTCGTCTATACCGATAAAATCTTTCTGCCTATGTGTTATGACGGATATTGTTGCGTGCCTGTCTCGCGGAATACCCCGAGCTTTGTATTGCTCGGTTTTTGGTATTACTACGCATTTGTTTCTGTAATACTCGTATATGCTTTTTCACCTCCTTGTAAGATTTTCGGAAAAAGAAAACAGCTCTTTGTCCAAGAGCTGTTACCCGTTTCTACTTATAAGCCACGAAAACGCCGAAAATATTACCTATTTTGAAAAATAATTAAAATTTTTTATTGAGGTAAGTTTTTCCCCGTGTATTCTTTGTAGAACTGCCTTATACGACGATTTCGCCATTCGGCGATAAACGGATAAAATCTTTGTGTCATGAATTCTTCCGGCGTGGTATTCAATTTCTTCGCTAATTTATCTATAGCGACGAAAATACCTACAACGGCTTTATTCGTGTTGTGCAACCCGGCATTTTTGCGGCGCTTTATTTCTAAGCACAGCCGAACATATACGCCTTGTATAATAGGGAGCTCGTCTCCATAGCGGTCTTCGAAGTGTTTTCGTGCAGGCTCATCTGCGATTTGTAAGTATCGCGCTATATCCGCGTCTATTTTGTCCTCGTCGAAAAGATAATATCTTAAAATGAATCTGCACAGTTCGCCGACGCTGTAAAACCAATGCAGGAATGGCATCAAGTCACCGAATAATGCGCGCAAGACAAATTCTATTTCTACGTCTATGAACATAGGCATTTCTCCCTTGCGCACAAACATATTCCAGCATTTCCATACGACGTCGTTGGGTGTTCTACATTTCATCTCGTATGTAAACAGCTTTGTCTCTATCTTTTTGAGCACGGCGGATATGTAGCCTTGCGTAACGCCAAGTTCTCCCGCTACTTGCGCTTGCGGTATTTCATCTTCGATGCATGACAGATAAATCTCTTGCTCCTTTTTTGTGAGTTTGCTAATGAGTCGTTCTTTATCTACTTGGTCGTTTAGAGTATGAGTGAAATGAATACCTTTGTCTATACGCTTTTCTTCTTCCTTTGGTGTAAGAAAGTTTTCGTCACGGTCTACTACGATAACGGTGTGGCGCTGAAATTTATGTGTGTTGTTATACTCGAATCTATCCAGCTCAAATAATGCTTCCCATTCGGTTTCGGTTACTTCTATAACGACATAGCCTTTGTCCCCGATATGTATGTCGGGTGCGCCCTTTTTGCAAGGATAGTAATACAAGTATTTCCCTTCGGTTTTTGCCGGCTGTTTCTTTTTATTTAAATGATATACTAATTTATCCATAGAGATAGTATACCATAGAACCGTTTGGATTTCAATTTGTTAGCGTCCCAAAATTGTGGCATCTTTCGATGCCTAAGCAGGATAAGGAAGGTGGTACTTCGTGCCACACCTTCGACGGGAAACAATCGGGAAACCCGATTTTGACAAGGGTTGTGTTAGATGTCAGAATAAGCGCGGTATAGTCTATTCGATTAGGTTTGTCAAGATTATTTTATGGAAAAAATAAAGGTGTCCATGAATGTGGACACCTAAGCCTGAAAAGATAAGAGAAAATGTTTGTTAGATATTATTGATTTCTTTTCGCAAATGTGTTATATTGATTATGCCAAACATTCACTATATCCCCTAATTAGGAGTACGGGGCTTTTTGTTTTTTCATAGCATTTCAATATATCACAAATAGAATTTGGTAAAAATGCAAATTCCATATGTGTGTATTGGAATGTGTCCTGTACTGCATAGTGAATGTTTGGCGACAGTCGGAGTTTGCGTTTTTCGTGCGTTAGCCTCGGCTGGCGCACTTTTTTGTTTGCGGAGGATTTTATGAAAAAGAAGATTCTTGTTGTTCTATTGGCGATTGCAAGTTGCTTGATGCTTGCATTCGGGCTTTCAGCTTGCGCGAGTAAAGCTCCTGAGGCAACATCGCATACTCATAATTATCAATGGATAGATAACGGCAATGGTACGCATGACGGTCATTGCTCTGTGGAAGGTTGTGATAAACCCGACGTGATCAATGAAACGCACATTTGGGGAGCAAATAATAACTGCACAAAATGCTCTGCCGTAAAATCCACGGATGGTCATGCGCATATTTGGTCCACTAAATGGAGCAACAACGCCACAAAGCATTGGCACGTCTGTACTGTATGCAATGAGAAGAAAGACGAAGCAAACCATATCCCCGGCGCGGCTGCAACTACTATCTCTCCGCAAGTTTGTACCGTATGTAATTATGTATTAGCAGAGCCTATCGGTCACACGCATTCTACGACACCCGTGTCAGCAAAATCGGCAAGTTGCACGGAAGCTGGCAACAACGCATACTACACTTGCGGTTGCGGCAAATGGTTTTCCGATTCCGAAGCAAAACATGAGATTACAGATAAAAACAGCATCATTATAAATGCGCTAAATCACGATTGGAGAACCGAATGGTCGATTGATATAGAAGCCACAACGGAGCAC
This sequence comes from Clostridiales bacterium, assembly GCA_029066805.1. Lineage (GTDB taxonomy): Bacteria > Bacillota > Clostridia > Christensenellales > Pumilibacteraceae > Anaerocaecibacter. The sequence continues at coordinate 62,258 of JAIEFT010000040.1, read as the reverse complement.
TCCGGAAGCAAATCTCACCATTGCACCCGCTGTTCCGAGAAAACAGATATAACTGAAATACCGAGAATAGTCGTAACCGAATACGATGTTACTTTTATTCATAATTATCCAGGCTCAACAAACATTATAAAGACTACCCAAAATGGTTTGATAACATATATTCCGTCACGTTCGGGATATGTGTTCAATGGTTGGTATTTAAGCGACGGACAGACTGCGGACGGAAGTTACATACTGTCTGAGAAGTTCGATACATCACAACGCATAACGCAATCTGGACTGTTTCTTTATGCGGAATGGGTACAAAAGCGCACAGACGATTCTCAGCTATATTCGCCGATTGTTAGCATTTCTCAAAATGGTATATTCAGTTGGGATATTATAACTGGTGCACAAGGTTATAAAATTGAAGTTTATTCGGATACTACAAAGCAATCCGAAGAAAACCTTATGACAACAAGCTGGTCTTTCCCAAATGATATAGCCGCGGGGTATTACACCGTTAAAATTCGTGCCAACGGTGATGGCGAAACAACGTTAAATTCAATGTGGACTGAAAAAAATTATTCACATCATATGCTAACGCCTGTAAACCCGTATTTCAATACATCTACATCCATTCTCTCTTGGGATGCAGTAAAAAATGCAACTGCGTACGATGTGCGAATTAACGGTACTCTTAAAGCAACGATTGAAAATACGTCTTATGACATATCCGATATCGAGGCTGGAGATTATACCGTTTCAGTAACTCCTACACGAGATGGATGGAGCTCTTCTTCGGCATTAAATTTAGAAGTAAGCAAAAAAAGGCTTAAAACTCCTACAATTGCGATTACGGAAAATATTTCTGACTGTACATATACTGTATCTTGGTTAGCTGTCGCACATGCAAACACATATAGAATAAAACATCATAACACTTACATAACCGTAACGGATACAAGCTATGTAATAAATAACGATAGTCCAATTTACGACAATAACGGAATAGGACAATTTACCGTTTGTGCGTATGATAGCAACGCCGATTTCTTTATTTCGAACGAATGCGAAAATAATATAGTTAAGAAAATGTACTCTCTTACGCTTGCATGTAATAACAATTCCGCAGGCGCGGTATCTACAACTAAACAGAGCTATAAAGTCGGAGAGAGTGTTACTATTTCAGCAAGTACTAGTAGAGGATATACATGGCTTGGCTGGTATAATGGAGAACAAAAACTTACAAGTGATTTAAACTACACATTTATAATGCCGAGTAATAGCATAACCTATACTGCGAAATGGAATATGTACACTCTTACTGTAAACAGTGAAGAAGGCGGAACAGTTACTCGCGATTACGGCGTATCTTCTTATACTGTTAACTTTGATCTCAACGGCGGAATTGGTACAATAGCGTCGCAAACGATAACGAAAGATATTAGCTTAAAATATCCTGCAACTCCTTCGCGTTCTGGCTATTTATTTGGCGGTTGGTACGATAACGCCGGATGCGTAGGAATCCCATATGACTTTTCACAAGGGGTAGAAAGTAATATTACATTATACGCAAAATGGCTCACTTATTCTGGAAGCGTACTGCCGTTGGATGGAACAAGTATTACAGGGTATGCTGACTATGAATATAATGGGTATGGAATATATGAATATTATGCGTTCGTGCCTTTAATTGATGAAACGATAACAATAAGTGGTATAGGTCAATATTCTGTAAGCGGATATTTATTTGATAGTTTTAAAAATCGCCTTGCAAGTGGACCATCAATGTATTATGGGGGGAGTTTCTCACACTATGAGTTTGACATAAAATATAATGTAACAGCAGGTAATTTGTATTACGTTGGACTAACGCAAACAAGTTCTACAGCGATACGTTGGACAACTCTAAACCTAAGTTGCAAAAAACCACTCGATGGTGGGAATCTGTATTTGCCTGCTAGCGGAGGAATTACGGCAGGAAGAAATGTCACATTGATAGCAACGACAAAGCCCGGATACACATGGGTTGGTTGGTATGATGGTGAATACGAACTAACAAAAAATATGAACTATATGTTCGCTATGCCGAACAAAGATGCTACTTATACGGCAAGATGGTGTAAAGTTGTAATTGAAAGTAGCGACGATACCGCAGGCACTGTTACATCTTTACAAGATACATATATAGTTGGTCAAAGTACTACCATTAAGGCAACATCGAACTTAGGTTCGAACTTTGTTGGTTGGTATAACGGATCTCAAAAAGTTTCTGAGAATATTGAATTTACTTTTTTAATGCCACATGAAAATATTACTTATACGGCGAAATTCCAAGTTGACACACAGTTATCTGCATTTACTTATATTGCTACGCAAACAACGCTAACTATAACCGGCGTAAAAAATCAACTAGTTACGCAGCTAAATGTGCCTTCATATGTCACAAAAATCAACGAAGGTGCGTTTAACGGTTGCCGCTCTCTTACAACCATTACACTGCCTTTTGTAGGTGGGTCATATAAAACCTCACGTGATACCTATCAGTATCCGTTTGGTTATATATTCGGAACAAATCAATTTGTAAATGCCAAGTCAACATGTCAATACTATTACGGTAGTAGTACGAGCTATACTACATATAGCTATTATTATATACCGACATCTTTAAAACATGTAACGATTACGGGTGGGAATATTCTATATGGTGCATTCTATTATTGTGATGGACTTACAAGTATAACAATCCCAAGTAATTTGACGAGTATTGGACAAGATGCATTCCATCATTGTCGTAGCTTATCGAGCATAGATATTCCAGATAGCGTGACAAGCATTGGAGATTATGCGTTCGATGACTGCCCTATTGAAACGGCATCTATACCCGCAATCGCGGCAAGATATATAAGGAATTCAGCTCTAAAAACAGTAACAATAACAAGCGGCACAAATATAGGTTACGGGGCTTTTGAATATTGTACTAACCTAAATAATATAACAATTTCCGACAGTATAACAAGTATTGAAAATAGTGCTTTTTACGGGTGCCGTGCACTTACGAGCATAACAATTCCCAGCAGTGTGACAAATATCGGCGAGTCTGCATTTTCCGGTTGTAATGATATTACGCGCATAATTTATACAGGGAATATAGCGAATTGGTGCGCAATAGATGGATTAAATAGTCTTATGCGCTGTGGCATAACAAACAAAGACTTGGTGATTAACGGTAAATCTGTAATAAATAATCTTATTATCCCGAATAGCGTAACTTCAATAGGCTCTTATGCATTTTATGGTTGCGCTGGACTTACAAATGTAACTATCCCGAATAGCGTAACTTCAATAGGCTCTTATGCATTTTATGGTTGTACTGAAATTACAAGCATAATGATATCCAATAAATTGAACTCAATCGAATCATATACATTCTATGGTTGTGCTAATCTTACAAACATAACAATTCCTGATGGCGTAACTTCAATCGGGTCTTATGCGTTTTATGGTTGTGCTAGACTTACAAGCATAACGATACCAAACAGCGTGACGAGTATCGGGATATGCGCGGTCGGTAGTTGTAATTCTCTTGAAAGCATAACATTACCATTCGTGGGTGCGAATGTAGACGGCACTGAAAACACAATCTTTGGCTATATATTTAGTACAAGTGTTTATTGGGCTAATAGAGAAGTTATACCGAGTTCGCTACAAAGGGTTATACTTTCAGGTAATATGACGAGTATCGGTTCTTATGCATTCTACGAATGTACTGGATTAATAAGCATCACAATACCTGATAGTGTGACGAGTATAGGAGACTATGCATTCAACGGTTGCGCTATTGAAGAAGCAACAATACCCATAATGGCGGCACGATATATAACAAACTCAAATTTAAAAAAAGTTGTTATAACAAGCGGCACGAGCATAGGCAATTATACATTTAGTAATTGTCAAGCTTTAACAAGTATCACAATACCCGACAGTGTGACGAGTATTTCCGCTTTGGCATTCGAGAAGTGCAGTGGTCTTACGAGCATAACGGTATCAAGTGGGAATAGCAAGTATAAGAGTCAAGGCAACTGTTTAGTGGATAAGCAAAGCAAAACATTGGTATTTGGTTGTAAAACGAGTATAATTCCCACAGATGGAAGCGTGACAAGCATCGGCGAGTCTGCGTTTTCCGGTTGCACTGGGCTTACAAGTATCGCAATCCCCAATAGCATAGTTAACATTAAACAGAGCGCGTTTTGGGGTTGTTCTGAGCTGACGAATATAACGATTCCGAACAGCGTAACAAGTATTGCTCCATTTACATTCTACGATTGTTCTAAACTAAAGAATATAACAATCGGTAGTGGCGTAACAAGCATAGAAAAATGGGCATTCTATAATTGTGTTGAACTTACAAGTATCATAATTCCAAACAATGTAAAAAGTATTGGTCATAATGCATTCTATAATTGCGCTAAACTTACTAGTGTTAAAATTGGCACTGGAGCGACAAGTATTGACAATGCGTTTCGCAAATGCATAGGACTTTCAGAAATAATAGTACAAAGTGGAAATAGTAAGTATCATAGCGATAAGAATTGTTTAATTGAAACAAAAACTAAGACATTGATAGCAGGATGTAAAACAAGTATAATACCTACAGATGGAAGCGTGACGGACATAAATAGCTGGGCATTCTCTGGCTGCACTGGACTTACAAGTATAGTGATTCCTGATAGTGTGACGTATATTTCCGCTTGGGCATTTGATGATTGCACAGGGCTTAAGAATATAATAATCGGTAACGGTCTTAAGAATATTAGAGAAAATCAATTCTCTGGGTGTACAGGGCTTTCAAATATAACAATCGGTAGTGGTGTGACAAGTATTGATAGATTAGCATTTCGAGACTGTGGTGAAATTTCAGAAATAACAATATCAAATGAAAATAGTAAATATCATAGTGATGGGAATTGTATTATAGAAACGGAAGCAAGAAAAATGATAAAAGGCTGTAAAACGAGTATAATACCTAATGACGGCAGCGTGACTTCAATCGCCGAATATGCATTCTTTAATTGTACTGGACTTACAAGTCTAATAATTCCAAGCAGCGTGACTTCAATCGCCGAATATGCATTCTCTGGTTGCTCTGGACTTACAAGCATCGTACTCCAGAACGGCATAACGAGCATTGAGAGTGGCACTTTCGATGATTGTAATGGACTAACGAACATCACAATTCCTAGTAGTGTAACTAGTATTAAGAGCCATGCGTTTTGGAGTAGCAGTATTACAAGCATAACTTTCAAGGGAACTAAGGCGCAATGGAACGCTATATCAAAGGAGCTTGATTGGGACGCAGGTCTTTACCATTATACAGTTCATTGCGATGATGGTGATGTAATCGAAAATTAATAGAACTTATAAAAGACCAACATAAAAAGCCGTGAATCATGTTCGCGGCTTTTATTTTTTATTTGAGAGAATATTATATGGCTTCACAATCTGATATAATTGTTACTCATAAATTTAATATGCTTTTATACTTTGCAAAAACTAGTATAGTGATATTATTCGAGATAGAATTTGTTTCATAAAGCACATAACATTATTTGGTTCAATTATCTTTAACAAATCCCCAAATGAACAACACCAGCCGAAAAACTGCGGGCTGATTTGAACTTGAGCGATAAACGTAAGTTTGCCGTTCTCTTTTGTTGTAAACTTTATATCTTCACCGAAACGATCTATCATAGCGTCGAGCAGCTTTGCGTTTATTTCAAATGTTACTTGTTCGGTTTCGCCCGTAAACATACCGAAAACTTCGTTGTAATGTTTAGCCGGATCGAATTGCGTTGCTACAGCAGACGGTGATATATCTTTGTTTGTCGTATTGACATTTTCCATGATAAACTATTGCCACTTATCAACAAAATGAAACAAATAAAAGGGGTGGAAATTGAGTCAACAACCAACTAAAACGGATAATAAGTCCATTGGCAATAAAATATTCATAAGAAAAAAGGCAATATCCAACTTACCCGAAATCAACGTATTGGATTTGTTCGGCGGCAATAATGTTTTATGGAAAAACATATACACCGACCGATATTTCGGGGTCGAAAAACAAAAGGACAAGGGGAATAATCTTGTTGCTGATTCACGCCGAATATTCGACTCATTAGATTTGAGCAAATTTAATGTCATTGATGTTGACAGCTACGGCATATCTTTTGATATTTACAAGAAAATTTTGACAAGTAAAAGCATACGCAATGGGACAGTTATTATTTATACAGCCATTACTAATCAATTTACCAAAATCCAAAATGAAGCCAAGGACGAGTTCGGTTTTCGTTCATTTTATAATAAAGCCCCGTCGTTATTTAACGCGCGAGCGATAGAGTTCTTCTATGAATTTTTGGCAAAGCATGGAATTGACAGAGTAACATATTATGAAGTGAGAGATAATTTCACTAAGCATTATGGTTATTTTAGAATTAACAAATAACAGAACTTGCGTTTGATGCGCCGATGTGCTATAATTTTTATATGAGTGTTATATATAGACCTACGGGCATGGCGCGAGAGTACAGTCCATATGCCTTAAATATTTATATTGGATGCAGTCATCGCTGTAAGTATTGCTATGCGCCCGGAACATTACAGCGGAGCGCGCAGAGCTATTTTGGTACGCCATCGCCGCGAAAGAATATCTTGAGCTTAGCTGAAGCCGACTTAATGCGCAACATATATACTGAGCAAATTTTACTGTCGTTTGTGGGTGACGTATATTGCGATAGCTCGGATAACGGCGCAACTACGCGCGAAATGTTGAAATTACTTAATACATACAAAGCGCCCGTCGCCGTTCTCAGTAAGGGCGGCAATAAAATGTTGCGCGATATAGACATGTTTAAAGCGTTTGGCAGTCGTATAGCCGTCGGCACTACGCTTACATTCATAGACGAACAAAAAAGCGCGGAGTGGGAGCCGTTTGCAAGTCGACCGGAAGAAAGATTGGAAGCGCTAAAAGCATTGCACGGTGCAGGAATAAAAACCTTTGCAAGCTTTGAGCCTACAATCGAGCCAAGTGAGAGCATCAAGCTTATTGAGCGTACACTTAAAGACAACAGTGTCGACCATTATAAGATAGGTAAAATTAATCACTATCGTGATGCGGACAAATGGCAAGACTGGCGGAAATACCTTATAGACTGTGTTTCGCTCTTGCGGCCGGCGAATAAAGAGGTTTATTATAAGTTTTGCTTACGCAAGCTTGCGCCGGATGTTGAGCTTACCAAGGAGGAGAAAAATCCCGACGAATATATTGTTCGGATATAAATTACGATAAGGAGTAATCATGAGATTAGTTAATCTTGCAAGTAGTGATTCCGCTTGGCGTGGATACGAATACTATAAAAATGGTAAAGTCCTATCGTATGAGCTGGTAGAAGAAGGAATATATACGGGCAAAGTCAAAGGTTCGGATAATGCCATATATAATGTTACATTAAACTTGAATAAAGTACGCAATACTGCGTGCGATTGTCCGTTTGCTAATGGCAGACGAGTCGTATGTAAGCATGCCGTAGCGCTCTATTTTGCCATATTTCCCGATGATGCTAAAACGTATAAAACGCAAATAGATAAAGAGCAAGCCGAATATGAGGCGTGGGAAGAAGGCTTGCCCGACCGCGTGGAAGCTTATGTGCGCAAGTTGAGCAAAAAGGAGCTTCAAGATCAACTGTTGGACGTGTTGTTTACAGCCGAGGATTGGGTGCTAGACCGCTATATCCGCCATCACGATATTGATGACGAGTGATTTAAAGCGGCATGTTCATCCCGAAATGTTCTTTATACATAAAAAGTTCAAATTCGGGTGATGGCGTGCCGCCAAGTCAACCGGTCTAAAAGTCTTGCGACGTTTAGGCCGATTTTCTTATGTTTTGGGGCGTTTTTGCCAATATTCGCGGAATCACGCGGACTATTGAACGCTAAAAATGTGTTCGGTGGTCGATTTGTATGTGGTTCAAATCCACCAAAAAGAGAGATTAAGGTGTAGCACACACTTCAAGTGTGTAAGACGAAAATATACAAGAGAATGGGGCTTGAACGGGAAATTGTTGACGGCTTTTCGAGTAAATGATTTGAATGACAAATAATAATGCCCTTTTGTTATTTGTCTTTCTAAAAGCGTTGATTTTTCTTTTGCATTATGCTATACTAATTATGCCAAACAAGTTATATGCCCTAAATAGGAGTACGGGCTTTTTTATTTCAACAAAATAGGTATATCCTTTTTTCGTCTCGTCCATATTTTGAATTTGGTAAAAATGCAAATCCATTTATGTGGACGATATTACCCGTACTGCATATAAACTTGTTTGGCGACAGTCGGAGTTTGCGTTTTTCGTGCGTTAGCTCTGGCTAGCGCATTTTTTATTTTATGGAGATAATCAAAATGAAAATACCCAATCATCTAGTGAAAAGTTTTCCTATATCATATGAAAACGAAGAATACGTCTTTTGTTTTTATAATTGTGATTCAATAAAAAAAGAAGTCGATAAGATGACTCCCACAAGTGAAACGCATAGCTTTTATATTGATAGTGGAAGATTTTTTTCGGAAAAAATTGTATCAATATCAGGGCTATTTGTTATAGGTAAATTTGATAAATTATCAAAAAAATTCCCTTATCCGTTTATTTTAGACTGTGACCAACCATACGTAATGGAAGTTAAGGAAGGTAAAATTGTTAAGTTCAAATCGTTATCAGAATTGATTGTTTCAGTAAAAGAGGCTATGAAAGGCTCTAATGAAAAACTTAAGAAGATATATGGTGAGTTATGTATGGAATATGACGAAGAATTTGTGAATGATGTATTACCATATGAGGATATAATATACTATTATGCTTAAAGGAATAAAAGATGGACGATATTAGAGATATTTTTATTTCGTTTTCTAATGCAAATAAAGATAAAGTAGAAAAGATTGTTTCTACGATTAAATTTTTTGGACCTACATGTTGGTTTCAGCTTAGAGATAGTAAGCAACACTTCATAGAAGAAATTAATAATGGAATAAATAATTCGAAAAATTTTGTTGTTTTTTTATCTAATGCAAGCGTTTCTTCTCTTATGGTTAGAAATGAGATAGCAAGAGCGATTTCTCAACAGAAAAAAAATAGCGATTATGCTATTATTCCAGTTGTGATAGAAGAATTAAATGAAAGTAATCAAGAAATTATTGAATTGTTTTTAGGGAGTCTTAATTGGCTTTATGAAGATAAATTTGATGATTATGAAAGTTTGGTGCTTGCAATTTTTGAGCAAGCAAATTTGATGCCGACTTATGATGAGAATAGTAAAAGCACTTATTCAACTGAAAAAGAAGCGGAAAGAATTCGTTTAAAATCGCAAAATAAATTCTTTAATGAATATGCAAAAAAATATTTAGACGAAATATTTTCAAATTATGATAATCCTTCGGTTTTAGATGTGGGCTGCGATAATGGCGATAATATTATTATGCGTTTAGATGGCCGTAAATACAGCTTTTTATTAGGTGTTGATAATAATCAAAATGCAATTGAAGAAGCTAATAAATTACATTCGCATGATAATCATGCCTTTATTCAGTGTGATGTGACATCAAGTAATTTTTTTCGAGATATTTTTTTTCAAATGCAAAGGTTTAGAGTTATGGGATTTGACATAATTCATATTTCCGCTGTATTGTTACATATAGGACAAATTGATGATTTGATAAAAAATTTATATATGCTTTTGAATCCCAATGGAACAATTTTTATTCAGGATGAGGATGACGGCGTCAATATAGCTTATCCGCACTCCAAATATTTTGAGGACTGCTTTTATATTTGGGAACATTCAAAGGAATCAGGCGATCGCAAAATGGCTAGAAAATTACCATTAATTTTGAAAAACGCAGGGTTTAATAATATTAAATTATTATCGCCTACAATATCCTCAATTGATTTTGATGAACAATACAAAGAGGAATTATGGGACTTATATTTCAACCCGGAATTATGGGCAGCAGATAGCGCATCATATTTTGATAATTATGAGGCGTTTGATCTCTTAAAAGTGGTTTCGCAAAAGCATAGTGAAATGAAAGAATGCTATTTACAAGGGAAATACTTCATTGCTTTGGGGGTATTTTTCTATATTGCTATTAAACAGTAGCTGTTCGTTAGAGTTTTTTCATAGATATTTTATGTTAAATAGTGATAAAATTCGTTTTAGATTACTACAGTTTCGCTAAGGCAAACGGTCTATAAGAATATATTTTGTTAAGATATTTGACTTTTTGGGGGCGTTGCATGACGCAATGTGAAATAATTAGGGTTGGGCGGTTTGAATCGCACAATAGATTTAGTCTTACACACTTCGAAAACGCGAGATTTCGTCGTACACAAACGCATGGCGCGTCCTAATGGGCGCGCTTTTGCGTTAGCGCAGAGAGATAGGGTAACGAGAAGTGCATTCAAAAGTGCCAAAGTTTAATTTTTGTTAAAACGCTTGCAAAATATATATGATAGTAGTATAATATACTTAATTAAATTATAATTAGAGGAAATTATGACTTCGGATAACATAACTATTAAAAATGAATTTATTTCGGCGGACGAGTATATTGATTTTCTTAAACGCACGGATTTGGGTACGCAATATCCACAAGAGCGATTTAACGAAAGGATATCGAAGCTAGTTAAAAACGCATCGATTAGTCTTGTTGCGAGAAGTAAAGACAACCTAATTGTCGGGGTTCTTTTCGGTTTAACGGATTTCGCTTATTGGCTTTATATAACCGATTTGGGCGTTGATAGGAATTATGCAAGGCAAGGAATAGGTAGGCGGCTGATGAAAGCGGCACACGAGCTCGCCGGAGGTGAAAAAGATATAGCAGTATATCTCATCGCGAATGACAAAGCCATGCCGTTCTACGAGAGCATAGGCATGGAAAAAGCGACTGACGTAATGCAGTTTAACCATGTTGAATGGACTTCATTTACCGTAAAATAATATAAGTCGAGTATTCGTTTTAGGTTACGATTACTCCGCCAAGTCAATCGGTCTAAAAGTCTTGCGGCTTTTGGACCGATTTTCTTATGTTTATTTATAATTGTTCAATGCGCCGAGGTTATGATAAATCATATAAAATTGGTATTAGACATTGAAACAGTAAAATGGTATAATGAAAGAAAAGTGTAGGAGTATTTTATGGAATATATTAAGCTCGGGAATTCCGATTTGAACGTGTCGCGCATTTGTTTGGGGTGTATGGGGTTTGGAGATGCGAATCTCGGGCATCACTCTTGGACGCTCGACGCGGAACGTTCAAAAGAAATCATAAAAGCGGCGCTTAATAACGGTATCAATTTTTTCGATACGGCAATGGGCTATGCGGGCGGCACGAGCGAGGAATATCTTGGTAGAATTATCAAGGATTTAACCGCCAGACAAAACGCGATAATCGCAACAAAATTCTTGCCGAGAACGGAAGATGAAATTGCAAGCGGCATAAGCGGGCAAAAGCACGTTGCGATCTGTCTTGATAATAGCTTAAGAAGATTGGGCACGGACTACGTTGATTTATACATTTGCCACATGTGGGACTACCACACGCCCATAGAAGAAATTATGGAGGGCTTAAACACCGCAGTTAAGCAAGGCAAGGCAAGGGCGATCGGAATATCGAATTGTTACGCATGGCAGCTTGAAAAAGCAAATGCTCTTGCGGAACGTAACGGCTTTGCAAAGTTCGTGTCGGTGCAGGGGCATTACAATCTTTTATTCAGAGAAGAAGAACGTGAAATGTTCCCGTGCTGTGAAGAAAACGGAATAGCGCTTACGCCGTACAGTCCGCTTGCTTCTGGTAGACTTGTAAAGCCGGCAGACGAAGTCACGAAACGGCTTGAAACGGACAACGTTGCGAAAAGCAAGTACGACTTAACGAAAGAACAAGACGGTATAATTATTGCGCGTGTTGCCGAGCTTGCCGAAAATAAGGGATTGACAAGAACTCAAATCGCGCTCGGGTGGTTGCTTACGAAGGTAGCTTCGCCTATAGTAGGTGCTACCAAAGTCAAGCATATAGAAGACGCGGTTGCGGCGGTTGGAGTTAAACTTACAGCGGAAGAAATAGCGTACTTGGAAGAATCTTACGTCCCCCATAAGCTCGTCGGAGTGATGCAGTTTAATCACAAATAACATTTTTAATATCTATATGTGCGGAGTGGTTGTCATTCCGCACTTTTTATGTGTTTCAACAAAAAGCGCGTTTGCCGCAGGAAAACGCAGTCGGCGGTAGCCGAAGACAAAAGCTTGCTTTTGACGGGGTTTTATGTTATAATCAAATTGCATAATAACGGCAGTATCATACGATAGGGGTATTTATGGAAAACAGAGTATTGAAATACTTTCTCATTGTCGCAAGGGAGCAAAACATTACAAAGGCTGCGGAGATTTTGCATGTTTCGCAACCGGCTTTGTCCCGTCAGCTTATGCAGCTCGAAGAAGAGCTCGGTGCAAAACTGTTTATTCGCGGAAAACGCAATATAACGCTTACGGACGAGGGTTTATATCTTCGCCAAAAGGCGCAGGAAATTATCGATTTGACCGAAAAGACCGAACAGGAATTTGCAAGAGGACTTACTTCTTTAAGCGGCGTGATCTCGATCGGCATGGGCGAAACCGCGGCAAGCTCATATTTAGCCGATCTGATATATGAATTCCGTGAAGAATATCCCGACGTTCGTTTTGAAATCATTTCGGGCAATGTGGACGGAACGAAGGAGCAGCTCGATAAAGGCCTGCTAGATATAGGCATTTTGCTCGAGCCTACCGATTTTTCAAAATACGAATTTATCCGTTTGCCTGTCAAAGACACGTGGGGAGCAGTTGTTCCGTCGAAATGCCCTTTGTGTAAAAAGGAATACGTTACGGCGGAGGACTTGAAAGACCGTAAAATATTTATGAGCAACCGAGCCGTTAATCATTCGTTGTTCTCGTCTTGGTTCGGCGAGTATTATAACCCGAAAAATATCTATCTTACCGTAAACCTTTTGTACAATGCCGCCATGTTTGTATCCAAAGGAATGGGTTGTGCCGTAACGTTAGACGGGGCTACACAGCTTTATAATCATCCCGACTTAAACTTCCGTCCGCTCTATCCGAAAATAGAACAAACAAGCGTGCTTGTATGGAAGAAAAACCAAATCGTATCGGGTTGCGTGTTAAAGTTCATAGATTTTATTCGAGGAGTAAATTCTCCCGCTTGCGCAATCACAGATTGATTTGCTTTTGTTGCGTTTTCCATCGATGTGAGTACGAAAGCAAAGCATCGCGCAGCATTTGGCTGCCGACGACGACAAATTAGGTGGTCGCGCCACTTGTGGGGCGAGGCGCACGAAGTGCGCGGGTCTGGAGCTTGTCCCGGGACACACCTAATTTATAAAATGCAAATCAGTTATGATAAACGATAAAAAATAAGTATTTTACATAGCAATACAAATCAAGTATAATTAGTGTGTAAGAACCGAAAAGGTTTTTGCACACTTATTTTTTGTAAAAGGAGTCCATTATGAAAAAGGTCTTTATTTCGGTTCTTCCGGTAGTTCTCATAATACTTTGTGTGTGCTTTGGATTTGTCGGTTGCACGGACGACGATGGAACTACCGATAAAATTCCCGAGGGCACGGACGTGCATACTTCTCTTGCACGAACACAACAAAGAGTGTTGCCGAAAAAATAGCGGTTTCTACGGGCGGCACGCTGTATAGCATTACTCCGTTGCAGACCTACACTTCGGCAGATCTCAATTACAGCGACAGAAACAGCCGTTCGACAAAAGAACAAAACGACATCAAAGCGCGTCCCGAGATCAGCGGCAGAGTGGAAAACATGGACGAGTACGATATAGTATTTCTCGGTTATCCTATTTGGTGGGCGGAAGCGCCGAAGATCATATATACCTTCCTTGAAAGCTATGACTTTGAGGGCAAGACGATCATTCCGTTTTGCACTTCGGGCGGCAGCGGCGTAGGCAGCAGCGCAAAGAACTTGCACGGCTCGGCGAGCAAAGCCACTTGGCTGAACGGCACAAAACTGTCGGGTAGTGCGTCTCAAAGCGCTATAGACAGCTATGTTGCGGGACTTGGTTTTAACAAGGAGTAAACCGATAAAAAATAGTCGGTATAGTTTTAACGTTTTTGTTGTGTATATTCTGTTTTGCGGCTTGCGGACAAAAACGGCGATAGCAAAACTCGCGCCTAATTCGCCGTTGAATATTAACGGCGACATAATGACGGGCAGACGGCTGCATTTGTTTGCGACAATGTGGACTTTTGTGTTTGCGTCGTTGCACTTGGGGATTCATTTCTCATTCAAATTCTTAGAGTACGGCGAATCGGTAATAAAGTTTTTATTCGACTATGTTTGTGTGATTTGCTTGATTTGCGCGGTAGAATATTACTCAAACAAGGTCATTCTCTTATCGAGAAAGAAGAAAAAAACAGGAGCAATAAAAGATTTATCTTTAGCAGGTGAACTATGCAATACGGAGAGAGTTTGACACAATATTTGACGGAAATAGGCTTGACGGAAAGCGAAGCAAAAAAGTTTAACGCGAGCGGCGGGAACATAGAAAGACAAATCGACGTTTTGAAAAAAAGCAGATACCGTATATTGGACGCCGTTCACGCACAGGAAAAATCAATACAGCAAATTGATTACCTGATACACGAAATAAAAAGTATTAAACCTCAGGGCAAGCCCTGAGCGGCGCGCTACGCACGCCGTTCCGCAGCAAGCTACGGAACAAATACCATTTGTCGTTGTCGCAAGTTTGCCCTTGCAAGCAAGCAAATTTGCTCCTCGAAATCAAAAAGAATTAAGGAGATAAATATGAAAAACTTAGGTTCGGTTTTGGCGCTGTATCCCACACCGCTCGCAGTAGTCGGAACGTTTGCGGACGGCAAACCCACTTGGACGCTTGTAGGGCACTTGGGCATTATGGGACACGATCATATTATGGTCAGCCTTGCAAAGCCCCATTTCATCAATGCGGGTATCATAAAAAACAAAGTGCTTTCGGTAAATATTGTTGACGAAATGCTCTTGGACAAAGCCGATTACGTCGGTTGCGTAAGCGGTAGCAAAGTTGACAAATCGAAAGTTTTTGATTTTGAAGTGGGCGGCAAGGGTGCGCCCATCATCACAAAGTCGCCGCTCGCTATGGAGTGCGTTGTTGAGGACAATTACGAAACGAAAGGCTTTGACAACTTCATCTTGACGATTGCAAATACGTATGCAAATGAATAGATACTGCGCGATGACGGAAAAATCGACTACAACAAACTGAAACCTGTTTTATTCGAGATGCCCACCTATCAGTATTTGAAAACAGGCGCGATTATCGGCAAATGTATGTCGTTCGGAAAGAAGTAAAAGAGTTTAGGAGGCTTATATGAAAACGAAAAAATTGATTTGTATTGTTTTGGCTTGTATATTGTGCTTGATGTTTGCGCTTACAGGCTGCGGCGGCAACGGGACTGACGGAAGTGATCCTGCCGATAACGGCGATATAGGCATCGGCGGTGTCGACGGCGACGAAGACAAAAAGCCCGGCGGCGACGAAGATAAAAAGCCGAGCGGTGATGAGGGCAAAAAGCCCGGTGGCGACGAAACAGAAGACAAGGGAACATACTATACCGTAACATTTGACAGTCGCGGCGGCAGTGCAGTCGAAAGCCAAAGAGTACGCGAAGGCAATCCCGCAGTTCGTCCCCAAACACCTACCTATGACGGATATTATCTGACAGGTTGGTTTAAAAAGGACGATACCGAGTGGAACTTCGACACCGACAGAGTAAACGACAATATCACGCTTTATGCAAGTTGGGAAGCGGAAGCACAGTTGCCGGACAGTACGTCAAGTCTTACCTTTGTTAAGGAAGGTAACGCCTATACGGTAACGGGCGTGGGCGAAGAAACAATCGTAGTTATTCCCGCCGAATACGAAGGTTTGCCCGTAACAAAAATACAAGGGCATCACGGTACGGGCGCATTTGCACAAAAAGCGTTTACTTCGGTCACTATTCCCGATACGATCACGGAAATCGGTCAGAATACATTTTACGGTTGCAGACAGTTAGTAACGGTAAATATCGGTGCGCACAGTAGCTTGACCACTATTGGCAACAATGCGTTTTCGGCTTGTTCTTCGTTGAAAAATATTACTATACCGCAAGGTGTAACAACTATCGGCGACGGTGCATTCAACAACTGCGCATCGATTGAAAGCTTTACTGTTGCAAACGGTAATACCGTTTATCGTGCCGAAAACGGACACTTGATAGAACGTTCAACAAATACGCTCATTCGCGGCGTTGCCAATAAAAACGTTCCCGAAAGCGCGACGAAAATAGCGCAGGGCGCGTTCCGCAGAACGAGCGGAATCACCGAGCTTTATATTCCGAAAACCGTTACGGCGATAGGCAATTCCTTTATTCAGGACAGCACGATTACGAAAATTTACTACGCAGGAACGGAAGCCGAGTGGAACGCAATCGAAAAAAGCTCGTCCATGTGGAATTACGGCAATCGTGATGTGCAGCTAGTGTATTCGGGCGAACCCGAACCGCCTGCAAGCGAACCAAAAGTTCTCGTTGCGTATTTCTCTTGTACAAATACGACAAAAGGCGTTGCGGAATCGATATACAGTCAAGTGAGCAATTCGTATCTTTACCAAATAACGCCTGTCGTTCCGTATACGAATGCCGACTTGAATTATAACACCGATTGCCGCGCAAACCGTGAGCAGAACGATCCTACCGCTCGTCCCGCAATCAGCGGAAGTGTGGAAAACATAGAACAGTACGACGTTATTTTTATCGGTTATCCTATTTGGTGGGGGCAAGCGCCTAAAATCATTTATACTTTCTTTGAAAGCTATGAATACGACTTTGATAATGTTACAATCATTCCATTCTGCACTTCTGGAAGTAGCGATATCGGTTCGAGCGCCACTTCCTTGCACAGCATAGCTCCAAAAGCAAATTGGAAAGCCGGAGAGCGAATAGCCGTCGGCGGCAGCGTCAGCTCTCTTATCAGCAAAATGAATTAGAAATTAAGGAGATATATTATGAAAGTCAAACAAACGGCAGGACGCGATTCGCTTGGGGGATTTGCCCCGAAATTTGCAGAGCTCAATGACGACGTGTTATTCGGTGAAGTGTGGTCGAGCGACGCGCTCTCTCTTAAAACACGCTCTATGCTTACGGTAACTACGCTCGTATCGAAAGGGCTTATTGACAGTTCTTTTCAATACCATTTGCAAACCGCAAAGACCAACGGTGTAACCAAAGCAGAAATGGCGGAGCTTTTAACTCACGTTGCGTTTTACGCAGGATGGCCAAATGCTTGGGCAGCCTTCCGTATGGCGAAAGAGGTTTACAAGGACGACGGAAAGTTCGGCGGTCTGTTCGGACTGGGAGAGCCGAATACTGCGTACGCAAAATATTTTATCGGCAACTCTTACTTGAAGCCGCTTACAAACCCCAAAGAAACGGTGTTTATGGCGAACGTGACCTTCGAGCCGAAGTGCCGTAATAATTGGCATATCCACAAAGCCGAACAAGGCGGCGGACAAATTTTATTATGTACCGACGGAAACGGATGGTATCAGGAATGGGGTAAACCCGCGCAAGCCTTAAAGCCGGGCGACGTTGTTTATATCCCCGCAGGTGTAAAGCATTGGCACGGTGCGTCTGCCGACAGTTGGTTTTGTCATATCGCAGTAGAATGTCCGGGCGTGAATACGTCAAATGAATGGCTCGAAGCCGTAACCGACGAGCAATATTACTGCTTGGAAAATGAATAAGAACTTTAATACTACAATTAATTAAGTTGATCGATTTCATGTGGAAAAGAGCATAATAGTTGACTGTATTGGAATCGCCGAGAGATGGGTGCAGTGGGTAAAACAACGCGTCGAACATAATAAAGCGGCTAACGGTATATCAATGAAAAACACCCACGACTTTGGAGCATTTGACTTTTGGTGTATTGTATGATACAATATTAACAAAGCAAGTATGTGAGTATTAGGTCGTGCGATATATTTTGTCCGACACACAATAAGAACCTAAAACGAATATACGTTAAGCGAAGCAGTTTTAGGTTCTTTTTTATATTTTTGTTTAACTATAACATCATTGAGGTGATAGCATAAAAACGGTTAATATTGTAGGTGGAGGTATTTCGGGCTTAACTGCCGGCGTATATCTGCTTAAGAGCGGATTCAACGTGAATATCTACGAAAAGAACAGCGTTGCAGGCGGGTTCTGCACGTCGTGGCAACGAGGCGGCGTTATTATAGACGGCTGTTTGCATTGGCTTATAGGCACACACGGCGACAGCGGTTTAGGTCGTATCTGGCGGGAGATCGGCGGAATAAGAGACGGCGATATTGTCAAGCTCGACAGCTTTTATAAAGTGTTTTACGAAAATGAAACGCTTACATTTTACAACGACTTCGACAAGCTGGAGCGCGAGCTTTACCGCGTATGTGTTTGCGATAACGATAGAGCCGAGATAGCGCGTTTTATGGAATTACTGCGGTATCTCGGTATGTTCGAGATACCAAGCGATATTCCGCCAGAGCTTATTACTCAACCTATCAAGCCCAATATGGCGTTTGCGCGCAAAACGATCAGCTTTATGACTCGCACCTTAGGCGAGTATGCGCAAAAGTTTGAAACTCCTATCATACGGTATGCGCTGGAAAATGCGCCCGTGAATAAGCGGTTTTGTGTGCTGTACTTTGCGGAAACGCTCAGCAATCTGTGCTCGGGCAATGCCGATCTTCCGCGCGGCGGCAGCTCCGCTATCATGCGCAACGTGTCGGAAAGGTTTAAAGCGTTGGGCGGCAAACTGATGACGAGTTCGCCCGTATCGGAGATAATTATAGAAAACGGCACGGCTAAGGGCGTAAAGCTGGAGAGCGGGCAAATCGTTTACGGCGATTATACGATTGCCGCCTGCGACGTGCACCACACATACGAGAAGCTGCTCATGAATAAATATCCGCCGAACGCATTTTTCGACGGCGACGCAGACAAAGAAAAATACAGCACCTACAGCTATATCGTTGCCGCGTTCAAGACCAATATGGATTTGAATGACCGCAAGGTCTCGCAAATATACAAGACCGAAAAATTCGATTTGTCGGGCAAAGAATGCAACGTGTTGTCCGTCAGACACTATGCTTACGACGAGTCGTTTACAAACGACGGTTGTACCGTTTTGCAGGTTTTTGTAGATACAAACGCGGATGATTACGAAAGAATAAGCGCGATGAGCCGTAGCGAGTATACAGAGTTTAAACGCCGTACGGGCGAGACGTTGAAGCGTCAGCTCGAAAAATATTATGCGGTAAACGGCGACGTCGAGCTTATCGACGTTGTCACGCCGCGCACGTATGAACGATACCTCAATTCATATCAGGGCAGTTTTATGAGCTTTCCGCTCGGCGCAAAAATGCCGCAACAGTTGTATGCACGCACGGTGAACGGAATAGACAAGCTCTATCTCGCCAATCAATGGCTTATGTCGCCCGGCGGTACGCCGATTGCCGTAATAAGCGGCAAGTTTGCGGCGCAGCTCATAGCGGCGGACGCCGAAGGCAAGACATCCTAAAGAATAAATGACGGTTGCGCCTGCAATAAAACGCTATAATAATACGTTTTGCGTGGCGGAGAGAGGATATGGCAATTGAAGCGCGCCGCCGTAGCAATGGAATAACCGCTATTCCTGATCGTGTCGGCGTTGCCATTCGAGCATTTTCAGTTCTAATAGTTTATTGTTTTCGGCATTTTTAAATTGCATTAGAGAAAACAATGCAAAGATATATTCGTAGCTATTGATATTAACAGGCTTTAGATAGAAATTTTTGCCGTTCTTTTCTATAAGCCCACTAATATAGTGCGGCGCAGAAGTAAAATCTTTGACGTATCGATTGATTTTGCCGCCAGACCTTAACGGCTTGAGCAAAATCGCGGTGACGAACCTCGCCCATTTGCTGTATTCGGTCGAGCGCGCCTCTCTGTCTGTCGGGATAACGTCAAAGGCGTTATACTCGACTTTTACGTTTAACACCTCGGTAAATAACGGCATAGTTCCGAACAGGTAATCACGGAAACGGGGAAGCAACGGGATTTCTTTGCCGTCACGCTCCAAGCGTACGTCCTTAGGCGCTTGGAAGAATATGCTCTCCATTTGGTAAACAAACAAGTCGTGCACATATTCGGTGTAGTCATATTCCGTGCTTATATGCTCGTTTTCGTCTATGTATACGCCGGGAATACTTTTGCGCAAATGCCGATCGTAATTTAAACCTAACTGTAAATGCTGAAGATACAAATCGATCGGGACTTGCTCTCCGGGCTTTTCGTAACCGAACGCCACGCGTTCGACCGCATAAATATTGACAAGCATATTCAGAATAATTGCTTCGGCCGCCTGAAAAATTTTATTGCCGTCGATTTCCATTGCCATAAAAAATGCCGTCCCTTGCGGAACGGCATATAGCATACCGTTCCATGGCTGCAACACCATTCGAACTCTCCATTTCGGTCAAGTCGATTTGAAACGGTAACTACCGATTTTTAGACTGACCAAAAAATATAATACACTAATAGGCGCATATTTGGAGACTTAGTATTTGAATGGTGTTGCAATGTTATTGTACCACAGTTGTCGGATAAAATCAAGTTATATCGGATAAAAGTTTGCTGTGTTTATTTTATCTATCACTCGATAATCGGTCGCCTGAAAAAGTCTGTCGTTGTCGATTTTTTTGCCATAAAAAATGCCGCTCCTTTCGGAACGGCACATAGCACACCGCTCCATGATTGCAACATCACCCGAACTTTCCTTGCGTCCTGTCCGAGATGGAACGGTGTAACTACCGATAATCTCAAACAGAACACATAAAAATATTATACGCCTATGGCATATTTTTTGGAAAGTATATAGAGGGTGGTGTTGCAACGCTATTGTAACACAGTTGTCGGATAAAATCAAGTTATACGTGAAAATTCGTTAAATCATTTCCGTTAAGTTTTGGCTTATTCGCCGGTTTAATGAAACATATAATTGACATCGAGAATAGATTTATGTTATACTGCACCCGCTTATAAGTACTATAATATTTGCTAATCAAGGAGAGCTTTATGGCAAGAATCGGCAATAAGCCTAAATCCAAGATAAAGAACATAATTACGTCTATCATGGCGTTTATGTTGACGTTTGTAATGTTGTTCGGCGCGATTGCGTGTAGCGACGCTGCCAAACCGACCGGCAATCCTAACAATACGCCCGATGCTCCTCCGCAGATCATAGATCCCGTAGATCCGGGCGACGGGGAGAATAAAGACCCCGACAATAATGATCCGACAGAGGAAGAAATTATCTACAGCGATAAACCTGTTTCCAAGGAATCGCTTTTGCTGAGTAGCGTAAGCTCGGCCGATATGCCGAAAGACGTTTACGACAAAGAATATTCCAATACCACCGCGGTAGGATTTTACGGCGAGGTCACGGGCACGTACGAAAGGGTGAAGCCCGTTGCCGAAACCACAAACGAAGCCGCGGCTTTCGACAATGATTTAACGAAAACCATTTTTACGGCAGGCAAGGCGCGTTATCCCAAGTACGGCTCCACTTTGAAGCACGTAATCGGCTCGAGCGACGAGCAAAAGGCAGCAAGGTCGGCGCTTGTAAACGAAACCGCGTATTTATGCGCTTGGGGAACGCATGGGGCAAACAGGGGCGGCGAGCAGACTCCCGACAAGTATACGAGGATCGACAAGGACGGTTATCTCTATCAATACAAGAATAACGAGTGGATACACTCGCTTGTAAAGGGTAAAACCGCGGAAGAATATACGCCGGAAAACTACAGACAGCTTTACAAACACAGCGCCGCAAACGGCATGTATATGGAAGGCTATAGCAAAAACGGCGTAAAGTACGCCGTTGACGACAAAGCAAAAGCCGTGGTCAAAGAAGTAACCATGCGTGGTCGCGGATACAGCAGCTACAGCGTAACGGGTCTTTACGCGCCCGCCGGCGAGGTAATAAAAATAGAGCTTAGCGGCAAGGATATGGACGCGACTGGCGGTATTACCGTACATATCGGTCAGGCGCTTTACAACGGTCAAGCGAATAATATTTGGGTGGGCAAAAACCAAATGCAGCGCCCGCCGTTGATTTTGACTACGCTTGTATTGAACAAGAGCACTTGTGCTTACGACGAGAGTACCGATACCTGGACGGGATACGTCGGTTCGTTCCTTGGCGGACCTATATATATCCGCAATACCGCCAAGACCGTCACCGCAAAGATTTTCGGCGGTTTGGAATATCTGCACTTTATTTTAGGCTACACCACCGAGGAAGAATACAACAGACTTAAAAAGGAATCTGTCGTGCCTTACTTCGATATGGAAGTTTGGAACTACGGCGTACTGCATTCCGGTCCGAGATATTACGCGGAAGGTTTTTCGTACGACAACATTTACAAAGCGGCAGTGCTTTGGGAGAAGGTTTCGTCCGTTACGGCGGCAAGCTCCAAGCAGGGTATAGTATTCATTTACGACCCGTTTGTTGCGGCGGGCGCGGCGGTTGCCTTCCCCGGAAGAAGCTCCGTCAACTGTCCCGCAGGCTGGATGTCGCAATCGCTCAATTACAACACGCTTGTCACTTCGGGAAGCTGGGGCAACTTCCACGAGTATCACCACAACTTCCAAAACTTCGGCTTGGGTTCGGGTGCTGACGGCGAAACAACCAACAACGCGCTTACCCTTGTTTCCTACGCGCTGTTTACTAAAATTTCTTCCAAACGCGGTATAGGCAGCTACGGCGCGCAAGGCCTGGGCGGCTGGAACAATTACACAAGCGGGTCTTGGACTTTGCAACGCGTAATAAACAATCAGCTCAATTCCACGAACGGTCTTGCCGTTTACGCAACGCTACTGCACAACTTCGGTGCGGACGCGTTTACAAGCGCGCGCGGAGCAAAGGGCGCAAATAATTACTTTAATAAATGGGCGACGATCACCCATCACGATTTTACGTATTATGCAAGCTTGACTAACTCTTACTATAACGGCGGCAGTAACGCATACACGCCTTCCGCAGCTGTTAAAGACGCTAATTATCCCATGTTCGTTCCCGTTGCTTCCGTATATCAGACGGGCAGAAGCTATATGTACGACGGCGAAAAGAAATATTTTAAGACAATGCAGCCTTACATAATTGCAAACGCGCCTTTCGATATCGATCTCAGACCGTATACCGCGCCCGACGGACAATACTCGTACGGTAGCGTTGTTATACCCGGCGGCTTTACTTACACTGTAAAGAGCGTGACCAAACCCAAGAACGGCTCGATCGAGGTAATTGACAATTACAGACTGAAATACACCCCCGCCGCGGGCGCAAAGACAGGCTCGACTTCGGGCTCGATCGTGGCAACGCTTGAAATCAAAAAGGACGACGGTGCGTTCGAGGTCGAAGACGTCGACCTTGTTCTCGAATTCCAAATCTCGCAGGAAGTAAACAAACTGAAGCTGAATAGGACTACCTACACCTACTACGCCGATAATATGTATACCGACGCGGTAGAGGCTTACAACATGGGCTTTGCGGGCAGTACCAACGGCGGCTTACAGCAAGAACAGTTTAACCCCACGCAGAATGCCAACACCGATATTTGGTTCTATCCCGACACGGAGGAAAACCGCAAAAAATATCCCGACGCGCCCGATAAATATTTCTTTCACGAAAACAATATCGAGGTCATCGACGGCAAACTGTTCTTTGACGAAGACGGAACGTACCGCGTTTATCTGAGAGGTAGGGACAACTGCGCGCTGTACTATTCGCCCGACGGCAAAAATTACTCGCTCGGCGCAAGGATAACCAAAGACACGCCCATAACGAAATATCAAAATAAAACCAACTCCGCGCTATTCCGTCCCGACGCCGCCGCAACCTACTTCGACGTAAAGTTCGACGACGGTAAAGTGTACGTTAAGAGCGGTTCGGCAGCAGAATTTTCGGATACTCCCATCTATACCATTGCGCCAAACGAGATGGGCGAAATCGACAATTGGTTACACATAAAAGAAGTGCTTATCGTCGACCCGGTTGCCCGAAGCTTTATCGGCGTAGGCATGCGCCGATGGACCGATCCTATGTTTACGCAGGGAATCAGATATTACAACGACGCCGCTATGACAGACGAAATCAACGCCGATGCCTATAATGCGCTGTCCGACGAGGAAAAAGATAAAAAATTCACCCAAACTTATTACTTGAACAGCGCAGGCAAGGAAGTCCCCGAAGCGGAAGTTTTGGCGGCAAAGTCAACGCCTCCCACCACTGCCAACATTAACGGCAGTCAGCCCTACATTAACGCCTACAGAAGCGATTACGATTTTCCCGACAACCGCAGTTTCGAAAGCGATTACTTCTACACTCGTTCATACAATTTCAGCTACTCCGCGAGTCCCGTCAATTATTCGACGTGGGACGAGGGAGTGAGCATCGTCAGCTGCAATAAACAGTCTTGGGACAATACCACAAAAATCGACAATCTGCTTGTGACAGGGCAGGAGACGTTCTTCCATTCGGCGAAAAACGCTTCCGCTTCCCAAGGCGCTATGGTTTTGGAATTGGATATGGGCAAGACGATTTCCGCAAACAAAATCACGTTCTTCGGCAGAAAGCCCCAAGCGGCTACAACCGCACAGCAGGGGCTTCCCAAAAAATTCTCGCTCGAAATAAGCATGGACGGCAAAACCTATACGAGCGCTGGCGAATACACAAACGGCACAGGCGCGGCGTACAGCGCTACGGTGAACTTAAACGCCGCCTATGAATTCCGCTTTGTCAGACTCACTATCGAAAGCACGAACAACAACAGCGGACACTTCATTCTCAGTGGAATTACGTTTACCTACCAATTCACTCTAACAGGCAACGGTGCTAATCACATTTCGCCCGACAACGAAGCGCTTGTATTCGGCGGCGAGTGGACGACAGAGCAAGGCGTTTCTACCTTCGGTCAAATCTATCATGGCAAAAAGGACAGCAAGGTAGTATTCGAGTTTACCGGTACGCGCGTCGCGGTCCTCACGTCCACCATGCGCGACAGCAATTACGAAGTTTGGATAGACGGCAAGAAAGTGGATTCTATTGAGGTCGAGCCACCCACAGGCGGCACAGGCGTCAGTTATATTTCCCGGCTTCTGTCGGCAGGCAAACATAAAGTGGAAATACGGTGTATCGGCGATACGTATATTGACTCGATTGCATTATATTAATTCAAAAAAGAACGGAGCTTAATTTTACAAGTTCCGTTCTTTTCTATTATTGACCGTAATAAGTGAAAAGCAAAAAGTTATTGACCGCTTTGCGGTGATTGATTTTATTTTCGGCATGTGTTATAATTCGATTGACGCGTCGGTTATATATTGTATGCGGCGGCGTTCATTAAGGAGAAAAAATGTTTCGTATACTCGTTGTGGATGACGATAAAAACATCAGATATTTCATTAAAGAAGCGTTGGAGCTTGAGCGTTTCGAGGTTTTTTGCGCGCGTAACGGCGAGGAAGCTCTTGACGTTTTGGAAAAGGAGTATATCGATCTTGTTATCGTGGATATAATGATGCCGAATATCGACGGGTACGAGCTTACGCGGCAATTGCGTTTGACAAACAACGATCTGCTTATTCTTATGATTTCCGCAAAGCAGCTATCCGAGGATAGAAAAAAGGGTTTTCTTGCCGGTATAGACGATTACATGTCCAAGCCCATCGACGCGGAGGAGCTTGTATTGCATGTAAAAACGCTTTTACACCGCGGCAAGGGCGTGAGCGAACGTAAGCTTGTTATCGGCGGCGTAGTGCTTGACTACGATTCGTTTACGGTGTCGGGACACGGACAGGTGATGGAGCTGCCGCAAAAGGAGTTTTTGCTGTTGTACAAGCTGCTTTCGTCGCCCAACAAGATATTTACGCAGATACAGCTGATGGACGACATTTGGGGTGTGGATTGCAATACGGGTATGGAGACGGTAACTGTGCATATAGGCAGACTGCGCAAGCGGTTTGAGGATTGGGACGAATTTAGGATAGAAAACTTGCGCGGGCTCGGGTACAAGGCGGTTAAAAGGGTATGAACGATACGCAAAGGGAATTATTTGATACGCGCCCCAAAAGGAAGCTGCGTAATTACTTTATAATCGGAACGGTCATTGTGATGGCGTTTATTATTATCGTGACCGTCGTTTTGGAATGGCTTGCGTCGTATCTGGGTTGGTTTGGCGACGAACAGGTGTTCCAATACGTCGCAATAGGGCTCACAAGCGTTATAACGGGTATTGCGCTGTTCTATTTTACCAGCAGTATAATCCTAAGACCGATAAACGATATACTCGACGGAATGTCCAAGCTGTCAGACGGCAAATACGACGCGCGGCTTAATTACAGCGACGGCAGTATTGTCGAGCCGATATATAAGAGCTTTAACACGCTTGCGCAGGAGCTGCAAAACGTAGAGATAATTCAGTCTGACTTTGTCAACAATTTTTCGCACGAGCTAAAGACACCGCTCATGTCTATAAACGGGCTTATCGGGTTAATGAAGAACAACGATCTGCCCAAGGAAAAGCAGGTAGAATACCTTAACATAATAGAGGAAGAGACGGACAGACTTACGCTTTTGACGACAAATATCCTCAACCTGACCAAGCTGGAAAATCAGGGGATATTGGCGGACAAGCACTGCTACAACGTTTCCGAACAAATACGTATGTGCGTATTGCTTTTGGAACGGCAATGGACGACTAAGCGATTGAACCTTACGATGGGCTTTGACGAGTTCTTTATCGAAGCCAACGAGGATATGCTAAAGCAGGTTTGGCTTAATCTTTTGGACAACGCCGTTAAGTTTGCGGACGAGGGCGGCGCGCTCTGCGTAGGCATAGAAAAGGGTGAGGACGCTACGCTGTCGGTAAAAATAAGCAATTCCGGATTGAAAATATCCGAAAGCGACAGCGAAAAAATATTCAACAAATTCTATCAGGCGGACAAATCGCATTCGCGGTCGGGCAACGGTATCGGGCTTTCTATTGTCAAGCGCATTGTCGATCTTCACAAGGGCACGGTCTCCGTCGCGCGCGAGGACGATATGACCGTTTTTACGGTGGCATTGCCGACTAAATAGAGAAATTATACATAAATTTTGATTTTTATACCGTCAGTTTAGATTCAGTTTAGATTCATTTTATATAATTTGCGCAATCCGAAATTTCGGATCGGTTTTGTGTGCCGTTACCGTTTCGGAAAACTTGTATATCAACTTCATCCAAGGAGAAAAATAATGAACGAACTCGAAGTCAAAAAAAGCTTGAAAGAATTCTTTTGCAACAATCTCGGCATCGAAGCCGACGCGCTCGAATACGACACGCCGTTGTTTTCGGACGGTATCGGATTGGATTCGATAGACTCGCTCGAGATAATAGCCTTTGTAGACAGTACATACGGTGTTTCCATGACGGGCGTCGGCAAAGAACCGTTCTATAACATCGACAGCATTGCTGCATATATTGTTTCGCACTCGTAAAAAATCAAGTCGGTAGGTGATATATGACAAGGGACGATAAGCGCTGTGTAATAACAGGGCTTGGTATGATATGCGCAATCGGCAATAATGTTGACGAATGCTGGGCAAACGCTTTGCATTCCACGTCCGGCATTGCGCACACCAAAACGGTAGATACGGTTGATTGTTATACCGATTACGCGGCGGAGGTGCGCTGCGCCGATTTGGACGCTCCGCACACCAAAGAAATGGACAGAGTGTCCAAGCTGTGCATAAAAGCTACCGCGGAGGCAATGGCTGATGCGGGATTAAAAAGCTTTGACGGCAATCCGCGTTGCAGCGTCATTATCGGCAGCTGCGTGGGCGGCGTTGTCAGCATAGAAAAATACTATACCGAGGCGAAAAAGCCCGAGTACATAAAGCAAATGCCCATATCGGCTATAGCCTCGCAGGTCGCGGGTGCGACGGGCGCGGGCGGCGTTGTTACCAACGTTGCCAATGCGTGTGCGGCGGGGACTATAAGCATAGCATACGCGTCCGACCTTATTCGCAACGGCAAAGCCGACATTGTAGTGGCAGGCGGTGCTGACGCTTTTGCGTCCGTGCCGTATGCGGGGTTTATATCGCTGCATGCGCTTGCTTCAGACCCGTGCTCGCCGTTCAATCATTCGTCGGGCTTGACCCTCGGCGAGGGCTCGGGTATTGTTATAGTCGAGTCGTACGAACACGCCAAAGCCCGCGGTGCAAAAATGTACTGCGAGGTGCTCGGCAGCGGAATCAGCAGCGACGCGCACCATATAACCGCGCCTCGTCCGGACGGCGAGGGGCAGATGAGCGCTATTCGCAGAGCGCTCCGCAATTCGGGCGTGAATGAATCGGATATAGGCTACGTCAACGCTCACGGCACGGGCACGTCCAAAAACGACGAAGCGGAGTTCTTGTCGTTGCACACTATTTTTGACGGAAAAAACAAAAATTTAAGCGTCAGCTCGACCAAGGCTATGACCGGGCACTGTCTGGGTGCGGCAGGCGCGATAGAGGCGGTTTTCGCCATAAAGGCGCTTACGCAAAACACCATTCCGCCCACTGTCGGGTACAGCGACGAGGATATAAAAGCGCTTGCCGACAAAGCGGGCGATATGGACTTTTGCCCGAACAAGCCGCACGCCAAGCAATTAAACACCGTTATGAGCAATTCGTTTGCCTTTGGCGGCAACAATGCGAGCATAGTGTTCGGCAAGGATAACGGCGACGTGCGCGTGCAGGAGAGCAAGCCTAATGTGTACGTCACGGGTATCGGCGCGGTCACGCCGCTCGGCAACGGAGTTCCGCGCTATCTCGAAGCCTGCGCAAACGGCGAAAAGATAGAAGGGCAAAGCGCGCGCTCCTCGGTATCGAGCTGCGATTACGACGCGGTGGGACTTAAAATGGCGTTTTACCGCAAGCTCGACAGATTCAGTCAGCTGCAGGCAGTGTCGGGAATGCAGGCGCTTATTAACGCCGAGTATGCCGTTACTGCCGATAATGCCGCGGACATCGGCATTATTGTGGGAACGTCGGAGGGTGCGCTCGGACCGGGCTGCGACTTCGAGATACAAATAGCCGATCGCGGAAATGCCGCAGGCAGTGCGTTTAAATTCCCTAACACGGTGTACAACGCCGCGGGCGGATACTTATCTATTTGCTCGGGCATAAAAGGCTACAACGTGACGGTGACCAACGGCGCACAATCGGGCTTGTTCAGCATAGCATATGCGGCGGATGTTATCCGCTCCGGCGAGGAAAAAGCTATGCTTGCGAGCGGCACGGACGAAAACAGCGATATTATGGACGAGCTGTACCGCGGACTCGGTTTGGTAGCGGGCGAGCAGGTCTTGCCGTACGCGTTTAATTCGCAGGCGTTTGCGCTGTCGGACGGAAGCGTGTCCGTTATGCTGGAAAGCGACGAGAGTGCGACCGCGCGTAATGCTAAAAAATATTGCCGCATCGCGGGTACGGGCTCGGCGCACAGCGGAGTCCAATTCGGAACGCTCATCGGCTCTGAAAAGGCGTTGGATATAGCTATTACCGATGCTGTTAAAGATGCGGGGCTTGCGCTCGGCGATATCGACGCCGTAATAGGCTTTGCAAACGGTCACAAGGCGATAGACCGTATCGAGCTTGATTCGTACGGGCGTGTTTTCGGTGCAGCTGCGCAACGCATACCCGTCATATCCGTAAAGGAGCGCATGGGCGAGGGACGCGCTTCGGCGGCGGCGCTCGCGGTTGCGCACGGTGCGCTTATCCTGCACGGCGATATAAAAACCGAAACCAGCGCGTTTGTTATAGGTAAAGACGGAAAAGCTGCGCGCAAGGCAATATCTTGCGACGGGCTTAAGAACATACTTGTTACATCCTTCGGCGCGGGCGGGTCGTACTGCGCGGTGATACTGACAAAAGATTAGGAGCGACACCATGAAAACAGCGATAGTTACGGGCGCGTCGCGCGGCATAGGCAAAGCCTGCGCGATACGGCTTGCCAAGGAAGGCTACACCGTTGCAGTCAATTACAGCAGAAGCCGCGACGAGGCGGAGGCGGTGCTCGCCGAAATCAGGGCGAACGGCGGCGACGGCATGATTTACCAAGCGGACGTTACCAATCTCGAACAGGTTAAGGCAATGGTTCGCGACGTGGACAAGGCATACGGGCAGATCGATTTGCTGGTAAACAATGCGGGCATGGTCAAGGACGAGTATTTGCTCATGCTCCAAAAATCGACGCTCGATAAGTGCTTCGACCTTAATATAAAGGGATATTTTTATTGCGCGCAGCAGGTTGCGCTAAAAATGTTTAGGCGCAAGACCGGCACGATCATCAATATGTCGTCGGTAAGCGGCGAGATCGCGCTTGCCGGACAAAGCGTGTACAGCGCGACCAAGGGCGCGATAAATTCCATGACGCGCGTGCTCGCAAAAGAGCTTGCCGTAAAGGGCATACGCGTAAACGCCGTCGCGCCCGGATTTATCGTTACCGAAATGATAGACGCTCTGCCCAAGGAAAAGGTGGACGAGTATCTTAACGCCATTCCCATGCGCAGGTTCGGCACGGCGGAAGAAGTTGCCGCAACGGTTGCCGTGCTCGCGTCCGACGCGTGTTCGTACATGACGGGGCAGGTTATTACAATGGACGGAGGATTGTCGTTGTGATGAACATAGATTGGGTCAATCGCAAAATAAAGCAACGCCCGCCGTTCCAGATGATAGAGCGGGTAACGGAGATCGTTCCCGGCGAAAGTGCGTGCGGAATAAAAAACGTATCGGTAAACGAGCCTTATTTTATCGGGCATTTCCCCGACGCGCCGATCATGCCGGGCGTTCTTATAATAGAAAGCTGCGCGCAGCTTTGCTCGATTGTGATGAACGTGGACGAGCAAGCCGACGACGGCGTATTGTATGTGCTTTTAAAGGTGGACAGCTTTAAGTTTGTCAAACCGATCATCCCCGGCGACACGCTTGCCGTGGCGGTCAAAAAGACGCGCGCGGGCGGATCGATTGTCAGCTTTGACGCGACTGTCTGCGTAGGCGACGTCGTTTGCGCCAAGGGCAGCATGACGTTTACCGCGGTCGATAAAAACTCGATTTATGCGGACAAGTAATACGGAGTATCATGGGTAATAAAACAGCGATTCATTTTTCCGGTCAGGGCGCGCAAGCAGTCGGCATGGGCAAGGATCTGTACGACGCTTCGGCTGCGGCCAAACAACTGTACGACTTTGCCGACGGCATAAGCGCAGGCGTTAAAGACGTGTGCTTCAAAGGCGAAGCCGAGCAGCTCAAGCGTACCGAATACGCTCAGCCGTGCCTATTCCTTACAGGCCTTGCGTTTGCTAACGAGTTAAAGAGCAGCGGCATAAAAACTGCCGCGGTCGCGGGATTTTCGTTGGGCGAGATCCCCGCGCTTGCATTTAGCGGCGTGCTGTCCGTCGAGGACGCGTATCGGCTTGTTATAGAGCGGTCGCGCAAAATGGCGGAGCTTTCGGAGGCGCACAGCGGCGGCATGGTCGCGGCGCTCAAGCTGGACGCCGCAACGGTGGAAAGCCTTTGTGCCGAGCTTGCGGAAGTGTGGGCTGTCAATTATAATTGCCCCGGGCAAATCTCGTGCTCTGGTGCGCCCGAACAGTTGGACAAGCTTTGCGAGCGGATCAAGGAAAACGGCGGCAGGGCCGTCAAGCTGCAGGTGAGCGGTGCGTTCCATACGCCGTACATGGCGGACGCCGCGCAAACGCTGAGGAGCGTTCTCTCCCGCATGCATATAAGCGCGCCGACCGTTCCGCTTTATTCTAATTTGACGGGCGGCAAGTACGGTAGCGACAAAACGCAGATAATCGAGAATATAGCCAATCAGGTTTGCTCGCCCGTAAGGTGGCAGGATATTATACAAACGATGCATGCGGACGGTGTGGACACGTTTATAGAAGTGGGCGCGGGCAGTACCCTTACGGGCTTTGTCAAACGCACGCTGCCCGACGTCAAAACGTTTACGGTGACCGACGTTGCGTCGCTTAATGCAACGGTTTCGGCTTTGTGCGAGGAATAACTATGAGTAACGATTGCGTTGTTTGCGGCAAGTGTAAACAGACTGTTGCCCGATCGGAGATGGATAGCAATTACTACATTTGTCCGATCTGCGGCAAGTACAACAGAATACCGCCGCGTGCGCGTATTGAATATTTGACGGACAAAGACACGTTTTGCGAGCTGTACGGCAACGAAATTACCGCCGACCCGATAGCTTTTCCCGAATACGGCAATAAAATTTCTTCCGCCAAGCAGAAGAGCGGCGAGAACGAGGCTGTGCTGTGCGGTCGTGCAAGTATAGGCGGATACGAGACGTGCATGTTTGTAATGAATCCCGAGTTTATGATGGCGTCCATGGGTACGGTCGTAGGCGATAGGCTGGCGGCGCTGTTCGAGTATGCGCTTTTACATAAACTGCCCGTTATCGGTTATACCGCTTCGGGCGGCGCGCGCATGCAGGAGGGCGTTTTGTCGCTCATGCAAATGGCAAAGGTTTCGCTCGCGGTCAAAAAGCACAGCGACGCCGGACTGCTGTATCTTGTTTGTCTTACCGACCCGACAATGGGCGGCGTTACGGCGAGCTTTGCTATGCTAGGCGACGTGATCATAGCCGAACCGAGCGCTCAGGTCGGTTTTGCGGGAAAACGCGTAATAGAGCAAAACACGGGCGCAAAATTGCCCGACGATTTCCAGAGCGCGGAGTTCCAGCTGAAAAGCGGGTTTGTCGACGGAATTGTCGAGCGTAAAGACCAAAGGGATTATCTTACCAAGATGCTCGCTTTGCACAGCCGTAAGAGCAAGTAGGATTGTTAATTGACTATGGAAAATAAATTGACTGCATACGAAAAAGTTCGACTTACAAGGCACTCGGGCAGAGCGACCGTAGTCGATTATATCGAGGGCTTGTTCGATGATTTTATCGAGCTCCACGGCGATAGGCGGTTCGGCGACGACCCTGCCGTAATCGGCGGCATCGCAAATCTCTGCGGAATGCCCGTTACCGTGGTGGGCACGGAAAAAGGGCATAATCTTAAGGAACGGATCGACCGTAATTTCGGTTGCGCGCTACCGGAGGGCTACAGAAAGGCGTTGCGCCTAATAAAGCAAGCCGAAAAGTTTAATAGACCGGTAATAACCTTTGTGGATATTCAGGGCGCAAACTGCGGCACGGGCGCGGAGGAGCGCGGCATAGGCGAAGCGATTGCCGAAAATCTGTACGAGCTCGGCTCGGTAAAAACGCCCATACTCACCGTAGTAATAGGCGAGGGCGGAAGCGGCGGCGCGCTCGCGCTGTCCGTAGCCGACGAGATTTGGATGCTCGAAAACGCGTACTATTCGGTCATTACTCCCGAATCTTGCGCGAGCATACTGTATAAAGAGCCGTCGCGTGCCGCGGAGGTCGCGGAGCAGCTAAAGCTCACCGCAGACGACCTGCATTCTTTCGGCGTTGTGGAAAGAATCGTACGCGAGCCGCAGGACTTTTCCGACGCAGCGCAAAAATCGGCGTTTATGACCGCGCTTAAAGCCGACGTGTTTGCAAAGCTTATCGCACTCAAAAAGGTCAATGCCAAAAAGCTTGTTCGCAACAGATACGAAAAATTCAGAAAGATCGGGCGTTACGCCGAGTTTGGGCGACGGTAAAAGGAGAGCGTATGTGCGCTGCCGACGGCAAAAACATAAAGCGGGCTATCGTTATTAACGGCAGTCCCAAAAAAGAGAATAGCACGACGCTGCGTGTGACTCGCGCGTTTGTAAACGGGTTGTGCGACGGCGCAGAAACAG
Organism: Clostridiales bacterium; assembly: GCA_029066805.1. GTDB lineage: Bacteria > Bacillota > Clostridia > Christensenellales > Pumilibacteraceae > Anaerocaecibacter. The sequence goes on along the minus strand of JAIEFT010000040.1, from coordinate 28,235 downwards.
AGTGCGAGTACGTTAACATATCCGACATGAATATAAGTCCGTGCCGCGGCTGTCTTTCCTGCTGGGGCAGGACGGAGGGTTCGTGCGTGATCAAGGACGACGACGTCGAAAACATTAAGAATAAAATTCTTACCGCCGACTACGTTATAGAAAGCTATCCGCTTTACTTTTTCGGCATGCCCGGCATTATGAAGGTTTTTACGGACAGAATGCTCGGCATGATGAGCGCGTACAACGGTCGCCCGCCCGCAAACGGCACGTCGCTCCACGGCATAAGGAATCACCGTGACGGGCAAAAGCTTGTGGTTGTTTCGAGCTGTGCGTATTCGGACACCGAGTTTGTTTACGACTCGCTTATCAAGCAGTACGACTTTATTTGCGGCAACGGCAATTACACGGCGATACTGTGTCCGCAGCTGCTTACCGTAGCTAAGCTGGGCACGCCGTCGCGCATGGCGCGATATTTAAAGAAGTTCGAGGACGCGGGCAGACTGTTTGCCCAAAACGGCGAGCTTACGAAAGAGCAATTGCAGGCGCTGGCGCAGCCGCCGTTTTCCGACGAAACATACAGAATGCTTTTGGACAAGTTTTGGGAAAATCAAAAAAACGGTATAGACAATGATTAAGATAGTTGTGGATATTCAGGGCGCGGATAGTGCCGCGCCTACGCTTATAGACGGTGTGATAAACGCGCTCGAAAAAAACGCCGAGCTGTTCGTTTATTTGTGCGGCGACAAAGCAGAGCTCGAGGCCGAGCTTTCCGGCAAACGCTACGATACAGAGCGGCTGCAAATAATCGACGCACCGCAAGTAATAACCAACGACGAAAAACCGCTCGCCGCCGTTATGGCTAAAAAGAATTCTTCACTCGTAAAGGGCTTGGAGCTGTGCAAATCAAAAAGCGACGTGGGCGCGTTTGTAACGTGCGGAGCAACGGGCGCTATGTTCGTCGCGGCAATGATGCTGCTCGAAAAGATAGTAAAAAGTCCGGCGCTGCTTTGTGCGCTGAAAAAGCCGAACGGCGCGCAGTTTTGTATTGTCGATTGCGGTGCAAACGTCGATTGCAGACCCGAACGTACAGAGGACTTTGCGCGCATAGGCGTGGCGTATATGAAAACGGTCGGAGTGCAATTGCCGCGTATTGCATTGCTGTCCAACGGCGCGGAGGATGCTAAGGGCAATAAGTTCACAAAACAGGCACACGATATTTTGCGCGCAAGCGATTTGAACTTTATCGGTAATATCGAGGGCTCGGACGTTTTGAGCGGAAATGCGGACGTGATAGTCAGCGAAGGCTTTGGGGGCAATGTTTTGTTAAAGACGATAGAGGGCAGTGCAAAAGCCGTAGTGTCCGAGCTTAAAGAATCGATAAAAGCAAAAATGGGCGACTATAGCGAGCTGGATGAGATTGTCGACGCCGTCTACAGAGAATACGATTATACCACGCAGGGCGGCGCAATGCTGCTTGGATTTAAAACGCCGATAGTTAAGGGACACGGCGCTGCTACCGCCGAAACGGTATACAATATAATCGATATCGCATACTCGCTCGCAAACAACGGCGTAATGGAAAAGATCCAAAACGAATTCTGATATTCTGCGATTTTCGGTCATAGCAAAGATAAAAACCTAAAATAGTAACAATAGGAGGGAGGATACATAATGAGTAACTGTATTATTTGCGGTAATCCTATTACCGAAAGCTCTGTCGAGCACATTATTCCTAAGGCGCTCGGGAATAAAAAATTTGTAATTCATGCGGTTTGCAAGCAATGCAATTCGCTATTAGGCGAAAAAATCGACTGCGGCAGTACAAACAACATAGGAGCAAAATTATTCCGTCAGCAGCATGGAATAAAGGGCAATTCCAATAAAGTTCCCAATCCGTTCGAGCGTGGAATAGGAGAAAACGGGGAAGAAATACGATTGTCTGCGGATATGAAGCCCAGTATTGTGCCGAGAATAGAGGAGGATGAAAACGGTTTTCATGTTACCGCGTCTTCGGCTGAGGAAGCCATCGCTATGGCGGATAAAAAACTAAAGCGCATGGGGCAGCCCGCTCTTACGGAAGAACAAAAACAAACGATCAGATCGAAAAAGCCCACTAAATATCAACCTAAAATATCTTATGAAACGTCTTTTGATTTGCATAAGATCAATTTGGAGTGGATAAAAATTGCGTATGAAACTCTGTATAAGCAATTCGGCGAAGATATATTATCCGAAAGCTCGATGGAAGAGCTTAGGAGTATTTTATACGAATACTTGTATGAGGATAAATATAATAAAGAATTAATTAAGGGCAAGATAGCGATTCCGTCAAATCAATCGGGAGTGGATGAAGAATTCAATCAGAGTAAATCCGCGCTCAAGCAAGAAACAGGGAACGATGTAGTCCATATAATTCAAGTAATATCGGAAAACAATGAAATAACGGTAGCTATTTTTGTGGAAGGAATGGTGTCGGCTGTGGTAAGAATCAAAGTGTCGGACAGCTCTAAGTATGAATCAAAAACTCATATAATATTATATCCAAGCGGCGATATTTTAGATTAATTATATTGCAAGAGGGCTGTCGCGCAAAGCGACAGCCCTCTTGTTTGTAGCCTTAGTATTCTATTATTTGCGTTACTTTTTGATGAAGGTGAGGCATTCGGCCGTGCCGTCCTCGGCGGTGGAAACGGTTATGCCGTTGGCTATACACTTTGCCGCGCGGTTGAACAGACAGGGCGCGTTGCACGCCACGCAAGTGTCAATCGAAAAATCGGGCTTGCTAAAGTCCGCGGCGGCTTCCGTTTTGTAGTCGCCTTTGGTTTCGCATGCTTCATAAGTTGTGCACTGCGTTCCGCCCGACACCGCAATGTCTTTTGCGCAGCAGCAATATCCGTGGTTGTGTTTGCAATTTTTCTGTCCGCATTTAAGATCGTACATGATTTACTCCTATGATATAAAGGTAATATATATTATTGTCAATTCGCGCCTTATTATTCATGTTGCTTTGCGTGCGGATGTTCAACTCCCAATGGACACACTTGATAGCGGGCTGTTTTTGGCTCTATCCGCGTTAAAGTCGCTCGTAGTAGCACCACTACAACTTCGCTCGTTTGCCTTGATATAGCCTAAAAACAGCCTCGCTTCAAGCGCACAGCGTTTTTACGAGGCAAATCGCGAGGATAGATGTGCGAAACGGAGCGCAGTTGTACTCTCTGCGGTACGTCAAGCGACGCTTCGCATGTATAGCCCGCGATTTGCCCGTAAAAATGTATCTATCGGGGTTGAACATCCGCATTGTTTTGTGATATAATTACCGCATGCAAACCGGCAAAAGGCAAACGAATATCCACGCTAAACGCGCGCGCAAAGCGGGCGAGGCTTTGCTGTATTTTGCCGTTCCGCTCATTCTGGCGCTTGCGGGCGCTATGCCGTCGGTTGCGTTGCCGCTTCTGCCTGTTGTGCTCCCGCTGCTTTACCTATTATATAGGCGGTTCGGACCGTATTTGCCTTTATGCTGTGTCGTATTTTACGGTATACTGTCGCTTACATTCAATTACGATATTTTATCGGTTATATTTTTTGTCGCGCTGTTTTTTGCGTTTTGCGGCTTGGTAATAAGCATGCAGTTTAGTAATTCGCAGTACCTGCTTTGCGCAACCGTTGCGGTGTGCTTTGCCGTAGTCGGTGCGTTCGCGGGCGTGGGCATTGTGCGCGGCGCGGAGGGTATCCCCATAGGCGATATAGCCGCTAAGTACGTTTTGCAAGAGCAGTCCGATCCTGTCATATCATTCTTTGCACGCGACTACTACGACGCGCAAAAGAAGCCGACGCCGGGCAAGGATAAGCTCAAGCCAGGCGACTTAGGCTATGCCGACGAGGCGCAGAAAAGCCTTTCCGAATGGGCAAAGGACGAATACGACGCTTATATTTGGTACTACTGCATTCACTACGGTGCGGTGCTCGCGCTTGTCGGGTTTGTCGTCGCTACGGGATTGAACTGTAAAGTCAAGGGGTATGGCAATGCGCGGTTCGACTCGCGGCTGGGCGACATGAAGCTGCCGCGTGCATACCTTTGGACTATGGCGTTGCCGGCGACGGTGACCGGCGTAGTGTTAAGCTTTGTCGGCGGGTACGGCGCGCTATCGGCAACCGTCATGCACACATTCACTTCCATTCCCGCCGCGTTCGGGTGTTTCACGCTACTGGGCTACTTTGCGGCGATGTTCGGCGGCAAGGCGAGGGTCGCGGCGTATATCGTTCTTGCCGTGATCGGGATAGCGGCAGTGCTGTTTCCGTTTGCGCTGTTTTTGCTGTCCGTATTAGGCGTGTGCGACTGCATACTAAACATCAGATTTTGGGTTGAGTATATCAAAAGTGAATAGATAAGAGTGAATAGTGTCGGACTGCGCTTCGCGCCATTATTAATAACTCTTTTTTATGACAATAATTGCCTTTATTATTAGCTTGACAAAGGCGAAGGCTTTTGATAGAATAATACAGATATTAGATTGCACACATATAGGAGAACGAGACGATGAAAGTTATACTGACAAAGGATGTAAAAGCTCAGGGGAAGAAGGGTGAGGTGATAGACGTTTCGGACGGCTACGCGCGCAACTATTTGTTCCCGAACAATCTTGCTCAGCCCGCCACGTCGTCGGCGCTGAACAGCATAAAGATTTCCAAGGAAGCGGAAGAGCGTCGGCGCAAAATAGAGCATGACGAGGCGGTCGCGCTGTGCAAAAAACTGGCGGGCATTACCGTTACAGTCAAAATCAAAACGGGCGCAAACGGCAAGCTGTTCGGCGCGCTCAACACTGCGGCGGTTTCCGACGCGCTTAATGCTATGGGCATCGAGCTCGACAAAAAGAAGATCGTTATATCCGAACCCATCAAGTCGCTCGGGCGGTACGTTGTGACGATCAAGCCGTTTGCCGAAGTTTCGGGCAAGCTCAACGTCAACGTCGTTGCGGCAGAATAAGCTGTCAACACTTCCGCGCAAGCGGAAATATCACTGAAAATTTATGACCGACTTTTCGTCGGACAAGGAGTATACTATGGCAAGCAAAGAAGATACCAAAGCGGCTAACAGAAAGCTTTTGAATCGCAACCTCGCACAGATGCTGAAGGGCGGCGTAATTATGGACGTAACCAACGCCGAGCAGGCACAGATAGCGGAAGCTGCCGGCGCGGTCGCGGTTATGGCGCTTGAGCGCGTTCCCGCGGACATCAGAAAGGAAGGCGGCGTTGCGCGCATGTCCGATCCCAAAATGATTTCCGAAATCCAAAAGGCGGTTTCCATTCCCGTCATGGCCAAGGTGCGCATCGGGCATTTTGTGGAAGCGCAGATTTTGGAAGCGATAAAAATCGACTACATAGACGAGAGCGAGGTCCTCACTCCCGCCGACGACGCTTATCATATTGACAAGACCAAGTTTGAAACGCCGTTTGTGTGCGGCGCGCGCGATCTTGGCGAGGCGCTCCGCCGCATAGCAGAAGGTGCGTCCATGATCCGCACAAAGGGCGAGGCGGGCACAGGCAACGTCGTCGAAGCCGTCAAGCACATGCGTAAAATGCGCACGCAGATAGCCGAAGTAGCGGCGCTCCAAAGCGAACAGCTTGCGACTTATGCCAAAGACATCGGCGCACCGCTCGACCTTGTCAGGTACGTAGCAAAAAACAAGGCGCTCCCCGTCGTCAACTTTGCCGCGGGCGGCATAGCGACTCCCGCCGACGCCGCGCTCATGATGCAGTTAGGCGCGGACGGCGTGTTTGTGGGTAGCGGTATATTCAAGTCGAGCGACCCCAAACGCCGCGCCGAAGCGATTGTCAAGGCGGTTGCGTACTACGGCGATCCCGCCATTCTCGCGGGAGTCAGCTACGGGCTTGGCGCGGCTATGACCGGCGTTGACGTTGAGAGCATGACGGATGCCGAGCGTCTTGCCAAGCGTGGCTGGTAAAAATAATTCAGAATTATGAATTAAGAATTAGTGGAGTTTTGCCGTAGCTATTTGCTAAAATGATGAACGAGCGAAGCGAGTAATCAATAATTCTGAATTCTCAATTGGAGTAATCATGACTATAGGAGTATTGGCATTGCAGGGCTCGGTTGCCGAGCATATAAAGATGATCAAGTCGGTCAACAAAAAGATCGACACGGTCATGGTGCGGACGATTGACGATCTTGCCGCTGTGGACGGGCTTATTATCCCCGGCGGAGAGAGCACGACGCTTCGTCGGCTGATCGAAGAGTTTGGTCTTTTCACGCCCATAAAAGAGCGGATCGTTGCGGGCATGCCTGTTTGGGGCACTTGCGCGGGTCTGATACTTTTGGCTGACCGCATAGAGGGCGAAAGCCCGTGCCTGTCCGTTTTGGACGTGGACGTCAAGCGCAACGGTTATGGTCGGCACAGCGACAGCTTTGTAGGCGAGGGCGACTTTGACGGCATGTATGTGAACATGGTATTTATTCGTGCGCCGCACATCACGCGCGTCGGCGATAATGTGACCGTGCTTGCCGAATGCGACGAGCGTCCCGTAGCGGTGCGCAGCGGCAACGTTCTCGCAACGGCGTTCCATCCCGAAATGACGCGCGACAATCGAGTGCATAAGTATTTTTGCAATATGGTTGAAGCCAAGATTTAGTTCAGCCGTATGCCGAACCAAGAAAGAACAAACACAAAATCATCATCGGTCGGGCTTGTGCTCGGCGGAGGCGGAGCGCGCGGATTTGTACAGGTCGGTGCGCTCAAAGCGTTTAAAGAGCGCAATATCGACTTTGATATTTGCGTGGGTACGTCGGTCGGAAGCATCATCGGCGCGCTGTATTGCGCAGGCGTTGCGCCCGACGATATCATAAAGATATCGGACACGCTCGATCGTATCGATTTTCACGGCAGGCTGCTGTTTAAGTCGGACGATCCGCGCAAGATAGGCGACGTACTCCGTCGCGTTATAGGCGATGTGCAAATAGAAGACTTGCCCAAAAAGTACGCCGCGGTCGCGACAGACCTAAAAACGGGCAAGCAAGTAATACTCTCTAACGGGTCGGTCATCGACGCGGTTTCCGCGTCGTCGGCATTCCCCATAGTGTACTCGCCGCTATCTATGGACGGAAAAAATCTTTGTGACGGCGGGCTTACCAACAACATTCCTGCCGATGTGTGCAAAATGCTGGGCGCGGACAGAGTCGTAACGGTGGACGTGCACTCTACGCGCGGCAGCGGAACAGACGGAACGGGTATGTTTGACGTGCTCAAAGCGATGTTTTCCATTATGAGCGCAAACGCTTCCGTAGTCGGGCTTATGCATTCCGACGTTGTTATAGCCCCCGATACTTCGGCGTACAGGGCGACGAGCAAGGCGGGATATTTGGACATGATAGAGTTAGGCTACAAGGCGACTATGGAAAAAATGGACGAAATTGAAAGCGCATTCATCGCGTGATGCGGGCTACGCGCGGCAACCCGCCTCGGTCATGTAGGTGTGTCTACACTCCCTTCGGTCGGATCGCCGCCTGTTGCCCGCCTGACGCGCGACTGTGCTTTCAAAAGCTTTTGAGATAAGGAGGACAAGATATTATGACTGACGCAAAAAAGAAAATACTTATTATTGATATTATAGCGCTTATAATTTTGGCGATTGTGCTTGGTGTGTCTATGGTGTGGTCGCGCGATATCGAGCTCAAGCTGGGGCTGTTGTACTATGTTGACGCGGACAGCGTGCAAAAAAACGATATTGTAACATTGTCCGACGGCGTGTATGCTTCCGCCGCAGACGGCGGCGCGGGGCTGTACATACATTATGTTGACGTGGGGCAGGGCGACTGTACGATAATAGAGCTGCCCGACGGCAAGACCATGATAATCGACGCCGGCGAGAACAAAAAGAACGTCGAAACTGCGATTGACGGGTTTATAAGCAATACGTTAGGCGCGGAATTCAGATACTTCGATTACGCGATACTGACGCATCCCGATTCCGACCATTGCGGCAGCATGGACTTTGTGCTTAATAAATATCCCGCGCGCGTGTCCTACCGTCCGAACGTACAGGCGACCAATGGAAGTTACGTTGACCCTGCGGGCGATTTGCCCAAAGACAAAGATACTGCGACGTACCGCACGGCTATCGAGTCGATGTATACGGAAATCGACGGGCAGCCTACAGTGGTTTATGTGACAGACCCTGCGGACGAAAATCAGACCATAATCGGCAAAGACAATATGTATTCATTTACGTTCTATTCGCCGTTGTCCGAAAAGTATACCGATTGGAACGACTACTCGCCGATAATGATACTCAGCTATAATGGGTTCAACTTCGCGCTTTCGGGCGACGCCGAAAAAGCCAACGAGGCGGAGTTTGTGGCAAAAGTGCAAGCCGCGCCCACCGACGGCGTTGCCGATAAGTACGATATTTTTACGGACAGCTATACCGTTAATGCTATCAAGTGCGGACACCACGGTTCGCGCACCTCCACGTCGCAGGGATATATTGACGCAATAACCACGCCCGACGGCGCAAAATACGCGTACTACATTATCTCGTGCGGCGAGGGCAATTCCTATAAACATCCGCACAGCGAAACGCTGGACAGACTTAGAAATATGGGCGTGCCCGAGGATAATATTTTGCGCACAGACGTTTTGGGCGACATTACGCTTTCCGTGCGTGCGGACGGGAACGGCGTTTACAATTTGTACTACGGCGACAAGGCGACCGACGCGCCGGTAACAACAGACCCCGCCGACAAACCGGAAACCGAAAAGAAAGAGCAGGTTTTGGTTTATCGCAAAGTAGGCAGTATCAAGCTCACTTGGGGCGTGGTTGCTTGGGTGGTTTACGCCGCGATTGTTGTTGCGGCGGTTGTGCATATTGCAATCGTCGGCAATACGGATATGAATGGTTCGAGCTCCGGCAAAAACAGCGGGAGCACAGGCAAAAAGTCCGGCAATAAAAAAGCAAATTCGGCTGTAAGCAATAAGAGCAAAAGCGGCGGCGGGAAAAGAAAGTGACGGTCAAGCAATTACAAGTCAAGGATTACCGCAACGCCGCAGAACGCACGATTAGTCTTGCGCCGTACCGAAATGCGTTTGTGGGCGCAAACGCGCGAGGCAAAACCAATCTATTGGAGGCCGTGTACTTTGCGGGCGTAGGAAAGTCGTTTCGCACACCGCGCGACCGCGAGCTTATAAAGAGCGACAAAGAGCGCGCGTTTATATTTGTCGCGGCGGAAAAGGACGGCATTACCGAAACGGTAAAAATCATAATCGACCGCACCGTGAACAAGAGCGTTTCCGTGAACAACCTGCCGATTACGCGAATGAGCGAGCTGATGGGCGTGTGCCCCGTAGTGCTGTTTTGTCCCGACGGACTTAAGATTATTAAGGACGCGCCCGCCGACCGCAGGCGGTTTATGGACATTTCGCTGTGCCAGATTTCCAAGGCGTACTTTGCCGCGCTGTCGCAGTACGGCAAGATTTTGGCGAGCCGGAATAAACTGCTAAAAAGCGGCGGTGCAAACGATAACACGCTCGCGCCGTGGGACGAGCTTCTCGCCGATGTGGGAGCTAAGATAATAAAGAGCCGCAGAGGCTTTGTTCGCGAGCTTACGCCGTTTGCCGCAGACAGGCACGCGTTCTTGACGGACGGCAAGGAGGCGCTCGGTCTTGACTACGACGGCGTGGCAGGGGACGGTATAGAAGATATCAAGCGCGAGCTTTTGGCAGGCTTTGTGCGCGACCGAGAAAGCGATTACAGACTAAAGTACACGCACACAGGTCCGCATAAGGACGATATTATTATATCGGTGGACGGTGTGGACGTGCGCGCCTACGGCTCGCAGGGGCAACAGCGCACCGCCGCGCTCGCAATGAAGCTGGCGGAAATGCAGTTACTTACCAGGGTGCTTGGCACTTCGCCCATACTGCTGCTGGACGACGTGTTCAGCGAGTTGGACGAGAACCGCCGCAAAAAGCTTATAGATGCGTTGGACGGATTTCAGTCGATTATTACGACAACAGACAAGACCGACTTTGACGAAAGCGTCAATATAATAGAAATCTGATTTAATGCAGAATTAAGAATGCGAATGAAATAAGGATGAGACTTCTTGCTGCACTCGGAGTGACAAATTTAAATTTTTTTTGTCATTCCGAGCATTTTCTGCCCGCCGAAGAATCTCATCCTCTTTCTTTAATTCGTTTTTGTCATTCCGAACAAGCGTAGCGCAGTGAAGAATCTCAGCCATTTATTTTAAATCATAAATTTTTCTGAGCGCGTACAGCTTAAGCCGCCACGGCAGCAGGTTGTACGCAAACAGCATGAGCTTATTTTTTGTGCCTATAGTAACTTTGGGCGGAGGATTGCGTTTTTTTAGTATTGCCGCTACGCGTTTGCCCACATATTCGGCGGAGTAGCCCGTCTGTTCCATTTTTATCAGCGCGTCAGACGCCGACTTCAATTGTTTGTTGTACTCACCGCAATCGGTGTATATTTTGCGCTCGAATGAAAATTCTGTCTGAGTCGCAGGCACAGCCACTGCCGTGCATTTTATTTTTGGACACTCTAGCCTAACGGATAGGGCGAGCGCGAAAAGACCGGCTTTGGCAGCCGAATAAAAGCTGTCGAATGCAATGGGCGCAATGCCGCCTGCCGACGACAGCAGTACCACCTTGGGATTGTCGCTTTTGTTCAGTCTGGGGATGGCGGCTTTTATGCATTCTATCGCGCCGATCATATTCACGTTAAACACGTAGTCTACGTCGTCGTGCTCAACGTATTCGATCGGCGCGGCGAGCGACGCGCCCGCGCAATAGACTATCGCGTCGATCCTATCCACGGCGTTTATCGCGGCGCAAAGCTCTTTTGCGTCCGTGACGTCCGCGGTGATATTTGTGACGCCCGCCATAGCGCACGGCGTTCTGGATATGTTGGTGAGGACGCAGTCGCTATCCAAAAGATTCTGTGCGGTTGCCAGCCCGATGCCCGACGAGCCGCCCACGATTACTATACTTTTCATACAGATAGTATTTGTGTTTAATTCAAATAGATACACTCTATAAGCGTACAATTGTAAATACTATTTTAAAATTATCCGAATTTTGTTGATTTTAATGTCTTTGGGTGATATACTATCTATAGTTTGAACTAAAAGCTAAGGAGAAAGTAATGAATCAGGAAAACGTTTACGAGGACGAGCAGGAAGAAGGCTTGACCTTTAAAAAGATCGGGCGCTTTTTGCAAAAGGCCTGGCTGCGCATGTTGATTTATATTGCCATTGCGGTGCTGCTTGCTACGGCGGTTGCCGTGCCGATCAGGATGTATTATAAGTCCGAGCCTATTGCGCAGACGACTATCGAATACATTTACAGCGGTATCGAGGTGGGCGAAGATCCGAGCGGCGCGCCGCTTAACACCGATAATATCATAAGCACGACCGTGCTTGCAAAAGCGGTGGACGAGGCTAACCTCGGCGGCAAGATCAAGGATATTTCCACGCTGCGCGACGCTATGCGCATAGAGAGCGTGCTCACCGACGAGTATGTGAGGCTTACCGAAGCCGCGGCAAACGGCGATACAAACGCCGCCAATACTCTGCGCAATTACAACATGTATCCTACGCGCTTTAACATAATCATTTCCAACCCGTCGGCAATCGGTCTTTCGGACGATCAAGCCAAGCTGCTTCTCAACAAGGTGGTCAACTGCTACTATGCGGAGTTCCAAGCGCGCTTTTCGGTGACGACCATGTTTGCGGAAAATTCGTACAACCTGTCGGAGAACGATCAGCTCGAGTTTACCGACGTTTACGACATATACTTGCAGTCGCTCGAATCGGTCAAAGCCTTCCTTGCGCGCATGGAGACGGAAGCCGCCGGCTTTATTTCCGCCGCAAACGACACGACGTTTGCTCAGCTTGCGAGCGACATAAACGTGCTCAGCAGCAGCTATAATCAGTTTAACGCGTACATTCTGTCCAACAATATTTGGCGCAACAGGGAAACGGCGCGTAACGCGCTTTTGGCTAGCGAGATGGATATCAACAACAGACTTGAGCCGCTCAGAGAATACATTAAGGTCTTGACCGAGCAGATAAAGAATATTCATCCCAACACCACCACCACGGGCGCGGGAACTGACAGTAATCCAACCACGACTATAATATCCTATCCGCCTCAATACTTTACGTATCAGGAGCGTTTGGACGAAGCAAACCGCCAAGTGCGCGACTACGAGGTCCAGCTTAAAAATATAGCAACAAGACTGAACAACCTCGACGACGAAAAACCGACCGACGACGCGCTAAAGGCCAAGGCGGTGGAAAACCTTGCGGGAATAGAAAAGCAGACCGTAGAGGTCATCAAAAAGGTTAACGCAACTGTCGCCGATTACTACGATACTACGTTTGTGTCGTCGTCCGTGCGCCAGACTCAAGCGCCCGTAGTGACGCGTAGGGGCATCAGCTTCAGCTTGCTTGTGGTGTACGCTGTGACGGTTATAGTCGCAGTTCTCGCTGCCGGAATAGTGACGGCTGTCAAGATGAGCAGAGCCAAGCCCACGACTGAAAAAGTCGAAGACAAAAAGGAAGAAGCTAAGGAATAAACACACTATAAAACGGAGTTTTTTATGAGCAACTGGTTAAAATCGGCTATATTCTACGAGATATATCCCAATTCCTACATGGATTCTAACGGCGACGGTTACGGCGACCTAAAGGGCATTACGAGCAAGCTAGACTACATCAAGGAGCTGGGCGCAAACGCGATATGGCTCAATCCGCATTACGATTCACCGTTCATGGACGGCGGCTATGACGTTCGCGATTACTTTAAGGTTTCGTCGCGGTTCGGCACGGAAGCGGACTTTGACGAGTTTATCGCCGCGGCGCACGCCAAAGGCATTCGCGTGATTCTTGATCTTGTGCCCGGGCACACGTCCGAGCAAAACGCCGACTTCCTCAAAAGCGCGGAGTCTGTTCGCAACGACATGTACGACCGCTTTATCTGGACGACGCACGAGTGGCAGTTCCCCGAAGGCTTTAAGGCTATTTCTGGCAGACACAACCGCAAGGGCAATTACGTGGTGAATTTCTATTCCACACAGCCGTCGCTCAACTACGGTTTTAACGAAATAACCGAGCCCGACTGGCAAATGCCTTACACCTCGGAAGCTGCTTTGGCTACACGCGAGTGGCTTAAGTCGGTTATGCGGTTCTGGCTTGATAGGGGTGCGGACGGGTTTCGCGTCGATATGGCGGACTCGCTTGTCAAGAATGATAAAAGCCAGAGCGAAAAACCCGCCACTACCGAAATTTGGCGCGACATCCGCGCTATGCTCGACAAAGAATATCCCGACGCAGTGCTTGTGTCCGAGTGGTCAAATCCGCAGGCCATCCGCGCGGGATTCCATGCCGACTTTATGCTCGATCACCACGGCAATCCGTATAACAGGCTTGTCAGGTACGAGGAAGCGGGCGAGCACAGCTACTTCGATAAGGACGGTCGCGGCGACGCGGCGGCATTTGCAAAGAGCTTTACCGAATGGTTCGACGCGGTCAAGGATAACGGCAGTATAGCAATAATATCGTGTAATCACGATACTCCGAGGCTTGCGCCTAATTATACTCACGAACAGCTTAAGGCAATATACACAACCCTATTCACACTGCCCGGCGTACCGTTTATGTACTACGGCGACGAAATAGGCATGAAGTACCAAAAGGACTTGCCGTCGGTGGAATGCGGTTTTGCGCGTACGGGCTCGCGCACGCCTATGCAATGGAGTATTGGCAAGAACGCAGGGTTCTCTGCCGCCGATAATACGTTCCTTCCCACCGAGAATGACAAAATCGTCAATGTGGAAGCGCAGCTCAAGGATAAAAAATCATTACTTAACTTTGTAAAGTCGCTGTTTGAATTCCGCAAGTCGCGCAAAGAGCTAATCTCCGATGACTTCGAGATAGTGCACGCCGTGGGTGCTGAGCCGCTTGTTTACAAGCGCGGCGGACTTACCGTAGTGGTCAACCCGCTCGCCGTTAAGCAAACAGTAGCGGTGGAAATTCCCGCAAAGGCAAAGGTTGTGTTTGCGGCGGGTAAGGAAGCCAAGCCCAACAAAAACGGCACTGTCGCCGTTCCGCCCATATCGGTCACGGTGTTTGAGGATTAATTCGGAATTAAGAATTAAGAATGCAGAATTAGAAAGAGGATGAGAGCCCTCACTGTTCGTTCGGGATGACAAAAGTATATTGTCACTCCGAGCCGTAGGCGAGGAGTCTCATCCTTTTTTCTGTGCTTGACAAATATTGCTTTGTTATATATAATAATGAAAAAGGTAAAAGGTATTGTCATGGTTAAAAAGATTTCCGATTACAAGTATGAGCGCGTAGACCTAAAAAAAGCGGCGGAGTACTACGACGGCGCGATAGCTAAGGTCAAAAATGCGAAAAGCGCTAAAGAGCTTGCCGATATTCGCGAGGACGTGAACGCGTATTTTGTCAAGTTTGTCACGCAAATAAACCTCGCTATGATACGCCACTCGCTTGACGTAAAGGACGAATTCTATTCCGCCGAGCAGGACTATTACGACGAAAACCTGCCCGCGTTATCGGCTAAGAGCACAGAGTTTAACCGCGCGCTCATGTCATCCCCGTACGCGGACGGGCTTAGCGACATAATAAATTCTATAATCGTTGATAACATAAAAGCGAACTTGCGCGTGATGGACGAGCGAATCGTTGACGATTGCATCGAGGAGAATAAGCTGATCACCGAATATGACAAGCTGCTTGCCTCGCTTACTTACCCGTGGAAAGGAAAAAATGTAACGCTCAGCCAGATGCACGGGTTTTGCAAGGACGCAGACCGTGCCGTGCGTAAAGAGGCGTTCTCTGTTATAGGTGAAACGCTCGCTACCGTGGGCGATAAGCTTGACGATATTTACGACAGAATGGTCAAGGTGCGCGATTCGATGGCGAAAAAAATGGGCTTTAAAAACTTCGTCGAAATGGGCGATCTGCGCATAGGTCACATAGGCTACGGCAGGAATGATATTGCGGTTTTTCGCGAGTCAGTGCTACGCGACGTAGTGCCCGCGCTTACCAAGCTGAAATCAGAGCTTAGCGTTAGACTGGGGCTTGACAAAGTACATCTGTACGATAACGACAATTACATTCCCGGCGGCAACATCGATCCCCAAGGCAATGCGGAGCAGCTGTTCGCCGCCGCGCAAGAGATTTACGACGATATGGACAGCAAACTCGGCGCTTTTTTCCGCGATATGTGTTCCGCGCAGGCAATAGACTACGTGGCGCGCGAGGGCAAGATGGGCGGCGGTTATGCCGAAATGCTGTTCGATTTTTCTCAGCCTTTTATATTCGCCAACTTCAACGGAACAATGGACGACGTGGGCGTGCTCACTCACGAGTTCGGACACGCATATGCGTTTAGCCGCGCCGCAGCCAATAATGTAGATATCGATTTGTTTGTGGGCGGTATGGAAACAGCCGAAACTCATTCCATGAGCATGGAGGCGTTGTGCAACAGTTACAACCGATACTTCTACGGCGACCGTGCGGTAGAAGCGACCTATCAGCAGATATTCGACGCCTTCAACTTTTTGCCTTACGGCGTTACTGTGGATTACTTCCAACAGCTTGTATACGAAAATCCCGACTTGACGCCCAAAGGGCGGCGCGAGCTGTGGCTAAAATTAGAGAGCGAGTTCCGCCCGTACGTGGATATGTGCGATATCCCGTTCATCAACGTCGGCGGAAGATGGCAGTACCAAAAGCACATCTACGAATCGCCGTTCTATTATATAGACTACTGCCTTTCGACGTGCTTGGCGTTGCAGTTCGGAGAGCTTGCCGCCGTCGACTTTAAGGACGCGCTAAAGCGGTACTTGAATTTGGTTGAAGCGGGCGGCACTAAATCGATTGTCGATTTGGCGCACGAGGCGGGACTGAAAAGCCCGTTTGACGACGGTGCGCTTAAGGAAGTCTGTAAAAAAATAGAAAAGCATCTTACCGCGTTACAAGAGGAAATTAAATAATGAAAAACACGCTTACGGTGGACGGCACAACGTTTTTGCGACTGCCTATCATCGACACTTCACTGAATCTGTACGTTTATGACATAACGCCGGATATATTTTCGCAGATAAAGACCAAACTCTACAGCTTGTACGGCAGAGAGTTGATTGCGGACGGAGCTACGGAAATTTCCGTGCCGCCCGAGCGCGAGTTTAACAAGGAGCGATACAACGCCGCCGACGCATTGCGCGTGACGGCAAGGCTTACTCGCGACGGCGACGGTTGCCCGTGGGATCGGGCGCAGACTCACGAGAGTATTCGCATCAACATGATAGAGGAAGCGTACGAGGCGGTCGACGCTATCGATAAGCGCGATATTCCCAACATGCGCGAGGAGTTCGGCGACGTGTTTTTGCAGTCGTTATTGCAATCGGATATAGCGCGGCGTGCGGGCGAGTTTGACTTTAACGACGTTTGCGACGAGCTGTGCAAAAAGCTGATAGGCAGACACACGTTCATTTTCGGCGACGACAGCGCGGGCAGTCCCGACGAGGCGCTCACGCTTTGGGAAAAAGCCAAAGGCATAGAAAAGAACTACGACACGGTCAAGACACAATTATCCAAGCTGCCCGATAATTTCCCCGCGTTGCTGTACGCGCAAAAGACGTACAAAAAGCTCAAAAAAGCGGGGCATAAGTCCGACCCGAAATCCGAGCTTGATAATGCAGTCGCTAACGGCGATTACACCGCCGCTATCGACGCGTGCGTAGCTCTGCTTGCCGATAGCGGCATGGATGTGGAAGTCGAGCTCAACAAGCGCGTAAAAGCGAAAATATCGGAAATCTAATAGGATAAACAATTGTTGAAAATCGGCAAGTACACAATATCGGGCGGAATACTCGCGCCCATGGCGGGATACACAGATATAGCGTTTCGCACGCTGTGCAAGGAGTGCGGAGCAGGGCTGACCGTAACCGAAATGGTTTCGGTGCGCGGACTTGTTCACGACAGCCAAAAGACCAATGCGCTCATGCGATTGTCGGAGATAGAACGCCCGTCGTGCATTCAGCTATTCGGAAACGACCCGAGGGACTTTGCCGTTGCGGTCAAAACGCTCGACTGCGATGTAATAGACGTAAACATGGGCTGTCCCATGCCCAAGATAGTAAAGAACGGCGACGGCTCGGCGCTGCTTAACGATCCTTTGCGAGCGGGCGAGATTGTCAGCGCCATAAAGAGCGCTACCGACAAGCCCGTAACGGTCAAGACCAGGTTAGGCTATCGAATGGGAAAAAATCAAGCCGAGGCGCTTATAGAAAGCGTAGCCAAAGCCGGCGCGGCGGCTGTTACCGTACACGGCAGATACGCCGAACAGCGATATGCGGGGACTTCCGACAGCGACGCTATAATAAGGATAGCGAAGCGCTCGTCAATCCCTATCGTAATGAACGGCGACCTATGCGACTGTTCCGAACCGAAGCCGCCCATAGCCGCGTACATGATAGGGCGGCGGGCGCTCGCTAATCCGCACGTGTTTGACGGAGAGGGGTTTAATCCGTTCGTAGTGGCGCGGAGGCATATAGAATTGCTTTTGCAGTATTTTGACGATAGGTATACGATCATTCAGGCGCGAAAGTTTTTTGTGCACTACTTTCGCGGAGTGACCGGAGGCAAGGCGCTGCGCACCGCAGTGAATTATGCCGAAACCGTTTCGCAAGTAATCAAAGCTCTCGACGAGTGCGAGAAGCTCAACTAAATAAACAATCAATAGGAGATGATCATGGAAAACAAAATCTACGCAACCATCGAGTTTACGGACGGCAACGCTATCAACCTCGAGCTTTATCCCGACGCCGCGCCCATAACAGTCGCCAACTTCGTCAAGCTGTGTAACGCGCATTTCTACGACGGACTGTGCTTTCACCGCGTTATCGACAAGTTTATGATACAGGGCGGAGGATTCGTGTTTGACGAACGCCGCGGGCTTGTGCAAAAGGAAGCGCCTACAATAAAGGGCGAGTTTAAAAGCAACGGCGTTAACAATCCTATCAGCCACACTAAGGGCACGATATCCATGGCGCGCACTTCCGTAAAGGACAGCGCGTCCAGTCAGTTCTTTATTTGTGTAGCCGACACGCCGCACCTCAACGGCGAGTATGCCGCGTTCGGACGTTGCGCGGACGAGCAAAGCATAAAGACCGCTGTAGCTTACGGCAAGGTCAAAACCGGCAGGTGGCAATATTATTCGGACATTCCGCTCAACCCGATTGTGATTAAAACGATTACTATTAAGCAATAATACTTAAGGATAAGATTGTAATTGTAGTAAAGCAATCGAATGACCTTACTTCTTTCCAAAAAAGAAGGACATAATAATATTGCTTATTGTTATGAGTTAAGCAAGAATATACAGCCAAATTAACGGCTTAGAAATGGAAGTTAGGTTTTCTTGCTTACTTCTTTCCAAAAAGAAGTAAGTTTGTTGGCAAAAAACATAGTAAATCGTTTGATTTTTTAATTTCGATTTAGTATAATATTAAGTACTCTAATCGGTATAGGTGTAAAAAAGTGTTAAAGCGCATTTTTGTAGTAATATTGACTTTTGCCCTTACGGCGTGCATGCTGTTGGGCTGTTCGTTCTTCAGTCACGACAACGAGCGCGACATGCAACAGGAAGTCGCTGTCGTTCAGTCGTACCGGATTGCCGGCACAGTGCTCGACGACGACGGAAACGGCAAGGATTACGAATATACCACGCCTGAGAAAATCATCTACAAGCGCGATTTGCTGGAGTATGTAAACAACAACGCGAGCTCGCTTTCCTCGTCGTTTTCGGGCGATCCCGAGGGACTGTACAAGTACTGCGTGCGCATGCTCATAACAGCCGAGCTTGTCACCAACGAGGTTGACGCTCTAATCGAAAACGAGCAGATGGAGTGGGGCGTAATTCAGCAAAATGTTATTCGCAGCAACCTGTACTCTATAGTAGACAACACTCTGCTTTCTCTTAAAAACAACATACTCGACGAACGCGGACAGCAACAGATCACCTCGATCGACGAGGACACTTCCTCGGCGAGTACGACTTATCCCGTCAAGCCCGAAGCAGAGGGCGACGCGGATGACGACGCTGAAAATACGGAAACCGAGATTTGGACGCCCGATCGTGTTTCGTGGCCGGGCATAAACGGCAACAGCGACGAGCGCAGTCTCGACCGCGAGGCAATGACCAGATTTATCGCGCTTATCAAGTCGCGTATTGACGGCGATTTCCGTTTGGACAAGCCCGACCGCAAGTGGCTAAAGGACAAGATCGATAACGAGATTAAGGCTATAGACAAGCTTATCGACACGCAGGGCATTGAGGCGGTATATCCCAAGATTGCCGAGTACAGCTATCCCATGAGCGATAGCAATAGCGAGTTCGGCTATATAATGTACTACCTTAGCGGCGAAAGTCTCGAGCGTTCGCAAAAGATTACCGCTATGCAGACCTATCTTAACGACAGAGTTTCTGTCAAGTACGACGAGGTCGCGCAGAGCTATTCCACGCTTCTTAACGAGCAGCGCAGCGCGTACGACGCCGATATTTCGGCTTACGACACCGCTATGACCGACGGCTCTACTACCGTGCTCTATCACGCTAACAACAATTACTTCTATGTCAAGCACATTCTGCTCCCGTTCTCCGACGAGCAGACCGCCGCACTCACGGCGTTTAAGAACCGCGCCGACATAAAGAATTTGCACGAAAAAGAGCAGAAAGCCAGAATCGAGGACTACCGCGCTTGGCTTGCCGATTCAATTGTGTGCTATCCGCACGTGGACGGCGAAAACGACACTACGCGTCCCATGTCCGTGGATCAAGTGCTTGCGCACGTGCGCTCCGTAATGACCCCGCTTGCGAGCAATGTAACGCTCGCTAACGAAAAGTTCAACGACCTTATCTATTTGTACAACACCGACCCCGGCGCGTTCGGTAACGACAAGGGTTATGTAGTTAAGTACGAGATTGCCGACGGCGAGAGCGAAACGTATATGCAGGAGTTTGCCGACGCCGCGCGCGAAATGCGCAAGAACCTTGCGGTAGGTCAGGTTTACGGCGAGCCGGTAATAACCGACTACGGCGTACACATCATGTACTTGTCGTCCGTGCCGCAAAAGGGCGCAGTCGCGCTTTACGATAAAACCACGCCCAATGGCGAACAGACCTACTACGACGTGCTTGAAGAGCCAATCAGGACGGCGCGCGAAAATGCGGCTTTCGCCGATTGGCAAAGCAACATTCTCATTTACAACTACAACAAGTACAGCAAGCAGTACGAAGATAATTTCTCCGATTTGTGGGAAGCCTAAATCGCAGGACGATAATTTTTTCGGCGTGAGCTACAAGGAGTTAATATATAATGGCTAAGTTCGGCGGATACGGCCGCGGTATGGGCGGCGGCGGAATGAATATGCAGCAGATGATGCGCCAGGCGCAACAGCTGCAAGAGCAAATGGCTCAAGCCAAGGAAGAACTGGAAGAGGCGCGCTTAACAGGCACAGCCGGCGGCGGCGCGGTATCGGTTACCGTTTCAGGCACAAAGCGTTTTATTTCGATATCGATTAAACCCGAGGTGGTCGACCCCGACGACGTGGAAATGTTAGAGGATCTGATTACTGCCGCGGCTAACGAGGCGTATGCGGAAGCCGACGAGATGTACAAGAATAGCGCGCTCGGCAACCTTGGCGGACTTTAATGCGCGACATTAAGTGCGTAGCCGCACTGGCAAGCAGGTTTTCCATGCTGCCGGGCGTCGGCAAAAAGACCGCGCTTAGGTATGCTTACGCGGTTATAGATATGCAGGAGAGCGACGTTGACGCGTTTTGCGACGCACTGAGAGAAGTCAAGCAGAATGTCAAGTTGTGCTCGGTGTGCGGGAACTTTACCGAGGACGACGTTTGCGATATCTGTAAGGCGAGGTCGGCTAAACAAATCTGTGTGGTGGCGTACCCCAAGGACGTGATAGCGGTGGAAAACACGGGCGCGTTCGACGGCGTTTATCACGTACTGCACGGCACGTTAAGCCCCATGAACAACCGCACGCCCGACGATCTTAATATCAAAAGTTTGATAGCAAGACTGAACGGCGTGGACGAGGTGATAATCGCGACTAATCCCGACGTGGAAGGCGAAGCGACCGCGGTATACTTAGCAAGGCTGATCAAGCCGTTGGGCGTAAAGGTAACAAGAATAGCGCAGGGCATATCTATGGGCTCGGAGCTCGAGTATGCGGACAGCGTAACGCTGTCACAGGCGTTAGGCAGAAGAACGGCGTTGTAATTTACATAGTAAAATCGCGCTCAAACATTTGCAAAATTAAATTAAGTGTGATATAATCTTTTCGTTATCAATTTAAGATAATAAAATGTTCATACTTGCTACTGTGGCTCAGTTGGTAGAGCAGCTGATTCGTAATCAGCAGGTCGGCGGTTCGAGTCCGCCCAGTAGCTCCAAACCCCCCATCGGCAACGCCGATGGGGGGTTTAGCTTACCGGGCGGCAAGACCGTGCGCCGCGAGAAAAAGCTATTATAGAAAGTGTAGGCATAATCGGCGCACGGTTCGCTAGGCGCTTGCGCCGACCGATACGATAAAAGCAGAAAATGCGGTCTATTGAATAATAAATATACAGAAGAAATATATAACGCAAAGCCCGCCCGCGATTTTCGCGGGCAGTCCGCCCATGGTTATTGTGCGGCAACGCCGATGGGGGGTTTAGCTTACCGGGCGGCAAGACCGTGCGCCGCGAGAAAAAGCTATTATAGAAAGTGTAGGCATAATCGGCGCACGGTTCGCTAGGCGCTTGCGCCGACCGATACGATAAAAGCAGAAAATGCGGTCTATTGAATAATAAATATACAGAAGAAATATATAACGCAAAGCCCGCCCGCGATTTTCGCGGGCAGTCCGCCCATGGTTATTGTGCGGCAACGCCGATGGGGGGTTTAGCTTACCGGGCGGCAGTGTGCCGAAAGTCTTTTGTTATTGCTCGGTATCGTCGGTTGGTTCTAAATTTTCGAGCGGTTCGTTTTCTTGTTTGCTACGCTTTTTGGAATTAACACGGATAAGTGAATTAGTGGCGGCATGAGTGACTGCAATATAAGAGTACGGGTTGCGTTTCTTTTTTGCACTTGCCGAATCAACACCGCCAATTCCGTCAATAGGAAGGTCGCCGCCGTCGGATATAATTGCCAATACTATTATTGCTACGACTATCCCCGCAAACGAAGCGTAGGTGATATTTTTTATATGTTCCTCTGCGTTGTATGCGCCTGTGGCAAGCGTTACAAAAAAGGCGATAAATATTATCAGTTGCAGTATTGTAAGAAATGACTCCGCTTTTGTCGCTTGACTTGCGGTCACGCACCAAGCTATACATAAGCCTAAAATTATCAGCGCGTATACCAGCATACTTATTATGTAATGATTGCGTGCAAACGGAATGTATGTAACAGCCAAGTACAGCGCGAATACGGCTATCAGTCCGACGGCAACAGCCGCCGTCTGCCAAATTTCGGGGAAGTAGCCTAAGTATGTGAACAAGCTGCTTATAGCCAAGCCGTCGGCAATTGCGTTTACGGTAAGCACAACGCAGCGCAACGCTTTTACACGCTTTTTGATCTTTTTCTTGCTTGACGCCGCCAAAAGCAGTATCGCCATTATCACAAACAGTGATAGCGCCACCGACACGCCCACCCATTCGGATATATCGAACAGCGACATTATGTGTATTGTTATAAAGCTCAATACCGTTGACGCTGCGAACAAGCATAGTGATAACAAGCTCTTTTTGTTCATATTCGCATTATAGCACAAACAATTTTGAATGTAGCGTCTAATTTAAGATTTAATGTAATTCTAATCTTATTTAATTTTAGTATATGACAAAGCAAGCTTAATGCGGAATCAATAATAAGGATGAGATGCTTCGCTACGCTTTGCATGACAAAATAAAAGTCGCAAAACGAACATGCAAGAAATCGAATTAAAGTTTTCTTTCGCACTTCTTTTATCAAAAGAAGCAAGAGATACTTGCCTTTTTGTGTGCCTTGTGCTATAATGTAGCTGTGGAATTATGGTCGATATAGAGCAAATTTTAACAAAATATAAGTTCAAGTACAAAAAGGCGTTCGGGCAGAATTTTATATTCGACGACGACCTGCTTGACGATATTGCCGAGGCGGGCGGCGCAGACGGAAAATGCGTAGTGGAAATCGGCGCTGGCGCGGGCAGTCTTTCGCGCGCCATAGCCAAGCGTGCCGCGGCGCTTTGCGCGTTCGAGATAGACGAAACGCTCTTTCCCATACTCGGCGAAACGCTGGAAGGCTTGGACAACGTCAGGCTGTTCAGCAACAACGTGCTCGAGCTGGGTATAGAAACGGTAGATATGCTGATAGGCGAGCCGTATATTGTTATAGCCAACCTTCCATACTATATTACCACTCCGCTGATATTTTTGTTTTTAAAGTCTGCCGCGTGCGGTTCGATAACATGCCTTGTGCAGAAGGAAGTCGCGGACAGGATTTGTGCGACTAGCGGCAGCGACTTCGGCGCACTTTCCGCGTCGGTTCAGGCGGTTGCCGTGCCCCAAAAGATCCGCGACATCAAGTCGTGGGATTTTACGCCCATGCCCGAAGTGGACAGCACGCTCATTCGGCTCGACCGCATAGAGGGCGCTGTGCTTTCCGCAGAGCTTGACGAGTTTATCAAAAAATGCTTTGCGCAAAAGCGAAAAACGCTTGTAAACAATCTTACTACAGCGGGCATAAATAAACAAGACGTTACAGACGCTTTGGCAAAGCTGGGCTTTGCCGCTAACTCGCGCGCGGAGGAGCTTGGCGCGGTAAACATCAGGCTGCTCGGCGAATCGCTCGGGTGCGTGCCCGCAACAAAAGCCGAGTAGGACACAACACAGTCAACAATATATGCGCAATAAGCGCAAAGGAGTATATATGCAAACCTACGGAATTGAAAAGCACGGGATAGTAAATCCCAAAAAGGTCGAGCGCAATCTTACGCCCGCGGTATTGACCGAAGAGGCGCTTGCCACCGAGCCGTCGAGGCTGATGGATACCGGCGCGCTGCTTGTGGAAACGGGCGCGTACACCGGACGTTCGCCTAAAGACCGCTTTATCGTTGACGAGGCGGGCGTGTCCGAAAAAATCGGCTGGGGCACGGAGAACAAGAAATTCCCGCTCGACAAATTCGAACTCATCTACAAAAAGGTAGGCGAGTACCTGTCCGGCAAGAATGTTTACTTGTTTGACGGCTTTGCCGGCGCAGACCCCAAGTACCGCGTTGCCGTGCGCGTAATCAACGAATACGCGTCCGAAAACCTGTTCATGAACAACATGCTCATTCGTCCGACGGAGGAAGAGCTTAAGGGCTTTAAAGAGGACTACACGCTTATTGCCGTGCCCGGGCTCAAGCTCGACCCCAAGGAATGCGGCACAAACAGCGAGGCGGCGATACTGCTTTGCCTTAACAAAAAAATCATTCTTGTTGTCGGCTCGAAGTACGCGGGCGAGATGAAAAAATCCGTGTTCTCACTTATGAACTACCTGCTCCCGCAAAAGGGCGTTTTGGGAATGCACTGCTCGGCCAACATGGCGCTTGACGGCAGTGGCGATACAGCGCTGTTCTTCGGTCTTTCGGGCACAGGCAAGACCACGCTTTCCGCCGATCCCAAGCGCGGACTTATCGGCGACGACGAGCACGGCTGGTCGGACGACGGGATATTCAACATTGAGGGCGGCTGCTACGCCAAGTGCATTGACCTCAGCAAGGAGCACGAGCCCGAAATATACGGCGCGATCCGATTCGGCGCGCTTGTGGAAAACGTCGTTATAGATCCCGAAACGCGCAAGCCCGACTACAAGGACCGTTCGCTTACGGAAAATACGCGCGTGTCGTACCCGATCGACTTTATTCCAAACAAGGTAGTGCCGTCGGTAGGCAAGCACCCCAAGACGGTTATATTCCTTACCGCAGACGCGTTTGGCGTGCTTCCGCCCGTGGCTAAGCTCACCAAGGAACAGGCAATGTTCTACTTTGTGTCCGGCTACACCAGCAAGGTTGCAGGCACAGAGCGCGGAATAACCGATCCCGTCAGCACGTTCTCCACATGCTTCGGCGCGCCGTTCATGCCGCTTCCGTCGTCCGAGTACGCAAAGCTTTTGGGCGAGAAGATAGAAAAACACGGCTCGAGCGTATACCTTATCAACACCGGCTGGACGGGCGGCGCGTACGGCGTAGGCAAGCGCATGAGCCTGCCCGCAACCCGCGCAATCGTCACCGCCGCGCTCGACGGTACGCTCGCAAACGTAGAGTACGAGGTAGAGCCCTTTTTCGGTCTGGCTATCCCTAAGACTTGCCCGAACGTGGAAAGCAACATCCTCAATCCCAAAAACGTGTGGAAGGACAAAGCAGAGTACGATAGGCTTGCCAAAAAGCTTGCGCACGACTTTGCCGAGAACATCAAAAAGTACAACCTTGACGCGGCTATCGTCGCGGCAGGTCCGAAAGCGTAGTAAATTCAGAATTAAGAATTAAGAATGCAGCATTAAAATAAGGATGAGATTCTTCAGCGGGCAGAAAACGTTCGGAATGACAAAAAATATAGTTATTTTGTCATTCCGAGCAACGCGAGGAATCTCATCCTTTTAATTTGCATGAATAATTTTGTCTAAATATATTGAAATCCCAAAATGTATGTGCTATACTTACATTGCAAAAACTATTGGATAACGAGGTGTATTTTGGAAAGAAAAGCAGGTGTATTAATGCACATATCGTCGCTGCCCAACGCGCGCGGAATCGGTTCGTTCGGCAAGTCGGCTTACGAGTTTGTGGACTTTATGGCTGATGCCGGTCTGTCGCTGTGGCAGGTTTTGCCGCTGTGTCCTACGTCCTACGGCGATTCGCCGTACCAGTCGCCCAGTGCGATTGCGGGCAATCCGTACTTTATAGATATCGACACGCTTATCGAAGAGGGACTGCTAAAAAAAGCCGAAGCTCCTACATACGAGCTTAAGGATATAGACTATGCCGAGGTTTACTATGAGAGGTTTGCCACGCTGCGCAAGGCGTTCCGCAGATTCAAAGCTGCGCCGCCTGCGGACTACGAAGCGTTCAAGACCGAAAACGCGTTCTGGCTGGACGATTACGCTTTGTTTATGGCGCTTAAGGAGTCGCACGACATGCAGCCTTGGTATACTTGGGAATCCAAGTATATGCACCGCACGGGTTCGGTCGCTAAGTTTGCTTCCGCGGCGGAGTTCCACAAGTTCCTGCAATACGAGTTTTTCCGTCAGTGGCTTGCGCTCAAGAATTACGCAAACAGCAAGGGCGTAAAAATCGTGGGGGACATGCCCATCTACGTCGCGCACGATTCGGTGGAAGTGTGGAGCAATCCCAAACAATTCCTGCTCAACGAAGACCTTTCCAAAAAGGTCGTGGCAGGCGTTCCGCCCGACTATTTCTCTGCCGACGGGCAGCTTTGGGGCAATCCCATTTATGACTGGGACTACATGCGCGAAACCAATTACGACTGGTGGGTCATGCGCATGAGCATGGCGCTCAAGCTTTACGACATTGTGCGTATCGACCACTTCCGCGCTTTTGCCGATTACTACGTTATCCCTGCGGATCGCACAAACGCAAGAGTCGGCGAGTGGAAGCCCGGTCCGGGCATGGCGTTGTTCAACACCATCAACCAAAAGCTTAATAATCCCGCGATCATCGCCGAGGATTTGGGCGAGCTTCACGAATGCGTTAAAACCCTCGTCCGCGAAACGGGCTATCCCGGCATGAAGATCATGCAATTCGCGTTTGACGGCAACCCTAACAACGACTTCTATTACACCAATTACAATACTAACTGCGTGGCGTACACAGGCACGCACGACAACGATACCACGCGCGGTTGGTTCGACGCGCTCGGCGATGGCGAGAAAGACCTTGTCCGCCGCACGCTCGGCTATTACGGCGACGATATAGTCGGAGAAATCGTAGATCGGCTGTTCTCGTCCAAAGCCGATACCGTCATTATACCCATGCAGGACTTTTTGGGACTGCCCACTTCGGCGCGCATGAACACGCCGTCCACTCTGGGCGGAAACTGGGCATGGCGTTCCAATCCGGATTGGGTAGCGCTTGCCGGCAAAATCAAGGACATGATTACTAAGTACAACCGCTTGTAATACGCAGCAAAATAAAATAACGACAAAACCGATAGGAATGAGCGATGAAGCGTCCTATCGGTTTTTTTGTGTTCGGCATTATTGGTTTTGCATCCGACCTAATAACCTATCTTAATGTCCCCGCATATAATGTCGGAGTACGAGAACGATACCAGATCGCCCGCGACGGCGCGAAATGTGAACACCGACGGGAAAAGGTCGACTATCTGACCGTGCATTTTGGTTATTTTGTTCCGACCCTTATTGACTGCGAGCGACAGATTTTTGCCGCGTAATTCTGCGATTTTCTGTTTGACTTCCTGTATGTTTACCGCTTGACGACGCATGTGTACCTCCTAAGCCATGGCGTGCGGAGCTCAAGCACTCCATGGCTATTTGTTGCTGTGAATAATTATTACCTAAACAAGAAAAAATTAAACGTAGAAAAAATTTTAAATCCGGCGTAATTATTTTTCAAAAATGGCATAAAAACAGTTTACAAACTCGTTTAAAACGCATATAATATGTGCGATTTATAGGAACTTACGGAGATACTTTTATGAAAAAATCCGAAAAGAACAACAAGGACGAACGCCCCGTCTATATCATTTGCCCGCGCTGCGAAATCAATTACATCGACAAACGCGAAAAGCTTTGCGCCGTGTGCAAAGCCGAAATGGGTATAGGCGATCCGTCTATCCTTTTGCCCGACGAAGACGACGAATCCGACAATCGCATTTGTCCCGTTTGCCACGTTAACCTTTTAGGCGAGGACGAAGACGTTTGCTTCGAGTGCCGCAAGGAGCGCGAGGAAAAGGAGAAGGAATCCAAGGAGGTCACCGACGCCGACGATGAGGAAAATAGCTGGGATCCGTTTGCCGACGACGAGGAAGAGGAAGTTCCCGACGGTATGCAGGAAATCCTAATCGACGACGAGGAAGAGGAAGAGGCTGGGAGGGTATACACCACACCCAGCCCACGAGC
>JAIEFT010000004.1 GCA_029066805.1 Clostridiales bacterium | reverse complement strand
GGCATCGGTCACAACCTGCAAGAACACTCGGTTGTGCTTGTCCGTGGCGGCAGAGTGAAGGACTTGCCCGGTGTGCGTTATCACATCATTCGCGGTGCATTAGACACTGCGGGTGTGGCTAAGCGCAAGCAAGCTCGCTCAAAATATGGTGCGAAAAAGGCTAAATAGTAAGAGTTTTTCCGCTTGACGGCGGACAAGCGTTATTATTCCTTGGCGTATCACAACCGGGCTTTCTTGCCCACAAAAAATCGAATAAGGAGATAATCATGCCCAGAAGAAGTGGGGTCCCGAAACGGGACGTTTTACCCGACCCTATTTATAACAGCAAGGTCGTGACCAAGCTTGTCAATCAGATTATGCTTGACGGCAAAAAGGGCACGGCTCAGGCTATAGTATACGACGCCTTTAATATTATTAAGGAAAAGACGTCGCTCGAACCGGTAGACGTTTTCAACCAAGCTATGGCAAACGTCAAACCGCAATTGGAAGTTAAGGCGCGCCGTGTCGGCGGTTCTACCTATCAAGTGCCGTTGGAGATCCGTGCCGACCGTCAGCAAACGCTTGCTATTCGTTGGATCGTTATGTTCGCACGCAAGCGCGGCGAAAAGACGATGGACGAGCGTCTTGCCGGCGAACTGCTCGACGCATACAACAACACCGGCGCGGCAGTAAAGCGCAAAGAGGAAATGCACAGAGTTGCGGAAGCGAACAAGGCGTTTGCGCATTATAGATGGTAACACATTAAGCTATGCATAGATTTAAAAGATGAGATTCTTCACGGCGCGCTGGCGCGCTTGTTCAGAATGACAAAATAATTTTGTTGCACGGTAATAAATTTTTTGTCCTGCGCAGCAGCCATCGGCTATTCCGAGCGTAGCGAGGAATCTCAACCTTATTTATAATTCTGCATTCTTAATTCTGAATTCTTAATTGAGGAAAATATCATGGCAAGACAATTTGCATTGGAAAACACGCGAAACATCGGTATTATGGCGCACATCGACGCCGGTAAAACCACTACGTCCGAGCGTATTTTGTTCTACACCGGCAAGGTGCACAAGATAGGCGAGGTTCACGACGGTGGCGCTACCATGGACTGGATGGTTCAGGAGCAGGAGCGCGGTATTACCATTACCTCCGCTGCTACCACTACGCAGTGGCAGACCGCACCCGGACAACCGATGGTACGTATCAATCTTATCGACACCCCCGGGCACGTTGACTTTACCGTCGAGGTCGAGCGTTCGCTCAAGGTTCTTGACGGCGCTGTCGCGGTGTTCTGCGCAAAGGGCGGCGTCGAACCGCAGTCCGAAACCGTCTGGAGACAGGCTACCAAGTACTGCGTACCCCGTATTGCTTACGTTAACAAGATGGACATTAACGGCGCTAACTTCTTCAACGTGCTCGACATGATGAAGACGCGTCTCGGTGCGAATCCCGTTGCGCTCCAAATCCCCATCGGCAAGGAAGACACCTTTAAGGGCATGATCGACCTTGTTACAATGAAAGCGGAAATCTACGAGGACGACCTCGGCAAGACAATCAACGAGACCGAGATCCCCGAAGAGTACAAGGCGCAAGCCGACGAGTACCGCCAAATCCTTTTGGAAGCCGTTGCCGAAACGGACGACGCGCTCATGGAGCGGTATTTCGCAGGCGAGGAGCTCACGGTAGACGAGATCCGTGCGGCTGTGCGTAAAGCTACGCTTGATATGACGATGAACCCCGTATTCTGCGGCTCGTCGTACAAAAACAAGGGCGTGCAAAAGCTTCTTGACGCTATCGTTTATTATCTGCCCAGCCCCGTAGACATCGCGCACATAAAAGGCACGGACAAGCAGGGTAACGAGGCAGAGCGCAAGACCGACGACAACGAACCGTTTGCGGGCTTGGCGTTCAAGATTGCCGCCGACCCGTTTGTAGGTAAGCTTGCATTCTTCCGCTGCTACAGCGGCGTTTGCCCCGCAGGTTCGTACGTTCTCAACTCCACCAAGGACAAGAAGGAGCGTATCGGTCGTCTGCTTTTGATGCACGCCAACTCGCGTACCGATATCGAAGAGGTCCGCGCGGGCGATATTTGCGCTATTGTCGGTCTTAAGGATACGACCACAGGCGACACGCTTTGCGACGCAGCGCACCCGATCATTCTCGAGAGCATGGAATTCCCCGAGCCCGTTATCCGTGTGGCTATCGAGCCCAAGACCAAAGCAGGTCAGGAAAAGATGACCATGGCGCTTATCAAGCTCGCCGAGGAAGACCCCACGTTCAAGACATACACCGATCAGGAGACCGGTCAGACCATTATCGCAGGTATGGGCGAGCTTCACCTCGACATCATTGTCGACCGCTTGCTTCGCGAGTTCAAGGTTGAGGCTAACGTCGGTAAACCGCAGGTTGCTTACCGCGAGACCATCAGGAAGAAAGTCGAGGCGGAAGGCAAGTACATTCGTCAGAGCGGCGGTAAAGGTCAGTACGGTCACTGCAAGGTCATTATGGAACCGCTGGAACAGGGTCAAGGCTATGTGTTCGAGGACAAGACCGTCGGCGGCTCTGTCCCGAAGGAATATATCCCCGCTGTAGACAATGGCATTGCCGAAGCGCGCATGAGCGGTATTCTTGCCGGCTACGAGTGCGTTGACTTCAAGGTAACGCTGTACGACGGAAGCTACCACGAGGTTGACTCGTCCGAAATGGCGTTTAAGATCGCAGGCTCTATGGCGTTTAAGGACGGCATGAAAAAGGGCGACGCATATTTGCTCGAACCTATCATGAAGGTTGACGTAACGCTGCCCGACGAGTACTTGGGCGACGTTATGGGCAACGTAAGCTCGCGTCGCGGCACGATATTCGGCACAGACCTTGTAAACGGCAGCCAGATCATCCATGCCGAAATCCCGCTGTCCGAAATGTTCGGTTACGCAACCGACCTTCGTTCGCGCACGCAGGGTCGCGGCAACTACACCATGCAGTTCGACCACTACGCCGAAGTTCCCAGAAACATTGCCGAAAAGGTAATAGGCGAAAGGGCTAAAGCTCAAGCATAATCACAATCTTTGTCCTACGAAGCAACCGCAGGTTATTCTGAACAAGCGAAGCGCCGTGAAGAATCTCAACCGTAGAAAAAAAGGATGAGATTCCTCGCTACGCTCGGAATGACAAAATAATTTCGCTAACAAACTTATTCCCGTAAAGTTTTCTTGCAGACTTCTTTCCCTAAAGAAGCGTGGGAAATCTT
>JAIEFT010000039.1 GCA_029066805.1 Clostridiales bacterium | reverse complement strand
TGTGAACGAGGTTTTTTTTCGGCGAATGCGAGCGGTTTTTTGCGCTGTCGGGTGCGCAAAAATCGCCACAAAAAACTGTAGGTAAATTTACATTGCCGCCGATATCGTGGCGTACAAGCCGATTTTGGCTAAAAAATGGGTGTTTTTTTGTGATTATTCGCATTTTCGGGCATAAAAATGTTGTCGAATACTTGTCAAAAGCAGAAATTTTATGCTATAATTCTCACATAATATAATTCTCGAAAGTAATCAGCGGAGGAAGTAAGTAAATGGCAGTAGCGCGCAAACCTAAGAACACTTTAAAATTTTCACAACCGTCGTCCTGGTGGGGAAGTCAGTGGCGAGAGGGCTTGCCGCTCGGCAACGGCGTTATCGGCGCAGACATTACCGGTGGCGCGGCTTCCGATGTGCTTATGATTACGCACGGCGATTTGTGGTGGCAGGGCAAGGACTCTGCTCTTCAGGACGTGTCGGATAAAGTTTCCGCAGTGCGCAAAAAGATAGCCGACGGCGATTTTGTCGGCGCAGAAAAGATTTTGTCTACCGAGCTTATTCGCAAGGGGTACAGACCGCAATTGTCGTACCCGCTTCCTCTGTGCGATTTCAAAATCGACATGAAGGTCGATAAGGGCGCAAAGGAGTACGGCAGAACGCTTGATTTGGAGAGCGCGGAAGCTTCAGTTTCGTTCAAGGACGGCGCTACAAGATTTTCGCGCAATGCGTTTGTTTCACGTGCGCGGGATATTATTGTATACGAGATTTCGCGTACGGGACAAAAGAATATCGACGCGTCGTTTAAGTTCGAGCTTCACGACAAGTTCAACGCCCGCACACAAATGGCGGTATCTGCAACTCCCGACAATGTAACCGTCAAGAGCGAAAACTACTGGCTGTATTTTTCGGCGCGGTCTTCGTCCGGCGCGGACTTCGGCGCGGTTGCAAAAATAAACTTCTTCGCAGGCAAGCAGGAAATCGTTGGCGACAGTCTTGTCGTAACCGGCGCGGAGAAGATACTGGTTATTATCAAACCGTTTATCGAGGCGCAGCGCGACAAAGCTTGGAAGGAGTGCAAAGCTTCCATAACCGATATCAAGCTCACTTACGATAAGCTGTTAAAAGAGCATCAAGCATTACATCAAAAACTGTTCTATTCGGCTGAGGTCGACTTTGGCGCTGACGCCGCGTCGCGTGACGCTTATGTGGACAGCGCCATAGCCGCTGCTGTGCAAAGCGGGGAGACCGGTGCTGCGTTGCTCGAAAAGCTTTGGGCTTACGGTAGATACTTAATGATAACCGGCTCTAAACCGGAAGGAAGACCGTTTGCACCGTACGGGCTATGGTGCGGCGATTACAAAGCGGAAAGCGCACAGATAAACGCCGCGGGCAATCTTCAAGCGGTGTACGACATGACCCAAGCGGGCAACCTCAACGATTATGCGGAAAGCGTATTCCACCTTTACGAGTCGGTAATGCAGCAGCTCAAGCTGAATGCTTCAAGGCTGTACGGCTGCCGCGGCATATTTGTTCCGTATACTATGTCGCCGTCCACCGGCTATCCGGGCGATATAAACGACGCAATGATACACTTTACGGGCGTTGCGGGATGGCTCGGCAATCTGTTCTACGACTACGCGCTGTATACCAACGACCAAAAGTTCCTAAAGACGCGCGCGCTTCCGTTCATGAAAGAGGCGATAACGTTCTATGAGGAGTTTTTCAAGCTTGTCGACTTAAAGTATTACGAGTCAACACCGTCGTATTCGCCGTTCTCCACACCGGGCAACCTAACCAATACCGAGAGCAAGTCGAGCGCGTTATCGGCCGCGGTTGCTACTGCGGAAAAACACGACGTAGCCGCAAATGCCACTGTGGACTTTGCCATCGCGCGTAGCTTGCTTGCCAATCTAATAGAGGGGAGCAAGACCGCCGGCATAAATAAGGCGGAGATAATTAAGTGGGAAGATATGCTCAAAAAGATTCCGCCGTACAAGTACAACAGCGACGGCACAATCTGCGAGTATGTGGACGATCGTTGCACAGACAATCCGTGCGCGCCGTCGGTGGCTATGTACTATCCCGTATATCCCGATTATCACAGCCGCGACAATATTGAGCTCAATAAGGCGTATACGGTAACCGCCAAAAAGAAGAGCGTTACCGCGCGCGAAAACATGGGTGCGGACGCGTTGGCGGGATACGCGCAAATATTTGCTCGCTTGGGAGAGGGCGACTTATTATACGACCAAATTAATGCGCTTGTGCGCGGCATGGCAATGAACAATATGATGTTTGCTGCCGACGACTGGCGCGGCATGGGCAGCGGCAAACACGGCTTGTGGGCGCAGCCTGTCCCGTATGTAAACGTAATTGTGGCGGGAGCATTGCAAGAAGCGTTGGTCCAGTCAACGCCTACGCTTATACACTTGTTGCCCGCAGTGCCTGCGGAAATGGGCAAGGGCACGCTTACAGGCTTCCAGACAAGAGCCGGCGTAGAAATATCGTCCATGGAATGGGACGTATCGCGCGGCACGCTTGTTGTCAAGCTCAAAGCAAAGCACGCAACCGTAATTGACGTACAACTGCCCAAAACGGCAAAAGCGCCCAAAAAAGTGGACGCCAAATCGTTTGACGATTTGCGCGGTCTGCTGATTGGATTAAAGCTTGCCGCAAATAAGGTTGTTTCGCTCGAAATTAAGTTCTAATCAAAGCGTAACAGTGATAGAAAAAATTAACCGATGTGAGGATTACTCATATCGGTTTTTTATGTCAAATAATCCACTTGCTATGCAAGTGGTCACCATCGAGCTTAAGCGTACCTAATAGACAGAAAAGTCCTCCT
>JAIEFT010000038.1 GCA_029066805.1 Clostridiales bacterium | reverse complement strand
TTTTCTCCGCGGGATCTTGTTATCGCCGAATATGTTTATCCATTCTACCGATATATTCCCTAATATTATATAAAATAGCGTGGCACAAGTCAAATATTTAAAAACACTTATTGCAAAATAATTCAACTTTTTTGCAAGGAATGCGCTTAATCGACACTCTCTTCTATCGCTTTAATGGCAAGGGCGCACTCCACGCGTTTTTTCATCAGCTCGCATGCAGGCTTGTATGGCACGTTTATGTCTCCGCCAAACTTGAACGAGTTAGCCATGCATCCGCCCGAACAGTAGTATTTTGCCCAGCACGCCGAACATTCGGGTTTGGAAAGCACACTGCATTCGTAAAAGCTCTTGCGCTTGTCCTCGTCGAAATTTTGGTCGAAAACATTGCCGAGCGCAATATCTTTTAATCCGTCGAACTGGTGACACGGATATACTGTTCCATCGGGCGCAACCGCTACGTACTCGCCGCCCGCACCGCAGCCTTTGAGTCGTTTTACCGCACAAGGCGCATTATCGAGGTCTATCATAAAGTGGAAAAAATTGAACCATTTATCTGTCTTTCTCCGCTCTATGTATGCCGCGGCAAGCTTGTCGTATTCGGCTATAACCGCAGGCAGATCACAGTCGCGTATGGCGAGAGGATTATCCGGCTTTAGCACAACAGGCTCGATTGATAGTTGGTCGAATCCCAAATCGTTCAAGAACAGTACGTCCGCGCAAAAGTCGGTGTTGTAGCGAGTAAACGTCCCGCGAACATAATATTGCCCTTTTCGCCGTTCTTTAAACTTCAATGCATTTTTAATTACAATGTCAAAGCTGTCTTTTCCGCTCACGGTCTTGCGGACTCGGTCGTGAACTTCCTTTCTGCCGTCAATGCTGATAACAACATTGTACATCTGTTCGTTGAAGAAGTCTATATCCTCGTCGGACAGCTTGTACGCATTTGTCGTTATGGTAAATCGAAAATTCTTGTTGTGCGATTTTTCGAGCGACCGAGCGTAGTATACCGTTTTCTTAACTACGTCAAAATCGAGCATCGGCTCGCCGCCGAAAAAGTCCACCTCAAGATTGCGCCGCTTGCCGCTCATCTTTACAAGCATGTCTATAGCCGCCTTTGCTGTCTCGTACGACATGGTCTGCCGCTCGCCGCAATATGTTCCGCCATCGGCAAAACAATATGTGCAGGCAAGATTACAGTTATGCGATACGTTAAGGCACATCGCCTTAATCGTGGGAGTGTAAGGCGGAAGCTCTGCGTCTATCTGCGGCGCAAAAAGTATGCCTTGAGCTTTTAACTCTGCTATTTCGGCTTGAGCGCCCATTATTTCACACGGCGAAAACGGCGACGTGTCGTCGCCGTCTAAAAGAGCCTTAACTATACGGTCGATTTCAAAAAACGACCCACTCTCGGTGTCGAGTGCAAAAACCCGTCCGAGCAGTTCAAAAGTGTGAACCATCGGTAATCAGTTGGTTTGATTCTTGTTGGAGTTAAGCACCTTAACGGTTTTGCGTTCGCACGACTGATTTCCTACCGTGCAGCTTGTCTTGCATGCCGATTGGCAGCTTGTTTGGCACTCACCGCACGCGGTGTCGCAACCATTGTCATTTGTGGATTGTCTGATAACTTTTATATGAGCCATATTATGCCTCCCATTTTCTTTTGTTCCATTATACAATACTTTTAGTTTAAAATCAAGTGATTGAGTACAATTATACAAATTTCTTAATATCGGACATCATATATACCGCATCGAATCGGAATATTACTTGCGGTTGCGGATGTTGACGGCGATTATACCGCTTATCATACCGGACACCATGCCAAGCGCACAGTCATTCAGTAGCGCCAAGCTGAATTCAAAATTGTTTTGCAGTGCCGAAAATACCAAGAATGACAGCATGACAAACGTGAAACCGCAAATAATTCCGCGCAACCATCCACTGTTGGGCTTTTTAAGCGACACAATGCAGCCGATAAATATAGACACGCTTTTAATTACCTGATTGATAATCGGGATTGCGCTGTCTGATACGTTAAACAGTTTAACTGCAAGCGCAGATAGCAATATTGCAAGCAACGCCACTATCAAAGCTATGATGTTGGCATTAACGACTTCAAACACATATCCACGGTCACGAGCTACAGCATTCTTTTTTGAGCGCATAAAAAACCTCCGTACACTTTACAGTATGCGGAGGATATTTGGAATATACTTTTAAGCTTAATTATTTCTTGCTCTTTTTAGCTCCGCTGTTTGCGGTAGTCTTTTTTGCACCGGCAGCGCTTTTTTGTGCAGGCTTCTTTTGTGATACAGGTTTCTCTGCGGTGACCTTCGCGGGCTCAGAAGCCACGTCTTTTACTTCCGCTTCAACGGCTTTTTCCTCGACGGCCGCTTGTTCCGCAGCCGCGGATTCATCCTTTACCTCGGGTTCGGAAACTCTGTCTGCCATAATCGGAGGCACTTCTTTTGCCGGCTCGTTATTTTGCTCGGGCTCGGGTTCGGTTGTTTCGGGTTCATCCTTAGCGGGCACAATGGTACTGCTGCGGCTCATACCTGATACCAAGCTTGAATATCAAAAACCATGGTGGTCTTGTTGTCG
>JAIEFT010000037.1 GCA_029066805.1 Clostridiales bacterium | reverse complement strand
CCCCCGACGACGAGTACGACAATGAGTTCGGCGACGAAAACTCGGCAATCAAGGTCACGCTCAAATTCGACGAGGAAAAGAACGACTGGGTAATCGACCGCTCGGACAGCAACAGAGCGTACAGACGCTTAGCCACAAAAGCGGAAGCATTGCCCATTGCACGCGACCTTGCCAAGCGCCTTCAAGCTCAGCTTATCGTACATAACAAGGACGGCAAGCTCAGCTACAACATCTAATCCCCTACTATAACAAAAACCGCTGTGCCAAAGCACGGCGGTTTTTTAGTGATTCGCTTTCCCCCTCGGGGGAAAGTGGTACGAATTGCCGATAAAGGGGCAAGGAAGGCAATGCTACGAATAGTGTCGGACTGCGTAATTCTTTTGTCACTCTGAGCGTAGCGAAGAGTCTCATCCTTTTTATATTACTTCTTCCCGCTTCCATATTCCTCACAGCAGCAACGCAGCTGTTATTACTATCCCCGCGCCGGGCAGTCCCAGCACGCCCACCAGAATTGAGTTAAACGCATTAAGCGGAAGCGCGATAATATTAAACGCCGAAAGCCCCGCAATGAGCGCGCCGCCCGCTATCGAATTGATGATGACGCGCAGCACACCGCGCGTTTTAAGATGCATTACCCATGCCACAACGGCAACTAATAGCGTTGCCGCGGCAAATATCAAAACCGTTTCCCAACCGAATTTCATACTGTAATATATGACAAATCCCGACGCGTAATCGGTCATATATTATTCACTTTTGTCGAATTCGGAATTGAAATAAGACTGAGACTCTTCGGCGGACAAAAAAACGCTCGGAATAGCCTGCGGCGGCTGCGTAGGACAAATGAAATTTTTTTGTCACTCTTAACGCAGTGAAGAGTCTCAACCTTATTCTGCATTCTGCATTATTGTTCCACCACGCTGTACAGCGCTATGGTAAACGTGCTGCCCCTGCCGAGCTCGCTCTCGACGGAGATCTTACCGCCCATCATTTCCACTATCTGTTTGCATATGGTAAGCCCCAGTCCGCACGAGCCGGATTCCCTGCCGCGCACTTTGTCACAGCGGAAGAACCTATCAAAGATTTGCGAGCAATCGGCATCTGATATTCCAATGCCGTTGTCCTGAACGGCTATTTCCACGCCGCCCTCCACACATTCTACAAACAGCTTAATGACGCCTTTTTCTGCGGGCGTGTACTTTATGGCGTTGTCAACCAGCGTGCGCACCGCCTCGGTCAGCAAATTCTTGTCGGTATTGAGCGTTACGGTTTGCTCGCCCGACAGCTCGATTTGGTGTCCTGTGTTTACAAGCCTGTATCCTTCCACAACGCCGGACACCGTTTCGTACAGGTTAAACGTAGTGCAGTTAAGCGCAAAGTCACCTAATTTAGCAAGCCACAAAAGCTGATCGACAATACGCTTCATGTTTTCGCTCTCGCGCGATATGGCGTTGACCGCCTCGTCCAAAACCTTAGGGTCGTCCTTGCCCCACCGCCGTAAAAGATTGGCATAGCCCGCAATCACGGCAAGCGGCGTTTTCAGCTCATGCGACGCGTCGGACACAAAGTTCTCCTGTCGTTCAAACGCCTGTTGCAGCTTGTCGAGCATGGTGTTTATCTGCTTGGTAAGCTCCATCAGCTCGTCTTGAGAGTCCACAGGGTCGAGCCGTGCGGAAATATTATCCTCCGATATTTCCTTTACCCTATGCGTTATTTTGCGCACCGGGCTTATCATGTACTGGCTGGAAAATCCGCCGAGCACCGCGCCGAGCACGATAAACACAAGCACGACCACGGCGGAAGTAATAATCATGCGCCGCATAAAATCCTGCGATATTTCCTGCCCGCTGCCCACAAGACTGCCGATACTCGCAAGCACGAATGCGGCGTAGCCTATCAGCAGCAGCACGAACACGACTGTACAGACTAGGGTGGTTTTGGCTGTTATGGCGGAGCTGAGTTTTTTAAACAGCGCTA
>JAIEFT010000036.1:75298-77950 GCA_029066805.1 Clostridiales bacterium | reverse complement strand
TAATCTCCGAATAATTATAAGTTATTGTAATATGTTTTATCTTTCAGCAACGCAAGTGCTGCATTGCAAAAGTAAATACGTTTTTATTATTTTGCAATATCGTAAACATCCTTTCTTGCACAGATGACAAAAACCAATGCATAAAATACTGCTGTATTGAAAATAAATAAGCAACACAAAAGAGCGCCGGCAAAATGCTAGCTGTAATTATATATATATTCTTCCTCTAAAACACCGACGCTCATTTGTGTGCTCCATAAAGTCGAGCCATTACACGAGCAAACAGCTACACATGAAGGCTCTATTTATATCTACACGAAAAACGTCGAAAATTTTTCCTATTTGTAAAAAAATTTTTTTATTTTGTTTGCAAAAGCTTTTCTACCAACTCAAACAATCTATTTTCATCTTTCGTCGGCTCTACTTGTATAAAATATCTATAACCTCCGTCTTCGAATATACAACGCGCCTTCGCTTCGTTTACAACCCATTTTACAGTATGATTGTCAACCATATATTCGCTATTGCAGTCGGCAAAGACTACATCAAACATACTCAAATACACATTTGTTTTTGTTAAAGAAATTTGTACAAACTCTTCCGATGTGGGTAAATATATATTCTCCTCCAAGCATAACACCTCATTATCCGCTTTACTGACATAGCAAACGGTGTTGCAATCTTCGCCAAACTCATACCAGTCGAAATACAAAAAATTTCGATTATTATTTTCGCGGTACTCTCCTATTGTATATTCCACATCATATAAGGCTCTATATTCCGTCTGCGCGCAATAGCGAATATTATCCTTGCCGCCATTATCAGTACCGCTATTTCTATTAGGCAATAACACTGCGCAAGGCACTATAACTGCTACACAAACAGCTGCGGCTGCAATTGCGGAAATAAACGCAAACCCGCGTTTCCTTGCGGACGTTTGTTTCTTGTTCGATTGCTCTACGTATTGAGGATAACGACGTTTCAGCTCTTCGAGAATTTCAGATTGCGTATCGACGCCGTCCTGCTCTATTGCTTTGTTAAGTTTATGCTCTTCGCGCATACTCGCCTCTAATTTACTTTTACTTGATAAGCCGCATCGACATAGGAACCGATTTTATAATAGGCTTGAGTTTCACCGGACAATCCCACGGAAACGCGCAAATATTTGTCTGTTCGCGTTCCGCTACTCAAAGTATATTTAACTTCGTAATAGCCAAATGCCATCATTATATGGTTACCACTTATATTGAAAGAGGTTACAATATCTTCATTGTCTTTGGATTGACAATGATACAGACTACTCGGTCGAACAAACAATACGGTAGGCTGGTTATTACTGACAGCAGTTTTAAATGCGCTGTAATCAAAGCTATTTCCGTTACCGAGCGAAATATATTGTATAGTATAGCCGTGATCTACGACATAACTTTGTAAACCGTTTTTAAATTCACTTTCAGATACACCCGGCGCTACGACGTTGGTTTGCATACGCGCATACAAGTCTTGAAGAAGCGGAGATACATTAGCGCTATTCTGTTTTTTGTACATACCGTTCGAATAATACGATGCCCAACCCGGTATTAAGTTTTCGTAGTATTTGTCATAAAAGCCTACGATATTTCCACCGGCAACCGCTCCGCACCCGTTTTGCATATCGTCTACAGCCTTATATTCCGGCGCGCCGTTGGCGGTAGAAATATCCTCGATTATTTGTTTTGACACGTACGAAATAGTCTCGGAAGCATATGTAGCTATCAGTTCGCCACCTACATATCTATCATCAGCTTGGTTGTTAGGCGCACTCGTCCAACCGCCGCAAAACGGCAAGCACAGCATTATTAATGCGGTTGATTTAATTTTGCTAATTTTATTCATGATATCACCTCTACTAACTTATATAGAAATTAATCGGATAATTTTTCCATATATCATAAAATTTCATTATTAATTTTTTTGACGCTTTTTTTAAATCGCTTATAGACTGTGCCGACATACATACCAAGCATCTCGGCGATTTCCTTAAACGTCTTACCCTCAATAATTCTTTGCTCGACTATTATTCTATTTGTTTCGCCCAATTTGGTTAAAGCATTTTGCAAAGCGGCAACAAATTCCACCCTGCTAGGATAGTCGAGTGCGCAAGCAATTTCTTCACTTATTTCGTCCAAAGATTCATGATTGTATTTTTTCTCACGGTTATTAATCGTATACGCTTCGTTTTGCGCAATCTTACTTATCCAGGATTTTCCGTTTTGACGCTCATCGAATCTATGGATATTATCAAAAATTTTATAAAACGTGATCGTTACAACGTCGTTTACAAATGATTTATCTATGAGATATTTATAGGCGATAACCTTAATATAACCTGAAGTCGCACGGAAAAATTCCTCGAGACATGGCTCGCCGTTCCTCAACCGTATCAGGTATTCGTTTATCTCATTTGTAGAACTCATGATTTTTGTTATATCACAAAATACATTGAATTGTCAAGCAAGCCCATTCTTTGTTTACCAAAAAAACTACAAAAGTAATATATATCAAACTAATGTCATTTTTAAGATAAAACTAATTGACTCAACTTTTTGGGGGGGCGCGGGGGGGCGGGGGGGGGGGGGGGGGGGGGAGGGGGGGTGGGGGGGGGTGGGGGGG
>JAIEFT010000036.1:0-75288 GCA_029066805.1 Clostridiales bacterium | reverse complement strand
TACTCAACTTTTTTACCCCCCCCCCTTTGGCGCTTTAATGTCTATCCGTAAGCACTTAGTTAAATTCTACTTGCTTGTGTGTTTATCAATACAATTTTTCATACTTCACAAGAATATCTGAAATAATTTGATTATACTTCGGATATATCTGTACATCAAGATTTTTACAGTACTTTCTTTAAATGTAAGCAAACCGCTCCGCGTGTGTTGCGACACAAAAAACATCCCTTTCATAACAATTGCATGAAGGGGATGTTTACACCGTAAAGGTGTTCTTACTTTCCCGATTATATTATT
Organism: Clostridiales bacterium; assembly: GCA_029066805.1. Classification (GTDB taxonomy): domain Bacteria; phylum Bacillota; class Clostridia; order Christensenellales; family Pumilibacteraceae; genus Anaerocaecibacter. Next base: position 74,991 of record JAIEFT010000036.1, on the reverse strand, counting down.
ACACTCTCGCGACGTTTAGTTCATTACGAATGAGCTCTACAACGGCGTCGGCAGCGTCTGCTAAAGCAACTGTCTTGGAGAAGGTTTTGTCGCGAGATACAATCTCCACCACGCCGTTTTTCATATTCCGAGGGCTGACGATTGCTCTGTACGGCACGCCGAGCAGGTCGGCGTCCGAGAACATTACGCCCGCACTTACGTTTCTATCGTCGTATATCACTTCTATTCCGCTATTTTGCAGTTTTTCGTACAAACCGTCCGCATACGCCTTGATGTCGCTATCGTCAGCTCTTACCGCGCACAAATGCACCTGCCAAGGCGCAACCGATATAGGCCAAATCGGACCGTAATTATCGTGGCGCGCTTCCGCTATAGCCGCGGCAAGCCGCCCCACTCCGATACCGTAGCAGCCCATTATGGGGTACTGCGAGTTGCCGTCCTTATCAAGGTACGTCATGTCCATGGACTTGGTATACTTAGTCCCGAGCTGGAAAATATTGCCGACCTCTATTCCGCGCGACACGCTTATCGCATGCTTGCCGCACACGGGGCAAATTCCGCCGTCGACTATCTTTGCAAAGTCGTGATACTCGGCATTTTTAACGTCACGCGCCATGTCAAGTCCCGTACAGTGATACTCCTGTTCATTAGCGCCGCAAACGAGGTTGTTCCGTCCCATAAGCGATCTGTCGTACAGTACGGTCGCCTTTGCCTTAAGCCCGACAGGACCGATAAATCCGGCTACTATCCCACTCTTCTCGGTGATGACCGCAGGGTGGATATCACAGCCCAAATAGTTGGTGAGCTTGGTCTCGTTAACTTCCAAATCGCCGCGGATAAACAGCACTACGTAGCTGTCGTCGGCGTTGCGTTGGTATACAACCGCCTTGCACGAATCGGTTTGTTCGCATTTAAGCAAAGAACAAACTTCCTCTATCGTATGACTGTCGGGCGTGTGGACCTTTGTAAGCGGCTTAGACTCGCCGTTTTCCGTCGCGTCGAGCACGCATTCCGCCGCCTCGACGTTTGCCCTATAACCGCACTCGCCGCAAATAGCGATCGAATCTTCGCCTATTGCCGTGAGCAGCATAAACTCGTGCGAAAGATTGCCTCCCATCATGCCCGAATCGGAAGCAACCGAAATAACTTCCGGCAAGCCGACGCGCGCATAAATGCGCTCGTAAGCCTTGTGGCACTTTGCGTAATAATCCTCCAAATCCTCTTGGCTCGTATGGAATGAGTACGCGTCCTTCATGGTGAATTCGCGCACCCTAATAAGTCCTGCGCGCGGGCGCGCCTCGTCGCGAAACTTTGTCTGGATTTGGTATATCATGAACGGATACTTTACGTAGCTCTGTCCGTACTCGCGGACAAGATGAACCGCCGCTTCCTCGTGCGTCATGCCAAGCACGAGCGGGCTGTCATTTCTGTCATTGAACCGCGCCATCTCCTTGCCGATACTTTTGTATCTGCCGGACTCTTGCCATAGCGATGCCGGCATAACCACAGGGAACTGAACTTCCTGTCCGTCGATAGCGTCCATTTCCTCGCGCATTATCTGCTCGATTTTTTTTGTCACGCGTTTGAGCGGCATAAACGATGAAAATATACCGTTTGCCACGTATTTCAAATATCCGCCGCGCACCATAAAAGCATGGCTATCCACACTACAGTCGGCAGGCTTTTCCTTAAACCGTTCGCCTACAAGCTTGTCAAGTTTCATAATGTACTCCTGTTATGCTTGCTCTACTTTTTGTTGTCTTTGTCTGTATGATCATTGCGCGTGGGCGTTCCGCTTTGCGGTCGCGGAGGAACGGGACGCGTAGGCGCACCGCCCTGCGGACGTTGCGCAGTTGTGCCGCTCGGTCTCGCAGTCGTAGTCGTCGGGCGTTGCGTAGGCGCGCCGCTCTGCGGGCGCTGAGGCGTTGCGGGACGTTGTGTCGTAGTAGTCGTCGGGCGCGGCTGTGCAGTCTGCGCGGGACGCTGAGGCGTTGCGGTCGGGCGTTGCTGCGCAGTCGTTGTAGGACGTTGCGCCGCCGCGGTCGTTGTTGTATTTTTGGTTGCCGCCTGTTCGGCTGTCTTTTCCTGCGCGGGCTTTGCTTTTACACTGTCGGTCTTGTTCTTCTTGCCTTTTGCGGAAGTCGCCTTTTGGGGCTCGCCTTTTTTGCGGAAGATGAAGAACAGCGCAACGCCTGCAGCCGCCAAAACTGCGACTACTGCAATAACAATGCCGACTATCATGCCGGTGTTAGAGCCGCCGTCCGGCTTTTTCGTAGGATCGGGCTTGACCGTTTCGTCGCCCGTGGGCGGAGTGACAGTAGATTCGTCAACCGCAACGATCATGTCTTTTTCCGTGACGATCAAGCTGTGCTCGACAACCGTAATGTTTTTGTCGGCTATAAACTTTGCCGCGCGAGCGGATATGAACGACACGACAACTGTGTTGTTAGCGCCGAGGTCGACGTCGTTAAGCGTGAGTTTACCTTCAGCAGTTACGCTCGCCTTTTTGTCGACGCCGTTTACAAGCACGCGATCGATTTCGTAGCCCGATTCTTTGGTAATGGTGTAAGTGACCGATTCGCCGTTCTTTACACTGATTATGTCCTTTTTGTCGATATTGCCACCGACTCCGTCAATGCTTGCCAACACCATTTTGCCGCGGTTCTTTGCGGACGGGCTGTCGGAGGAGACGGCGCAAATCATGAACGGCGAGAAGCTCTTTACCGTAGCGATAACTCCGTACTGAGTTACAACGCACGGCACGGCTTCCACGTCCTTAATAGTACCGTCGTCGTTGCGAGTGTAGTGGTAAACGGTAAAGGTAGTACCTTCGTCCTCGTGGCTCATTCCCTCTGGGAAGCCAAAACCGACCTGCATATAGCTGCCGTCGGGAACCTTCTGAATAAGTCCGCACATTTGCAAATTGATTTGATAGGTCGAGCTTGCCATTACGGTATCGCCTATCTTTTCTTGTGCAACATTCTTCATTTCGGTTTCTTCCGCTTTGGTCGGTCTGTTGATAACAAGCATGAGCTGGCTGCGCTGATTGACAATGGGCTGACCGTTTTTGTCTTTGAACTCGTTGAGCGATTGGTCGTCCGCGCTGACAAACTCGGGCGTGCCGTATATCTTCATATACAGTCTGCCGTCATTGAATACCTTAGGGCAAATAACTTCGTCGCGCTTGAAAGCAAGCTTGCCTGCTTCCGGCCTTGCGCCGCTTTCCTCGCCGATCAGATTTGTAGGCACAAAGTTGTACGTAAGACTGTTGTGCGCATACGGCGAGCTGGGCGTAAAGGTGAAAGTGATGGTATTAGTGTCTTCGTGCCAAACAACGTTTTCCACCGTGGGCTTTATATCTTTACGTTCCGCAGTCACCTCAATGTCTACATCTTTACTTACGACGGACTCGTACTTAAGCTTTTCGTCGTAGGTAATGGATATATCCACGGGGTCGTAGCTCATTATATAGCCCTTTTCGTTAGGCGTCATCGATTTGATGAAGGGCATTCTGGGGGCTTCGCCGGAGGACTGGTTGTTATACTTTGCACTTACCGCCAAAATATGATCGTCAGTAAGATTTTTCCAACCGCCGTTAGGCACAGTTGATTCGAGGTATGTCCCATTGCTGTCTGAAGCGACATCTATAATGGCGAACTGAATGGACTCACCCAAATAAGAATAAAACGTCGTATATTTGCCGGCAACGATCAGTTCATCATTACCATACGATACCCACCAATCGTTGAATGCACTATAGTCTATCCACGGCTCGGCTTCGCCAAAGCGTATTGCAAGGTATTTCCCGTCGGCCTTTAACTGCTTGAAGTTTTTATCCTCATAGCTTATGCCTACCCTAGCCGTATCTTCGCTGAATTCTTGACCGTCTATTGTGCCGTTGTCAAAGAACTCAAAACCACTATCATCCACGTTATTGCCGTAATCGAGCACGTGAAGAATAGGATATTTGACCTTAAATTCAGACGAAGAAATAACAGGGTCTTCATATCTGCTTTTCATCAAAAAAAGCTCGCCGACAAGCGTATATTTGCTGTGATTGTTTTCCGTGTCGTTCCAGCAAACGTCAACGCCGTACCATTGACCTTCCACCTTGACGGCGTTCCACATGTGCGGCTCGTAGGTAGCTTCCAATTCTAAGCCGTTGCACGCCGGACCTGCAACGAGTACGCACGGAATACCCAGCTTATCCATTATTACCTTGAACGCTTTGGCATAGCCCTCGCACAAGGCTTTGCCCGCCTTACCCTCTTGAGTGTTGAGTATGCCGTAAGCAGTGTTCACATAGCCGTTGTACGCTAAGCCGCCGTGCTTATCGTCATACGCGCCGAAATCATATTCGGCGTTATTGCACAAATATTCGTTGGCGTTCTTTATCTGTTGAACGACGTCGACGTTGTCCTTTTTTGCCGCCGCTACAGCTTTGTCCAACTGCGTATTAAAGTCCGCAACCGCGGCTTTTACTTCGTCAGCGGAAGTGACGGTATATTCTTCGTAATAGTTGTCCGCCTTACCCGCGCCGAGATACGCCTGATGATTAGTGCCATCCGACCCGAAAGTAAAGCGCATATCATGTACAGACACGTAAAACAGCTCGGGGTGATCAAGGTAAAACGCGTCGCGCGCCGCGCCGAGCGCTACGGGAATAGCGGGCGACTTGTTTATTATGTAGTCGCCAAGCTCGGGCTGAGTGAGCACCGTGGTAAGATCGTACTGCTCGGTACATTTTTCGAAATACCCTTGTTTGTACATGTCCCAAAGCGCGTTGTACAAACGCTCGGCAAGCTTGCTGTTTCTCAACTGGGAATAGTAGTAGCCGTGCGCATTGTCTTGCGACTCTTCGGCAACCGCCGTCTTGCGCGGCGCTGTCAACACAGCAATAGCGATTATCGCAGAGATAATCACGCATAACGCCGACAGCAACACTGTCAGTATGAGATTGTGCTTGATACGTGTCTTCATAAACTCTCCTTAATGAATTAGTATATGCGCGCATATTATATCAAAATTGCCATGATTTGTCAATCGTTTACCATACGCGAGCAAGTCACGTAAAAGCCGCATAACAAAAGCCCAAGACCGATATTGTCTTGAGCTTTTGTTGGTTTTAATTATCAGTATCGAGAGCCTTTACTTATTGCAATTATACGGCGCATTAACTATTACGGAGTTATTACTTCAAGCCCGCCGGGGAGTGTCGTTTTCTTATCCCAACCGGGGGCGTAATCGGGTGTAACACGTATGTTCGGTTTTTCTTCTACATTATCCCATACTGCGTACAGCTTAGCGCCGATTTCGACTTTTACAATATCTTCGGCGGCTATTTCTTTCTCGCCGTCCTTTGTTGTCGACCATCCCGCAAACGTTCCGCCAAGCTTTGTCGGCGCTTTTATGCCATGTTCGGCAGAGCTGTTAGCAAGTGTGCTTTCGCCTATCGTGACGCTCACCACATAGCTCTTGTCAGCGGATAGCTCACAGCCCCACACGACCGGACGGAATTGGGAATTCCACAATCCGTTCCAGGTAGAGTACGCCTTGCTCGCTTCGGCATAGACAGTAAGCTGACGTGCATTCATGAACACATGCTTGCCGAGCGCAGTGAGGTTGACGCCGAGCGTTACGGCGTTAAGACCGAAGCAATTCATAAATGCGAAGTCGTCCACACGCTCGACCGAGTCGGGAATGGCTACCTTAATAAGATTGTAACATTCGTAGAATGCGTACTTGCCCACAGAGCGCACATTATCGCCGATCTTGAGCTTCCACAACGCCTTGCACTTGTAAAACGCGTAATCGCCGATGCTCGTGATGTTGTCGGGAATGTCAAGCTCGGACAGCATTGTGCATTGATAGAACGCATGATCGCCGATGGTTCTGACGCCGTTGCCGAAGTCGATTTCGGCAAGAGCCGAACAGCGGTAAAACGCATAACTGCTTATATCCATAAGACTGTCGGGCAGCTCGATTTTGCTAAGCGACACGCAGTACTCAAAAGCCCATTCTCCAATCCTCTCAACGGAATTGCCGATAGTAACATCGGAAAGATAATCGCAAAATCCGAATGCACCGACGCCTATCTCGGTCACGCTGTCGGGGATTCGCACTTCCGTAAGCGCCGAGCATGCACGGAAAGCATAGTCCTCTATTACCTCTACGCTTGTCGGGATAGTGATTGAAGTAAGAGAATCACACAAATAGAACGTGGTACTTTTTATGACCTTAACTCCTGCGGGTATTATAATTCTTTCGATAGATCTACAGCTGTAAAACGCGCCCTTGCCGATAATTTGTACTGTGGACGGCATATACACGCCTGTAACATTTGCGCAATCTATAAAGGCGTAATTGGCTATACCCACAGTGCCGCTGGGCACTTCCAAAGCACCGTACGCCGTTTCTCTGCATCCGACAACCCAGTTATCCACAACCAAAATGTCGGTAGAGCTCTCCCACAGCGCGGTCTTGTAAAACGCATTGCCACCTATCTCCTTGACAGATGCGGGAATGTTTATATTGGCATTGCCGCTGCTGCTTTTTGCGGTGAGCTGTTCGCAGTTTGCAAACGCGCCGTTGCCTATCGATTCAACGTTGTTTCCCAACACAACCGTCTTAAGATACTTACACTCCCTAAACGCGTAGCTACCTATCACCTTAACTCCGTCGCCCGCCGATACGGATGACATATCACATTCGGAGAATGCGCCCTCGTTGATGTACAAAAGACTGTTGGGCAGCTGATACGCGCCGGTAAGTTTTCCGGCTTCAAACGCATACTGCGCTATGCCGACAATATCCAACTTGCGCAAATCACCGTTTGTATCGTCGGCATTTTTGCGTTCGAGCAACCATTTATCGATAATGAAATAATTTTCGGCTTCATTCCACAGCTTAGTGCCACGGAAAGCCGATGGACCTATATTTTCTACGCCCGAGCCTATCTTGACAACAGCTAAGTTAGCGCAAGCGCCAAACGCGCCGCGACCGATAGAGCTTACGCTGTCGGGTATTGTGATAGCGTCAAGCGCAGAGCAAGACTGAAACGCGTATTCCCCGATTACATTAACGCCGCTTCCCAAATCGACGACCAATTTATTCTCGTCGGTGAGCGGATTGTTATCGGCTATAGTAGCACCGCAATTGGCAAACGCTTTTCCACCGATATATACAGATTTACTATCTATCTTGACGCTTGTCAAGCCAATACAATCCAAAAAGGCATTCTCGCCTATGAATTCGACATTTTGAGGTATTACTATTTTATCGAGTTTTTCGCAACCGGAAAACGCCGATGCTTGTATCGCGGTAAGATTAGTGGGGATATTGATCTTTTCCAAATTGCTGCAATAAGAAAACGCCGCCGCCCCTATCGATGTGATCGTATCGGGCAGCTCGATTGACGCGAGTCCTACACAACGCTGAAAAGCTCCCGTCGAAATATTCTCTATCGCGCCGTCTTCCGCGAATTCCATATCAGTCAAAAACAAGCAGTTGCGAAATGCGCCTGTGCCTATGGTCTTGACGTTTTTTCCTATCTTTACTGACGTGACAACGCCCGAGCCCGAAAACGCACCGTCGCCAATCGCTGTTACAGGCAAGCCGTTATACTCGTCGGGAATATCAATCTCGCCGGACGCCCCGCCTATTCCCGCAACGGTATATTCGCCCGCAACATCCTCTTGGTATATCAGTCCGGTACTCGCATTCTTTTGAAACGTTGTACTTCCCCACGACGAATCGGCATAGTCCGCAGCGCAAGCTTTTACGCGCACAGTGTACGTGCCTTGCTTAAGATTGAACCGCGAAAGCTCCATCTCTGTTCTGCGCGTCTGCTTGCTTTCGCCGTTTATTTCCACAGTATAGGTTTTAGCGTTTTCGACCTCACTCCACATAAGAGTAGGATTCCCGTTGTTAGTGGCTATGCGCACATTTTGGGGCGCTGCGAGCTGCTCGGCGCTGCACGCGGCAAACAACCCTAAAATCCCGATCGAACCGAGCAAACAAACCAATATTATAAGCAACCGTTTTTTCACGCTCAGCCCTCCTCTGCCGCTTTTTTCGCCTTATGCTCACGAACAAGCTCATGTATCCACTTCCACTTAAACTTGCGCGCCGCAATGTCAAGCAGGAACAATATAATGGAAATAATTATAAATACCAATCTCGGATTGATGACGTGGTGGGTATATGTTGTCGGGTCGACAAACAACTGCCATGCACCCGTTATCACTTCCCCGCCGCCAAGCTCGGCAATTTCTTTCATGACAGTCTCGGCTGCGTCCGCGTCGTAGAACAAGTCGTACTCCTTTGAATACGAAAAAGCTCTGTATGCGGCGTACGACCCGATTACGTTGTTTTGCGCGTCCAGCTTGTTGACTACCACTTTGTGCACGCCCGGTTTAGTAATAGCCACGCGAATGCGAGAATATCCGCTTTGAGCGTCGGGCGTCAGTATTTCTTCCTGCACGTCATCGATGCCGTTTTCGGACAGAGGCGCGATTGATACCCTAAGTTTTTCGCCTTTGCTAATTGTGGTGAACACACTTATATTAGTCGTATAGTTGTCTTCTTCAAAGCCGACGTCTATATCCTGTGCGTGAATACTACGTGTGGGCATCAGAGTCTTAATCATGTTGCGGATAAGCTGTTTGCCTATGTTGTCGGACATGAAGTTGTTCGACCAATCGCTACCGCTCAAGTCACACATAAAGCTGCCGACTTTGCCTTCGCCGTATTGCCACTGTGCAAAAATAGGAACATACTTGCCCGCAAGCCCGACTATAACAGACTGATCGGCTTTTGCGCGCGTGCCGTAAAATCCACTGAGCGTGGGGATCAGCGCAGGATTGATTCCCGCCGCTATGGGCGAGGCAACATTAACGCCGGGGACAAAGTCCTCGTAGTTGACGCCCTTGATTTCGCTTACGTTAAGATCTTGGCGCATTTTATCAACAAGATGATCTGTATCTTCTACGCTGTAAAATCTGCCGTTACCATCCTCTTCCGCCGCCTTCTTAAGGTCGGCGTTGCTTGTTTTATCTATCGAAACAATTGAGAAAGTTATACCTTGCTCCGTATTGCGACGGATTGCCGCGGAATACGAAGCATAATTATCGTTAGGAGCTCCGTCAGTAACCAAAATGATATGCTTGCGCTCAACACGATTTTCGCCCGAAAGTATTCTACCCGCGCGCTCGATAGACGGAGTATAGTACGTGCCCACATCTTCGGCATCAATACCGTCAATAATAGATTTTAGCCTTTCGTACTGCGTTACGGGCAAAAGCGACTGCTCAACGTCAAATGTTTCGCTTAGCGTCATTATACCGCAATAATCGCGCGACGTGAGCGCATCTATTGCTGACCTTGCTCCATCCTTTGCCGCGTCGATTCTGCTCTGACCGGATGACGACGACGACTCTTTCATACTGCCCGACTTATCTATAATAATGATTACGGCAACCGGCGGAGTGTAGTTGATTACCTGTACGGGAAGCATGTCTTGATACAGCGTGCCCTTCATATCATCCACATCGTAGGCATTGGGAACTTTTTCGCCGTACTCAATCTTGTCGCCACCTACAGTGAACAATCCGCCGCCAAAATCCAGCACATAAGAATTCAGTTTTTCTACGAACCCTTCGGGCATATCGGCATTGGCTATGTTGTTCAAAATTACTTGGTCGTATTCGCGGAGCGCGTCCACGGATGACGGCAAATCTTCACTCTTTATGTCGAGTACGGTTACGTCATACGGGCTGTCGCCGTCAGTCAGGATCTGACTTAACCTTTCCGACTCGCCCATTTCATGCTCAAGAATAAGCACTTTGTTAAAGCTTTCCACATTGATGTAAGTGTAATACGAGTTATTTTGAGTCAGCCCGTCCGCAACGCTCGCGGCAGCGGCGATTTCCGCTCGCAATATGTGCATGCCGCCCACGTCAAACTTACAGTCCAAATAGTAATCGCGCATGCCGCTCTCGACCGCTACATCTACGGACGTAACTTCCTTATTGTTATCGAACAGCCTAAGCTCCGCGTTACCGACAACGGAGCTTTGCACGGTAAAGCCGATCTTGAACGCCACGTCGACGCCGGGATTGGCATCGGGCATAATCGCGTCTATTATCTGCATCTCATCGCCATTGTTTTCGTTTTCAAAGTACGCAGCGTTTACTTGCACCCCGTCCGCGGCAATCGAACGAATTACGTCGAGCGCGTGGCGGTCGGTTTCCACACCGTCCGACAAAACCACGATTTTCGCGGTTTTCGGATTGGTCAACTTGTCACGCGCAAACAACAATGCCGATGCGATATCGGTCGCACTGTCATCTGGTTTTTCGGAGTTGATATAGTTATTGTAGACAATCTCGCCGTCGTAGTCGAGAGGCGCAGCGTACACTTGATTGTAGCCGAATGTGACAACGCCTACCTTGTAATTCTCATTGTGCTCCTCTATTATACTGTGAATAAGCTCGGCTTTTTTGTCATTGCTCTTCGCGCCGCTGAACGAACAGTCGGCAACGATCATCAGCTCGTTATTTGCGTTTTCGGTATCATAGGAAAAGGTCATGCCGGCAAGCACAAAAATGCACAATACCGATACGAATATGTGCAACACAAGCGACGTGATACGGTTGCGAGTGCGCCTGAACTTCTTTTCCAATCGAAAATACGGGAACAGCGCCAAAAACAGCGCGGGAATAAGCAGCAGAAGCAGCCACGGATATACAAATTCTATTTGAAAATGCGACATAACTCCTCCTCCTTAATTCATGGTGCGCGATTGCAAAAATCGCTCTGCAAGCAGCAATGCAACAAGCACGGCGGCAAAGTACACGCACAGGTCGTCGACGTTCGGGTCACGCTTTAACGGCTCGGCTTGATTTTTCAGTGCGTCCTCGGTACGCACGATATTGCTTTCGCGCTTTGGAATCCTTACAAAAAACTTTTCAACCACAGTCTCGTCGGATATTAGCTTTTGAGTCAACGTGTAAATTCCTCTTTTCGTAAGCTCTAATACTTGCGGGAACACACTGTACTCATTGCTTATCCCATCCGGACCGTCAACATTGAGCTTTGAGCTGCGAGCATATAAAGAAACGGTGTCGTTGACCTCGTACACGCTCTTGTCAAACGTTGACGGAAGATAGTAATTGGCAATATTGAGCATAAGTCGCGGAAATTCGTAGCTCATTGCCACGGTGGAATAGTTCACACTGAACGACATAGCCACAGTCTTACTTGAAGCGGTGTTTTTGCATGCCAAAACAGGTTCACCTTGGCAGTACAGCAGCGGCGTATACTCGTCACTGTAGAACTTAATGGACGAATACCGCGTGACCTCGATATTGTCGGCTGACACGTTTTTTGTAATTGGATGTTCAACGCCTGCGGTAAGCGATATGCGCGGCGTGCTGACAGCGGAGGTCGTGCCGAAATCAGTTCCTAACGGCAAGTACTGCGGGTTGACAAAAAACACAACACCGTCGGTAGGCAGCGTTTGCGGAATTGCGCCCTCCTCAAACACGTATATATCGTACCCCGTAGTTTTAATCTTAGAAAAGTCCATACCACCAATCATATCTTGCCTGAGTTGGACCTCTTGGTAGTTAACAGTCCATTTATTTTGCAAAGCGCTTTGCAAGCTCATAAACACTGCCGCAAAAAAGCTGTTGGCTTTGGTGCTGGCATACTGAATATTCATTATAGGCTTGATATTGCTGCACAGAGAAAAACTGTTATCATCGGTTAGCGAGTCATCTACAACCACAGTAGCCATAGCGTCGTCAAACGTGAACACCGGCAAAGGTTTTTCCCTTCCGTCGGGCACAGCCACGTCTGTAGGAATAGTCACGGTAGTAACGCGATTACCCACAAGTCGAATGCGCTCGCCAACTTTAACTGGATCGGTGTTGAGCAAGTACGTCTGTTCACTGTCGGTATTGTTCACCTTGTTCAAATTCAAGCCAAGTGTGACTTCCATGTCCCTGCCGTAGCACGCCAAGTCTACATAGAATGTGTATGTGTTCTCCACAGTCCTTTCTGCGCGAAGGTCGAGTACAGCCACATTCCACTCACTTCCGTCATCCCTCGCCATGGTGCGAACGTCCACGCTCCCGTGATTGTCGTATTTGGTGGAAGTATACAAAACGACTTTCGTATTGGGCACACTCCCGACAATAGTGTTGGCAAGATTCATTGCACCGTCAATATCGGCAGAACCGTAAGTGCAAGCGTCTTCGTCAGCCATTTTTTCGAGCTCCTCGTACAGCTCAAAGCGCGACTCGCTTGTAACGCGGTGCATAACATAGTCTGCGTCCTTATCTGCAAATATGAGCGAAACCCTGCCGCCCTTATCAAACGTTTTGGCGGCAACCTCGCGCGCATCCTCAATCGCGCGGTCGAACCTCGTGATTTTGTCCTCATCGGTAGCGCGCATGCTCGCCGACGCTTCGATTATAATGACCACCTCGTCGACATCGTCCACATTCTCTAAAATTACCGGACCGGCAAGGATAAACGCGCACAGCGCAATGATTAAAATTTGCAAAAGCAAAACGAGCAAGTTTTTAAGCTTGCTGATAGGCATACGCTTTTTTTGGTATTTAAGGCTCAGTCTCCAAACAAACGTGCTGGAAACAAGCTTGTTTTGATAATTGGGCTTTATCAGGTAAATCAGAAGGAGCACAGCCAGTCCGATCAACCCGAGAAAACCGAGGGGCAATAGCAAGCTCATTCCAAAATACCTACCTTTAGCAATTCTCCAAACAGCACGCGCTCGATCGCCTGCGTTGTGTTAAGAGTAATAAAATCCGCACCGCGCGACGCACAGTATTCGCGAATTTCAGCGTTATACTCGGCAAGAGCCTTGGCGTAAGCCTTAAGCGCGGAGCGCGTAATGCGAATCCGCATATTTTTTGGATCGGAAACGTCTACCGCTTCACTGTCGGTAAGCTGATATCTCCCGTCAAACGTCGGATCGGCTTCTTCCTCGTCCAGCACCTGCACAAGCAAAACTTGACGCTTTTTAAACGCCAAGTAATCTATTGCCTTTTTAAAATCGTTATCGGAGAAAAAGTCGGAAACAATAATGGTAATACCGTCCTTGTTGCCCACTTCCTGACAGCCGACTATGGCAGAACTGAGATCGCAGTCGCCCGTAAACTCCGTTTCCTCTAGTGTACGGATCGCCTTAAAAAACGACGTTTTGCCTACGATCGTGCCAAATGGGTTTTCCGCCCTGTCGCCCTTAACGAGATGAATGGAAAGCTTATCCATATTGTGAACAGCCAAAAACCCGAAAGCAGCCGCTACCGCCGTTGCGTATGCAGCTTTGTTGGGGTCAGCTTTTCCCATCGATGCGGAACAATCCAAAAACACTTGCACGTGCATTTGTCTTTCGTCGGTAAAAAGTTTAATAAAAAACTTTTCAAAACGGCTGTACAAGTTCCAGTCCACGCGGCGAATATCGTCGCCTAACTGATACTCGCGGTAATCGGCAAACTCCACGGTCTGACCGTATGTCTTGACCAAATGCTTGCCGCCGAAAAATCCTGACAAATCCGCGCGCAAATTCAGCGCCAAGGTCTCCAAACGACCGAAAAAGTCATCATTTAAGTAAGAGACCTTCATTATTTTTTAGCGAATCTCCGTTTCTTCTTTTTTCCGTCATCCTCGGGCACGACCGCCTCGGGTGCGACGGAGGCTTGCTCCCCTTCCGCCGTTTCGACAGACTTAGGGGCTTCCGACTGAGGAATATCGTATTTTTTAACAAGCTCGGCTATAATCATTTCTATTACCTGATCGGGCGAAACGCGTCCCGCTATAGCCTCGAAGTTCATCTTCATGCGGTGGCGAAGTACGGGGCACGCAAGCTCGTTGATATCCCTGTACGCAACGTTGAACCTGCCCTTTAAAAGCGCCATGACCTTAGCCGCGGAAATAAGCGCTTGACCCGCACGCGGGCTAGCACCCAAGCGTACGTACTTTTTGGCTGCTTCGGACGCACACTCGCTGTCCGGATGAGTAGCCGAGCAAAGTATCATGGCGTAGCGCATAACGTCCGTCGCCACGGGGATTTGGTTTGCAGTGGCGCGCATATTCAAAAGGTCCTCGCCGTTACATGCGGCCTCGGCAACCTCCGCCATGGTCTTTTGCGTCATGCTGACAATATCCATAAGCTCGTCGAGGCTGGGGTTTTTAACGATCAGCTTGAACATAAAACGGTCCATCTGCGCCTCGGGCAGCGGGTACGTGCCGTCCTGCTCGATGGGGTTTTGCGTAGCCAGAACAAAGAACGGCTCGTTAAGCTTGCGCGACACGCCCATAACGGTAACGGTGTGCTCCTGCATAGCTTCCAAAAGCGCGGACTGCGTTTTTGGCGTAGCACGGTTGATCTCGTCGGCAAGAATGATGTTGCTGAAGATAGGTCCGGGCTGGAACTGGAACGCCGAGTTGCCCTTGTCGTCCTTTACGATAATGTTGGTACCGGTGACGTCTGCGGGCATAAGGTCGGGTGTAAACTGTATACGTGAAAACGGCAGACTGAACACCCTGCCGAGCGAACGCACAAGACGCGTTTTGCCGACGCCGGGCACACCTTCGAGCAGTACGTTGCCGCCCGCGATCATGGCGATAATCGTACCTTGAACAATGTCCTTTTGCCCGATCACGTCACGTTCGACCTGCGCAAAAATGTTTTTGCACTGTTCGCTGAATTTGAGAATGTCCTTTTCCGTTGCCATAATGACCTCTTAAAAATGTATTTTGTGTGTATGGGCGGCAATAAAACAATAGACCCGCCTTTTACAGCAAGTCGCGCCGCGGATATACGCAAGCGCGACCACCGGATTGTCCGACGCTCAACGCCGAAAAAATATATTACTTGAGTATATCGAAGTACGTCTCGATCATAGCGCGTTCCTCTGCCGAAAGACTATCGTTGTCGGAGAGATATTTCATCGCCAATTCGTAATACATATCGTATTCAGTAATATACTTGGTGTTTCCGTCGATAATATTGTCGTTTACGTTAGTCTCAATATTAATGTTGCCCGGAATATTGCCACTGCCACCACCACTGCCACCATTGTGGTTGTCGCTTAAGTACCGAGTCAAATCATCGTCGTCGTCGCATGCGGACACTTTGTCGAAATACGCCTCAAACTTGATATTGTAGTTGACGTTGTCCTCATGCCGCAAAGGCGTGTAACCGTCCTTGTAGCTGTACACATTGCCATAGTTGTCGAGCCACTTAACAAAGTAGTAGTAATTTTTGGCAGTGTATAAGATTTCTCCGGAAGACTCGCCAGCTTTTACCTTCTGCTCGGCGTTGCCTTTTGTGATGTATGCGGGAGTCTCTTGCTCGCTGTCACCACTTTTGTCTGCCGCAAGTCGGTAAGCAATGTACGACGCCAGTTGCTCTTTGGTCATCTCGCTTTCCTTGTCTTCCTGCTCTTCCTTAACGCCGTGAATAACGTAAGTAACGGAATACTCGGCGGAAGTTGAGAACGCATTATTCCAAACGTCCTTACCGCTATCGATAACACCGTAACCGCTAAGTCCTGCAACGATGGAAAACGCTATGCCGAACACGCCCACGCACACCACGGCAGCCACGGCGGCAACAGGCAATTTAAAGGCGGAACGCTTGCCGTTTTGCTTTTCCGCTTTGTCCGCTTTTTCAACATTTGCCGCCGTATCCGCGCGCTGAAGAGACGCTATCTCAGAGGTATCGTTTTGCAATTCCAGCATAGTGATGATACGCTCGTCCAAGCCTAGACTGTCAAGCCGCTTTGCGACCTTTTTTTCGGTCGGGCGGAAAACACGGAAGTAAAACACAGGCGTAATCGCCGCAGTGACGACAACAAGCCCACCGAGCGCAATCCAGAGCCCCATGTCAAAACCGACGATCCAAGTAACCAAAGCGATAATGCCGTTGACGACAAATCCGACTATCAATGCAAACACCGCGGACTTGAACCATCCTTCCTTGGACATACGCGAGTAGTATTTGCTGTAGAGCTGACCGTAATCCATGTTTATACCTCCTTTATATAGTATACAGTTTTTTGTAGAATAAGTCAAATACTTTTGTACCGCCGACACTATATAATGCCGGCGGTACAAAAGCATTGTGTATTCATTTGTTGCTAAAGCAGCTTAAGTGTATATTAGCCATTTACGGATTCGGTTTGAGGCTGATAGTTCCACACCAAGTTGGCGTTGCAGCCTGCCGCCCAGTCGAGATCGAATCCGGAGCGCGGCGCGACTATGCCGGTAAGGCAAATAGTCTGCGTATTCGTCCAGTCCTTAAACGCTAGCGACTTCACGCCTGTAATCGTTGACGGCAAAACCAACTTTTTAATACCGGTGCAGCCCTCAAACGAATTGGCAGCGAGCGATGTGACGCCCTCGGGGATGACAACCTCTTCGAGCGACGTAAGGTTGGCAAACATACCTGTGCCAAAATAATATATATCTTTAGGCAAAGTTACCTTTCTAAGAGACGCGCAACCGGCAAATGCGGCGTCCACTCTCGTTACAGTTTCGGGAATTACAATTTGCGTAAGTCCGGAGTTCTTGAACACATTGCTGCCTATCGATTCAAGCGCGGACTTGCCTTGTGCGTCGTATGCAAAGTTGACGGTGGCAAGCTGTGTGCAAGCCTCGAATGTGCCGAGCGCAGAAGAAGTATTTATTGCACCGATAAGTTTAACACTCGCGGGAATGGTGACCGTGGTTATCGCCGTTCCGTAGAACGCGCCTTTACTTATGCTACTAAGCGAGCTTGCTCCTTGCGCGTCACATTCAAAGGTAATCGAACTAATACCGTCGCAACCGTAGAAAGCAGAATCCTCGATTACAGTCACGCTTGCGGGAATTTTAAGCTCTCCGGTTAAGCCGCTATTGCGGAATGCACTTCCATAGATTGTTGTGAGAGAGGAATTGCCGTCGCTGTCCTTTTCGAACGTGACGCTCTTAAGCGTCGAAACGCCGTCAAACGCATAAGCCGCTATTACGGTAACCGTAGAGGGAATGGATATGCTTGTAAGCGATGTGCCTATAAATGAAGAGCTAGTCCAGCCCGTTCCGGACGTATAATTCGTACCAATCGACTCTAGGTGATCGGGCAACGTTACAGACGTGAGCGCAGGCAAATTCCTAAAGGCATGCTGTGGAATATTGGTAAGCTTTGTGTTGCCGGCTTCAAACACTATGGATGAAAGATTCTCGCAAACATAAGTCTGTCCTAAGAGGGTACATAAAAATACATCGGCGCTTATATTTTCTACAGTGTTCGGAATAGTGATTGACGACATTTTAAGTCCCGCAAACGCGCCCGAACCTATCGACTTCAAACCGGACGGCAATGTAAGCGACGTAATGTTATTCTCCGAACTCACAAATGCGTCATTGCCTATGGTTTCCACAGAAGCAGGCAATGTAAGCGAAGCAAGCTTAGTACCGCGGAATGCACCGGTACTTATAGTCTTAAGTGTGGAAGGCAAAGTTACATTGGTAAGATTGGAAGCTCCGAGAAACGCATTGTCTTGAATTACGGTGACGCCCTCGGCTATAACAACGTTTACCAAGGCAGTGTCGTTTTGGTAGGCATTGGATTTTATTACCAGCCCTTCTACACCGGCAACGGCAACACCTGTCAAGGTGACAACCGCATTCTCGCCAAACGTTGCGGCATGCCCGCTGTATGTTACATCGCCCTCAAACGTTATGTTGGCAAGATTTGCGCTGCCGTCAAAGGCAAGCTTCTCCAGATTAGCGCCGTCGGGGATCGATATACTCGTTAGGTTGCCGCAGTTGGCAAACGCATAACTGTTGATATATACATTGTTGCCGAGCGTTATCGAGCTTATGCCGCTGTAACGGAACGCGCTGTTGCCGATCAATAAACCGTCACCTTCCTCTACTACGCGAGTATTTGCTACAACCGTAGTGAGCGGCATGTTCCAGAACGCATTCGAGGCGATTTCCACCGTTTCCTCGAGCAATGTGAACGACGCAGCATTTCTATCGTAGAATGCATACAGAATAGATTTATCGCCGTTATAGAGTGCGCTATTGTCCGTAGTAAAGCGCACTGTTTCACCCTCCTCATAGGTGGGAGCGACAATCTCGGCAAGCAAGTCGCAGTTGATGAACGGATTGTTGCCCAACGTTCTCAGCGAGTTCGGCAACGTCACGGTAGTGACAGCATCGCAATTTTCGTACGCGCTATCACCTATTGTGGTAACGCCCTCGGGAATGTTGATAGCCAAAAGCTTAGTGCAGCCGTTAAACGCATAGTTGCCGATTGTGCGAAGTCCGCTGTATGCTCCGTAGGTTACGGTTTCAAGCTTTGCACAACCGCCAAATGCATAGTTGCCGATTGCGTTTACGGATGCAGGTATCTCGATCGACGTCAAACCGCTGTTCTGGAATGCATAGTTGCCGATTTGGTCGACGCTGTTGCCTAACGTGACGTTACCGAGCTTGGTGCAGCCGGAGAAAGCATAGACGTCAATCTTGGTAACGTTACTCGGGATTTCGATGCTCTCGAGAGCCGTACAACCGTAGAACATATAGCTATCTATGCTGCTAAGCCCGGAAGGCAACGTAACACTCTTTAATGCCGTGCAGTCGCGGAATAGATGCGAATTTGAGCCGCCGGTAACATTTGTATTGCCGGATTCGAACACGACAGACGTAAGCGAAGTGCAACCTTCAAACATGTTTGAGGCGCTCAGCTTTACGGACTTCGGAATGCTAATCGTCGTAAGCCCCGATCCCGCAAATGCATGGCCTGCTATCGTCTGCAACGCGCATGTGCCGTCCGCCTTCTTTTCGAACGTTATCGACTTCAGGTTCGCGCAGTTCCTAAATGCGGATGACTTTATCTCTTTGGTTTCTTTGGGTATCTCAATTTCCTCTATTGCCGTGCCGTAGAATGCACTGCTGCCTATTGAAAGCACGTTTGTACCCGTACCTGACAGTCCCTTGGGCAGTACCACCGTTTTGAGCTTGGGAAGCATCATAAATAAGCTGTCAGGGATAGACTTAAGTCCTGTATTGCCACTCGCAAATGTAACTGTCTCCAAATTTTTGCAAACATCGGTAGCATCGGATGTGCCCGGTGTGCTGAAAATTTTGTTAAGCGTGGTAACCTTTGCGGGAATGGTGATTTCCTTTATGCCCGTCGCCGCAAAAGCCTGATTGCCGATGGTAAGCGCAACGGTAATATCCGTTAGCTTAATGTTGGTCACATTAGAGCATTTGTAGAACGCTTTTGCACCAATCGTCTTAACCTTTGACGGAAGATTTACCGTTCCGGCAGGCTCGTTTGTTCCTCTGTTTATACCGACAAGCGCGGTGCATTCGGAAAACGCGCCTTCGTTGATGGTGGTGAAGTTGGCGGGCAAGGTGATTTCCTCAATACCCGATTTGCTAAAAGCATAGCTATCGATAGTGGTAAGCAGGCCCTTCGAGTTGTTAAATTTAATCGACGTCAGATTTTCATCGAGCTGGAACGTATACGTGCCTATTTTTGTCAAATCGTCGGGCAGCGTCACATCGCTTAACTCAGGGCAGTTGTAGAACATGTAATTGACCGTCTGGAAACTGCTTCTGTTTGATGCGGGCGTTTTGAACTCGACCTTAGTCAGATTCGCACAATCGGCAAATATATGTGTGTTGGATGTGCTGTGCTTATATGCCGCAGGTATTTCTACGCCACCTATTCCGCTGTAACGGAAAGCTTCTTTACCTATGCTGCTCACATTGGCAGGCAGCGTCACGTTGCCTAAATTGCCGGTGTACTTGAACGCCCCTTCGTTAATCGTTGTAAGCTTGCAGCCTTCGGCAAATGTCAAGTCGGACAAGCTTGTGCAGTAATAGAACGCCTCTTTAGCAATAGTTTGCAATCTCGCAGGCAACCTCACAGTAGTGAGCCTACTGCAGCCAGCAAAGGCGCGTTCGCCCTCGATCACAAGCGTGGTTGCCTTTGTCGTATCGTTATCGGCTTCAAACTCCACTTCTTCCAAAGCGGACATAAAGTAGAACGCCTTTTCGCCTATTTTGGTGACGGTGTTGGGGATGACAACCTTTTTGATATTCGGGTTGAACGCAAACGCCGTGGGCGCTATTTCCGTAACGCCGGACTGAATTGTAAGTACGCCCTCATTGGCAGTACCCTTGCCGGGGACGCCGTCCTGCGGATAGTAGTAAAGCACCGAATTGTCATTGCTGTACACCGCGCCGTCGTCCGTCTTGTTGAGGACGGGGGCTTTACCCGCAACTTCGCGGAACGTCAAGGAAGTGAGGTTGCCGCAGTTGAGGAACGTGCCGTTAAAGTTATCTACGGTAAGCGGCAAGCTGGCGGTTGTAAGGCTCAAACAGTTAGCAAACACCTGGTTGCCAAGCGTAGTGACCGAATCGGGAATGTATACTTCGGTTATGCCTATTTTTTCAAACGCATTTGCGCCTATATTGGTGAGCTTGCTTGTTTCGCCTGCTGCGCCGAATTTAACTGCCGTAACATTAGTAAGACCGCTTGATGCAGTAAACGCCTTAACGCCTATAGTGGTTACGCTTGCGGGGATCGTAATCGTGCCGCTGAGCTCTGTGCCGTAAAACGCTTGTTCTTCTATGGTAATAAGCTTGGAGTTGTTCTCAAACGTAAGCACTTCCACGTCGCTGTTGCAGAATGCGTTTTTGCCTATACGGGTAGTACGCGCGGGGATATTTATTTCGGTTATCGCGCAACTATAGAATGCTTCTTCATCTATTACAAGATCGTTATTTGCCACAGTTTCGCCTTCGGCGGCGGCGGGCTTGCCTGCAAACGTCACACCTGTAAGCTTCTTGCAGTCCTTAAAAGCGCTTACGCCTATTTTAGAAACGGAGTAAGGTATTGTGACGGCGTCCACCCTTCCGCGCGGGCAGTATCTGATTTCCGTACCTGCCGCGTTATACATAATACCGTCGACGCTTGAGTAATCTCTGCCGCCGGGCATAACATTAATATTTGTAAGGCTTGTAGAGCTTAAGTTGCCGGTTACTGCGGTTTTTTCCGTAGCGCCTGCATAGGAATAGTAATCGGCGAGCCTTGCGGGCAACGTTATGGAAGTAAGCTTGCTGCAGTAATATATGAAGTTGCTCGGCACAGACAAACCGGGGTGATTTGCATTTGCCAGATCGGCAGGATTATCCGCTTCAAACGTTATACTCGTGACATTCGAGCAATTCTGCAATACGCTATTGCCTATTCCGAAAACAACAGCCTTACCCTGTTCGTTAACAGTATTATTCACTGTGTTGGGGATGTAAAGCGTTTCCAAACTCGAGCATTTGTAGAAGCAGTATGAAGGGATACGCACAGTACCGGACGGCAATACTACGTCTTTGACGGGCAGCGAACAGAAGATGCCGTAGTATTTCACGTCGCTACCATAACCGGTTGTAAATCCTTCTTCCAAGTACAGCGCGTTGGAATTGGGACGCGGTGCAAAATTAATATTTGTTAGCTTTGAGCTGATGTTGATAAAAAATGCCGACGCGCGTATAGATTCCACCGACGCAGGAATATTTACTGTGGTAAGTGCACTGCAGTAGTAGAACGTTTGTTCACCGATATTTAAAAGTTTTTCGGGAAAATGTACTTCGGTCAAATTGGAGCAATTAGCGAAGTAATTTCCGTTAGTTACTCTTGTAACAAACGACTTTTCGTTATTGAGCCCGTCTTTTTCGCCCTTTGTATTCAACATTACAAGGTCTTTGGTTCTTTCGTCCTCAAACGTTACTTTCGTCAATTTAGAGCAATTGCTAAAAGCATAAGGGTTTATTTTTTCTACCGTCCTGGGTATAACAAGCTCGTCGCTGAGTCCGGAGTAGTAGAATGCCCAAGCCCCGATTTCCGTAACACCGCCAAGGTCAATTGATGTGAGGCTATCGCATTTAGCAAACATATAGTTGGGGATTGCCTTTAAGCGCTTGGGCAAAACGACTCTCTCTAATTTAGTGCATTCGGCAAATAAGCCCTGTTTATTGTAAGAAGTGCTTACCGCCGGTGCGGCTATCGAAAGAGTGTCTGCACCATCGTCCTCGTCATTCTCCTTGTTTTCGAATATAACTTCCTCTATACCAGTGCCCGCGAATGCCGCAAGACCGATATTTGTCACGTACTTGTTGATGGTAAGCTTTTTAATCGAGCCGCCCGCATTGCCAAACACGCCCGCGCTTATTTCCGTTATGCCGTCAGGCAATTTGAAGTCGGTAAGATCTACGCCCACGGGAACAAAGTGGATAGCGGTAATTTTGCCGTCCTTCTTGCCGTACAGTATGCCGTCCACAAACTCAAGCACGGGGTTTTCGGGATCGACCTCGATAGTCTCAAGGTTTTCACAGCCAGCAAACACACCGCCCTCAAAGGAGGTGATGTTTTTGGGAAGAATGACCCTGCGCAGCGAGACGCAGTTCATAAACACGTCCTCGCCAAACTCAAAGCCGCCCTCGTCGCTTACGCCAAACGTGACCGTGCCGAGCTGACGGCAGTCCTTGAATACGCCGTCGCCAAGCTTGGCAAGGCTGTTGGGGAACGTTACTCTCAATATACGGCAATATGCAAATGCGTACTTTTGTATTTCCGTAACGTTGCAGCCGTCCTGGAAGTCTACAAAATTAAGAGAAACGCTTGCGCGCGAGCTGTTATCCGAACCAAACGCAGACTCGCCTATTACAAGCGGAGTCACCCTTCCGCCGAACACTGTAAGATTGGTGAGCGACGAGCAGCCGCTTACATTTACGTCCGCTTCGTCAATCTTTGTTGTATATCCGGAGAAAGCGTTTTTACCGATACGGGAAATGCTTACGTCAATTTCGACCGCGCGAAGTCCGCTTACGCCGGAGAATGCCTTGTCGCCTATTGCGGTAAGCCTGTTATCGGTCTTGTACAGTCCGTTATTTCCAAACTGATAGTTTGCCGGGCAGAATACCAACGTTATCTCTTTTGTCGCGGGGTCAATCTCGCAAAGCATACCGTCGATTGACATATACTTAGAGTTGTTTGGCGCTACATAAACGGATTCCAACGCACTGCACGAACGGAAGAAGTCCGCTTTAAAGTCAATATTTTTGCCGTCGCCAAAGGTGACTTCACGTGAAGGAAGCGTCACCGACGTGAGCGATAATGCAAATCTAAATGCGTTGCTCGAAATAGTCAACGGCTCAACATTTTCGTTTGCATTCTTCGGTTCGGCAAATATCACCTCGGTTATGGAACTATACTCAAAAGCGCCGCTTGCCACACGTTTTAACGTCGAAGGCAATGTGAGCGTATTAATATTAGCATTGTACATGCTGTGGTATGAAAGCTCTTCTATTCCGTCGGCTAGCGTAAAGTCGCCGCTTCTGCCGCGAGGGAAAAGCTTGAGCTCGATCTTTTCCGATATTTTGTTTATGCCGTACAGTACGCCGTCGACCGACCAGAAATTATCGATGCCGGGACGTGCGCCATCTACATTTATTTGTTCCAGTGCGGCACAGTTGTTAAATGCCGTTTCTTCAATCGTTTCGATCGAAGCGGGTATTGTTACTTTTGTCAAATCATGGCACTTGTTGAACGCATTACCGCCTATTATCTTTACCGGGTACATGCGCGTGTCGTCTTGCGCTTGGTACTGCGCGGGTATGACAACCTCGTTTACCAACGGAGTGCCTTCGCCCTGACGAACTACGTAATATGCGTCGTTGCCTTCGCCTTCCTTTTCGAACTCGAACAGCTCAGCCCATACCGCATACAGTGTGACGTTGTCATCCGCTATATTCCATACGTCCATGCCGTCGCCGTAAAGATCGCTGACTGCAGCGCCCTTGCCGTCAGCAGCAAGATTCCACTGCAAAAAGCCGTGCATGAGTGATTTGGGCGTTGTGGGAACACCTAAGCTGTATTCGCTTCCAAACTTAACCTTTGTGGTAACTACCTCGTCGGTGTCGTCGCAGTTTATGTTATAGTTGAGCTTTACGGTATACTCCTTGCCGTCCCAGCGCGCAAAAAGCTTAAGGTCGGCGTCAAGGTCGTAAAGATCGCCGTCGTAATATGCCGCGCCTGTGCCTTCTGCCGCGGTGTACCAGCCCATAAGGTTGTAGCCGCGACGAGTGACTTCGCTGCTTGTAGGAAGCGCGATGGGATCGCCCTTTGCATAGTATCGCACATTGGCGTCCGTGCCGCCGTTGCCGTCAAGCGTGAGTTTGTACGCATTTACGCTGATCGATTTGGCGGTGGAAGCGTCGGCGTTGCCGATATATACTTTGATTACATTGGTCTTGTCGGTGAGCGTTACCTTATAGCTTGCAGTGCTTACCGATACGGGCGCAGCGTCGTTTACCACGACCTTGTAGCCCGCCGTGCCAATGCCGAATACAGGCGACCAGGACACCACGCCCTCGCTGTATTTTAGCTCGGACATAGTCTTGTACGCCGCCGAGAACGGCAAGCTCCAGGACGTCAATTCGCCGCCGGTGAGCTCCGCGCGAACCTTTATGTCGTACACCTTGCCTACTTCCCAGGTGAGATTGGCAAGCTTGCTTAGGTCGACGCTGTTGTCGCCTTCCACTTCGTTAGTCACGCCGTTGACGTCAACAATGTACTTCTTTACGCGCGACTGCTTTTTCCAAGTAAGCGTTGTGTCGATAAGCTCAAGACCCGTTACAGCCGCCAATTCGGTTTTGTTCACCGCGTATAGCGCGCTATCCGACGGGATGTACTTTTTGGCGTTTTTGGCAACGACCGTTACTTTGACCGAGCCGGCTGCGCATCCGCCGATGAATATTTCGGTAGCGTTTCTGACTTCGGTTTCAACCTCGTGCGTGGGATCGTCGCATTTTACCGATACTAAATAGCTCGCGGCATTGGGCACAGCCGACCATGACACCGTTTGGGTGTTCTCGTCGTACTTGAAGCCCGTAACCTCGTCGAGCTTTCTGGCAACCACATATTCTTCCGAGCGCGAGCTGACATAGCCGTCCGCCTGCGCCTCCACAACGAATTTGATGCCGCTGTCAGGCATAGCACAATCGCCGAAGTTGTATTCCTTGGAGCTGCCGTTATCTATGGGATTGTGATCGTGTGTCTCGTCGTCGCATGTGATGTACAGCAGGTATTTGGTAGCATTCTCTACCCCGCCGAACGTGAGCACGTCGCCCGTTACTTTAAAGTTGGATACGCGTGCAAGCTGTTTGTTGACAATCTTGCGCGTTGTGACCGCCGAGTTTTTGTCCGCGGACGCAAGCGAAACCGCATACACCTCTACCGTGTACGTGCCCGCTTTTGTAAACTTGTCTGCATACTCGACGCTTGTGCCCGAAACAGTCCGCTCCCACTCCTTACCTTCGGGATCGACTACCTTTACCGAGTAGCTCGAAGCGTCTTTAACGGAATCCCATGACAATCTGTTGCCCGCAAGATCGACCGAAACTATGGGGGCGTCTAGCTTTCCGCCTTCCGCCGCGCCCTGCCACAGTGCGTACACCGTTTCGTTCTGCGCAAAAACATAGCTGCCGAGGTCGACGCGCGTAGCGTACTCGCCGCTTGCCGCATCCTTCAACCACCAGCCTTTAAAGGTGTAGTTTGCTCTGGCCGGGTCTGCCATTTCGGTCGGGTAAACTTTGCCGTTTACCGTTTTAGCGGTGTAGTAGAGCGAGTTGTCGCCGTAGCCCAAATCGAACTTAACTTGGTACTCGTCGCGCTCGGTCTTATCCACCCAGCCCGCGTACAACGTTAAATCGCCGCGAACTACGTCCGTGGCAAACTTGAACGCATTTGTAGCATTAGCGTCCTTGTACCATCCGATAAATACATGGTTGGCATATTCGGGATCGGCAGGCTTAGTCACCTTTTTGCCGTTACGCACGGTCGCGCTGTCGATTTTGCTGCCAGAACCGGTATTAAACGTTACGGTGTAATTGACATTGCGCAAAAATTTGTAGACATTGCCGTCGTACGTGAGCGTGACTTCGTCGTTCTCGTACTTTGCCGTATTGAGCAATTTGTCCGCACCGCTGACAGAGAACGTTACCGCGCCGCTGTCGCTGACGTCGTACTTGCCGGAAATTGCGGCGTTATCGATCGTAAGCGCAAGCGTCTTGTCCGCGTTGAGCGACAACAAATACTCCGTAGTCCCTGCGTCGTAATAATATACGCCTATTGCCGGTGACGTAAAAGGCTTGTTGTCCTTTTTGCCGTCGTCGTCGCCGCCGCATGCAATAGCAAGTGCGCCGAATACGGCGACTATGCTAACAACAACCGCGTGCAACCATCTTTTACCTTTCATACCTGCCTCCATAAGAAGTTTAACCCTAAAGTGTACTAAAAAAGCAAAAGAGCGCCGCAAACATTTGCAACGCCCTTGTTACATTTGAAAAACTATACCGTAACACAGATTGACTTTTCGCCTTCTCGCCATTAGTCGAGGTCGATACTTCTTTCCGTATTAGTATTTTGTGTATTATACCACTTACATTTTATGTATGTCAACTATTTTTTGTGTGCTTTTCACACACATTATATATCATTTTACATATTCTATGCCGAATTGGGCTTATTATGCCATGATCGGCTTTCCG
Source organism: Clostridiales bacterium (assembly GCA_029066805.1). Classification (GTDB taxonomy): domain Bacteria; phylum Bacillota; class Clostridia; order Christensenellales; family Pumilibacteraceae; genus Anaerocaecibacter. The sequence goes on along the minus strand of JAIEFT010000036.1, from coordinate 48,357 downwards.
CCTACTCGCCTTGCTCGCTTTCGGCGTGAATACGGTCGTCGTCCGCAGGCAAAACCTTGAACGTGCCTTTGTCGGTGTCCACCTCGACAAACATGTACTCGATTTGCAATCCGTTAAGGTATGTAACCACCACAACTTCGGGATGCTCGTCAAGGCGCGCAAACGTGCAAACATGCAGCTCGCCGCGCTCGTCGGCATAGGTCGCCGAAGCGAATCCGTCGGTTACAAACGCAGTGTGACCTTCGCCCTTAAACGTTTGGCGAATCGCCGCGTCGTCAAACCGCACCAAGTACTGCGTTTCGGTGGTAGTCTCGCCGTCGTCGCCTTCTACTTCCCTAGTGCCGGTATACAAGCGGAACAGCGCGATAATTCTTATGCTGTCGCCGGAGACAGACACAAGCGCGTATGTGTTGGTGTTGTAACGCAAGTACATAACGGGCAGAGAGCGTTCGTTTTTGGTATCGATAAGCATAGCAGTGCCTAAGCCGTTAAAGTAGATTCTGTCTACTACGATCTTTTCGTCCTCGTACTTTTCGCTTTCCGCGTCCTTGAGCACGGGCACGGTAAGCACTTTGCCGTCGCCCTCGCACTCGAACCTGCCGAAGTTTTCGGCTGCGAACGTGCCGTCGAGGATTATGCCGCGCATATTTTCGCCCTCGCCTATTATCGTGAAGAACAACAGCGGTCTGGGCTCGATCTCGTTAGTGCCAAACGCGTACAGCACCGCGTCTTTTATCAGTAGATTCGCGCCGGGATAAATCAAAAGCTGTCCCACCGTCGAATTGTTGTAGGTGTCAACCAACGTAAGGTCGGTGTAGCCGCCGCCGCGCAACATATAGCTGGGCATTGTGCTCGTCAAGCTTCCGTACAGAACTACGTAAACGGGAATGGAGTATATCCTATATATAGGCATTCTCGACGCGTCATAGCCGACCGCAAAGTTGAACGAACGGCTGCCGTCGTCGCCTTCTATGCTCTCGTTCGGCTCGACCTTGTACTTGAACACATACTCTATGACCTCTGTGTTATCCGTGCGCGCATACGTGCCGTCTATAGCCGATATACTGTCGGTGTCGCGGTCGTAACCGTACCAAGTGCCGATATACTCGCCGTCGACCGACGACGCTTCGCCCGAAAGCAACAGTCTGCCGTTAACGCCGGTCGCGTCATTCCAAGTGCCGGTTTCCGCGCCGACGGGCATGAACGAAGTCAAAACATTGTTCTCGTATATCAGCTTGAACGCATTGCTGCGAATATACGTATTTTCGTCTTCGCCTTCGCCTTTTACCGTGTAAACTATGGTAAGCACGTTCTCGCGCAGCTTGAACTCGCCGCTTACCGTGGTTTTTCCGCCGTCGGCGTTGGGCACGGCGTATTCGGCTTCGCCTTTGGTAAGATCGACCGCGAGCGTCGCGCCGTCCTTTCCGTTTATGACAAACTTGCCGTCAATCACGTCGGACGCGGGCGAATCGTATGTGAATAAACGCGTCGCGGTGGTTTCCTTGCCGTCCGAGCTCTTTACCGTCACTTCTTTAAGTCCGAACTTAAAGTCGCCGTACAAGTCGCGCAAAATAATCTCGGTATTGCCGACGATCCCGCTCTCTTCGTAGACGCCGAACCGCTTTTCGCCGTCCACCCAAACGACCTTGCCCCAAGAATACATTGTAATTTGCCTTGTAGCGGCGTTGTCGTAAGCGAGCGTCGCGTAGTCGCCTTTGTAAACAACCAAACGGAACGTAGTGTCGGGAATCTGCGCCGAATACTGCGTATTGTGCTTGCCGTATTCGTCGATGCACTCTCTGAATTCGCCGTCGATCAGCGTGTACGTCTGCTGCTTGCTTACTTCTACTTTTTTGCCGTTTACGTCGATTTCTTCCGCCGTCCAACGCAGGACCAAGCAGGGCAAGCCTCTGTTGAGAATAACGTAATCGCGCTCCTCGGTAACAATACCTTGGGCGTTGGTGAACTTAGCCTTGCCGTAACCGTCAGTCACGTACGTGACGCCGTTTTCAACGACCTCGATACCGATATAGCCGTCGCTTAGCGCCGATACTTCGCCGGTCGTCGCGCCGTTTAGCTTAAACTTGAAGTCGCCGAAGTTGGAGATGTTAAGCCCGACTTGGTTGCCGAAAAAGTTTATGTAATAATACTGAATGAGCAAAACCGCTTCGGCAGGGATATCCGCTTGAAACAGATACTCGCCGCCGCCGAGCGAGGTGTACGTTCCCTCGATAACGGGCTGCAACGACACGTTTAGCATGTTGAATGCGCGATTAATGTCGGGCATAGCTACGTAAAGCACAGCTACGTTGTCGTTGAAGAACCTAAAGCCGTAAGTTGCGCCCGGACGATAGCTATTTTCGATACCGCTTATGGCATATAGCTTGTCAAACTCGTCCTTGTTCTGCATGGGCTCGTACACAAGATACGAGCGCGCGTCGTCACCCTCGCCTACGGTTTGGATATCCACAAAGTACTTCGTACCGCCAAACTCAAGCGTGCGGTTTGTATAGTTGAGCGTATACTTGCCGTTTACCGTTTCTCCGCCGTGCGTGTACTTGGCGCTGTCATCGAACAAGCCGTAGCCGTCGAGCACGACGCTATCCGCTGTTTCGATGTCAAGCTCTTCGCCGTCCGCGGGCTTGGCGTACGCAGTTGTAGCAAACTCCCAAGGCTTGTAGAACTTTTTATATTTGGCGTCCTCCGCCGCGGTCGCCGTGCGGTCTACCAGCACGACCCGCGAAATATCCGAATCGTAGCTTGTGACGAACACGGTGTAAATTTCCAATCTGCCCTCGGGCGCGCCCGCGGAATATCTGTAATAGCCGTCGTAGTCGCGGGCGGAAGAGTTTATTCCGCTCTTTGCGTGCATGACAGCTTCGCCGTAGCCGTTTAGCTCAAGAACATAGCAATCGTCTGCGTAGTCCGAGCCGCCGCCATAGTTGTCGGTAAGTCTGCACCACTCGCCCACTTCCGCGTCGCTGCGAATTTCAAACACGTCAACATTGCCGCCCGCAGTGAGCTGACGCGAAAGTCGGAAGTAGAACGTGCTGTCGCCGTCATCCGCCGTAAACTTCATGGACTGCTGCTCGCCGTCAAGAGCATATGTGCCGTTAACCTTGACGCCGTCCTTAGAATATACGGCAGAGCCGTTGTCGCTCAGAATGAGCGTTACAGACTCGTCAATCGTGCCCGAAAGATCCTCGTTGGACAAGCCGAGCGCATGCAGAACATACGCTTGCGTGTTTATGTACGCGAAAGTATAGCCTTTGGTATCGAGCTTGCCGCGCAAGATTACCTTTCCGTTCTCCTTGAACGAAACGGTATTTGTGGTCTTGTCGTATGTACCCTCTAATTCGTCCAGATAATATCTGTCGAGGTACGCGACGGTGCTGCCGTCGTTGTTTTCGACAACATAAATATAGTCGTAAGACCGACCGGTGATGTCGGCATAGCCGCGCGTCCACACCGCGTACAGCGTGGTGCTGTCGGTTATTTTGTACTTATCGCCTACTTCGAGCCTATCGCCGCCGTCGGCAGTGGACGACCAGTGCGAAAAACGATAGCCTGTAATGGAGAAATCACAGTCGGGAATTGTGTTTTCCACATTGTATCCCCACTCCGCAGCGCCCATAGAGCCGCTTACGGTCAAGCCCTGGGGAGTATTGGGATTGAATACGAGCCTGTATGCTTGAAGATTGTAATACGCGTTGAACACGTTTTTCTCGGTTGCCGAAAGCACAAAGTCGGACGTTGCGCCGCTTTTTTGCTCGTCGAACTCAAATCCCGGATAGGAAGGGTACTCGCTGTCGCGCGGCGAACTTCCTATAAACCCGGACTTTTCGACCGTGTCGGTCTCCACCTTGGTGTAGTCGTCGGACTTGTAGTCGTTTTGCTTGAATATATTAATGGTGTAATCTACGGTGTATCTAGCGTCAAGCGTAAGCGTGCCAGTGACTGTATCGGAAGTTTGAGCGTCTATCTTTTTGTTGCCGTAATACCAGCCGTCAAACTTGGACGAGCCCGGCGCGGTAGGCGCAACATCCTTAACAAGCGAATAAAGGCTTTGTCCTTCTTCGGCGCGAATGTTGCCGTCGCCCGCAAGCGTACCCGCGCCCGCCCTGAGCGTAAGATTGTAGTAACGCACAAATACGGCGTAGTACGTTTGGTCGCTCTCGGGCATGACGGTAGGGAGCTGTGCGGCCGCGCCGTTAAGAGTAGCGCTCCACCCCTTCATCTCGTAATTGTTACGGGACGGCAAGCCCTTTTCAAACTTGACCTCGTCCCCCGCTTTTCCGGTAAAAGTATCCCACACCTGCTCCTCGTTGAGCATGAGCGTGATAGTGTATTCCTTGGGAGTCGGCGGCGGATTGTCGGTTGTTTCCGAACACGCCACAAAAACAGTTGCGACGCCAATGGCGCATATCGCCGCAAACAGCGCACATAAAAGCTTGTAAAATCTTTTCATTATAATCACAGTCCTCCGAGACCTTCTTTCATCGTTCCGCAACCGACAGCGCCAAAGCAAGCCGTAACATATGTAAAGCCTAAAAGCCCGCTTTTTCGCAGCAATTTCAAGTACGACAATAACGGCGTCAGCCAACTCCTTTGTCAGAACCGACGCCGATACACAGCTTAGTATACACGCCCGCGCGGAAAATGTCAAACATATATATGGATTATTCAGCCCAAAACAGCCGCAGACGCAGGCGATTCCGCAGCATGCTATCATTTATTCTTATAAACTTGTCATTATTTACTACGTATGGGATGTCTTATGACGGTTTTCAGTCTTTCCACGGCGCATTTGCGCGGATCGGATAAGTATATTTCGTGGTGATAGCGACCGCTCGTTATATCTAACTCATAGCCGTTTGCCGCCATATACTCGTGCATAAGCTCAACCGTTTTCGGCTCGTCGTCGTAAGACCCGACGTGCATACACTGAACGCACACGCCCTCGTCGTAGGTCAAGTATTCCACCTTGGAAAAGTCGATGTTTTTCTTGCTTGTCGCCTCCCGTATTGCCCAATCAAACTCGGCTTTCGTAACAAAATCGGGCAAGCGTATAAGCGATATAAAGTTAAATCCGTCTTTATTGACATAGTCGATCGTATCACTGCCGTCCTGCCACCAAAAACCTTCGAGCGGCGGAACGACATACTCAAAATACCCGTCAATTTTGTGCGAACCCTTGTAGCTCATTTTTATAGTAAAAGCTATGGCATACAAAAGCCCGATGGAGTTTTTGTACTCGCCGTCCGCGTCGTTCGGATTGCCCTTGCCGCGCACCGCTATATAATTCATTTTGGGCACAGTGACTATTGTCGGCTTGCTCGCCGGCATATAAAACTCTTTATATTCTTTTTTATAGTCGAACGCCATTGTCGCCCCGCCTTTATTTTACGGCAATATACAAATAGCAGTGCGTTTTGCCGTCTTTTGTATATTGTGCGGGAACAGTGCTTTCGTAATCGACGGTAAATGCGCGGTTCAACTGTCCGCTCGCCGTAAGATGCCAAACCTTTGTCCACGCTTTATCGGCGCATTCTCCGATGGTTTCGCCGCTCTCGTCGATTTTTATGTACTTGCCTTGCGCAACAGCTTCCTCCAGTTTTGCAAAAAAGTCAACGGTTACGCTCATAACCGACAAGTTATACTTGCCTTTCTCGTCGTTTTCGTAGTCGCTGTACGCCGAAATGGGCGAAAGCCCTTTGACGGGCATGCCGTTTGCGATAAAGTCAAGCGGAACTTTGCCTTGCATAATGTCCGCCCAAAGCTCGTTGATCTTTGCCATTCCGCTCTCGGAATTATCCGTACGGATCGTAACGCTGTTGAATGAATATGCCATAAGTTTGAACTCCTTTTAATATACCGAATCGCTTTAAGCGCCACCGTTTCCGATTGACACGGCTACATCGTTTTTATGCTCTATTACACTCCGCCGTCGATGTTCTTTTTCATTAGGACGGCAAGCTTTAGATACTTCTTTATCACCGGCGAATCGGTGTACTTGGAGTATTCGCGCAAGTCATCCACCAATACTTTGAGCTCTGCTGCGTCTCTTAATTTAACAACGCGCTCGGTGCGCGAGGCGGCGTTCCAGTTCATCAGTCCCACCGATTCGGGATAGCAGCTAAGCAGTACGCCCGAATATTCACAAACAAAATCTACGTCGCCGCTTGCCATGTGTTTTTCAAACACTTCAAATATACACTCGCGCCGAACGTCCATAAACGGCTTATACCAGTTTAAAAGTTTTTCTGCGCCCTCGAGCTCGGTCTCGTCGCCGATAAGCATAGACCCCGCAACCTCGCACGCTGCCTTATATATCTTTTCGTCATGCAACATGTCAAAAAGCTTTTCGTCATATTCTTCGTCCACGGGCTCGTTGGTCGCGTCCAGATAGAAATAGTATGTAAACCACAGCGGTCGCAAGTCCTTGAACAGATTGCACACACAATACACCGCAGCATACAGCGACAAACTGTCTATAGGCTCTCTGTCGTCGGGGGGAATTACGCCGCTCAATACAAGCTTATTATAGAGCGGCGAACCGTAGTCGTACTTGATAAAGTACTTGCCTTTACGCTCGTACCACCTGCCGCCGCCGGGCAGAGCGTCGTTTGACGCCGCAGTATGCACAAACTCGGATTTGCCTTCTTCATAATCGGGATGACGTTCGGGTTCGATCAAAAAGCAGCAGCCGTACTCGAAAAGCGTGTTGCAAGGGTTTGCCACATACTCGGGATAAATCGCGCACGCAAAGCAATACAAATTATACAGCAATTCCCGTTTGAGCTGATATTTGAGCTCGCTGTCTCCCACGCACTCAAACGTGGGCTCGAACAATTCTTTTATCGTCTGACTGATTTCCATTATCTCAATTTATTCCTTGTCCGTACTAATCCAATATGTGCAACCGACGCCCTTTATAAGTCCAAGCTTGTTCTGCAAAGCCATGCTTGCGGGATTGTCCGCATACACGTCGCAGATCGGCACGCGCCCAAACGTCATTACATAAGTGATTAAAAACTTTTCGAGCTCCGCCGCAATCCCGCGACGGCGAAACGGCTCAAACACTTCCAGCATGCCCATATTGCCGTCGCCGTGTCTGCCGATAAATCCGGCGAGCTTTCCGCCTACTATCGCGCCGAATACGCCCTTGTCGCGCATGATCCCCGCCATACGCTCGACGGTATATCCCCCGCCCGGGTTGTGATAAGCCGCAAGCACGACTTCCGCCAGACTGGGCGCGAGCTGCTTGATTTCCATGCCGTTAACGGCTACAGGCGCTGGCGGCATGGGGTTTAGATACGCATACGTATAGCACGGATCGTCCGCTAAACCTTCGGGCGCGCCGATAAGACACACATCGCCGCTTATCCCGTACTTTTGCGTAAAACACGAATAGTCGCGCACGTCCGCAAATACGCACTTGCTCCATCTGCCCATGTCGATGACCGCGGCGTTAGGCTCGTCAATAACGACCTTGGCGTTCTCGAACTTGAGCCCGTCTTCCATTGCCGCGCGTTCAACTGCGAACTTGCCACTTTCAAACAGCTTCATAACAAAACAAGTTTACACTTTAGGCGGAAGATTGTCAAGTATATATATAAATACTTCTTTCGGAATATACTTGAAAAACATGTTGATATATGCTAAAATATATAAACGTAAAGCTTTTAAGAATTCCGAAATGTTGACGGGGGGGGGTATATAAATGTTAAAGCTTAACAGCGTTTGCAAATCTTACATATCCAAGAGCAAGCAAGAAGTTGCTGCACTTAGAAATATCAATCTTGAAATAAAAGACAGCGGGCTTGTATTTATTCTCGGCAAGAGCGGGAGCGGCAAGTCCACTCTTCTTAATATTTTAGGCGGTTTAGACAGCGCTACAAGCGGGGATATTTATGTAAACGATCAAAGCTTTGCGGATTTTAAACAAGCCGATTACGATAATTACCGCAATCAGTATGTCGGCTTTGTATTTCAAGAATTCAATCTTTTAAATGATTTTGACGTCTCCGGCAACGTTGCACTTGCGTTGCGGCTTTCTAAGGAAACCGCAATTACCGAAAAGGTTACGAGCGCGCTCGCAGCTGTCGGGCTTTCTTCCGAATATCTTACTAGAAAAATCGACGAGCTCTCGGGCGGCGAAAAGCAGAGAGTGGCTATTGCACGTGCTATTATCAAAGACAGCAAGATGATACTGGCAGACGAGCCCACTGGAAATCTCGACAGCGAAACGGGCAAAAGTATTTGGAGTATTCTAAAAGACCTTTCAAGCAAGAAGCTTGTTATCGTGGTTTCGCACGACAGAGAGAGCGCGGAAAAGTACGGCGACAGAATAATAGAAATATCGGACGGAAAAATAATATCGGACAACGGCGAGCAGCCCGAAGCTAAAGAGGAAACGAAAACGTTTTCGCCGACGCGGAAGCGGCTTTCTTTTGCCGTTTGCTTCAAAATGGCAATGAACAATTTGCTAAAACGCAAAGTAAAAACGGTAAGCGTAATATTACTGTCCATTCTTACCATTTTTGTTATTCTGTTGGCTCAAACCTTACTTTCGTTTTCTGCGGAAAAAACGTTTGCAAAATTCATAACCGATAATAATATCGACTATATAACTGTCACACAAGGCAAATTAAGGTTCGGCAATGAATTTGATTATTTCAGCATTCCGGTAAGACCCGCTACTGAAAAATATTTAATAGAAAACTCAAATTGTATTGAATTCGATGATCAGTACGGACAAATTAAAACAAAGCAGGATATTTATAATTTGGGACTGTCCTTTGTGGGCGACGCGTTAGAGCTTGACGATTATTCATATTATATTACCACTGCCGAACTGGAAGCAGAATATAACAACAAAGACAGCTACGTCGAGATAAACGGCGAAAAGGTCAAGTTGATCAAAGAACGACACCCTGCCGAATTCCTTGTAGGGAAAAAGCTGGATATAAGCCGATTTTCAACAGACTATACGCTCGCGGGCGTGGTGGATATCTCTTCCTGCAGTCCGCTTATATCGGACGCTTTTCCAGAATATTTCGTAAAAGAAAGCTCCGATAAAATAAAATATACTTCTGCCGAACAAGGAACTGTTTCACCCGAAATAACCATTCAGTTCGGAAACGTGAAATACTCAAAAGATTTTTCCGCAAGAACCAATTTAGCCAGCTTAGCGAACCCGAGTGAAAATGGAAATCGTGGCGGCGGCAAAATATTGACTGAGAATGGCTTACAGGAGCTATGGGATGTCGAGCTCGACGACGACGAAATAGCGTTTTCATATTATATGTATTCAAAGCTGTTTGACGTCAGTCCGAAATGGTCTTATGTGAACACAGAACTTACGGAAGTGATAAGCACGCCGCAGCATATCGGACAGAGCTTGCGCGTTAAATTCTTCGAGCATGATACGGGCGAACTGTTGATTGACGTGGGCGAACTGAAAATTGCGGGAATAGTTTTTTCATATAGTGAATTCGAAAATAAACCTAATTATTTTAATAGCGAAAACGTACCTAAATTCGCCACGAGCACAAATACCTCACATAAAATTAACAGAGCGTTATCCAATCGCAGCTTTCTTGTGCACGTCGGCAGTATTGACAACCTGCAAAAATTTCTTGTCAACTTCCGCAGCAAGCACGCGGGTTATGTCACAAACATCGGAGTAGACGAGAGTGAACATTACGCGGATTACGTTTACTTCTTCGAAAAGGAAATTTTCATGTTCAAATTCATATTCTTAGGCGTTGCCGTATTGCTTACGCTTATTTTGATATTACTTGTCATTAACCTTATCTCGTTCAGCATAGTAAGCCGCAAAAAAGAGATAGGCATTCTGTCTGCGTTAGGCGCGACCAACGGCGATATAACCAAAATATTCTTGTTAGAAACTTTATTGATAGCGACAATAGCGTTTATAATCAATCTTGCAGCAATTCTCGTCGGCATTACCGTAAGCAACAATTTGTTCTGCATGTACACGCTTCTAAAACTGACGTTGCTAAGATTCGATTACCTTACCGTTATAACTCTGGTCACGGCGTCATTCGTGCTATTGTTGCTTGCGGCGTTGATACCGTTAAGAAAGATAATCAAGCTAAAGCCGATCGACGCGATAAAGAACTTGTAATATCCATAATATTTGATACAAAAAAAGACTCTTGCACGTTTTGTACAAGAGCCTTTACGTTTTACTGATTATTTTATGCTCGTTTCGGCTGCGGGGCTTCGCCGCGATACGGCTATTTCTTAGTTGCCGCGGACATTGCCTTTAGCAGCTTGCTGAGCGCTTCGTTAAGGCGCTTTTGCTGTTCGGGCGTTTTGTTCTCGGGCTTGGCGCGTTCCTTTTGGAGCAGTGTTGCCACGTCGCGCATGGTTTCCCTCGGCGCGCCCTCGCGCGAAATCTTTTCTATCTGCGCTATAACGTCGTCCGCGGTGGACGTGCCGCCCGAAGCTGCGGCTTGCTGTTGCGGTTTGGGCTGCGGCTGCGGTTGAGCTTTAGCCTGCGCTTGCGCTTGCGCCTGTTGCTGCGCGGCGCGGGCTTGTGCCATGGCCTCCTCGCGCGCACGGCGGCGAATTTCCTCGTCGCTCTCCTGCGGTTCGTTGGCAACCACCGCTACAGGCTCTTCGTAAGCGGGTTGTTCGGCATAAGCGTTTCCGACAGGCTCGGCTGCGTAATCGGCTTGGGGTTCATATGCCGCTTGAGCTTCGTAAGCGGGCTGCTCGGCATAAGCGTTTCCGACAGGCTCGGCCGCATAAGCGGCGGCTTGAGGTTCGTATGTTTGCTGTTGCTGTGCTTGGGCTTGCGCCATATGATCCGCCGTGTTACCGTCGCCGTCGATGACGGGCGCGAACTTGGCGTAGGTCTTGACAGCGCCGCCGTACACTGCCCTGCCGACGATGCCGCCGACCAAAGTGAGCAATCCGCCGACAATAAGCACAAATATGGGCGAAAGGGCCTCCGCCATAGTCGAAACCACAGCGTCTGCGTCCTCGGCAAACGCGGAGAGCGGCGCGGTAAAATACGCGAGCGCAGCGCAAACAACGGTAGCGATAAGCGTTGTAAGCCAAACCTTGGAAACAAGCGAATGCTTGTACGGCTCGTCCACGCACACTGCCTGCGTAACAAGCGCGGACGGCTTGGCATTGCTCATGCGCGCCGTTTTGTAAAGCGCCTTGACGCCTGCGGGCATATTCTTCATTTGCACGACCGCCGTTGACGGCTTTTGCACCGCGCGTTTCATGTTCCCTTTGATTTTAGAGAACGCACCCGTCACAAGTCCCATGATTAGCGGGATCAAAAACGCGAGTACCACGACAACCGTCAATGCAATCAACCATAAATCGGCTGACAGCGTAAGCTGTTCCGTAAATAATGTAATAAGAAAATCCAGCATTTTTCTCTCCTCTATCGATTATTGTACTATTATAGTGTAACATACAAAAATGAAAAAATCCACAGTTTTAAAAAAGTTTTTTGTAAATTTTCCTAATTCTTCATTCTGCATTCCTACGGCTTTATCAGCTCACCCGAAGCGAACGAATACAGCAGCGCGTTTTTCACCTTGAACGGCGTACAGCGCTCGACCGCGGCGGAGTATAACTCGAGCTGCTTGCGGTAGCTCGGGTTTTTGAGCGACGACGGGCTGCCGGTCTTGTAGTCCACAATCGTTACGGTGTTGTCGCCGTGCACTATAAGCAGGTCTATAACGCCCTGAACAAGCACGCTGCCGCCGTTAGCCGCAGAGGACTCGACCCCATAAACCAGCCTCGCCGGAAGGTTGGCTATAAAGTACCGCTCGCGCGCAACAAAAATGCAATCCTTTGTAAGCTCTTTCATAGCGCTTGCGGCAGTCAGGATCACGCTCTCGTCAACCAAGTCGAAGTCTTGACACTCACGGCGGAGGCTTTCCACATCGGGACTGATAAAGTCTACTTTCTCCATAGCACGATGGTATGCAGTGCCTCTTTTCATAACGTCTTCGCCGTCTTTTGTTCGGTCACGGTCGTCTATCGTGAGCACTGGCGCAGTCGACGTATAGTCGGCACGTTCCTCCCACTCGCTGTGCGCAACCGCCGTTACGCATGTTTTAACGGGCAAAGCGTTTTTCAGCCTGAGCGCGTTGTAATCCTTGACCTGCTTGTGACGCGCAGCAACCGCCGCCGCTATATCATTATTATATGGGCAGTAGGGAGTATCGTCGCCTATCGGCAGACGCGGCACGTCCGCAATGCTCGGCGTTATATTGCCGAAAAACATCATTTGGCACGTGCTGCTCTGCGGCGGCGCTTTTTTGTACGCCTTGCTATTTCCGCACACCACAAGTCGGCGCTTGGCGCGTGTGAGCGCGACGTACAGCAATCTAAGCTCCTCGGCGCGCATACGGTCGGGGTATAACAGGTTTTCCACAGTCCACGGCACGGATTTTAAAAGCGTTCGCGTATCCTCGTCTGGGACTTTTACAAAAACGCCGTTCTCGGACGCGAGCACTCGCGCATATCGGTCCGTCTCGTTAAAGCTTTTGCCCGCGTCGGCTACTATAACAAAGTCATACTCTAAACCCTTGGACGAATGTATGGTGGTGATAGTGACCGCGTCTCCGCCGCTTGATTCGCCCAGCTCGCACGCATTGCCGTCGTAGTACGTCAAAAATGCGTGAACGTCCTGCGCGCGTTCTGCGGCAAGCCGTATGAGCGCGTCCACAGCCGCCGCGCTTCCGTCCGTTTCGTATACGTGCTGAAAATAATCGATTTCCGAAGTAATGTACCCAAGCACGTCCGCGCAGTCGTGGTTCAACGCGTAATCGGATATTTTTTCACGCACGGCGATAAAACTCTCTACCTTGGCGCGCAACTCGCCGCGGTAAGAATCCACCTTTTGCCAAAACGCATAGCTGCTGCGCGCGCCGAGCGGCTCGTCGCCGTTCTTTCGGCAGATGCCGTCCCCCACCGTAGCGACCTCGGCAAGCTCTGCGTCCGAAAATCCGCCCAATCCCGACCGCATAGCCGTGTACAACGCCACGTCGTCCAGCCTGTTATCCGCGCAGCGCACAATATCCATAAGCGCGACGACCTCGGGATACAACTTAGCGCCGCTGTTTTTGCCCACGCTGTACTTGACTGCGCGGCGATTCAGCTCGTCCGTGAGCGCCGCGACAAACGGAGTTTTGACCGACCTTGTCAAGACCGCAATACCGCTCATTTGCGGCGCGGGGCTGTTTTTTATGTAATCGACAATACAATCGGCTACAAGCTCGGCCTCGGCGTTGCGCTGCAAGCACGCCGCGCCGTTTACAACAGAATATCCGCCGCCGCGTTTTTTTTCGGGCGGTGCAACAACGCTGTCGTTATGTGCGGGCTGCGCGTCGTCCACGGCGTAGAACTCCGCGCTTCCATCCGAGATATTCTTGTTGCCCCATACAAGCCGCTGGGCTTTGTCCGAGTAATCGACTCCGCCGAACTCTTTGGTCATAACGCCGTCAAACACGGTGTTTACAAAGTTTATAACCGCCTCGGACGAGCGAAAGTTGTCGGTTAGCGGAATGTGCGTATAATCCGGATTTGCGATTGCGCGTTTAAAATGCTCGGGCGAACAGCGGCGAAAGCCGTAAATCGACTGTTTTATATCGCCCACAACAAACATTTCCGCGCCCGCAACGCGAAGCTTGTCGGCAATAGCCGATTGCAACGGGTTTACGTCCTGGAACTCGTCTATAAACACGTATTTTATATTCTTGGTGATTTCGCTAAGGCAATCCTCGTCGCACAGCACCCTGTACGCGCCGTGCTCGAGGTCGGAATAATCGATCTTGCCCAGCGACTTCTTTTTCTCGCCGTACCTGCCCAACGCGTCGAGCGCAACCATACGCAGCGCATACGAGTACGGCGCGCTGTCTACATGTTTGGCGACGTCCGTTTCCGCTTTGAACTCTCGGAACTTTTTGCAAGCCGTCTTTAGGACTTTGTACTGCTCGTTGAGCTCGTCGGTGTAGTCGTGGCGTTTGGTGTGCGAGGTAGATATAATGTCGTCCGCTATTCCGTTAATATACGCCGCCATGTCGTCCGCGCCTATCACGTGCTTTGCCATGCCTGCGCTCTCGAGGTCATTCTTTAGCGCGGCAATATCATTTAAAAGCTTGTCACGCCGCGATTTTACTATTACGTCCAAGTCCTCAAAATATTCGCTGTCCGTGCGGCTGTCGGTAAGATATCCTATCGGGTCGGGCATGGAAAGCGCAAAATCCAAAATTTTGTACACGACGGACTTTACCTGCTCGTCGCTGCGCCGTGTGCAAAGCATATCGTACATTGCCATAAAGTACGTGTCGGATTTATTCCACGCCGACTCCACCGCTTCGGCTACTGCACGCTGCTTAATCGAGACCGCCTCGCTCTCCTCGCACACCGCCGCCGACGGGTCGAGATCCGCGGTGTAAAAAAACATTCTTATAAGCCGCTGACAGTAGCTGTGCAGAGTTCCGATATTGCTTGTGGGGAGTGCGTCGAGCGCTGCTTCCGCTATTTTTCCGCCGTCGCCCGATTTCAGCTCGTACAGCTTTTCGGTCAGCTTAGCGCGCATGTCCGCCGCCGACGCGCGTGTAAACGTTACTATCAGCATTTCGTCAAGCGCGGCGTCGTGATTTTTAAGCTTGTCTATTATACGCGCGATCATGACGGTAGTCTTGCCGCTGCCCGCGCCCGCCGATACTATTATATTGCCGCTTGTCGTGACCGCGCGGCGCTGGTTTTCGGTAAACGCCATAATACTAATCCCCCTCGTTCTCTTCGCCCGCGCCGTCAAACACCCTCGGCACACCGCCGCCGCATATCCCTATATACGGGCAGTAGTCGCACGCGCCCTCAACGGGCGAGCGGCAAATGTAGCCGCGCGCGATCTCATCCGCCGCAACATCGGCGTTGTCCTTGCACGCCGTTATGAGCTTGTCAAACTCATCCGCGCCGAGCAAAGATTTACTCGGTCTGCCGGAAAACACAACTTCCCCGCTGTCCTTATCGACCTTTAGTCGCACAGGCACGATGTCGGACGCCGCGCCGCCCGCCTCGAGCGCGGTATCGTATTCGCACGCAACGTCTACGTCCATAACCATACAGCCCGACATTGCACGTTCCACACCGTCGGCAGTAGAGTAACGCTTGGTCGGGCGCACGTAGAACATTCCCGTAACGTCGTAAGGCAGTGCATAAGCGTACAGCGGAAGCTGCATGTCCGTGCCGTCGAGACACCTGTCTATACTGAAAACCTTGTTGCCTGTTTTATAGTCGATTATGCGCGCGCGCCCCTCGCACACGTCAAACCTATCTATAAACCCGATAAACTCTAATCCGGCGCTCTTGCCGAACGTCTTTCCGCCAAAGCGGTATTCGGTGTTTGCGACTTTGTATTTGCCCCTTTCCAAAATGAGTGCGTTAGCCTGCGCGTAATCGACGGCGTCCGCCACCATTCGGCTGTACGCAGCGTCATCGAGGTGAATATCGCTTTCATCAAGCACGTCGTCGATAATCTTTTTTACCGCCTCGCGCGAATGATCGTAAGGCGTTTTTTCCACAAACCGCCGCATAAAATCGTGCACTACTATGCCGAAGTCGGGTGCGCCAAACCCACTGCGCCGCTCTTCCAGCCCCACCGCGTCGCGCAAAAACCGCGAATACGGGCAGGTAAACCAGTGCGACAGCTCGCTGACCGATATTGTGGGTTTGTGGGATAAATCCACTCGATCGACAAACGGCGCATAGTATGCTTCGATTTTTTCGGTAGCGGCGTCCACGGAGCTATAATAGCATGACAAATGCCGCGCGGCGATCTCCCGCGCGGCGGCAGGCACGCACGCGTACTTGGCAATAAACCGCGCGTCCTGCGAGAGTAACAGCACGTCGCTGTTTTCGGAAAAATCGTACTCGTTGATTTTGTCGGCAAGCTCTTTTATGAACGCCGCCGCTCTTCCGTCCGCGGCGGAATACGCAATAAACACGCTGTCGGCATTATAAACCACCGCTTTCAGTTCGTCGCGGGCGGATTTGTTGCGTTTTCTCACCGTCGGCTCGATAACGCCGCCGAGCGCATTCAGCTCACTGTCGGTGATCAGTCCGGTATCCGGGGTCGCCTGCGGCATTACGCCTTCGTTAAAGTCTGTTATAAACAGTTTTTTTACACTTGTCATGCGCAGCGCGCTTATGCTTGTAACGGTAACGCAATCGCGTTCTCGCGGCAGGGTGTTTACGTCCACAGACTGCGCCGCCGCAAAAAACGCTTTGGCGTCGGTGTCGAAGTCGCCCGAACCGTAGCGCGAAAGCAGCTCTACAAGGCTTAATATCGGCGTCACCTCGTCAGTGCCGTTTTGCGCCTTAGCCTCATGCACTCCCGAAAAGTCGCAAAGCTCGACCACGCATTTGACTGCGGCGCAAAAATTCGGGTACGTCAAAAACGCGCGAACTACGGACAGCGCACGCAAAGCCGCCCTACCGCCGTCGCCATTAAACTCGTAGTCCGCCGGCACAAGCGTGAGTCCGCGCGTCGCCACGTATGTCAGCAGCTTTTCCGCGTCGAACGCGTCACAGCCTATGTACGGATTTTTGCACAATGCTACAAGCGCGGTGCAGTCAATGGCGTTGCGCTTTTTGTACGCCGCACAAAGCTTATAAATATTATCTAACGCCGTCAGCGGCGGTGTTGCGTACAGCGGCTTGCTCTCGTCTGTATAGCTTGGTATATCGTATTCGGACAGTATTCTTTTAAGTGCACGCGGCGAGGCGCACACTATGGAAACGTCCTCGTATTTGCCGCCGACGTACACATAGTCGCGTATTTCAGTCGCGACCTGTTTGTACTCGCTTATGCGATCGGGCGCGCAAAATAAATCGAGCTCGTTTCGCTTTATATTTTGCGGCTGCGCGTCGTACAGCGTGAACGATTTTGCGTACCCGCTCAGCACGGAAAACACGCGCGCAATCAGCTTGGTCATGTCGTAATAGCCTATCGCAAAAAAGCGTGTGTTCTTTACAAACTCGCTCGTGCTTGCGCCGTCGATCAGTGCGAACAGCTTGTCCGGTGAATCCGAGTATTCGCCCTTTATTTTGTCGTACTCCGCCTTGATCAGCGACAAATCGTCCAGCTTGATTTTTGTCGCGCCGGTTGCGGGTATTGCGCTTATATCCACGTCAGACGCGGTTATCTGTTGAATGGTCGTATACGCCTCGCGTGCAAAGTCGTCAAACACCGCCGCCTTTGCATAGTAGCCGAGGTTGGGCTTTACAGCGGCAATAGCGCGCGCGGTTATCATTATTCCGCCCTCTTGCGAAAGCGTTTTGGACGCGGGCGCGATCCGCCGCGACAATCGGGACAGCGTGAGCACCTCGCAGTCCAGCGCGCCGCGCCCGCCGCTGTTTTCCCCGCCGCAAAACAGCGCTTGCTCCACAGCCAGCGTGTAGCGATCGGGACAAAGCACCACATAGTATTCGTCAAACGAAAACTCGCGACCGTTAATCTCGCGCGCAAGCGCGCCCAATGCTTGCGGATAGCTATTAAACTGCAATTTTTTCATGCGTGAGCTCATGCTGATATTATATATCCGTTTGTGCCAAAAAGCAAGTAGTAGTCGATAATCGGTTGCCAAAACGACCGCGATATGGTACAATATGCTAAATCGTACGGCTATGCATTTTGATAGCTAATCAATACGCACGCGGTGAACTATGAAGAACAACGGAAAACGAATATTATGCGCGGCGCTTGCCGCCGCCTTGGCTATGCCGCTTGCGGCGTGCAGTACAGAACAGCCCGAATCGGGGTTTGACGAAAAGCTGCCTTGGCACGCCGTCGCCGTGTCGTACGAAAAGCTCGATTACAAGGTCGCCGTGTACAATACCGAAAAGAGCGAGAGCGAATCCGAACGCGAAAAGATAGCCGACGGCACGCTCACGTTCACATTGGACGAAGGCGCTGAGCCGGGCTATACAACGCTTGACATGAGCTTTTCCGTAAAGTATATCGACAACACGGAAAAAGCGGGCGTGGACGCGGGACTTACCGACGCCATCACTTCGCACGTAGTATTCGAGGCAAACAGCCTTGCCGCAAAAAGCATGGAAAAGACCGTCACGCTTGCCGACCGCAAGGACAAGACCAACCTTTCCTACAAGGTCACGGCGGATTACTTCGAAACTCACAAAGCGACTATGCTATACACCAAGCAGGACGGCGCAAAGGAACAGACCATGGATCTTCCCCGCAACGCCGCACGCGACAACGAAATGATGTTTTTTGTGGCGCGAGCTCAAGGCTTAAGCGCGAGCTCGTCCACCAACTTCAAAATGATAAACGTGTTTGACTCCTTTATATCGGGCGAGGTGGCGGAATATCGCATAGCCGTTGCAGGCGGCTCGGAGCGCGCCGTCGATTTGGGCGAATGGGTCAAGGACTTCGGCATAAAAGCCGCCGAGGGCGAAAACGTCGCGATCCCTTACCCCGTTAACTGCACTCCCACAACGCTTACGATAAACGCGGACAAGCACGGTCCTTCGTACACCGTTCTGTATGCTAAAGATTCCTTCCTTCAGGGCGAGGCGGAACACAAAAAGCTGCCCGTCAAAATAGACTACAGCTCGTACCAAAACGCTAAGCCGTACCGCCACACCGAGTATGTGCTTGCCGGTTGCTCGTTTACTAAGTAGTCCGCGGCATATTATATAATGAAAGGGCTTATTCTCGTAAACGCTTATGCCAAAACGACGGAGACCCGTCAGGTCGTGCGCATGCGCGAGGAACTTACGCGCCGCGGTGTAACGGTAGATACGTTGCGCAACGACCAACATTTTGCGCGCATAACGAACAACATAGTAGAAGAGGAAGAATTCAAAAAATACGATTTTTGTCTTTATTTGGATAAGGACAAGTATGTGCCGCGCGTGCTGAGTAAGCGCATGCGGCTTTTCAACTCCGCGTCGGCGATAGAATACTGCGACGACAAAATGATTACGCACCTAATGCTTGCAAACCACGGCATAATAATGCCCGACACTCTTGCGGGTTTTTTGTGCTACGACAGATCCGCCGAGATACGCGAGGATTCGGTAAGCTGCGTAATGGCCTATCTCGGGCTTCCCGTTATTGTAAAGCAGGCATACGGCTCGATGGGCACAGGCGTGTATAAGGCAGACACGAAAGACCGGCTTAAGGCGCTTATGGAAAAATTCAAGTGCGAGCCGCATCTATTTCAGCAGTATATCGGTTCGTCGTGCGGCAAGGACCTACGCGTAATAGTAGTAGGCGGAAAGGTGCTCGGCGGCATAGAGCGGAGCTCGGACACGGACTTCCGCTCCAACGTCGGCTTGGGCGGGCATGCAAAGCGAGCGGACGTGCCGACTGAAGTCGAAAAAACGGCAATAAAAGCAGCGGAAATTTTGGGACTTGACTACTGCGGGATCGACTTTTTGTACGGAGAAAAAACTTACATGCTCTGCGAGGTCAACTCCAACGCGTTTTTCGACGCGTTCGAAGCCGCAACAGGCATCAACGTCGCGGGCGCGTACGCGGAACATATAATTAATAATATTGACATTTCCAATTGAATACGATATAATATTTTCAGACTGATATTATTTATAAGGCGTTATCATGAACAGCGACCGCGAGAACAAAAGCATTATAGACTATCTGCTACCCACGCTGCATTCGGAAAGTGACGACAGCTCGGCGGAGGCGAAAGCCGCGGAGCAAATTCGCATGTTTATCGACGAAATCCCGGGCGGATTTTTGATTTACCGCGCCGGCGGCGACGAGCAAATAATTTATGCCAACAAGGCATTGCTCGACATATTTAAGTGCAACGACTTTAAGGAGTTCATGCTGCTCACCGACGGCGTGTTTCGCGGCGTCGTTCACCCCGACGATTTCGATCGCGTAGAAAAGGAAATCAAAGGTCAATTAAGCAACGGCGGCAAAGTGCTGGACTACGTGGAGTACCGCATAATCCGCAAAGACGGCATTGTGCGCTGGGTGGAGGACTACGGACATTATATTTCTGGCGGCAATGCGGACAACTATTTTTACGTGTTCATAACGGACGCGACCGAAAAAATCACCAAGCAAATTATAGAACGCGCACAATTGATCAACGACCAAACTCAAAAAGAACAAAGGCTGCAAAACCTGATCGAGGAATTCGACAAGGAGCGCAAGCTGATAAGCCAGGAGCATTTGCAGCGCTTAGAGGTAATAGAAGGTCTCAGCGTCAACTACGACTCCATAATTTACGCAAATATCGAGCAGAACATCGCACTGCCCTACCGCCTTTCCACAAGACTGATCCACCAGTTCACCAAAAAACTGGAGGTACGCGCGCTCGACTGGTTTTTGGACGAGTACGTCAAGGTATGGGTTCACCCCGAGGACCGCGATCATGTAAAACGGCGCACGTCAATCAAGCACATTAAGTCGGCGCTATCCAAAAAGAACACCTACTACATCAACTACCGCTGCATTCAAAACGGCGAGGTTCAATATATTCAACTGCGCATAGTCAACGTCAGCGTGGGCAAAAAGGTGGCGCAGATAGTAATGGGCTACCGCAACGTCGACGAGGAAGTTTTGCAGGAAATGCGCCAGAAACAACTTTTGGAAGTAGCATTGCAAAACGCCAAAACAGCGGAGCTCGCAAAAGACACTTTTCTTTCCAACATGTCGCACGACATGCGCACACCGCTCAACGCCATTTTCGGCTACATTCAGCTCGCAAGAAAAACCGAGCTTACCGCCGCCGCTACTGCCTATCTCGACAAGATAGAAGGCGCGGGCAAGCAAATACTCGATCTGGTAGACAAGGTATTGGAGCTTTCTTATTCGGAGTCGCAAGACTACATGCTCAACGAAGAGCCGTTCAGCGTTACCGAGCTGCTCGCTCAAGTAATATTGCGCATGCGGCCGCAAGCAGAAAAAAAGAATATCAAGCTGTCGCTAAACGTAGACACATTGACAGACGACAAAGTAATCGGCGACAAAAATAAGCTGATTCAAATTTTAAGCAACATAATAGACAACGCCGTCAAGTATACCGATATCGGCGGTAAAGTGGACATAACCGTCACGCAAAAAACAGGGCTTATCAACAGGATATCGTCGTTCACGTTCCAGGTGGAGGACAACGGAATAGGCATTTCCGCCGCAACGCTAAACTGCATATTCGAGCCGTTCATACGCGAAAGCAACTCCACGGAGAGTGGCATATTCGGCGCGGGGCTTGGGCTTACAATAGTCAAGCAACTGGTGAACGCTATGCACGGCACTGTTCGCGCGGAAAGCGTTTTAGGCGAAGGCAGTACATTCACGGTCACGCTCGGCTTTAAACCGGACTTAACACAATACGCAGACGAACAGCAAGCCGACAACACAGACCTCTGCGGAAAAAAGATCCTGATAGTTGAGGACAACGAAATCAATCTGGAAATCGAAACGGAAATCCTCTCCGACTACGGTTTTGTTATCGACAGCGCGGAAAACGGTAAGATAGCCGTTGATAAAATCGCCGCCGCGGGCAAAGACGACTACGATCTCGTGCTGATGGATATACAAATGCCGATTATGGACGGGCGCACCGCTGCGGGCGAGATCCGCGGACTGAAAGACCACCCGCTGTCGGATATACCCATAATCGCGCTTTCCGCCAATGCGTTCGAGAGCGATAGGCGCGCGTCGCTCGAAGCGGGCATGGACTCGCACATCAACAAACCGTTAGATGTAGATACCCTGCTCGCAGCCATTCGCGCCGCATTCAAATCGCGAACAAAAAAATAAATAAGGTATTATACCCCAGAGCTTTTTTGTGTTATTTAATGGGTTTGTTTATACGCCGAAGCGTCTTGTTCTGTTATATCGTCGTAGCCTAAAAGCGAGTTTGGTGTTTCGTCCAAATATAAACATATTTCCAATAGCGTTGTCAGGTCCGGCTCGTTTATACCTTTTATCCAACGATTGACTGTCGCTTGCGTTGTACCTAAAAGGTCGGCAAGCTTTATTTGTGTCATTTCGCTTTCGGCTAATGCATTTCGTAAATTCTCGGGAAATTTCAACAATTTCATAATAAAACCTCTTAAAAAAATTATATACGAAAAGCGTATAAAGCGCTTGGCTTATACGTTTTCCGTATGATATAATCTTCTTATACGTAAAACGTATGATTTTTATATGTTTTATTACTCAAATTGTTATCGTTGTTAAATAAGTCAATACTTTTTATAATTGATATACCGTTCCTTGGCTGCGACATAAAAACACCCCTTCTCAAAAAGAAGGGGTGTTTTTATATTTAGTTTCCCGAGCTTTCGTAACGTCTTATGCCTCTGTGCCACACAAACAGTCCAAGCGTTATAACTACTATTGCGGCGATTGCGCTCCACAGCACCGACCACCAAATGTTCTCGCCCGTTATCAGGCACTCTATCGGATAGTACAGTACAAGCCCAAACGGAATTACGTAAAACATTATCGACATGAACGCTTTGCCCATGTACTTTAGCGGGTACTTTGCGTAGCCGCTAAAGCCGTACACGGTGTTGAGTATTATTCCCGAGGACTTGATCCAAAACGCGAGCGAAGCAAAAATCAACTTGATTCCGGTAAACACGAATATTCCGAAAAAGCCGCACAACAGTAGCGCCATAACCCCGCCGAACGACCAAGCGATTCCGGACATGGGCGCAAATATGCACATGATCACTATGCCGACTACAAACTCGCCTATCCCGTCCCACTTGAACGTTTTGGCTACAAACTGGTACAGCGGGTTCAGCGGTCTCGTCAAATAAATATCCAGCTCGCCGCGGCGCACAGCCCAGTACGCCAATATCCACAGCTCGTCCGTAAAGACGTGATCGATCGCCTTTGGCACAAGCGTGAATCCGAACAGAAACGCTAAAGCGTTAAACGTCCAAATACCGGTCTGCGGCACTGACCCTACTATAAGGTACACCGTAGCCAACGATATTATTTCGGATATGGCAAAGCTGATCATCATTATGATAGAATCGGCTTTGTACGACAATCCGCTCCTTAAGCTCATCGAAACGTATTTGGGATATAACTTTAATTCTTTAATCATATCAGCCCCCGAATACTACAACGTGTTTTACTGAAGATTTGTACGCGAAGTGCGCCAAAACGTTAAGCACCAAAATCCAAGCGATTGACACGGCAAACGCTATCAGCATATCCATCCAACCGACCTGACCCAAAAATATTTGCACAGGCAGGCTCACCAGTGTGGGGAACGGCGTGTACGCCAAAGCCGTTTGCGCCCAAACGGGAAACAGTGCAATAGGCACTATTCCGCCGGACAGAAACGACATGATTATTTGGCTCATGCTGGACACGCCGAACATAGCCTGCGTACGGAACGCGAGCTGTCCGAACAGGAAGCCGAACGTATCGAACATAATAGCGGACAGCACGCACGCCGGCAAAAACAGCAGAATGTTGTACCACTGTATTCCTTCCAATCCAAACCCGAACACGACGATTATTGTGCCTACGGTGATGACCGGCACGCCTATAATGAGTATGCGCGCCAAAAACGAGCCCATAGCGGAAAAGCCGAGCTGCATGCGATAGTTGATCGGCTTCATTAGCCGCATGCCGATCAGCCCCTGCTTTACGTCATCCGATATTTCGCCGAGCGTATCGGTATATATCGCCTCTCCCACCACTGCGGAAAGTATAACGTACATCAGCATTTGCGGAAAGGTATAGCCGGCAATCGCGCTGTCCGGCGAAAACGAGTAAATAGCCCACCAAACAAGCCCCATTAGCACCGCGCTGATAATCGCGCCGATAAACCACAGGATTATCGCGCCGCGGTATGCCAGCATGGTCTGAAAGCCCGACCGCATAAATATTAAGTATTTTCTAATCCGTCCCTTGCGCATCGCCATCTCCGTTGCCGCCCGCTGCAATGCGGTTTTTCTCGTAGATTTTTTCCACCACCTGCTCAATACCCGTCTCGGAAATCTTGACGTCCGCAACCTCGTTGTGATTGAACATATAGTTAAGAAGCTCGCCCGTAGTCAGCTTGGTCGCGTCAATGGTAACCGTAACGCTGTGTCCGCCGTCCTCCGCCGTGGTTTTGAGTATCGCCTCGCCAAAGCTGCTTTTTACGCCGTCCGCGTCGATGGGAGCTTTTGCTATTACCTTAATGTCGCGGCTGTCGCCGAACATGTGCTTTACCGCTTCCAGCGAGCCATCAAACAGCACCTTGCCCGCGTCAAGAATAATAACGCGCTCGCACAATAGCTCGATATCGCTCATTGCGTGCGTGGTAAGAATAAGCGTGGTGTTGTATTCGGTCTTGAGTTTATTTATGGCGTCTATCAGATTGCGCTTGACAAGCACGTCTAAGCCGATAGTCGGCTCGTCCAAAAACAGCGTTTTGGGATTGTGCAGCATGGCGGCGGCAAGGTCCGCACGCATGCGCTGACCGAGCGACAGCGTGCGCACAGGCGCGTCCATAAACGACTTCATATCAAGCAGCTCGACTAGCTCGCCCAGTCGCGTTTTGTATTCGTCGTCGGGCACGTCGTATATGTACTTTAATAGCTCGTATGTTTCGGTCAATGGCAGGTCGTACCACAATTGAGTTTTTTGCCCGAACACCACGCCTATGGTTTTGAGCACGGCGTTACGCTCCTTGGACTTGTACGGATGCTTTCCGTCAATAAGGATCTCTCCGCCGGTGGGCGTCAGTATACCGCTCATCATTTTGATAGTGGTGGACTTGCCCGCGCCGTTCGCACCTATGTACCCAACAGCCTCGCCGTCGTTAACGGTAAACGACACTCCGTCCACAGCTTTCACCACTGTATGCTTACGCGAAAACAGCGACTTTAGCATTCCCCACACGCCTTTGCCGCGAATGGGCTTGGTGAAATATTTTTCTACATTCTTCAGTTCAATCATATTACCCTCACGATGCCGATGTAGCTGTGACTACTGTCGATTTATACACATCATAATCGACAATAATCGTAAAATTAATAAGGAAATTATAATATACCCCCCCCCCGAGGGAACGCCTTGAGGGCGGCTTTTTTGAAATTTTTCAAAATTTGTTTCGGGGAGTTATGAACAATAGTTTAGCACATCGCATTTTAAAAATCAATCGTTTAATCTTCGGAAAAACAAAAACCGCCTTTACGGTTGATTTTTTGGGGCTATTTATGTTGTGCGCGGCGAGGATTGATTTAATCAACGGCAATGCTAATCCGTTAAGCGAAAAAAGCGAATATGCGTGGGTTTTCGCATAATCCGCTTTCTTTGCTTTGTTTTATACGAAAGCTCGTTCATGAGCGCTAAAGTTACACTTTGGTATTGCGTTTTTTGTTTAGCACGTTTATCAGCACAAACACAGCAATAAGCGCGATCACGGCGCACACGACCACAAGGTACATTGCCCACACCTTCACGTCGCTGCCGAAAAAGCTAAGCTTTACGTCAAAGCCGCCGAGCAGACCGTCCACCGCCGCTTTGGGCGCGCCCTCAGCGGTCATCAGCTCCGCGTATCCGCCCATAAAGTGCGTGCGCAGCAGCCCGGTGCAGTACGTGCCCGGCAAACACATAATGGTGTTTGCCATGCCCGCGGAGAACTGCGATATCGGATAGTATGCGCCGCAGATAAATCCGTAAACCGACGACACAATGGTCGATACCGCGCTCACCGCACCCTGCGATTTTAGGAAGTAACAAATTACGGACGACAACGCAGTCCCGAACATAACTGTCAAAAATACGTCCAATACGGCTGCAAATACTTCGCTTACGGACATCGCCCAACCCATTCCGGCTATATAGCACAATCCGACAATCATGGCGATGTAGCATATGGCGAGCGTGACGACGGCGGTGGCAAAGTAGTAGCCGAGCACAAGCACGTGCCCCTTGGCGGGCGTTACCGTTATGTCGGCGCGCGCACCGCTTACTTTGTCTGTCACCATGTTCATATTGGCGACAAAAGCGACAGTAACACAGCACACCGCCAGCACCGACGAAACCTCGTATGACGCGACTAAGCCGTTTACGGTATTTGCCGAAAGCGTTATGCCTCCAAACATGCCGTCAAATGTTTGCAAAAACACGCGGTGCAAAAACAGCGCGTACAGCATCATTATTATGAGCGGCGCAATAAGCGCTCCGATCAGCGTGCCCTTATCCTTAAAGAACAGCTTTATATTCCTCGCGGTAAACGCCGCTATCTGTTTTATGTATTGTTTTATCATTATCGAACTCCTTGTCATGTATAAAATTTTTTGGCGCAGTCGCGCGTCAGATGGGCAACAGGCGGCAAGCTGACCGAAGGGAGTGTAGACCCGCCTACATGACCGAGGCTGATTGCCGCACGTAGCCCATATCACGTGATGAATGCGCCAAAAAACCTAATCACCTGCCTTTAGTCCGGTCGCTGCCAAAAACACGTCGTCCATCTTGCCCTTGCTCACCTCGTAATCGGTAAACAGCTCGGGATAAGCCTTGATAAGCTCGGTTGCTTGGGCGGTGTCCTTTACCTCTATGCGGTAGCCGCCGGCTATTTTTTGTAACGGCATGCCCAGTACATGCAAGTCGTTTTCGGTCTTGTCGTAAAAGCTGATAAAGTCGCCCGTATACGCGTTTTTCAGCTCGACGGGCGTGCCATTTGCTACGACCTTGCCCGCGTTGAGTATGACAACGTAATCGGCGTCCGCCGCTTCTTCCATGTAGTGCGTGGTCAAAAACACCGTCATGTCGCGCTTTTCTCGCAAGCGTTCTATAACGCTCCAAACCGTCTTGCGCGTCTGCGGGTCGAGTCCCGTCGTAGGCTCGTCCAGTATAAGGATTTTGGGATTATGTATCAGCGCGCGCGCAATATCGCACCGCCTCCGCTGCCCGCCGGAAAGCTTGCCCACGGCGCGCTTTTCCAATTCCTTAAGCCCCAACATTTCGTCGAGCTCGGCGTAACGCTTTTCAAACTCCGCGCCGAATATTCCGTACAGCGCGGCTCGGCTCTTTAGATTAGCCTTTATGCCGAGCACCTTGTCGAGCGCAGAAGACTGAAACACCACGCCGATATCGCCTTTTATGGCATTGATGTCCTTGTCGATGTCGTGCCCGTCCACCGTAACGCTACCGCCGTCGCGGTCGAGCTGACCGCAGATTATGGAAATGGTGGTGGATTTGCCCGCGCCGTTCACGCCCAAAAACGCAAACAGCTCTCCCCTCCGCACCTCGAACGAAACGTTGTTCACTGCGGTGAGCTCGCCGAACTTTTTTACAAGTCCGTCAATCTCGATTATTGCGTCGTGACCTTGCGCACATTGCATGCTATTCTTCCTCCCTTACGCTATTATCGTTTTGTTCTTCTTGTCCGTCCGCCTGTTCGACGATTTCGAGCGGCAGCGATTTTAATTTCTTTCGCCCGACGATAAGCATATACAAGCCCATAGCGAATATGAAAAGCGCCACAAGTCCGCCGGTGACGGGATTCATTACCGAAGAATTTGTCGTGCCGTTAAGCTCTTTCAGCATCATTGCCTGCAATGCGAATATGGAAATAAGCGCGTCGGCAAAGCTGACGTTCTTAATGGCCTTTAGCGACATGTCGTCCGACTTGCGCACTTTTTTCAAGTTGTACAACGCAATGCCGAGCTTGACAAAGCTATATGTGGAAATCGCCATGACGTAAATTATACTGCTTACAAAGTAGTTGTACGAGTTTTGGTCATCCAGCACCATTCTGATTACCGGCACAACCGCAAACGCCAAAAGCATGAGCGCAAATCCGCAATACGCGTACGCGCGAACGTTTTGTATTTCTTTATCGTCGCCGCGTTTTTTCATATAAAATACCGTTATTCGCGGAATAATCAAAAACACGTGATAACCGACAAGCACACCAAGCCACACCGACTGTTCGAGATTGGCGATTATGATACCGAAAACCACATAACAGGAATTGAACACTATAGAGCACGCCGCATACGCAAACGCACGCACGCTGTAATTATCGAAAAACCTTTGAACGCGCGCACTGTTTTTTGCACGCTTTGGCAAACCTATAACGGTGAGCACGGCGTACACGGACAGTATAAAAAACACAAGCGCAGACAAATGCACGGACAGCGCCCACAGCTTTAACCCCAAACCTAAATAGTAGAGCACGATGCTGCCGCCAAGCGTGACCGCGCCGACCGTCCAAACGATAATGCACACCCAAATAGGCGGCTTTAGTAAAAATTCTAAAATTCTGTCACGCCGTTTCATTAATAGTAATTATACAGTATGATTAAATATTTTTCAACCGATTTTCGGTTGCAAAAACGCTTTTTTGCGCAAACGTCGGTTGCATTTCGTTTTTTCGCGTTCACATACAACTGCTTAAAATTTATTTGAAAATATAAAGGCGAATATTGTTGATTATTTCGAATAATAATGTTATACTGAAAGCACATGAAATTGGTATTTTTAAAACTGCGTGAAGCATTAATATCCGTACTTCCGGTTGCGGTGATAGTACTCATTCTTTCCGCAACTCCGTTGGTAGATTTTTCAGGCACGGAGATTGCCGCATTTTGCGTGGCTGCTGTGTTCCTAATCGTCGGCATAGGACTGTTCAATCTGGGTGCAGACCTTGCCATGACGCCCATGGGCGAACAAATCGGCTCGGGTCTTACCAAGTCAAAAAAAATAACCGTACTGCTTATTGTGTGCTTTTTGATGGGCGTACTTATTACTATTGCCGAACCCGACCTTTCGGTTCTTGCCGATCAGGTCAAAACGGTAATGAACAGCACGCTGCTGATTGCCACGGTCGGTATCGGCGTGGGGCTTTTCCTGTTACTCGCAGTACTCAAAATAATACTGCGCAAAGACCTGTCCGCAATGCTCATGTTCTTCTACATGGCGCTGTTTGCATTGTGCGCCATGCTTATCGAAAGCGGAAAGAACGATCTGCTCGCTATGTGCTTCGACTCCGGCGGCGTTACAACCGGACCGATCACCGTTCCGTTCATAATGGCTCTCGGCGTAGGTATTGCAACAACCATCGGCGGAAAAAACAGCAACGAAAACAGCTTCGGCTTAGTCGCGCTTTGCTCTATAGGTCCTATACTCGCGGTGACTATTCTTTCCATCGCCTCAAACGGCAGTTTGGACTATCAGACTCCCACATATACGGTAAGCTCCATGCTGGCAAACGGCGAATGGGGCTGGACAATACTGGAAACTTGCAAGGAAGTTATTATCGCGCTCGCGCTTATCGTGGCGTTCTTCGTAGTGTTACAGCTTACCGTGCTTAAGCTTCCGCGCGACAAAATCATTCGCATTGTAATAGGCATTACATACACGTTTATCGGGCTTGTCATATTCCTTTCGGCGGTCAAAATCGGATTCATGCCGATAGGACTTAAGCTCGGTCAGCTGCTCGCCGAAAACCGCATAGTGCTTGTTATATTCGGCTTGGTGTTCGGCATGGTCGTAGTTCTTGCCGAGCCCGCTATCCACGTCCTTAACAAACAGGTGGAGGAAGTTACCGGCGGCGGCGTTACCAAAACGCAAATGATGGTGGCATTATGCTTGGGCGTGGGTCTTGCGATCGCGCTTTCCATGATACGCATAATCTACGAATTTTCGGTGCTGTACTACCTCATCCCCGGCTACCTGCTGTCGCTCGGCTTGTCGTTCTTTGTACCTAAACTGTACACGGCAATCGCGTTCGACTCGGGCGGCGTGGCAAGCGGTCCGCTCACGTCGGGGTTTATTCTTCCGCTCGCAATAGGAGCATGCAGCATTCTTGCGCCGTCGCGAGTTTTGGAGCTGGCATTCGGCGTAGTCGCGCTTGTCGCCATGATCCCGCTTATATCCATTCAGACGCTCGGCTTTAAAGCCGTAATGTCAGCTAAAGCGCGCAACCGCATTATTATGAAGCGCATACTCTCCGCCGACGACGAACAGATAATCAACTTCGCTTGGGACAAAAAGTAGGTGGTGTAACATGGCGAACAAAAAAAGATTTCAAACGGATACGGCAATGGGCAGACGCCTTGCCAAGCTTAAACCGACAAAGACCGCCAAAACCGACGCGCCCGCAACCAACACGGTGTCCGAAAACCGTCTGGAGATGCTCATCACTATTGTGGGACGCAATAAAGGCGAATACTACGCCGATCTAATTCAGTCGTTCGACGTAAACATGCAATTTATTGCTATGGGTCACGGCACGGCGGACGCCAAAACGCTGTCGATGTTTGGCTTTACCGACTCGGACAAAGTCGTCATCTTCAGCGTGATTCAGGGCAACAAGCTCCAAGCCGCGCTCGACGCGCTAGAAGAAAAATTCCGCACTATCAAAAACGGCAAAGGCATAGCCTATACCGTCCCGCTGTCGGGGGTGAGCGGCCCGCGGCGATTCGGCTTGTTAAGCCACAACCGCCACATGACCGGGGAGACGAAGGAGAGTAAATAATATGACGAATGAGCTTATCGTTTGTATAGTAAATACCGGGTTCACCGACGTTGTCATGGACGCCGCAAAGGAAGTCGGCGCGCGCGGCGGCACTGTCATTCACGGCAG
Organism: Clostridiales bacterium; assembly: GCA_029066805.1. GTDB lineage: Bacteria > Bacillota > Clostridia > Christensenellales > Pumilibacteraceae > Anaerocaecibacter. Next base: position 17,734 of record JAIEFT010000036.1, on the reverse strand, counting down.
AGGCACAGCCAATAAGGAAGCGGAGGAGTTTTTCCACATCTCCATTCAGCCCGATAAGGAAATGGTTATGATACTCGTCCCCTCCGAAATCAAGGACGCGGTGCTTCACGCGGTATACGGCGCGGCAGGACTTAAAACAGCGGGACAAGGCATAGCGTTCTCTCTGCCGGTAACAAACGTTGTAGGCATTTCCTCTGCCCCGCCTGCGCAGCCCGCTGAGGAAAACAAAGCCGAAAAAGCGGAAGCTGCCGACGATAAATAAGTCAAACAACAAAACAAGCGGTGTCGTAAACAAAACAACACCGCCTTTGTTTTGTAAGAATTATCACATTCTATTCAATTCTATCTCTTATCTATTCAATTCAACGCACCCCCCTATCAATAGAAAGGAGGGTGCGTTAGTGTCGCAACCACGGAACAGTATAAATAATTATACTGCACAAATACGTGCAAGCCAAGCGTTTTGCACAAAAATGTGCAAAAATATATGAGAGGTATAATTATGATTAACTATGGTGAGGCATTGAGAACGCAACGCGTAATAGCTAAACTGACAACAGTAGAGCTTGCAAATCAAATAGGTACTTCGCACCAAAATATTTGCCGCTGGGAAAGCGGCAAGGTTTTACCGAATATTGATTTTTGCGTTAAACTTGCAGATTTTTACGGAATTACGGTTGACGAACTAATCGGAAGACAAATAATCTAATTTTTTATTGGCTGATTATTAGTCCCAACCACTAATTCCGAATTGAGTATCTCTATGTATTTTTTGCATTCGGCTTTTGCGCCGTCAATGTCGTGCTCGAGGTAGTTGCCGCACTCCTCTTGTTTCGCGCCGGGGACGAAGTCAAGCTCAAGCGCAGCGGTAAAACTCTGCTTTAACAGCTTGACCACTTCCGCCCTATTCATGCCGACGGTCAAAAGATAAAACCCCGTTCTGCAACCCATCGGTCCGAAGTACACAATGCCATCCTTTTTGTCGGAGCTTCTGAGTATCGTCGCTAACATATGCTCTATGGAATGCAACGCCGCCTGCTCCAAAAAGTCGCCGCAGTTGGGACGCTTGAACCGCAAGTCCCACGTGGTAACGCCGTTAGCCGTGCCGCTCTCGTGCAGCCCCGGCATTAGTGTGTTGTGATTTTTTTCAAACGACGGTATTTTGTTCAGCTCGTTCATGTCGGATTATTCTTCCCCATCACCATGGTCGTGCTCGTCCTCGTCGAAGTCGGGGAACATTTCTTTGTCGTACTCGATTCCGTGCTTTTCGTAGTAGTCCTTGATTGCGGCGCGGATAGCCTGTTCGGCAAGCACCGAGCAGTGCAGCTTGTGCGCGGGCAGACCCTCCAAGGCTTCCACAACAGCTTTATTTGTCAGTTCAAGCGCCTGTTCTATGGGCTTGCCCTTGATGAGCTCGGTCGCCATGGACGACGATGCGATAGCGCTGCCGCACCCGAACGTGTTGAACTTGACGTCGGTTATAATGCCGTCTGCGACCTTAATGTAAATCTTCATTATATCGCCGCAACGCGCATTGCCCACCTCGCCGACTCCGTCGGCGTCGTCTATCTTTCCGACGTTGCGCGGGTTGCGAAAATGATCCATAACTTTTTCACTGTATAATGCCATGATAAAATATTTATCTCCTTATTGTTTGTTTCTAACTATTTCGATTTGACCGCGGAGTCGCGCGTCAGGTGGGCAACAGTTGGCGAGGTGGTGAAGGGAGTGTAGACCCACCTACATGACCGAACCGCCGAGGCAAACGTAGCCCGCATCACGCGATGAATGCGCGGTCATAGTAGATGCGGCTTCTCGCCTTTCTCCAGAGCTTCCCATACGGGTGACATCTCCCGCAGATATTTTACGACCTCTTTGACCGCCGCTATAATATAATCGGCGTCCTCGTCGGTGTTGTCTTCGGACAGGCTTATTCGCAGACTGCCGTGCGCCACCTCGTGCGGTAAGCCCAAAGCCAGCAACACGTGCGACGGGTCGAGCGATCCCGACGTGCACGCCGAACCGCTTGACGCACAAATACCCTTGTCATCCAACAGCAAAAGCAAGCTTTCGCCCTCTATGCCCTCGAAGCACATGTTGAGTATGCTCGGCAGTCGCGTAGTGGCGTCACCGTTCAGCTTGGAGTGCGGGATAGCCGATAGTCCTTTTATAATTCTGTCGCGCAGGGCGGATAGCCGCTTTGCGTTGCTTTCCATATTTTTGCAAGCGTAATCGAGTGCCGCGGCAAAAGCCGCTATGCCGGCGAGGTTTTCAGTGCCCGCGCGCCTGCCCTTTTCTTGTGCACCGCCGTCAATAAACGTGTTGAGCGGAACACCGCGCCGCACATACAATGCGCCCACGCCCTTCGCGCCGTGAAACTTGTGCGCAGACATGGACAGCATATCGATGTTCATCGCCTTAACGTCGATAGGCACATGTCCGACCGCCTGAACCGCGTCGGTGTGAAACACAACCTTTTTCTCGCGGCAGATCGCGCCGATTTCCGCTATCGGCTGAATAGTGCCGATTTCGTTGTTGGCAAACATAATAGTCACAAGCGCACTGTCGGGGCGGATTGCATTTGCCACCTGTTCGGGCGTGACAATTCCGTTTTCGTGCACGTCAAGGTATGTTACGTCAAATCCCTCGCGCTCTAATTTCTTAAGTGTGTGCAGCACCGCGTGGTGTTCAAACGCCGTAGTTATAATATGCTTTTTTCCGCGCTTAAGTCCGTTTACCGCAGCCGAGCGCAAAGCCTGATTGTCCGCCTCGCTCCCGCCGGAAGTAAAATAGATCTCGCCCGCGTCGGCGTTTAAATGCGCGGCAATTGCCGCCCTCGCGCGTTCCAGCGCTTCCTTAGCCACCTGTCCTGCCGTGTGCAGCGACGACGGATTGCCGTATACTTCCTTTAGATACGGAGTCATGGCGGCGATAGCGTCATCACACATGGCGGTGGTAGCCGCATTATCTACATAGATCGTTCTTTTAGTCTGTGCCATACAAGCGTTTAATTCCTATGAATTTAGTATGAATTACTTGTAAGGATATTATAAGACAATGGGTTGAGTTTGTCAATGATATTACAAGCAGTTTACAAAAAAATTTACGGCATGTAAAAACCCGACAGCCGCTATAGGCATATCGGGTTTTGTTGATTTTCCTAATCAGGTCAAAATCAGTTTCTTCTGCAGCAAGCAGGAGAACAAGTCAATCCAGCCAAGCAATACGCCGGTGGGCAGAATCGCGAAAATCAACACGATCAATTGCAACATCGCCTTGCCGTGAAGAGCAGCCGAGCCGCGGACGAGGATTTCCGTGAACCAGTTAACGCCGGGGATTAAAAGCAATATGATTTGAATCAATCTCGGCAATGATTTAAAACTGCTATTAAGGGACATTTTTTTACCTCCATGATTATTTATATGTATAATAGCATGTTTAATATGATAAATCAAGGGTTTTTCAAAAATAATCAGTAAAAATTTTCGCCTTAACAAAACCGGCAAAATTCAACGTTTTTCGCTTATTGCCGTAAGGCGTTAAACAGCACAAGTCGAGCGTGTAATAATATCCGTAAATGCCAATACTATGGGTATGAACAACGCGAAAAAAAATAACAAGAGTTTTATAATTACACTGCTGCTGTCGCTGCTGATTTTAGCGCTCGCGGTTGCGGCATTCATACCGACAATTGTTTCACGCAATGCACGAACGGAAGCCACGTCGAGCATGAGCGATATGGACGCCGAAGCCATGCGCGTGCTAGGCTGTTGCAACGCCTACGCCGCCGCCAACGACTTTTCCACTACCATGAACGGGTCGGTCAAAGCTAACGTAATCGGCGTAAAGTACACGCAAAAAATTCACGGCAGCCGCACCGTCGACGTCAAATACCAAGCCTTTGCCGAAGTGGCGGAGAGCAAGTCCGCGCTTGTAAAAGCCGCTCTCAAGCGCGAAGGACGGGACGGTGTTTTTTACGTATCGCGCGGAAGCTACAAACGCAAGTCATTCACTTACGACAACGAGCAAAAGCTGACAAAAAGCAACTATATTGCGCAATACGGGCAGCCGTTTACGGGCGTTGTCAAGTACAACCTTGACGGCACGGTTATTACTGCCGAGCAACTAAGCGACAATACGTTTAGATACGTGCTTGACCCCGCCCGCTCTACGCTGTACTCGCGCAACGAGGTCAAAACCACGCTAGGCGGAAAGTCCTATCCGGAGTACAGCCACGTCGAGTTCACGCTCACTGTGGACGGCGACCGACCTATAAAAGTAACTACGGTAGAAAAGTTCAAAATAGACAAATTCGGCGGTACGTCCTGCACCGCCGAATATAATGAGATTTTTAAATTTAATTAAGAATTAAGAATGCAGAATTAAGAATAATTGATTACTCGCGTTGCTCGTACCTTATTTAATAAGAATCAATTCTGAATTCATAATTCTGAATTCAAAATTATTGTTTTGTATAATCCTTAACGTCGTCCTTGATATACAGTCCGGGGATTTTGGGAAAGTCCACCTTTAACGCCTTTGCCGCGCGTTTCAGATTGACGGGCACAACAAACTTCTCTTTGGTGTTGTTTACGTCAAAGTACTTTATGCGCGCACCGCCCACCGAGCCGTACAGCGGCACACCGCCGGAAAACACTATTCTGCATTTGTACTGCTTGCCGTTCTCGGTGAGCACGCCTCTAAACTCTTCCTTTTTGCCGTCGGTTATGCGCTCCTTGGGCTGCATATAAGCAAAGAAGTCAAACCGATACTGCGTAAACATAGGTTCTTCCAGCATTGCCGCCGCGTCGCGGTTACACTCTATTGTGTTCGTGCCGTCATCGAACACTGCGCGTTTTTTAGAGAGTATCATGTATCTGTACCGATTGTTCTTATCGCGCTCGAGATAGGTATACTGCAAAAAACTCGAAGGCGTGATCGAACGCAATACATAGTTAAAAACAATAAGCGCTATGACCAGAACAATACCGAGTATCGAGCACACCGCCATTGCCGTGCCCTTGGTAAACATGGACGCAATAAGCAGTGCAAGCGCGCCGCCGCCCAATAAAAAGTTCAACACAAACTGCCACCATTTTGTGGTGTACACGTCGTTTCGCGCGCTGTTTATGCTCTGAGCATAGCTTTTGAGCGTACGCGTAAATCGCTCTTTAGCGCTCTCTTCGGGCATGGCTACTTCGGTTACGGTATCGTCCACGATCAGTCTTGCTCCGTATAGCCGTCGGGGTATTTGCCGGTAAAGCACGCGTCGCAATATCTTCCGCCCAAGCCGACTTTTTCAAACGCTTCCATAGGCAGATACCCGAGCGAGTCCGCGCCTATGGACTTACGAATACCCTCCACGTCCATACGCACCGCTGCCAAATGCTTGCGGTTGGGAATGTCCGAACCGTACGGGCAGGAATGAATGAAAGGCGGCGAGGCAATGCGCATATGTACTTTTTTAGCGCCGCCGTCCTTGATCAGCTTAATAAGGTTTGCGCTGGTCGTGCCGCGGACTATCGAGTCGTCTATGAGCACGACGTCCTTGCCCTCTATCGCGCCGCGGAGCGCATTGAGCTTGATAGACACAGCTTCCCTGCGCAGCTCGTCCGTGCCTTTAATGAACGTTCTGCCTACATAGGAATTTTTTACAAGCCCGTCGGCGTATCTGATCCCGCTTTCATAAGAATAGCCGAGCGCGAAGTGCAAGCCCGAGCTAGGCACGCCTATAACAACGTCAGCCTCTGCGGGAGCGGCTTTAAACAGCTCTCTGCCTATATCGATACGCGCGCGGTAAACGCTTTTGCCGTCGATAAAGCTGTCGGGGCGCGCAAAGTATACAAACTCGAATATGCACTGCGCGGGAGTCACCTTGCCTACCGCGTTGTCGTAGTGCGTAACGCCGTTGTCGTCGATTTTGATAAGCTCGCCCGGCCTGACGTCGCACAACGTCTCGGCGCGAATTACGTCGAACGCCGCGGTCTCGGAAGCGAAGAAGTACGCGTTGCCGCGCTTGCCCAGCGACAGCGGCTTAAACCCGTACGGATCGCGCACCGCCATGAGTTTTTTGGGGCTCATTACAATAATGGAGAACGCGCCTTTGAGCCTAGCTACAACCTTCATCACGGCGTCTTCCGCGCTGTGTGTTTGCGTACGCGCAACGGCTATCATGTTCATGACCATTTCCGCATGCGAAGCAGACTGGAATATCGCTCCTCGGTGCTCAAGCTCACTGCGCAGCTCGTCGTAATTGGTGATCGTGCCGTTCATGGCAATGGTCATCGAGCCCTTGCAGTACCGCGATACAATCGGCTGAACGCCGTCGCTACGCTCGCCCGTATAGCCGTAAAGCACATGCCCCACGCCGATTTTGCCCTTAAGAGTAGGCAGATTGTCTTTGGTAAAGACCTCGTTTACAAGCCCCTTACCCTTGACCGTGTACAGCCCGACATAGTTGTTTGTAACAATGCCGCAGCTCTCCTGCCCGCGGTGCTGCAACGTATACAGACCGTGATAGAGATCGACCGCAACGTCACCGCCGTCAAAGTCGTATGCGCCCATTACTCCGCATTCTTCGTGAATCATTAGTGTTATCACCTCTCAAAGATGTCAAGTACATTTTATCATATTTAACACTATTTGGCAAGAAATCAAAGGCACTAAGAAAAAATAAGGATGAGATTCCTCGAGTTGCCCGGAATGACAAGATTAAATTCTTTTGTCATGCCGAGTGTAACGAGGCATCTCATCCTTAATGCGGCTTTGTCGCCACTAATTCATAATTCTGCATTCTTAATTCTGCATTATTCCGCCGCACCGTCCGCGCCGCCTTCGCCGCCTTCCTCGATTACTTCTTGATGAGGAGCGGTGGCTACGCACACGACGTTGCCTTGGTTCTTGACGCGCATCATTCTTACGCCCTGACTGCCCCTGCCGATCTTGCTGATTTCCTTGACGAGCATTCTTATTATCGTGCCGTTGTCGGAAATTACCATTACGTCGTCGTCGGGGTTGACAAGCTTAAGGTTGACAAGCCGTCCGGTCTTTTCGTTGAACGTGCCCGCCTTAATGCCCTTGCCTGCGCGCGACTGAAGTCTGAACTCTTCGATATCGGTGCGCTTGCCGAAGCCGTTTTCGCTGACGGTGAGCACGTCGCAGTCGGGCAGTACGACCGTCATGTCGACTACGTTGTCGTCCTCGTCCAGCCGCATTGCTCTTACGCCCTGCGTGTCTCTGCCCATAAGCCTTACGTTCTCCTCGGAGAAGCGTATGCACTTACCGCTCTGCGAAGCGATGAGTATTTCGTCTATGCCGCCGGACTGCTGAACGGAAATCAGCTCGTCGCCGTCCATTAGCTTGATAGCGACCTTGCCGACCTTGCGGATCTGCTTGAACTCGGTAAGCGCCGTCTTTTTAATCATGCCGCGCTTTGTTGCCATGACGAGGTTGCCCTTGTACATATCGTCGGCAATGGGAATGACCGCACTGACCTTTTCGCCGTCGCTTAGCTGCAACAGATTGACAATCGCTCTGCCGCGCGCGGTGCGCTCCGCTTCGGGAACGGCGTACGCCTTGTCCGCATACACTCTGCCGAAGTTGGTAAAGTACAGCAGCGTGTCGTGCGTGTTGGTGACAAACATTTTTTCGACAAAGTCCTCTTCCTTGGGACGGTGCGCCGTAACGCCCTTGCCGCCGCGGTGCTGAGCTTTGTACTCGGTTGTGGGAAGGCGTTTGATGTAGCCGTAATGCGTCATGGAAATGACAACGTCTTCCTTGTCGATAAGGTCGCCGATATCGATTTCGTCGTAGTCGATCACAAGCTCGCTTCGGCGCGGATTGTCGTAAGCTTCCTTAATCTCCTGAAGCTCTGTGCGAATGATATCGGTAACGCGCTTGGGACTGGCGAGTATGCTCTTGAAGTCGGCGATTTTCTCTTGCAATGCCGCAAGCTCGGCTTGGAGCGCGTCGATTTCCAGACTTGTAAGCCTACGCAGCTTCATTTCGAGTATTGCGTTGGCTTGCTTGTCGGACAGATAGAACTCCGCCATCAAACGTTCGGCGGCTTCCACGTTGTCGCGGCTCTGCTTGATTATCTTAATAACTCTATCGATATTGGCTTGCGCTTTGACAAGCCCTTCGACGATGTGCTCGCGTTCCTGCGCCGCTTGAAGATCGTGCTTGGTGCGGCGCACAATAACCTCTTCCTGGTGCTTGAGGTAGTACTCGAGCATTTCCTTAAGGTTGAGGATTTTGGGTTCGCCGTCGGCAAGCGCAAGGAAGGTTATGCCCTGCGATACTTGAAGGTTGGTGTGCTTGAACAGCGTGTTAAGTACGACCTGCGCTTGAGCGTCGCGCTTGACCTCTATAACAATGCGCATACCGCTGCGGTCGGACTCTTCCTTGATGTCCGAAATGCCCTCGATGCGTTTGTCTTTGACGAGGTCGGCGATCTGGACGATCAGCTTTTCCTTATTTACCTGATACGGCAATTCGGTAACGACAATGCGCTGGCGCATAAGGTCGCTGCCGTCGCGCACAGGATACTCTTCTATCTCGGTCTTGGCGCGCATGATAACGCCGCCCTTGCCCGTCTTGTACGCGCGCTTGATGTTGGATCTGCCCATGATCAAGCCGCCGGTCGGGAAGTCGGGCGCAGGCACGTATTTGCACAGCTCGTCTACCGTGATATCGGGATTTTCGATCAACGCGTCTATAGCGGAAATGACTTCGCCGAGGTTGTGCGGCGGAATGGAAGTCGCCATGCCTACGGCTATACCGTCCGAACCGTTGACGAGCAGATTGGGGAATCTTGCGGGAAGAACCGTCGGCTCTTGTAACGAATCGTCAAAGTTGTTTGTCCAGTCTACCGTTTCCTTATCTATATCGCGCAGCATTTCGGCAGCGATTTTGGCAAGACGCGCTTCCGTATAACGCATAGCCGCGGGAGGATCGCCGTCTACCGAACCGAAGTTGCCGTGCCCGTCTACCAACGGATAGCGCATGGAAAAGTCCTGCGCGAACCTGACCAATGCGTCGTACACCGAGCTGTCTCCGTGCGGGTGATACTTACCGAGAACGTCACCTACAACACGCGCGCACTTGCGGTACGGTTTGTCCGCCCACAACGAAAGCTCGCCCATTGCGTAAAGTATGCGGCGGTGAACGGGTTTAAGACCGTCGCGAACGTCGGGTATAGCACGCGAAACGTTGACCGCCATTGCATAAGCAATAAAGCATTTTTTCATTTCGTCAACGACGTGCGTTTCTATTATTTTGGTATTGTCTACGTAATCCTTGTTGCTGCTGCCGGACGGCGCGCCTCTTTTAGGTAATTTAGCCATTTTCACTCACCTCCGATTATACGTCCAACTCTGTAACAAGCTTGGCATTCTGTTCAATGAACTGCCGTCTAAGCTCCGGCATATCGCCCATAAGCACGCTGAATATTTCGTCTGCCTCGAAAGCGTCCTCCATAGTAATGCGGCGGAGCGAGCGGAATTCGGGGCTCATGGTCGTTTCCCAAAGCTGTTCGGCGTTCATTTCGCCCAAGCCTTTGTAACGCTGAAGCTCGCAGCCCTTGCGCCCGAGCGTGTCAAGCGCCTCGTCGCGTTCCTTCTCGTCGTAGCAGTAGATTTCCTTTTTGCCCTTAGCCACCTTGTACAGCGGCGGGAGCGCCGCATACACGTGCCCGCGCTCGATAAGCGGGCGCATAAAGCGGAAGAAGAAAGTTAAAAGCAGTATACGAATATGACTGCCGTCTACGTCCGCGTCGGTCATACAAATGATCTTGTCGTAGCGCAGCTTGCTCTCGTCAAACTCGTCGCCTATGCCGCACCCGAACGCCGTTATCATGGCTTTGATCTCCGCGTTTTCGAGCACGTGATTGAGCCGCGCCTTTTCCACGTTGAGTATTTTTCCGCGAAGCGGAAGAATAGCCTGGAATCTGCGGTCGCGCCCCTGCTTTGCAGTACCGCCTGCACTGTCACCCTCGACTATGAATATCTCGCAATGCGACGGATCGCGATTGGTGCAGTCCGCAAGCTTGCCGGGAAGGCTTGCCGTTTCAAACACGCCCTTGCGGCGAGTTAGCTCACGCGCGTTCCTTGCCGCGTCTCTCGCGCGCTGTGCGGTGATCGTCTTCATTACCAGCTCTTTGGCTTCCTTGGGGTTCTCCTCAAGGTATGTGCCGAATGCGTCTGTTACAGCCTTTTCCACCTGCACGCGCATGGACGAATTACCGAGCTTGGTTTTGGTCTGACCCTCGAACTGCGGGTCGGTCAGCTTGACCGAAATAACGGCGGTAATGCCCTCGCGCACGTCCTCGCCCGCTAGTTTTTCGTCCTCTTTAATAAGATTCTGCTTGTGCGCGTAATCGTTGATAACCTTGGTAAGCGCGTTTCTGAATCCCACAAGATGAGTGCCGCCTTCCTCGGTATTTATGTTGTTCGCGTACGAATAAATAAGCTCGCTGTAGCCCTCGTTGTACTGAATGGCATACTCGACCTCGCTGTCCTTGAACGTCTTTTCGCCGTAAATGACCTCGGTGAACATGGTCTGTTTGTTGCGGTTGAGGAACTCTACAAAGTCCTTGATACCACCGTCAAAGCGGAAAGTATCTCGAGCTTCTCTGCCCTTGCGGTTGTCAACAAGCTCGATCTCCAAACCCTTGTTAAGATACGCCACCTCGCGGAGTCTGGTGCGAACAGTGTCGTAAGTAAAATCTATCGTCTCAAAAATTTCATCGTCGGGGAAGAACGTGATTTTAGTACCCGTCTTGTCGGTCTTGCCCGCTTCGGCAAGCGGCTTCATAGGCACGCCGCGATTGTAACGCTGACGGTATATCTTGCCGTTTTTGTAAACTTCAACGTCCAGCCATTCGGACAGCGCGTTAACGCACGAAAGACCTACGCCGTGCAGACCGCCCGACACCTTGTATCCGCCGCCGCCGAACTTGCCGCCGGCATGCAGCTTGGTAAGAACGACCTCGACGGTCGACACCTTCTCCTTCGGGTGAATCTCAACAGGAATGCCACGACCGTTATCGGTAACGGCAACCGCACCCTCACGCGTGATTTCCACTAAAATTTTGTCGCAATAGCCCGCCAACGCCTCGTCGACCGAGTTGTCTACAATCTCGGTAATAAGGTGATGAAGTCCGTGCTCGTCGGTAGAACCGATGTACATACCCGGGCGCTTACGAACAGGCTCGAGCCCTTCCAAAACCTGTATGGAGCTCGAACTGTAACTGCCGTTGTCTGTCTTTCTTGCCATTACGTTTCTCCTATATCAATAGTTACTTAGATTATACCACAAAACGGTAAATTTTCAAAGCGTTTTAGCCCAAAAATCCCAATATCTTAAATATTATTTTTGGCGACGTGCCGTCAAATGCCGTTAAATGCGCCTGTATGACACGCAATATCATTTTCGGTGACTTTTACATATTGACATTTCTGGGCATACAGCGAGATTTTTATGTTTTGTTCAATAAAAAACGCACGCTTCCGCGTGCGCCCCGTTTACTACATTATGGATATCTTGTTCGCACCGATTTTTTGGGCGAGAAGTTTAGCTCCGTAGAACCTGTGTGACATGTAATTCGACTGCGTGCCGAACGTTTGCGTCACACATTCGCCGCGATAGCGCGTGACGAACCGTCTGTCCGTGACAAACACATACGCTTCGCCTATAGCGGCAAGCAGCCGACGGAGCGCAGCCATATTTTTGCGCGTATATCTTATACCGTCAAGATTGACTATTACAGGTTTATCCGCTTTGCCGCAAGTCTTTTCAAGGAATTGCACAATGCGCCGCGCCGCTGCGGAAAGTCTGCCCATTTTACACTTGGGACTTATACCGAAACGCGCTATGTCCGACATTATAACCTTGTCGCCGCACAGCGCGCGCCTATAGCTTAGGTAGTCGTATACTGTAAACTCACTGAACGGCACGGGCGCGTACGCAAAGTAGTTGCGCCCGTTCTCGCTAACGCAGAACACTACCTCTATGTTGTCGAGGAGTATCGCATCACCGATAGACTTGACGTGTGCGCGTTTTGCCCGCGCAGAACCCAAACAGAATGTAACCATGCATACGATTATTACCGCATTTACGGCATTTATACACTGTTTGTTTATAAAAAGGATGAGATTCCTCGCGTTGCTCGGAATGACAAAAGCTACTTGCTTGATTATCGACCAAACTAACTTACTTTTGTCATTCTGAACAAGCGAAGCGCAGTGAAGAATCTCAACCTTATTTCATAAACATGTCCGTCAAAAAAATCTTATCCTTCGGCACTTTATCCGCCGAATACGGCGGTATCAATTCGTCAATATCCATGGGCTTCGGCTCGGCTATAATATTCGCCGCAAATGCAAGCTCGCCTATTATCTGCCGTGCGGTGAAAGTCTTCAGTAGCCGCTGTGCACTGTCGCCCTCGCTCTTACTGAGCTTTCTGCCGCTAAAGTCGCACACAAGCGGGATATGATAGTATTTGGGCGTAGGCAGTCCTAAAAGTCGCTGTAAATATATTTGCCGCGGCGTGTCGTACAGTAGATCGGCGCCGCGCACGACTTCTGTCACACCGCTCTCGCCGTCGTCTACTACCACCGCAAGCTGATACGCGTACACGCCGTCGCTGCGCCTGATAATAAAATCGCCGCAGCCTAAAGCAAGGTTTTGACGTTGCTCGCCGCGTATGCCGTCGGTAAATGTGATAATCTCGTCCGGCACGGATATTCTAAACGACGGCTTGACAGATTTTTCTTTTTCCTCGCGCTGTTCAGCCGATAGTTTTTTGCAGGTTTGAGGGTACAATATTCCACCGTCGGGCAAGCGCGTAATTTGCGGCGCATGCAGCTCGGCGCGCGTACAATAGCACGGATAGATTTCGGCATGCGATTTGAGCAGCCGTTCCGCCGACTTATACGCGGAAGTGCGTTCGCTCTGCCAAACGATAGGCTCGTCGCTTTTTATCCCCACCGCCGCGAGCGTGTCTATAATTTCGAGCGCTGAAGACCGAGGACAGCGCAACGCGTCCAGATCCTCTATACGAATTATGAACTTACCGCCTTTGCTCTTAGCCGAAAGATACGCGAGCATGGCGCACAAAAGATTGCCCGCGTGCATAAACCCGCTCGGCGTCGGCGCAAATCTTCCAATAACCGTCTCGTTGCTCATAATTTTATTGTAGCATATTGCATTAAAAATTACAAGACAATAATAAATTCAAAATCAGATTGCAAACAGAAAATCATTCTATGTTAAAGAACCCCCTCTCTCTCAAGAGAAAGGGGATTCTTTAGCGTCGCATTCAACGGAACGGTATGCCTAATGGCCTAGGGACATTTTATCCCGATTTGGGATATTATGATTATACCATAATGGTATAATATTGTCAATAGGAAATTTAAAAATTATGCGCCTAAAAGAATTAAGAGAAAAACATAATATTACACAAATCAAGCTTGCTATGGATTTGGGCTTAAACCAAAATAGTATAAGCAGATACGAAACCGGCGAGCATGAAGCGGACTATGCGACACTTATTGCACTTGCCGATTACTTTAACGTATCAATTGATTACCTACTCGAACGCACCGATAACCCCAAACTAAATAAATAAACCCTTTGCAATACGACTGCAAAGGGTTTTATTATAGAAAAGGATGAGACTCTTCGCTACGCTCTGAGTGACAAAAGAATAGATGACTATAGTTACTCTAACACTTTTCGTTTAAAGTTTTCTTACCCCACTTCTTTTTCAAAAGAAGTAGGAAAAACAAACTCAATTATCCTAAGTATTTGCAGGCTGCCATAGCGGCGGAAGCGCCGTCGGCTACGGCGGTGGTAAGCTGACGAACTTTTTTAGTACGGCAGTCGCCTGCTACGAACACGCCTGCGGTGTCCGTCATGCAGCTCTCGTCGGCGGCGATATAGCCTTTTCCGTCTAACTTGACTACGTCATTAAAGGGCGCATTATCGGGCTCTTGACCTATTGCGATAAAACACGCCTTGACGGGTATGGAGCGCTTTTTTCCGGTATCCTTTTCGTCGAATACGCACGCGCTGAGCTCATCGCTACCCTCCAATCCGCACAACGTAACATTTTTTACCCACTCGACATTGGGTTTTTGCAGCAGTGTATCGACTAGCGCTTTATCGCCGAAAAACTTGTCCATCCATGTACATACGTAGACCTTATTGCAGTATCCCGAGAGCAGAATGCCGTACTGGAGCGCGGTATTTGCGTCGCCAACAAGCGCCACGTCGTCGCCCGAGTAGAACGGACCGTCGCAAACGGCGCAGTAGCTTACGCCGCTGCCTGTCAGCTCTTCCTCGCGATCCACTCCGATTTTTTTGTGCTTGACCCCGGTAGCGATTATTACCGCCCGAGCCTCGTGCGCGCCGCTGTCGGTCTTAACGGTAAAGACGTCGGCGTTTTTTTGTATTTGCTCCGCGCGTTCCAGTTCCAGTTCTGCGCCGAGCGCCTTGATCTGCTCGAAAAGCCTGTCCGAAAACTCGCTGCCCGAAATCGCCTTGACCGACGGGAAATTTTCCACTCGCGGCGAGTTGGCGATTTGTCCGCCGACGCACTCGCCCTCGAGCAATAACACGCTTTTCCCGTTCCTAAGCGCGTACAGCGCGGCGGTCATTCCCGCCGTGCCTGCGCCTATTACTATTATATCATGCATGGGCATTGACCTTGTTCGGATCGCCCGAGCCGGGAACGTCCGCCTTGCTCGCCCTGTACGCGTCTATGAATTGCTTTACTCCGGCAATATCTACATACTTAACGACATTCTCCCCGTCGTCTGCTACGAGGGTGGGAGCTTTCTTAACGCCGTACTTCATGGCGAGCTCGCGCTGCTCATTTGCGTTTATTATCTCCACTTCGATTCCCGCTTCGTTGAGCATAGGTTTCGCAGCCCTGCACTTAGGACAGGTGGGAGTAGTAAACATCATGAGTCTTGCTCCGTTCATGCGGACTTCGGACGCTTGTTCGGTCTTATCCGCCGTCTTGTTCACGCAGTGACCGGTGTGAGGCGTGTCGTACTTCATGGTGTTGTACGTTCTGCGGTCCTTAAACTCCTGCGCCTTGCCGTCGTTCCAGTTCTGCACGGGACGATAGTATCCGGTTATACGGCTGTTGACCTCGGTCTTTTCGCCGCAGTGCGGGCAGGTATAAACCTCACCTGCGATGTAGCCGTGGTTGCGGCACACCGAGTACGTGGGCGAAAGCGTAAAATACGGAAGCTTGTAGTTTTCCGCGACCGTGCGGACAAGCTTGGCAGCCGCTTTCCAGTCGGGCAGCTTCTCGCCGAGGAAGGTGTGGAAAACAGTACCCGAGGTGTACAGAGTCTGAAGCTCGTCCTGAATGTCGAGCGCACTGAACACGTCCTCGGTATAGCCGACGGGAAGGTGCGAGCTGTTGGTGTAGTACGGCGTGCCGTTCTCGTTAGCGGTGATGATGTCGGGATAGCGTTCCTTGTCGTGTTTGGCAAGGCGGTAGGTAGTGGACTCCGCAGGCGTAGCTTCGAGGTTGTACAGATCGCCGTACTGCTCTTGGTAGATAACCAAGCGCTCGCGCATGTGGTTGAGCACGTCCTGCGCAAACTTCTGTACGCGCGGGTCGGTGAGGTTGGCTCTTAACCATTTGGCGTTGAGTCCCGCCTCGTTCATGCCGACAAGACCGATCGTGGAGAAGTGGTTGTTGAACGTGCCGAGGTAGCGGCGTGTGTACGGATACAGCCCCTCGTCCATGAGCTTGGTAATGATATCGCGCTTGATCTTGAGCGAACGCGCGGAAATATCCATGAGCTTGTCCAGCCTTGCGTAGAAGTCGGCTTCGTTTTCCGCAAGATACGCAATGCGCGGCATGTTGAGCGTGACAACGCCGACCGAGCCGGTGCTCTCGCCGCTGCCGAAGAATCCGCCCGACTTTTTGCGAAGCTCGCGAAGATCGAGGCGCAGACGGCAGCACATACTGCGGATATCTGACGGCTCCATGTCCGAATTGATATAGTTGCTGAAGTACGGCGTGCCGTATTTGGCTGCCATCTCAAACAACAGCTTGTTGTTCTCGGTTTCCGACCAGTCGAAGTCGCGGGTAATGGAATACGTGGGTATGGGATACTGGAATCCCCTGCCGTTGGCGTCGCCCTCGATCATGATTTCGATGAACGCCTTGTTCACCATGTCCATTTCGCGCTTGCAGTCCCTGTACTTGAAGCTCATGGGCTTGCCGCCGACGATCGCCTGTTGTTCGGCAAGGTCGGGCGGAACGGTCCAGTCAAGCGTAATGTTGCTGAACGGAGCTTGCGTGCCCCAGCGCGACGGAGTGTTAACGCCGTAAATAAACGACTCAATGCACTTTTTAACCTCGTTGTAGCTGAGGTTGTCCACCTTGACGAACGGCGCAAGGTAGGTATCGAAAGACGAGAACGCCTGCGCGCCCGCCCATTCGTTCTGCATAATGCCGAGGAAGTTGACCATCTGATTGCACAGCGTAGCCAAGTGGCTTGCAGGCGACGAGCTTATCTTGCCGGGTATGCCGCCTAAGCCTTCCTGAATAAGCTGACGAAGCGACCAGCCCGCGCAGTAACCGGTAAGCATGGACATGTCGTGAATATGAATGTCCGCACTGCGGTGAGCGTTGGCGATTTCCTCATCGTAGATTTCGGAAAGCCAATAGTTGGCGGTTATCGCGCCGGAGTTGGAAAGAATAAGTCCGCCAACCGAATACGTAACGGTGGAGTTCTCCTTGACGCGCCAGTCGGACGCCTTGACGTAGCTGTCCACAAGCTCCTTGTAGTCAAGGATGGTGGACTTCATGTTACGGATTTTTTCGCGCTGTTTGCGGTAAAGAATGTACGCCTTAGCAACGTCTGCATAGCCCGCTTGAATGAGCACCTGCTCGACGCTATCCTGAATGTCCTCGACGGCTACTCGCTCGTTCTTGACCTTGCCCGCAAAGTCCGCCGTAACGCGGAGCGCAATAAGATCGATAACGTCATCGTTATACTGCTTACCTACCGCCTCAAACGCTTTGCGTATTGCCTGGCTGATTTTAGAGATATCAAACCCGGTGAGCTTGCCGTCTCTTTTAACTACGTTGTACATGTTTACCTCCAAATGTATATCAAAAAACCTTTAAAGATTTATGATTATAACCGTTGTTAGCGCTTTCAAAACCTTCGCAAAGCAAATGCTGCGACTTTTGATTTTCCCTCGTAGATAAAGGTGCGAAAGCTTGTTCATTATATCATCCCAAAATAGCTTTGTCAATAGTTTTACCACAAGATATTGTGTTTTTTAAAAAATTTTTTCCACAACATACACAATATATTGAAAGATAATTATTGTTTACTATCAACACCTGCCTAAACCGTCGGTTTTATCTTTAGGCACAAAAAAACGGCGTTCGTATGAACACCGTTCTTTTTGTTTATCAGTAATTTAATCGCAATTATTTGTGTCGAGGAATAAATTTGCTTGCTTGCAAGGGCAAATTTACGACGACGACAAAGTAGGCATGTTTCGTCGTTTACGACGGGACAGCGCGCATTGCGCGCACACAAGGCGAGCCTTGTGTTAATGCCTATTTTATTATCTCGGTGATAACGCCCGAACCAACGGTTCTGCCGCCTTCGCGGATAGCGAAGCGCAAGCCTTTCTCGGCAGCGATCGGGTGGATAAGCGTAACGGTCATTGTTACGTTGTCGCCGGG
>JAIEFT010000035.1 GCA_029066805.1 Clostridiales bacterium | reverse complement strand
TGTTGGTTCTGCGGATTATCTGTAGTATCGGGGTTGTGGGGGTTATCCGGATTGTCGGGATTATCGGGATTATCGGGATTGTCGGGGTTATCCGGATTATCGGGACCGGTTTGCTTTTCGACAAACACGAAGTCGCCGCAAGTCTGCGAAGTGACAACCACATAATTTCCGTCAACCGTAAATTCGAGCTCGGTAGCTTTGTCGCCGCTCGCAAGCACGATACGGAACGACGTTCCGCGCAGATCCTCGGGGATAAGCAAGCGCAGCGTGACGTTTCCGTCAGGCTGAACTGTCTCGCTGCCGATGACAAGTTCAGTGCGGATAGCGGAAAGGATTTTGTCCGTGATCTGCGCCGAAGAATAATCGCCGACGGTTTGTGCGGAAAGCTTAGTTCCGTAGGCAAAGCCGTTGTCGCTGTGCGCATTGACAAAAACCGTATCGGTATTGCCGACGTAAACAGTGAGGTCTACGTCGAGTATATAAAGGTCTGCGGTAAGCTCGGTCTCGCCGACAAGCACATGATTGTTATCGGTCGAGAGCGTTGCGGTTACGGTATATTTGCCGGGAGCGGTAAAGCTGTTATCGGAATACATGGCGGTTACGCCGTCGGGCAAGTCGGAGATTTTGTCCACGCCAAGCGCACTGCCGGTATATGCAACTGTTTTGCCACTGAACGTAACGCCGCTTACGTCGATTTCCGCGGGAGCAATTGCAATCACCGTAGAGCAGGTAAATTCGATAGGATTATGATTGGAGTCGCCCGTGAAAGTGGCTGTAACGGTGTACTCGCCCGCGTCGATGACCGCGTCGGCGGGAACAGGGTTGCCGTCCTTGTCGGTTACGGTATAAGCAGCCGTTACGCCGTTAGGCAGCTCTTTAACGACAACGGAGTGAGACTCGCCGTCGTAAACAAAATCGTATCTATCCTTTTCGAAGCCCCAATCGGTTGTATCGTAGTCGATCTTAGCAATACTGACCGCGTAAGAGTACTCTGCGTTATCGCCGCCGTAGGTTACAAAGTTATTGGCGGTGATGCGGTAGTAAACCGTGTAGTCGCCTTGATTTATCGGCTTTAGCTGAGTGGGCAGTTCGTCAAGCTCCTCTATAGTAAGGTAGCTGCGATCCGACCAGCGCGACATGCTGAACTCGACCACTGCGGCGTAGTAATTGTCGTACTTGGCGTCCTTCCAAACACCGATGCGATCGGCGGCGTCGGAATACGGCAGGTCGACCGTAAGGTCGTCGTCGCCGTGCAATCGCAACGCGCCGCTGTAATCGTATTCGTAGGTTTTGCCCTTGGCGTTGTCCGTGACATAACCCGCCATAGCCGCCTTGCCGACGGTAAAGTTGTACGTACCGTCAAAAGCCTCATACGGAAGATTGTTGGCGTCAACGCCTTCGTCTACGCTGATATCAAGAACGTATCTGCCCGCGGGCATGGACTTGTTGATATAATCCGCAAGCTCGGAGAGCACAAACTCGCCGATTTCAAGCGTCTTACCGCTCGCGTCGATCATGGTCAGCTTAAACGTTGCGTTGTCGTCCGTAAGCTCGCCTTTTTCGAGCACGGGCGCGGGCACGGTAAAGCTTTGGTCGCCGAACGTAAAGCCCGAAACGCTGTACTCGTCACCGTCGGGCAGCAAAAGCGCATTGCCTATTGCCGCAACGTACCAAGTCTTTTTGATAACGGCGGTAGCTCCGTCATCCTTCAATTCTATAGTCATGCCGCGCTTGGGATCGATTTCGCCGTCTACAACATATTTGTAATTAGCGCTGTCGTTTAGCGTGAGCGTAGCTACGGCGTTGTACTTGCCCAAATCCGTCGCGCTGCACACACCCGTATATGCGACATCGGAGCGATCTTCGGTGGGGTCTGCAAGCAGCTTTGCCATATCGCCGTTGTTAATATTAATCGTGTGCGTAATGCCGTCGCCGCGGTATCTAACGATGGAGCGGACTACTTCGATCACGTCGGACGGCGTGCCGAGGTCGGGACGTTCGGAATTGTAATACACTTTTTTGCCGTCTACTTCGTACTCGTATACTTTGCCGTTTCTGAGCTCGGAATTGTAGCCGGCAAGCGTCCAATTGTAATTGTTTGCATTGGACAAATCTATGATGTACGGCGTTATTTCGAACACGAACTCGTTATTGCTAATATCGTACTTGTCGAATTTTTCGTCGTCAATCACGGAGAATGTGTACTTGCCCGCGTCCTGCATAGCAGTCTTGCCGTTATCCGCAACCATTTTAATTTCGTCGCTGAGTCCGCTGAATTCAAGCTTGACTCCGCCGTCGGATAACGCGTTGCCGTCCACGCCTGTAAACACAACCTTGACTTCGTCCCTATCCGACTCGCCGTTGTACACTCGGGTATCGAGGTTTTTGCCGTCGTACGTCCAAACAAGGTTGACCTTTGTTTTGACAATAAGCTTGATTTCGATATCGTCGGTCACAGTGTGGACGTAGCCGTCGGCACGAACCTCGCCGCCTATTTGCCAACCGACAAACACGAGACTGCCGTTGCCGGGCATAACGACTGCAAAGTTTGAGCCGTAGCTCAATGTAAGCGTTTGCCCCTGAACGGTAATGGTCGTGCCGTAAGGAACAGTGCGATATGTCGAGCCCTGAATAGTGCCCGAGCCGTAAATATCCTTTACGCTCACGTTGTAGTTGTTTGTCTCGCGGGTAACTCTGCCGTAAAGATTGAGATTTCTTGTTACGGGCGTGTTGGAAATATCGTAGGCAGTATATGTTTCGCCCGACTTTTCGTACCAGCCGAATTTGTAAGTAAACTCTGCGGTATCATCGGGCTTGGTGGGCGCTGTACCCGAGAAAGTTACTTTATGGTCTTTAATAACCGTTATCGGTCCGTCAAGGAGATTGCCCTCCTCGTCGTAGAAGTTGACGGTAAACACGTTGTAAACGCCCGCTTCCCCGCCGTTTAAAGCGACCGAGTATCCTCCGTCCGAGAAGAAATAATCGGACGGAGAGCTGCCGTTGTTGTATTCCTCCGTGCCGTAGCCCGAAGTAAAGTTGCCGGTTACATTTCCTTTTCCGTTGCTTCCACTTAAAGTAATGCCTAAGCTTGCCTCCGCATTCAGCTTGCCGTCGACATATAATACGTTTGTACCGACAATGGCAATATTGTTCCCGCCGGAAGTTGCGGTATTACCCGAAACTACGGGAGCGTTTTTAACACGGATTTTCCCGCCGTAATAATAAATACCGCCGCCGTATGTTGCAGTGTTGTTTTTAACGCTACCGCCGAACAGATTGAGCGTGCCGCCCCCTATAATAATACCGCCGCCGCACCAGTACGCGGTGTTACCCGAAATTTCACCGTCCGTAATAGTCGCAGTGCCGTTGATATAAACACCGCCGCCGCTACGTTCGGCAGCCTCGGTCGGAACGGTATTGTTTTTGATTTTACCGCCCGTCATATTAAACACGGTGCTGTCGGTCGCGCAAACGCCGCCCGCACCGGTAACAGCGGAGTTTCCTTCTACCTCGCCGTCGTTAAGCACGAACGTGCCGCCGCTGGAATACACGCCGCCGCCGTTGGCATTAGCCTTATTGCCTATGATCTTGCCGCCGTTCATAGTGAATGTGCATCCGGTCGAAACAGACACGCCGCCGCCGTTTGCCGCGGTATTGCCGGCAATTGCTCCTTCGATAAGTACGACATTTCCGCCGCTCTGTACCAAGATGCCGCTTGCGCTGCCGCCGGTAATAACGCCGCCGGCAATAGTGAGCGTAGAACCGTCCGCTTTGGATACTATTTCGTGCGAAAGATCATCCAAATTGCTGTCATTTATCTCCAAATATCCCGAAACGGTAATAACGCTTCCGCCCGTCTTTTTGAGCACATGTCCGTTAAGGTCGAGCGTTACGAATTTACCGCTCGTAACATTTGCGCTCACGGATATTTCAACGTCTTTCATGAGCGTTACCGTAGCCATATCGTCTTTGGTCGTGCCCAAAGCGATAGCGGCAGCCCAGGCAAGCTCGAACGTGGTGTACTCCGTAACATTGCCGTCCTTGTCGGTTACTGTAGCCGCCCTTTCGCCCAAAGCGACCTCGTTGCCGGCAAGATAAACGGCGTAGTCGGAATTATCCGACTTGAAGAAGTTTTTGGGATCGATCACGACGCCGTCTTTCTTGTTGAAATTGGCGTAATTGTTTCTGGTGACCGCGCCCGTGTCGTTTGCAAGCGTCACGCCTATATCGGCGTCATCATTTAACGCACCGCCCACCGTGATCAACGCGTTGTTCTCCAAATACACGTTTTGGGTTGCGCCGCCCGCAGTGTTGCCCGAAACAACGGGATTGCCGCTAAGCTCAAACGCCGCACCGTTAGACACATACACGCCGCCGCCGGACACGGTAACCGTGTTATCGGAAATCGTGCCGCCGGTCAGTTTAAACGTAGTGTTTTGCCTAAGGAACACACCGCCGCCGCTGCCTTGCGTCTGATTAATTCCCGAGTTGTTGCCTATGATCTCGCCTGCGGTCATCTCGAATGTTGAATATCCGGCAGCCACATACACGCCTGCGCCGTACATCGCCTCGTTGCCGGTTATAGTTCCGCCCGACATTTTGAACGTGCCGGCGCGTTCTACAAATACACCGCCGCCGCCGCTTTCTTTAGTCCCTTTTCCGCCCGATATTATGCCCGTACCGTAAAGCGAAAAAGTGCCGCTTACCATTATGACGCTGCTCGACCCGTCGTTTGTGATATTATGACCGTTAAGGTCAAGCTCTGCAAATCCGCTTGCAACAAGCGATGCAGTCGTATCGACATTTTTGAGCAACGTGATCTTGGCTACTTTATTTTCAGTCGTGGCTAATGAGCCCGCCGTCCAAAACGCCTCGCCTATCGTGCCGTAGTAAGACGTATCGCCGTCAAAGTCGAGCTGCGCCACGGGCGATCCTACCGCGACCTCACCGTCCCTAAGATATACGATTTTGCCGGGGCTGACGCCCGGTCTGTCATAAGTAAAATACGTAGCGGGCGAAACGCCGGGATTGTTTGCCAAGTAGCCGCTTGTAAACACCGTATCTGTGCCATCGGTCGTATTTTCGAATAATTCGTATGTAAAGTGAATATCCGCGCCGTCCGTGAGCTTGCCTACAGTGATAAACGAAGTCATCGAGCTGTCAGTATACAGCACACGCACCCAAAGGTTAGCCGGACTTCCGTTGATCGTATTATCTTTGATTATAGGGTTGCCGCTCAATATTACTTGCGTGTGATCTTGCGCCGGCTTTATTGATTTTTGTCCCTCGGTAACTACGGCATAACCCGTACTGCTTGTAGACGAGTTTCCCGTTATTTCACCGCCGGACAGCGTGAATTTTTTGAGTCTTTTTAGTTCAATCGCACTGCCGGAGTCAGCCGTATTATTGATTATCTTTCCGTCGCTCATTGTGACATCGGCATAAGCGTAAACACCTCCGCCGCGTTTGGCAGAGTTGCATGCTATTACGCCGCCGGATATTGTCAATACGCTTCCGTCTGCATAAATTCCGCCGCCCCATCCGTTAGCTGTGGAATTGCCTACGATACTGCCGCTATCAAAAGTAAGCGCACTATTAATTGAAACATTTATTCCCGCGCCGTATGTTGTAGTACCGCTATTTGCAGCCGTTATATTTCCGCCTGTAATAACGCCGCCCTTATATTCAACGCCGTTGTAAGTAAACGTGCCCTTGCCCGCGCCGAGATTATCCGCATTGTTCGGTCTGCTGTCCTTGATAATAAGATTGACCCGTTGCGCGGTAATTACTCGTCCCGTTCCGGTCATTTTAAGCACATAGCCGTTAAGGTCAAAAGTAATATAGCGCGTGCTTCCCGCCGCAGGTCCGATCGTTGCCGTCTCCGAAATTTGCACGCTGTTGAGCAACGTCAAAACCATGCCGGTAGCCGCTGTTGTGCCTGCATTGGCGTTTACGTATGCAAGAGCCTCGGCAAGCGTGGCAAACGGTCTGCGGTTAGTTCCGTCGGCATTTTCGACCCTGGCAACGCCGAGTCCGATTTCGACCTCGCCGTCGGCGGTTAAGTATACAAGATTGCCGGCTGTGTTTGAATGGAAGAATGATGTAGGGGCGGTCGTTCCGTTGTGTGTCTTATACCAGTTTGTCACTACGCCGTTAGCGCCGCTGTAATATATTTCCGCGCCGTCCTTGAGCGTGTCGTTAATGCACATGACAAAATCGACGTCGATCGCGTTTTCCTTGATCACGGGCGTGCCGCTAAAATAAACCTTGCTCGAGTCGGACGGGTTATTCAGCCTGATCGCGGCAGTCGTGTTGCCTGTTATTCTGCCGCCCGATATATAACACTTACCGTTTGACGCGACGTATACTCCGAACCCGTTGTCGGTGATCGTTCCGCCTTTAATATATGTTGTGCTGTCGTTAGCATACACGCCGGTGCTTCCGCCGGTAAATGTGCCGCCCTCTATGGTACAAACGCCGCCCGTAACAAAAACCACGGCGTTTTTGCCCGTCATTTTACCCGTCTGAGCTTCGGAATCGTCGGTAATTACCACGTTTGCCGAACCCCCGATCTGAAGTACGTATTGTTCGTTATTTGTAGAGGCGTACGTATATCCGTTCAGATCTAGCGTAATATATCCGCTTTCTATCACGAGTTTGCCGTTTACGGTAACACTGTGCAAAAGCGTAACGGTAGCGCGCGTCTCATCCGAAATGCCCAAAGCGCGAGCCGTATCAAACGCATCGCCGATATCGGTGTGATATGTTTCGTCGCCGTTAGCCGCAGTGACCTTCGCTATAATTAAATCTATCCGAACCTCGCCGTCCGAATTAATAAGCAGCGAATAGTCCGCGTTGTCGCACTTAAAGTAATTGTCGGGTTTGTCGCCGTTGTTATATATTTTGTAGCCGTAGGTAACAACGCCCGAACCTGTCGCAAGCGTGACGCCTATATTCGCGCCCGTAGTGAGCACTTCGGTCACGGTTATTACGTTGCCCGACGGTAAGTACACGTTTTGGGTAGTTCCGTCTGAAAGCGCGTTACCGCTGATAACGGCATTTCCGCTGACGTTGAACGTGCCGGAGTATAGATATACGCCACCGCCGTAACCGGACGCGGTATTACCGGAAATTTCACCGCCGTTTATTGTAAATGTCCCGCCCCTTACAAGCACGCCGCCGCCACCGTACGCTGTTCCGCTTTTGTTGGAGCTGTTGGCGATTATAGAACCGTTGTTCATAATGAACTTACTGCCGGTATAAACTATTACGCCGCCACCGCCACCGAAATTATCGCCACCACCGGCGACACATTCGGTTATTGTACCGCTTTCCAAAATGACCGTAGCGTAGGCAATATACAAAGCGCCGCCGTTTGGCGCTTGACCGTTCTTTATAGTACCGTTAGTTCCGCTATCCTTGATTATAAATACAGTAGTATCGGTATACGCCGCGCTGTTTCCGCCGCTGACCTCAAAATGCCCTTTCTTGTTAAGGTCGAGCGTATGCCCGTTAAGGTCGAGCGTAATATTTTTGTTGGCAGTGATATTCGCCAATTTGCCGCTTGTCAATTTGACGTCGTCAAGCAGCGTGACCTTTGAGGGACTGTTATTAAGCGCATAATTCCAAGCATCGTAAATCGATATGAATCTTTGAGTTTCCTCGTTGTCTTTTCCGACGTTTGCGGTTACTTCCACAACGCCGTCGCCGATCACGACTTCGTCATTGTAATTAAGATACACCAAATTGCCCGCGCCATCGGGATGATTGACCGCGGCGTCGGAATAGAAGTATTTTGTAGGGTCGTCGCTGCCGTTTGCGTCACGGTATCCCGACGTGATTACGCCGGAATGACCGCTTGCAAGCGTAACGCCGATGTTTGCGTCGGCTGTGAGCGGCGCGGTTTTATCTATCGTTATCGTAGCATCGCGCTCTAAAAACAAATTATTTGCGATAGTTCCGTTATACGTGTTGCCGTCGATGACCGCATTGCCACCCACTTGAAACAAGCTTGCTTGCTTGGAAACATACACGCCGCAGCCGGTGTGAACGTCGACAGAATAAGTTTCCAATGTGTTGCCGGTAATCGTGCCGCCGTTCATAATGAACGTGCCGTATTGATTTACGAATACACCGCCGCCGCCGCCGTAAGAATAACCGCCTTTAGCAGTACACTCGGTAATAGTACCGTTGTTCATTACGACAGTGCCGTAAATCATCAAAGCGCCGCCATTGTCCGCATAACCGTTCGTGATCTTACCGTTAGCGCCGCTATCATCGATCGTCAAGCTTCCGAGGACCTCAAAATGTCCGGTCGCGTTCAGATCGAGCGTATGCCCGTTAAGGTCGAACGTAATATCTTTGCCGGCAGCTATGGTCGCCAAAATACCGCTTGTCAATTTGACGTCGTCAAGCAGCTTGACCTTTGCGGGGCTGTTATTAAGCGCATAATTCCAGCCGTCGTAAATCGATATGTAATTTTTGGTTTCGGAATTTGAGGTTACTTCTACAACACCGTCGCCTATTACGACTTCCCCTGCGGCATTTAGATAAACAAATTTTTTATCGATGTCCGCAACAAAGAAATTTTTGGGATCGTCGCCGTCGTTATAAGTTTTGTAGCCGCTCGTTATTACGCTCGAACCTGTCGCAAGCGTAACACCGATTTTTGCGCCGTCTGTGAGCGTATCGATTACTGTAATTATACTACCATCATCCAAATATAGATTGCTGGGTATGTATGTGTCTCCGGTAAGTCTACCCGTATTGCCCGTTATCTTGGCATTACCGCCCACTTCAAACGTGCCGCCGGAGCACACGCGCACACCGCTACCCAGTGTGACATTCGACTTGTTGTCTTTAATCTCGCCGCCGGTCATTGTAAAGGTACAGCCGCTTGATACATATACGCCGATACCGCCGTCGCCACCCGACATATTGTTTTCATTACTTTCTATCGAGCCACCGGTCATCGTAAAGGTAGCGCTACCGTACAAATATACCCCGTTGCCATGCCCCTCCGTAGAGGTATTGCCCGTTATCACACCGTCAATCATAGTAAATGTTGCGTTAACAACTCTTACGCCGCCGATACGAGCGTAATTACCGGTAACTTTATTGCCGTCAATATCGTATTCACCGCCGATCATGCCGTTTTTCATAACGAATTCAGCGCCGTCATACACCGCTATACAAGCGGTTGAAGAATTAAGCGCCGAAGACCATGCGGTAATTTTACCTCCGCCGACACTGTCGTCAAGAGTAAATGTCGAATATATTAACATTCCGTACATTTCTGTACCGTAGAGTCCTTTATACGGGACTAATGTGTGTCCCGCAAGGTCGAGCGTAACGTCACCGCTATCCAATCGCAGTAAAGCGCCTGCCTCGACATTGGCTAAAAGCGTTATTGTGGCGGTTTTGCCTTGCGCCGCAGTCCAGGCTTCGTCTATGGTGTAATATTTTAAAGTTTTACCGTCAGCAGTAACAGATGCTGTGGCATCCGCAATCATTGCCTCGCCGTTGCTATCGCGCGCTACAACGTATCCGTGTGTATCAAAGAAGTAATTCTTGGGCTCGTCTGATTCGTTTTTATTTTTGTAGCCCTCTGTAAAAGTGCCGGTTTCTGCGGTATCGCCGATAGTAACGCCGATACTTGCGCCCTGTTGGAGCGCAGAGGTCACGTTGATTTTATTGCCTGTAGGCAAGCGTAAGTTGCTCGGCGTTTCTTCGTCCGAAAGCGTATTATCGCTGATAACAGCTTTTCCGCCTACATTTACGATACCGCCGCCTACATACACGCCGCCACCGACTTTAACGTCCGAATTGCCTACCTTATTGCCGGTTATGC
>JAIEFT010000034.1:48050-78980 GCA_029066805.1 Clostridiales bacterium | reverse complement strand
TTACTATACTTGCCGTCGTCACCTCGGCGACAATGCTGACGTTCGGCGCAGCGGCTTGCGGAGGGAATACCGATGAGCCCGACAGCGGAAACAACAATACGATAGTTACCCCAAAGCCCGACGACGGGAGCAAGCCCGACGAGCCGATCAAGAAAGAATATACCGTAACTTGGCACGACGAGGACGGCAATGTTTTGCGCACCGAAAAGCTCAAAGAAGGCGCGACTCCTACATATACCTACAACAAGCAGGATACCGCGGAGTGGGACTACACCACGGACGGGTGGAGCGCGACCGATGGCGGTAGCGTTTTGCAAAATCTCCCCGTCGTGAGCGCCGACGCGTCGTACTATGCTGTTGTAAGCAAGGTCAAGCGCAGCTACACCGTAGATTTCGACTGCGGCGAGGGAAGCGAAATACCGTCCGTAAAAAAGGAGTACGGCGATACGGTCGCCGAGCCCGAAAAGCCAACGCTTGAAGGCAAGCGTTTTCTTGGGTGGTGCACCGACGCGGAGTGCAAGAACGTTGCGACTTTTCCGATCACCGTCACCGGCGACGTTACGCTGTACGCGGCGTGGGGCGATACCGTTAAGATAAAGGCTTTGCTCAATTCATTGATATCCGGCTATAAGCTCGACCCTTATTCGTACATACCGCAAGCTATGCTGCCCGAGTTTACGAGCAACCTTGTAGACGCGTCCACGGTCAAAAAGACAGAGGCGGATTACTCTTCGTTTGTGAGCAAATCGCAAATGCCGAGCAAGGGCTTCGGCGAGCAGTGGCACATGATAGCCGACAACCTCAAGCAGTCGCAAACATTTTTTAATGCGCTTTCGGCAGTGGAAAACGTGATCACCGCGTCTGTTGCTACGTTCAATAATTACATAGACAACAATCCCGCCGACACCGCGCACCACACGTTTAAGCATGGCGACTACAACGTTACCGTCGATTGCACCGACGAAAAGATTTATTATGTGCTTGACTACACGGGCAAGTTCCCGTTGGTGGGCGAGCAAAATGCGCAAATCGCACTGAGTATGAATGTTGACGGCGGCGAACGCACCGTGCGCGTTCAGCTCGGAAATCCCAATGCGCTTGCGTACACAATAAGCGACAACAGCTACACGTTTGCGCTCAAAATGCTCGGCATTCGCCGTTCCATGTTCGACGTGTCGCGCGACGCGTCCGGTAAAGTCACAGGGCATATCAACGAATTTTTGACGGCAAGCGGCGTAACCGACAAGGCGATAGCGAGCGCGGCGGACTTTTATATCGACGGCAACTATGTGTCGGCGGTTGGCAACAAGGCGAGCGGATTGATAGGATTTTCAGGTTACATAAGCGAGCTGTACAACAGCAGGACTGGCAAAATGATTTCGTACGAGGTGCGCGAAACACAGTCTGTAAAGGGCGTTTCCGTAACGTTCAACACGCTGTGGTTCGACCTTGCGGACATAAGCGGCATAAATTCAGTCAAGTACGAAAAGACCGATAAAGCTGAAAGCTTTTATGTAAACGGTTTGGCTAATGAGTGGAAGAATAAAAAGGTGGGCGATATAAGCTTAAAAACAGCGTCGCGTAGATTTGATATAGAGTTCCGTACGCAGTACTTTTATGCCAAACAAAACGGCGAAGTGGTTGAGGTTGCGGTTAAAGTGCCTATGCTGTTTGTGCAAGAGGAGCAGTACGATGACCTTATAGACGACGTAAAAAAGACAAACGGCGTCAGTATCTCGGTGGGCGTATCCGCAACCGATCTTAGTAAGCAGAAATCCGACTACGCCACGCTTGTGGATGAGTTTATACAAAACAAGCAAGAGATTTCTGTCGAGCACATTATTGAATATATTGGCGAAGCAATAGAATTCGAGGAATAAGTAGCATTTTTTGCCTTAATCGCATATACACTTTAAGCAAGTACAGCATTAAAGGCGGTTTTTCGTATGGCGGTGATAAAGGCAGGGTGCGGTGGAAACTTCAGTGATGGGTTGTGTTGCCGTATGGTAATCGAGGTCAAACGGGTTTTTGACGGTTGTGTTACTTCGGACGACAACATAACGCTCACGCTGACGACCGCGGCGCAGATACCGCAGGGCGCGGAGTTTGTGGCGGCGCGCGTGATAGGCAGTGAGCTTATAGGCTTCTCTATCACGCAGTGCGGCGACGGCTGTAGCAGAGTGGTTGGCGAGGTCGTCACCACATTTGCCGTAACATACTCGGTTAACGGACAACTGACCACCGTTCAAGCGACGCAAAGGGAAACAAAGGATGTTTTGCTGCGATTGCCGTTCAACAATACTGCGGTGATGTTTTCCATAGAGGTCCAGACTAATATGAATATCGGCAGCGGCGCGATAATCGGCGCAAACTCCGTCAGCATAACGGGCTGTCGCATTCAGATAATCAAGGTTACAGCGCCCGTCGATATACTTGTCCCTACATACGGCTATTGCAAGTACCCGCCGTGTACGGGCTGCGCATGCCCGGGAGTGGATAATATTTTCCCGACGTTTGACGACGACTTTTAAACAATTGACTTTCAAGCCGTATGATGGTAAAATACGGATATGAAGGTTTACGCTATTTCCGACTTGCATCTGTCTATAAACAACCCCAAGCCGATGGACATATTCGGCGCGGTGTGGGATAACTATTTGGAAGATATAGAAAAATCGCTTGAGGGCGTTACCGATGACGATTTGGTTTTGCTCGCCGGAGATTTGAGCTGGGCAATGAGCTTAGAGCAAGCAGTGCCCGACCTTAAGTACATAGGGACTTTACCCGGCAAAAAGATAATCACGCGCGGTAATCACGATTATTGGTGGAAGAGTATATCCGGCGTAAGAGCTGAGCTTCCGGAGAACGTTTACGCCATACAGAACGACTGCGTAAAGCTTGGCGACGTAATAGTGGGCGGCAGCCGCGGCTGGAGCGCGGACGACAAGTCGGAGGACGGAAAACGCCTTTACGCGCGTGAGCTGCTCAGGATAGAAATGTCGCTCCAAGCCATGCAAAAGATAAAAGCGGAGGGGGACAGGCTCGTTTTTATGATACACTATCCGCCGTTCAACGTAAGGTTCGAGAATACGCCCGTCACCGACCTTTTTGAAAAGTACGGTATAGACGCAGTGGTGTACGGACACCTTCACGGCAAAAACTGCTACGCCAAAAAGACGTACACTAAAAACGGCATAAAATACCTACTCACTTCCTGCGACCAAATAAACAACACTGCGGTAATGGTACTGTAAACGTTATACGGGAATAGTTTCATATAAATTTTATTTTTTCTTAAAA
The DNA here is from genome assembly GCA_029066805.1 of Clostridiales bacterium. Taxonomy (GTDB): domain Bacteria; phylum Bacillota; class Clostridia; order Christensenellales; family Pumilibacteraceae; genus Anaerocaecibacter. The sequence goes on along the minus strand of JAIEFT010000034.1, from coordinate 75,680 downwards.
AATTTTTGAAATTTGGAAAAATTTTTGACATAAAAACAGTAGAGTTAGGTATAGCATAGATGCTATAAATCTATTTTCAATAGGAGGATATAGAAAATGGTAGGAACAATTGCGATGGCTGCGGCAGTGGTTTCTGTGGCATTAAGTAGCGCTGCTTTACCTGCGCTTGCACCAATAACAGAAGAACAGCCCGGAATTCAAAGCGAAGTTGCAACAACGGTTGGATTTGTCAAGAAGGAATGTTCGGCGGAAACTTTGCGTTTTGTGAAGAATGCGACAAATAATATTGACGCTCTTGTAACTGAATATAATTCTGTCATAAGCGCCGATATGCAAAAAATGAATGTAGAGTTTGTAGAATATTCCAAGCCGGTCTATATTATTGAGGAAGAAAAATACGGTGTATATCTTGATTTCAACGATAGTAACGGTTATCTTGTAATGACCGATGACAATGTCATGTATGCATTGAACACAACAGATGACTTAAAGTATCTGCGCGACGCCGATGAATTATATTTCAGTGTTTTCGACGGCTTTATGTATTTAGATGAAGACGGTTATTTTTCGAGCTACAATAAAATCGAGGATAATTTTTCGATGATATGTGCGATGTTCGGAACAAATTCGAGCAGCAGTTCTTCTGGCGATAAATCTAGAATTGAACCAGCTGATTTTACCACTTATATGAATGAAAACTATCCTGATTATGTGTTGGAAACGAAGGTAGATTCTTTATCGTCAAATTTTGATTATTCTCGTCAAATGCACACCAACTATTATGTTTACAATTATATTGATTCTGATGGAAATTATGTAACTGCGCCAGAAGGTAATTGTGTGCTTCATGCTTCATATATGACTTTGCGTAATTGGTGCAAACAAGGATTTGTTAATATAAACGGTTACGCCGATACTGTGGATATTCGAAGCAGTATAAAAAGTGATCCATTATATTCTCTATATGGTGTAGGAAATAAAATGGATAGAGAAATAAAGAAAAAAACATATGAAGGAACATGGCAATGTAACTATAGCTATTATTTAAGCACAATGCCTAAGCTTTATACGGAAATTCGTGATTATGCGCTTGATAACGGTTACACGGTAGTACATTATCCACGAAATGAAGCTACAAATATTTTAGAGCATGTAGCCAATAATATTTATGGAAACGACATAAAAACGGTATTTACTTCAGATTATACGCCTGCGCGTATAAATCTCGTGGACAGAAAAGCGAGTGTTATATCGATTAATGAAAGCTCTTCTTATGGCAATCATTCCGCTGCTCTCATAGGCGTATGTGAATATGTTAAAAAAACTGACTATGGTGCAATCGGAATGAATCATTATCTGAGAATATATGTATTGGCTGATGGGTATAGTACTCATTTAATGTATTATGATCCGAATAAAGACCCGAAAGCGACATTGTTTTTTTCATACTTAAAATCCGCAGACTCCGCAACTCTCCCGAGGTGTTAAATGAAGAAATTTTTATCATTTGTGTTAGCTGCAATATTGGCATGCTTCTGCTTTGCGTGCGGAAATAACGATGAATCGCAAAGAGAAGAGGATGGGCATAAGAATGTAGATTGTACTATGGCAATAGGATCTGTTTATACGCTATTTTCATCATCCGGTAAAGTGTATTATAACAACGATGAACGCGTCAACGGATATCATTACGACCGCGAGAACATAACTATATCGCAAGGCGATATATACTATTTATGTGTTACTGACTTCGTTGATATTGTTTCCGCATCACATATGCATCATGACAGGTATATTAATCCCGCCGTATTCGATGAAAACGGAGAACTTGTTTCTGAGCCTTTAGTTGAATGTGACGGTGAGTATATTCAGATAATGACAAAAAGTAATTGGCTGCAATGTATGTATATGATTAAACCGCTAAACAAAACCGAAAAAACCACTATAACAATTCCCGAACACATTGCCGATGATATGATTTATCCCGAGATTTCATTATCTTTTTCCATAGGAATTCCCGAATAAGTAAAAGAGGGGCATGGTATAGTATTATTATCGGAACGAAAAGCATAAAAATACAAAGCGTTCAAGTCTAAAAGGCTTGAGCGCTTTGCCGTTTTGTGTTTTCGAGCAAATTATGTATAATCGTACTTATTTTCGTATAGTCTGACACGGCGTTTCATAATTCGATAGCGTAAAATATCGGGCTTTATCGAAAAACGGCATGATTATCCCTAAAAAATTGAACAAAATGGTCAAAAAGGGTTGACAGTGGTCAGAATGGTGTGGTAAAATAGCAATATCAACGTAAAAGGGTCGCGAGTTATGTTCATTGGGCAATATCATCATCAGATGGACGACAAGGGGAGGTTAAGAATACCGCCCGCTTTTCGTCGCTTGCTCGGTGAAAACCCCATGGTCTTTTGCGGCGTTGTTGAAAAGTGCTTATGCATATATCCGCGCGAGGACTTTGATAAGCTCGTAATAGAGCGGTTCAAAAATGCCGACATGCTGGATATGGATATGAACGACATCAAGCGCGCCATATTTTCGTCCACACAAGAGCTTGTCGAGGACAAGCAGGGCAGGGTATCGCTTAATTCGTCGTTCATAGAGGAATGCGGGCTTACCAAGGACTTGATCACGATCGGCGCATACGACCGAGTCGAGATTTGGGACGAGGAGGTCTACAAGGCACACAAAAAGGCGACCGACTTTAATAAGATTATAGCACAGTTTACCGGATCGCGCAACAATTTATAATGTATCATATCCCGATTATGGCGCAAAAGATCATAGAAGCGCTTAAAATTAAACACGACGGATTGTATTTGGACGGCACGCTCGGCGGCGGCGGACATTCGCAAGCGATACTGAACGCCGGAGGCAGAGTGGTAGCGATCGACCGCGACAGCGATGCGATTGAATACTGTAAAGCCCATGTAACGGGCGACATTACGTACATTAAAGGTCAATACGAAAATGCGGTAAAGCTACTCGAAGCTAACGGCATAACTAAAATCAGCGGTGCGGTCATCGACCTCGGAGTATCGTCACACCAGTTGGACGAGGCCGAACGCGGGTTTTCCTACATGCACGACGGCGCGCTTGACATGCGTATGGATAAGTCGCAAGACTTTTCTGCCTACGACGTGGTCAACGGGTATTCGGCGGAGCAGCTTACAGACATTTTGCGCAGGTACGGCGAGGAAGACTTTGCAAAGCGCATAGCGGGCGCGATCGTAAAACAAAGACAAGCAAAGCCCATAGCGCGAACGCTCGAGCTTGCCGAACTTATACGCGCGTCAGTGCCGTATCGCAAGAGCGGACACCCCGCAAAAAAGAGCTTTCAAGCTATCCGCATAGAAGTCAACGGCGAGCTTAAAGGGCTGTACGACGCGATTTGCGGCATTTTCGGGCTAATCGAACGCGGCGGGCGGCTTGCGATACTTAGTTTTCACTCACTGGAAGACCGCATTGTCAAGGCTGCGTTCAACGAGTTCGCAACAGACTGCATTTGCCCCAAACGCTTGCCCGTGTGCGTGTGCAATCACCGCGCGATAGGCAAGACGGTTCTAAAAGAAAAACCGTCACAAGAGGAACAACAGCTAAACCCGCGTAGCACAAGCGCTACGCTGAGAGTATCGGAAAAACTATAAGGAAGGATACCATGGTTACTACCAAACGACAGATCAGAAGAGACAGCGACCGCTTCGGCGGTTACTACACCGCGGAGGCAGACGCCCCGCGTATTTCCGATTATGACAGCATCGGGCTCGAGCCGATAACCGAATCCGAGCGCACGGGCAGTAGCATGCTCGTGTCCGATGGCGTGCAAGAGATGCAACAGCCCATTTACACTACGCCTCAAATGGCTGCTGCGCCTGCACCCGCTGCTCCCGAGGTTATGCCTATCCCCGAGCGTCCTGTACGACCCGTACAGCCGCGCAATAAGGAGGATTTGCTGCCCACTGTCAAAACTCGTGCATATGCTACCGAGAAGCCCGCGCAGGACACCGCCGAGAAGGTGGAAAAAGCGCCCGCAAAACGCGCGCACGCTTCGCTCGATACCAAAACTAAAATCTTGCTTTGCGTATACGTGATAGTCGCGCTTGTGCTTGCAATCGCGGTTATCGCAACGGGCGTGTCAATATCCAATGCCTCGGCGGCGGCGGACGAGATTGCCGCGTCTGTCGCGCAAAAGCAAGCCGTTATAGTTCGGCAGGAACAAGAGCTTGCGCTTCTTCAAGACTCCGACGCTATCCGCGGCAAGGCGGTGCAGCTCGGCATGGTTCCCGCAGGCGCTCCCGCGTATTCGGTAAGCCCCGTCGAAACGGTAGGCTACCCCGAAGCGACCGAAAGAACGGATGGCTGGGACAAGTTCTTCGACTTCTTTTCAAAAGTGTTTAACTAACAACAATAATCGATTACATAGCTATCATCAACTGCCCGATGCGTTATCCATCCGCACGGGTAGTTCTTTTTTTGTGGTTTTTAATTTTTGCGTACAAACATATACATAGAGTTGTAGTGTAGCCACACTATGCGAGGTGTATATGAAGGCGAGCTCAATGCTTATGCGAAAAAGACTACTTACGGCATTTGTTGCGCTTGCCGTGGTTTTTGTCGCGCTGTTCGGTAGGCTTTTTTATATTCAAATCGTGGACGGCGGTTTTTTGCGCGCCAAGGCGGCGGAACAGTGGTATCGCGATTTGCCGCTTAAGGCTACTCGCGGAAGAATGCTCGACTGCAACGGCAATGTGATTGCCGACAGCAAGGACGTGTTTACGCTTTACGCTCGTCCCAACGCAGTCAAGGACAAAGCAAAAACGGCGGAAGCTATATCGTCCGCGCTCGGTCTGGATTACGACAATGTTTTCGACAAGCTGAACACGTCGGTCGGCGAGGTCACGATCAAGCGGAAAATCGACGCGGACGTCGCGCTTAAGCTTAGACAGCAAGATAGTTTAAGCGGGCTGTACTACACGCTCGATACACAGCGTAACTATCCGTACATGAGCAACATGTCGCAAATCCTCGGCTTTACCAATATCGATAATGTAGGGCAGTCCGGACTGGAAAGCTATTACGACAAATATCTGACGGGCGTAGACGGGTTTGCATACACGTCCACCGACATGGCTGGGCGTGAGGTAGACGGCTCTGTCACCAAGTATCTGCCCGGCATACCCGGCTGTGACATTACGCTGTCTGTGGACGCTAATATACAGAGCTTTGCTTACGACGCAGTCACTGCTGCGTGCACCGAGTTTTCGGCTAAGTCGGCGCAGATGGTAGTAATGGACGTAAATACGGGCGGCATACTCGCTATGGCGAAGAGCCCGGGCTTTGACCTTAACGACCCGCCGCGAAACGATTTGGACTTACTCAACGACTTATCGCGCAACACCATGATCGTGGATATGTACGAACCGGGTTCGACCTTTAAGATTTTTACAACCGCCGCGGCAATAGAGGCAGGGGTGGTAACCGATAACGACACGTTTTTTTGCGCGGGGTCGCGCACTGTGGACGGTCAGCGCATAAGGTGCTGGCGGTCTATCGGTCACGGCAGTCAGCACCTTGCCGACGGCGTAAAAAACTCGTGCAACTGTGTGTTTATGGATTTGGCGCTGCGTATGGGTACGTCGCGGTTTTACAGTGCGCTAAAAAGCTTCGGACTGGGACAAAAGACAGGCGTTGACTTTTCGGGCGAGAGTAGCGGTATGCTCATGAAGGAGAGCAATGTCAAGACTGTCGATCTTGCGCGCATAGGCTTCGGTCAAGCGGTTGCTGTAACGCCGTTACAGCTTATAACCGGTGTGTGTTCGGTCGTCAACGGCGGAACTCTGTACCGCCCGTATCTGGTTGCGTCCGTCGATTCATACGACGGCAAGAATCTGGCGACGCGTCAGCCGATTGCCGTAAGACAGACGGTGAGCGAAAGTACTTCGCAAAAAATGCGTGAATACTTAACCGGCGTTGTGGCAAGCGGCGGCGGGAGCAAGGCGGGCGTTGTGGGTTACGCGATAGGCGGTAAGACCGGTACTGCGCAAAAGTATGCCGGCAGCGGCGGAATAGCGCAGGGAAAGTACATTTCGTCTTTTATCGGATTTGCGCCGGCCGATAATCCTAAGTACGCCGTGCTCATGATAGTAGACGAGCCGCAGGGCTATATGTATTACGGCAGCTTGGTCGCCGCGCCGTATGCAGGCAAGGTGTTTGCCAAAATATTCGACTACAAAAATCTTCCGCCCACCATGCTGCCGGAGCGAGAGTATACGATCATGCCAGACGTGGTGGACGAAAGCGTGGAAAGCGCGGTGGCGGCGCTTGAAAAAATCGGTTTGCACGTGGAGATTGCGGGCGAGGGCGAGGGTAAAAACGTAATATCCCAAACGCCCATTCCGGGAGAACGCGTCGCCACAAACGATAGCGTGCTTATAAGATGCTGACGATTATGATTGAAGATTAGCCATCCAGCTTTTACGCTTGAACAGTATGAACGACACGGCGAGCCGCGCGCATTCCTCGATCGACAACATGGCGTATGTAAATTCGATAGACAGGTCAAGCGCAAACGCGCCTAAAGCTCCAAGCGGAACGCCGATTGCCCATGTGCCCATTATATCTATCCACATCATATATTTTGTTTTTCCGCCGCTGCGGATTATGCCGCCGCCGAGTATCATGTTAGACGTTTTGACGGGGTATACGACTGCAAACACGAACAAAATATTGCGCGTGGTGGTTTGAACATTAGTATCCACATTGTATATTTTGGTGTAGAACGGCGCGACAACAAATAGCAGTGCGGACAGAGCAAGCGAGCTAATCACGCCGTACAGCATAAGCCGTTTGGATTTTGAGTACGCTTCGTCGTTATCGCCTGCACCGAGTAGTTTGCCTATTAGTATTCCGGCTGCCTGCGAAAGTCCGCTCAACGCGCCTATGAGCATAGATTGAACGGGATATGTCATCGTCATAGCCGCGGCTGCGTCCGTGCCGATGTTGCCGTAAAATATTGCGTAAACGTTTTCGCCCAACGACCACAACAATTCGCATACGAGCATTGGGCACAGTACTGCAAGATACTGTTTGCGAAACGTACCGCCGTCGTTTTGCGTTTTTTCGCCGCGACAGAATATGGGCACGGGTTTATTCCTGATTGCCGCGTAGCCTATAACGATTATCACGCACGACAGCGTTTGTGATATAACGGTCGCCCACGCCGCGCCCTTTACGCCGAGTTCGGGAAATATCCACACCCCGAAAATGAGCAGATAGTTGAGCAGCGCGTTTGTGCCGAGCGATAATATACTCGCAACCAGCGGCAGAACGGTTTTTTCGTTACAGCGCATGAGCGTGGCGAATACTGACCCGACCGCCATTGGGACGAGTGCGGCGGACATTATTCGCAAATACTCTGCGGCATAGGCTTTTGCCTCGGCGTCCTTTGTGTATATAGACATTATCGGCGACGGTATAGCCGCGCACAGCACGATAAATACCGCCGATACTGTGAGCGACAGCCCGAAGTTTACAAGAAAGCTTTTGCGCACGGCAGCGCCTTCTTTTTTTCCTATGTACTGCGACAGCATGATTCCCGCTACCGTCGATACGGCGGCTATGACCACCGAAAATATCGAAATGAATTTACCCGCAAACCCGATACCGGCTATCGAATACTTGCCGAGCCGTCCAATCATGGCTTGATCGATAAGGTTGAAGGACGCTTGTAAAAGGGCTTGCAGCGTTACGGGCAGTGCGATTTTTATAAAAGATTTTTTAAACGCTTTGTCGTTCATACCGACCTCACTTTATAGTTGCAACGCTGTCGCGTTTTATTAATGTTACGGGCGAAACGAAAGATGACGGCACGCTTTTGCCGTTTATCAAATCGGATAGTAATTCAATCGCTTTTTGCGCGCGGACTGAAATATCCTGCCGCACCGTAGTCAGCGGCGGGGAACAAAACTCGGACAGCGGCGCGTCGTCAAACCCGATAACCGATATATCGCGTGGTACGTTTATGCCGTTATCCGCAAGATATCGGATAAGCTCCATTGCGTAAAAATCCGACACTGCAAAGATTGCGGAATATGACTTAAAATTATTAAGTCGCGTATCGTAAAGCCGTCGCCGCGCGTCTTTTTGCGTGGGGACTACGAGAGTGTCCGTTATGTCTTTGCCGAACGCGTCGGTGACGCCGTTTATGCGATCTGCGTCTAAGCGGTCGAGATTGTCCGTTATGCATAGCACGCGTCGGTGACCTGTTTCGATCAGATATTGTCCGACCTGACGTCCGCCGTCGTAGTTGTCTATAACAAGATTGCAAATCCCGTCCGCCTTGCCGTCTACCTCGCCGTCCACTATTACAAATGGTATGCGGATATTTTCGCGCAGCTTTTTGTAGTCGGTGTCGCAAAAACCCATGATAACAAGCCCGACCATATTCCACATGGACGCGAATTTTTCCACGGTATTCAGCTCGTGTGTTACCTTGACCATGACGAAATATCCCGCTTTGTCTATTTCGCGCGAGAGCGCGTTGAGCGTAGAGGAGATAAACCCGTCCTCGATTGTGCGGTTTTCGTATTTTTCGTGATCGTTGATAACTATACCCACTATTTTAGAGCTGTTTTGACCAAGCAGAATTTCCGCCATATTCGGCATATAATTGCGTTTTTCGAGCAGTTCGTTAACGCGTTTTACCGTTGCCGCCGATATTTTGGCTGTTTTGCCGTGTATTACGTTAGAAACGGTTGCAGTGCTTACGCCTAATTCTTCCGCTATATCGGCGATGGTCGTTCTGTATTTATCCATGAGTTTTTGCTCCTTGCCGGACTGACATTCGTAGTATATCAAACGCTATTTGCCGTTGTCAAAGGTTAATTTCGTAACCTCGTAATTTGCTTTCAGCGAGGTTGTACGACCGAATCGATCCAATGTCGAAATATACGAATGTTTGCAAAAGCGCGCCGCTGTTCTATTTTAGCTTTACAATAGACATATACTAATTGCGGGAGAGTGTAATATGCGACTAAGCGAGTTGATGCAATGCAATACTGATATCGAGATTACGGGGCTATGCTTTGACAGCGCCAAGGTCAAGAAAGGCGACTTGTTTTTTTGTCTTGTAGGAAGCGCAAACGACGGGCACACGTTTGCGGCGGACGCAGTGTCTCGCGGTGCGGTCGCGCTGGTAGTCGAGCGCGCCTTGGCGCTTGACGTGCCGCAGATAGAGGTGGATGACAGCCGAAAAGCGCTTGCTAAAGCGGCTTCCGAGTTCTACGGAAACCCGTCCAAGCGCTTAAAAATGATAGGTATAACAGGTACTAACGGCAAAACCACCACCACGTATATCGTTAAGAGCATAATCGAGGCGGCGGGGCATAGCTGTGGGCTTATAGGTACAAACGCGGTGGAGTTTTGCGGCAACAAGACCGACGCACGGCTGACTACGCCCGACCCGATCGAGCTGCACGCAATATTAAAGGAAATGTCGGACGCGGGCGTGGAGTACGTTGTTATGGAAGTATCGGCGCACGCGCTGTACTTTAGCAAGACTTACGGTATTGTATACGAGGTTGCGGCGTTCACCAATTTCTCGCGCGATCACCTTGACTTTTTCGGCAGTATGGATAGCTATGCGGAAGCTAAAAAAAGCTTCTTTTCGCCCGAACATGCGCGAAGCGCTGTTGTAAACGTGGACGACGAGCTTGGCAAGACCATAGTCAAAACGAGCAAGCTTCCAACGGTGACTTACGGTGTAGATAACCCGTCCGACGTGTTTGGAATTGACCTTGAAATGAGCGCATACGGGCTGTCGTACGTAATAAACGTGGCGGACAGCGTGGGGCGCGTCAAGTTCAGCTTGACGGGCAGGTTCAATATGTACAACACGCTATGTGCTGCGGCTATTGCCACGTCGCTCGGTATAGACTTGCAATCGGTTATTGCGGGCATACGCAACGTTAAAAAGATTGACGGCAGGTTCAATATAATCAACATGTCCAAGTGCAATGTTATAATCGACTTTGCTCATACCGACGACGGCATCGCCAATATTCTGCGCGCCATACGCGAGTTTGCACCTGCGCGGATAATAACGGTGTTCGGTTGCGGCGGCAACCGCGACAGAACCAAGCGCGCCGTTATGGGCAAGATCGTGTCGCAGATGAGTGATTATTGCTTTGTCACGAGCGACAATCCGAGATTTGAGCCGCCACAGGACATAATCGACGAGATAGCGGCGGGAATTGACGAGATAGGCGGGACAAACTACACAAAAATAGTCGACCGCAAAGAGGCTATCAAGTCGGCGATTTCCATGGCGGAAAAGCAGGATATTGTGCTTATTGCTGGCAAGGGCGCGGAACGCTACAACGACGTTATGGGCAACCGCACGCCGTACAACGACGAACAGTACGTAATGGAACTTGCGGGAGAGTGCGGGTTTTGATAAGCGTACTCTGCGGATTTTTAATCGCGTTTGCGGTGGGTATGATACTTCTGCCCATAAACATTAAATTGGTGCGCAAGCTCAAGGGCGGACAACCCATACTTTCGTATGTGGACAACCACAAAAAGAAGCAAGGTACGCCCACTATGGGCGGAGCGTCAATCGTGCTTGCTCTGCTGTCTTCGCTGTTTTTTACCACGCACGGTGACAACACCACGTACATTATTCTTGTTATAACGGTTGGATATGCGCTAGTCGGGTTTATCGACGACTTTATCAAGGTCAGATATCATAACAACAAGGGACTGTCGCCCGTGCAGAAAATTATTTTTCAGCTGCTGCTTGCGACGGTTATAGCAGTGTACGCGTACTACAACGACAATGTTGGATCGGCGGTGTACGCGCCGTTTGCGCCCAAAAAGATAGAGCTCGGCGTGTTCGCGCCGATATACTATATATTCATATTTTTGGCGTTTACCAATTCGGTCAACCTGACCGACGGATTGGACGGGCTTGCCGCGTCGGTCACCGCAACTAATTCGCTATTCTGCTGCGTTATGCTGGGAATTGCGTTTTTTGCAGGCGAGCTTGCGGGCGAATCCACGCTCAACATGATAATACTCTGCGCGGCGCTTGGCGGCAGTCTTTGTGCGTTTTTGTGCTTCAATACGCATCCCGCCAAGATATTCATGGGCGATACGGGCTCGCTGGCGCTCGGCGGATTTTTGGCGTGCGTTGCGGTGCTCGGGCGAATGTCGCTCAGCATGCTATTGGTCGGCGTGATGTATATTGCAACTAGCGTGTCGGTAATTATTCAGGTCGCTGTGTACAAGCTGACGGGCGGCAAACGCGTGTTCCTGATGGCGCCGCTGCACCACCACTTCGAGCGCAAGGGCGTGTTTGAGGGTAAAATTGCGACGGTGTACACGCTTATTACATTGGTGTGCGGAATAATAACAGTAGCGCTCATGCTCGTGCTGTACTGACACGCGCCACGCTGATAGGTAGACTTAAACAATTCTATTATACCGCTTTTCGTCATATAATACCGTATGGGAATTTTCGACGGAAAGCGGTTTTTTGTTTACGGCAACGGCGCGTCGGGTAGGTCTGCGGCGCGCGCTATAAAAAAGCACGGCGGCAAAGCCAAAATATACACCGACGACGGCGGGCGATTTGTCGCACCTAAGGACGGAGCGTACGACGGCGCGGTAATCAGCCCGGGCGTGCGCCCCAATCATGCGGTGTACGGTTATTGCGCCGAGCGCGGCATACCGACGGTGGGCGAGGCGGAAATAGGGCTTAGCATCGCCAAAAGCAGTGGGCGCATAACAGTAGGGGTTACCGGCACTAACGGTAAAACGACAACTACCAAACTGATTGCGGATATGCTGGGCGGCGTGGCGTGCGGAAACATAGGCTATCCCGTGTCCGCTGCGGCGTGCGAAAAGTCGACTGCGCCCATTGTGTGTGAGCTGTCCAGCTTTCAGCTATACCGCGCGACGCTAAAGCTCGACGTTGCGGTAATCACCAATATGGCGTCCGACCATGCCGATTGGCACGGCGGCATAGAAAACTATCACGCCGCCAAGTGCAATATAGCCGCCAATATGGACGGCGGATATTTGGTATTGGGCGAGGATATTCCCATTCGATCGCTTAATATGCTAAAGACCAAGGCGCATATTGTCTGGTGTTCTTCTACCGCGCCGACAGACGGGGCGTATGTGCAGAACGGTTACTTTTGTTTTAACGGAAACAGAGTGTGTCCAGTTGACTATCTTCGACTTTCGGGTGCACACAACATAAAAAACGCGCTGTGCGCCATCGGCGCGGCTAAGTGCCTGAATGCGGATAACGCCGCCATACTCGGCGCAATGTCGGGCGCGGTTGCCTCTCCGCACAGAAATGAGGTAGTGGGACGGGCGAGCGGCAAGCTGTGGATAGACGACAGCAAGGGCACTAATGTGTCGGCAAGCCTTGCCGCAGTCGAGCAGACCGTCGGCACGGTCTGTCTTATACTCGGAGGGCGTGGTAAGGATACGGACTTCGGCGAGCTGTTTTCGGCGCTCAGCCCGCGCGTAACTTCGATTGTCGCAATGGGCGAAACTGCGCAAGCAGTGCGCGACAGCGCGATTAGGTTTTGTCCCGAACTCGCCGTGACGGTCGTAAACGGACTGTCGGACGCGGTGCGCGCGGCAGCGGCGGCGGACGCGGAAACTGTGTTGCTTTCTCCCGCGTGCGCGTCGTTTGACGAATTCAAGTCGTACGCACAGCGCGGCGATAGGTTCAAAGCCGAAGTGCATGCGCTCATGAAGCAGGAACAGAAATGAAAAAGAAAAATTTATCCGCTACAAACCCCATGCTTTCGGACAATACCGTCGGAAAGTCGGACATATCGTTGATCGTAGTTGTATTTTTGCTTGTCGCTTTCGGCGTGCTCATGGTGTATTCGGCGGGATCATACACCGGTGAGCGGTTGTACGGTACGAAGTTTTACTATGTATACAAACAGCTGACGGGCGCGGCATTGGGCGCTGCTGCGATGTTTTTGTTCTCGCGAATCGATTATCACGTGCTGCACAAGCTTAGGTACGTAATACTTGCGATATCGGTAATACTGCTTGCTATAGTGTTTTTGCCGGGCGTCGGTATAACCAACTACGGCGCGCGGCGGTGGATAAGCCTGCCGTTTTTTACCATACAGGCGAGCGAGATATCCAAGTTCGGGTTTATCGTGTTTGCCGCCGCGTATATAGGCGCGCACGAGGGCAAGATCACGACGTTCAAAGGCATTCTGCCGGTGATTGCCGTGGGCGGAATAATCTGCCTGCTGATAATATTAGAGCCCAATATGTCGGTAACTATATGCATGGCGCTTCTGATGATAGTCATGCTGTTTTTGGGCGGGGCAAAAATAAAGCACTTGTTGATGATAATTGTTCCGCTTATTGTGGCGGCGGTGGTGCTGATTCTTATTGAGCCGTACAGGTTTGCGCGGCTTATGGCGTTTTTAGATCCGTGGGAAAGCCCGCTCGAGGAAGGCTATCAGCTTATACAGTCGTACTACGGACTGGGCGCGGGTGGATTATTCGGCGTAGGACTGTTCAATTCACGACAGAAATATCTGTTTTTGCCGTTCGCGGAAAGCGATTTTATATTCAGCGTAATAGGCGAGGAGTTCGGACTGTTCGGCTGTATGATAGTAATGGTCGGGTATTTGTTCATAATTCGCCGCGCACTCAAGATATCTATGGGTGCGTCTGACAGGTTCGGGTCGCTTTTGGCATCGGGCATAGCCGCAATAATTGCCATACAGGTAATGGTAAATATAGCGGTGGTTACCGGTAGCATACCGCCTACGGGACTGCCGCTCCCGTTTATCAGCAGCGGCAGTTCGGGACTTATTGTATTTATGTCGGGAATAGGCGTGCTTAACAGCGTAAAACGCCGCAGTCACAAGAGCAGCGAGCTTATGTTCGAGAAATGCAGAATTAAGAATAAGGATAAAAACCCTCACGGCGTTACGCTTGTTCGGAATGACAAAAAAACGCACAAACAACCGACGTAAAATTTTATTGCCTGCTTCTTTTATTAAAAGAAGTAGGGAAAAGGTTGCGTTTTGGTAGATAAAGCGGTATAATAACTGTGTGAAATATTTGAATATGACATTTTCATATTTAAAGAAGCATTTTCTGTTGCCGATTGTTGCCATGCTTGTGCCGGCGGTTGCGGCGTGCTTTTTGTATACTCCGTACTGGGAAATGTCGTTTGTTGCGGGTTTTGACTTTCAGCCGTACAGGTCGACGGGCGAAACGTTTATAATTCTGTTCAGCGACTCGTGGCAGTACGTTTGGCCCGTGATTGTCGTGTCGGTATTGCAGGTATTCGGCGCGGCAATAATCATGTCGGCGCTGGATAGGCATTTCAGAACGGGAAGTTTATCGCTTAAATCGCCCGTGCGGCTTATTAATATATCTGTTTTTCCGATTGCCATAGGCGTTGTGGTTATGAGCGTCACCGCTATAATACTGAGAATGCTTATGTTCGGGCTGGTATCGCTTGTGCAAGTGATACTCGGCGCGATGTCGGCAGCGCCGGGCGCTGCGCTTGCAGTGATAGCGGCGTTAGCGATAGGTCTGTTCATACTGCACACAATAGTAATTATCCCCATGCTGATGTGGGCGCCGATAATGTTCATATACGGCTACAAGTTCCGCGACGCGGCGGCGCTTTCGTTCAAGCTTATTTCCGGTAAAAAGCTGTTTTGGGGCTTGTTTTTGCCCATGCTGATTTGCGCGGGACTGCAACTGCTTATGGGCTTTTTGCAGGTGCACGCGGCTATTGCGTACCTCGTTAACTTTGTCGTGTTCCTGTTCACCAACGCGTACGTAACGGTGTTCACCATGATAGCGTTTTACGATATAAGCGACCTCGACAGACGCGATATCGAACCGTACAAAAACCTGCCGCTGCCGCACGTTACGCAAAAGCCCGAGCAGCAATCGGAGCAACCCGAAGAGTCGCATGCCAAAAAGCCGCAGGATCGGAAAAAATCAAAAAAGTCAAGCTCTAAGACTAAAGTCGAGCCGAAGGAGGACGATCGTGTCCTTTAAGAACGCATTTAAAAACCTAATAGCGCACTTTGGCATAGTGTGGGCGGTGCTGCTGTACTTGATAATATGCTCGGCGATAATAGTAGGGCTTAGCTTGCCGTTCATATTGCCGGTAGCCAGCGCACTCAAAAATGCGGGCGTATTCGAAGGCATAGGCAATGCATTCACCGTGCTCATGGGCGAGGGCGGATGGAACGGGTTTTGGGACGGACTGTTCGACGTGTACAGCAAGGTAGTGCACGTGTTTGCCAGCAACAGCAGGGTAGCGTCGCTAACGACCATGTTTGTCATATTTGTCGTACTTGTCGCGTTTAGATTCTTTTTCGGACTGTACGAAGTTCCGCTCGCGACCGTGCTTGACGGCAGAATGTCTTGCAACGCCAATTACGGGTTCGGCGGAAAGTTCATATCCACACTGGGTGTGTCGGTGCGGTTTTCGTTGGCAAAAATGCCTATAATGATAGCTATAGACGCTGCCACATTTGCCATAATTTACGGCTTTGCACAGCTAATAGGCATAAGTGTGGCATTGCCGTTCGTGATAATACTCGTTATAATAGTTATGCGCGCGTTCCGAAGCTCGCTAACGTCATGCTGGGCGTCCGGCGTTGCGGGCGGCATGGGCGTGATTAAGGGCTTTGCGCGGTCGTGCGAGATTTGCTTCAAACGCTTCGGATCGATATATTCGACTTATATTATAATGTGGATACTCGTTATAGCGTGCGGACTGTTTGTTACGATTTTCACGCTCGGCGTGGGATTGATTGTCGCGTTCCCGTTTGCTATGGCGTGTCTTAGCTATATCGGTATAACCATATACTATAACAAAACGGGCAAGAGATATTATATAGACGGCACGGTGTTCACGCCGCCTACCGAGAATGTTTTGTAAACAAAACGCCGAGCGATAGCTATCGCTCGGCGTTTTCGGTTATGCAGTACAATGACGATTAGATTTTTCTTACTCTGATTACGTTGTCGCAAGCGGAAATATTGTCGAGTATGGTTTTTGACACATCGCTTGCTATGTCGAGAATGGTATAGGCGTAATCGCCGCGCGAGCATGAAACAAAGTTCTCTATATTGATTCCCGCGCCCGACACCACGTCGGTTATCGAATTGAGCACGTTTTTCACATTGCGGTGAATGGCTGTTACTCGGCACTTGCCGGCGCGCGGCGCGGAGCATGCGGGAAAGTTGACCGAGTTACGGATATTTCCGTTTTCTATAAAGTCCTTAAGCTCCTGTGCCGCCATGACTGCGCAGTTGTCCTCGGCTTCCTCTGTGGATGCGCCGAGGTGGGGCATAACTATTATATTTGGCACATTGAGCAGCTCCGGCGACGCGAAATCGGTTACATAGCTGTGAATTTTACCCGATTTGACTGCGGCTATAATATCCGAGTTAACGCACAGCTCGCCGCGCGAAAGATTGATGATGTTAACGCCGTCCTTCATTTTGGCAATGGACCGAGCGTTTATCATGCCGCGCGTAGAGTCTGTTAGCGGAACGTGCACGGTGATGTAGTCGGACGCGGCAAACAGCTCGTCGAGCCCGTCGATTTTGGTGATGTTGTGATTGAGCTTCCACGCCGAGTCAATAGTGATATACGGGTCGTAGCCGAGCACGTTCATGCCAAGCCTGACGGCGTTGTTGCCTATTTGAACGCCAATCGCACCCAGCCCCACAACTCCGAGCGTCTTGCCCATGATCTCGTGTCCGGCAAACTGCTTTTTGCCTTTTTCGACTTGTTTGGCAACGTCGTCGCCCTTGAGCGAGTTGGTCCAGCTTATGCCGTCCACTATCCCGCGCGAGGAGAGAAGTAACGCCGCAAGGCATAGCTCTTTAACGGCGTTTGCGTTTGCGCCCGGCGTGTTAAGTACAACCACGCCGCGCTCGGTATAGTCGGCTACGGGAATATTGTTTGTGCCTGCGCCCGCCCGCGCTACTGCCAGTACCGACTGCGGCAAAGTGTAGTCGTGCATGGAAAATGAGCGCAGCATGACCGCTATCGGGTTCTCTGCGGCGTCGGTGAGCGCGTAGTTCGCACCCAAAACGTCCTCGGCAAGCGGAGAGATTGCGTTAAGCTTTAAGATTTCTTTCATGATAGCTCCTTTAGGCGTTGGCTTTTTTAAATTTATCCATAAAATCAATCAACGCGTCCACGCCTTCCTCGGGCATCGCGTTGTAGATTGACGCGCGCATACCGCCTACAAGACGGTGACCTTTGAGCGAAACAAGCCCCGCGGCGGAGGCTTCCGCCACAAACTTGTCGTCCAATTCCTTGGACGGCGACACAAACGGCACGTTCATGATCGAACGGAACTGCTTTTTTACTGGGTTGACGTAGAATGTCGAGCCGTCAATATAATCGTACAGCTTTTTCGCCTTGCGTTCGTTGACTGCTTGGATAGCTTTTATACCGCCCAAATCCTTCAAGTACCGCAAAACCTCGCATACCACGTAAGTGGAAAAGCAGGGTGGGGTATTATACAGGCTTTTGTTTTTGACCTGATTGTCGTAACGCAGCATGACGGGGCACTTAGGATCGGCGCGCTCGGTAAGCTCGTGCTTGATTATAACGACGGTCACGCCTGCCGGTCCTATGTTTTTTTGTGCGCCCGCATAAATCAACGCAAATTTGCTTACGTCTACGTCGCGGCTGAGGATCATGGACGACATATCGGCAACGAGCGGAATGCCGTTTGTGTCGGGCACGTTCCGATAGCACGTGCCGAAAATGGTGTTGTTATAGCAGATGTGCACAAAGTCGGCGTCTCGACGGAACATAGCGGGGTTAAGCTCGGGAATGTATGTGAAATTTTCGTCCTCCGAGCTTGCGGCGACGCGTGCGTCCAGATGTATCGCGCCTTCCTTGTATGCGTTTTTGGCGAAGTTGCCGGTAATGACGTAATCCGCTTTTTTGTTAACAGTGCCTATGTTAAGCGGTACGGCGGAAAACTGATTGGTTGCGCCGCCCTGAACAAACAGGATGTCGTAGCCGCTCGGAATGTTCATAAGCTCGCGAAGCAGCGCTTCCGCTTCATCGTTGATTTTTTCGTACGGCTTGGAGCGGTGGCTCATTTCCATGACGGACATACCTGTGCCGTTGTAGTCGGTAAGTCCGCTCTGCACGCGTTTTAGTACTTCCAGCGGCAGCATGCCCGGTCCTGCGGAAAAGTTGTAAACTCTCATAATATACCTCCCGAATAGCGAAGCGGAGATATCCTTATCCCGCCGCGCCATGGCGTTTTCATAATTATATCACACATTGATAGGTAAAGCAAATGATTGTGCGTATGCATCATAAATGTGAAAATTCGGGAAATTTGCCGTTTTTTGCCTTTATAAATGTAGGCGAATATGAATAAACTATGAATATAGCTCAAAAATTTGCATATTTTTTGAGTTGTTTATATTGACAATACCACCGAAATGTATTATACTTACTAAATGAATAATGTCGAATAGTATACATATTCGGCGTTATAGCCGCGTTTTAGGGGCAATACGGTCATAAGTAGGGTCTTATGAAATTGACAAATCAATCAAATAAAATAAAATCACGGATAGTATCGGTATTAGCTGTTATTGCGCTTATAGTAAGTACCGTGCTGTCGTTTGTCTTAATCTTGCCAGGCAGCAGCGTGCTTGCAGAGGGCGGAGACGCAATCAAAGCCAAGCGTGAAGCAAACGGTATCAAGTTTGTTCAGGTCGCGGCAGGCGAGGATTTTGCAATCGGACTCACGTACGACGGCAAGCTGTACGGCTGGAGTTTAAAAGAAACCCGTCGCAGCGACACCGACAGTAACGCGACGCTCGGCGATTACTATACGACCACGCCGACCGAGATTAACGTAACTTTCCGTATAGGACCTAAAAACACTTATAATTGGAATTCAACGGGCGGAATAGAAAATTACCATACCGAAACCAACGACAAAATCAAGAGTATTGCGGCAACGCGTAAGACTGCGGCGTTCGTTACCGAAAAAGGATATATTTACACTTGGGGCAAGGATATGCCCTACGATGTCGGACATAACGAAAGCGGACAAGATCACCATCTTTTGTTGCGTGCGGTAAGCGAGCCGACTTACAGCTGGAAAACCCCGTACATTATCGACTACTATTATTTCGGTTCTACGCCCGCGGGCACGGCGACTGCATCTAAACTCCCGCTTGAGCAGATTATACCCACCAATACGTCGTATATGTCTCTTGCGGCGGGGGAATATAACTATGCGTTCATGTTCATAAGGAACTACCCGGGCGGCAACCTCGGCAATCCCGGCAATTACTTCCACACGTATGTTTGGGGTTCGATGCTGTATAATGCAGTAAATACAGAGCCGAGAACAAGCTTTAACTATGGTAGCGAAAGGTTGAGCGGATCTACCAGTACGTCGGACGCTCGTAGAATATTCAATACTTTTATATCCGAAAAGACCAACGACGCTCTCACAACCGGTGTTTCTATCGCAGCAGGCGGATATACGGTAGCCATAAACAACCGAAATGCGGCTAAAAGCGTCAGTGAGACAGTTTTCGGAACGTCGCTTCAGTTGCGCGGACGTAACTTTATCACTACGCAGGGCGTGGAGTCGAACGGAACTAACTATACCGTTACAAATACTACGCAGGTTCTGTCCGGCAACGCCGACGGCATAGCGTCCACTACGGATACGACTAATCAAACGGTAAATAATGACTACGGCAGGGCTGTTGCAAGTATAGCTGCCGGTGCAAATACGGTAGTTGACGCAATTGCGGGCGGCAACGGCAGAAATACCCAGGACGGCTCTTTGTACGGCAGAGATACCGAGCAGTATTACGCGCGCCAAAAAAGCAGTAGCAACCTCGCGTACGGAATAGACAGCGAAAGCGCCAAACTGCGTAATTCAGGCAATGCGGAGATTGACGGACTTGCCGCTACTCGTTATGCCGTTTCGCTCGGCAACGACATCGGTTACGGAATATCGGGCGGCAATATTTACGGTTGGGGCGACAGCGCCTACAATCAGCTTCAGTTAGGCGAAGACACCAAATACAGCGATTTACCTACACAGTTATTGGGCGATAAAGGCGCTAACTTTATATCGATAGCGGCAGGTAAACAGCTTTCCAATTCCAAGGCGTTCTCTTACAATACAACTACTATCCAAGGTGACGCGTTTGCCGATGCAGTTAAGAATGATAATAAATACATCAGCGCAGCGCTTACGGATAACGGCACGATTTACGCATGGAGCAAAGATATCGCAGCCGAAGAGCTTTATTTTAAGAATATAGGCAAAACCGAAGAAGACGCGCAAAAGAAGGATAGCTTTATTGCAATATATTCCGGTTACGGCGAAAATCTTTTTGCGGTAACGTCAAGCGGTAAGCTCGTTCGCATTACCGTTTCCGGAAGCGGAACGGCGGAAGCTAAGTTTGAACAACACGCGTATGACGAGTTCAACAATGCGTCGGGTACAAAAATCGATAATTGGACTGTAAATAAAGGTAACAAGATAGTATTTAAAGTACCACAGATAGCAGAGGACGCGGAGACCGCGCAAAAGATTGCTCCCGAACTCGGTTCGGCAACATTCTATGTATGGTCGGTTGCGCCGTCCGACAGCGCCGATGAAACCAAGACCATCCAGATCAACAACGTAACCCAAGAAGCATCCAGCAATACTACCACAACAAATGTAGACGCATACAACGCGCTTATCGGAGTTAACAACATAGGCGACGCTTACAGAATTATCGGATTTAAAGCGGCGGATAGAAATATCGATTATCTCATGATGGAGGATAATCTTAACAACGATATTGACGACGATAATTATTATGCGCCCAGGTACTACTTTGACGGCGAGCTTATGAGCGACGATCAGCGCAGCAACATGTTCGACGCCAATATCGTTTACGACAATAACGGCGCGGGCGTAGGCATTTACATTAAGCCTAAAAAGTCCTCTAAGGGCAAGGAAATTACAATCAAGTTCAAGATTGCGCGTTACAACAATTATACCAAGTACAACTCAACAACGGACGACGCCATATATTACGACTACAAAGAGTGTGAAATTAAGTTCTCTATAGAGGACACGCCGTCCGTCATAACATACGTTACGCACAACGAAACTACTTTAAATAGCAATATCCCGCTTTTAGACCCCAACAACCCTTATAATACGTATTATTCGTTAGCTGTTCAAAACGTATCTTTAGGCGTAGATAAACTTGTTCAATTCCTTACAGGCGAAGAAACTGTCAATGACGCGTTCAAGAACGCTATTATTGCTCAAATGAACGCTAAGGACAACGGATTCCCGTCAAGCCAAAAAGTATCTGCGGGCGACCTTGAATACTATCTTAGCACAACCGATTTAGCTAAGTATAACAACGTATATCAATATATGTTTACCGACCGCGACGGCGACAGAGTTACGCTCGCGCAGTTTGGCGTTGACGGAAAAGATCCGATAATCAGCACCGATAGCAACGGAGTCAACGGCGAAATCAAGAATATCGAGGTCAAGGTTAAGCTTGCCGATACAGGTTATGCTCTCAGCGATGACCTTGTGGCTTTGACTTCCGCAAAGCTTTTGGCTAAAATTTTGACCGATTTCGACAACGTATACGGTTTGTACGGCTTTGCTATCGACAGTGATAATAATCTCACGTTCAAGTACGATGTTATTATGTTTACCGCAACCGATGCGTCGGGCAGAATCACTTACGGCGGCAATCAGCCGAGTGATGCAAAAGTTACAGGCTACGTTACTTCCAGCGGCAGCTCCGGTGCGAGAGCGAGAGTTTACGCCAACACCATAAATAGCTATACCTACAATGCGGACAGCGGTTATGCGGAAGAGAATAAGTATGCTGCCAGAATAACGGCAAACAACATTGCTTACGTGTATTCCCAACCCACGCTCAGGCTCAAGAGCGATTTGGAAGCCGGCAAAGTCACCGACGTAAACGGGCAGGTGAGCGGTAGCAAAAATACGTATACAGTCAACTACACAAGCGAGCTGTACGTGGGCGATAGCGTAACTATTAAGCTTGATAACTATATAAATCATATAGATACCGCAAACATAAGCTTCTCATTTAAAAACGAAACCAATACGGACGCGCTGAAAAACTTCAGCGACCAGTTTGTCGACTTTACGGGACAAAACATGCGTGTGCTTTCGTTGGATCTGACCACCATTACCGTAAGTCCCACAACAGCAGCGCCTATTAATTTTACGGTAGAGGTTCAGCGCTTTGCCAACAGTGAAAAAACAAGGTATTTCACCGCAGACAACAAGCCCGACGAAAAGATTTATATAACGTTCAACTTTAACAATATTGTCGGGTTTAGCCTGAACAAAAACACTAACGCTCAGACTACATTCCTTGTAACCGATACAACTACGATTGAATTATTCGGCGACGCGTCCACAGGCGCGATAGCCAACAACGGCGTTTCGTTCGTAAACATTATGGGGCAAAATAACAGCCCGCTTGCAAGCAACACGGCTGCGGCAAAAGCGTATACCGCGCTTAGAGCAAATGCAAGAATTTACGGCATCAGTTCGTCCGAGGAAGGCAAGCCCGATTCCGAAAAACTGTTTGACTTTGCGCCGCCTACAGATACCAACAAGACCAAGTTCACTATCACTCCCAAGCGTTCGGGCTCGGGCGTAATTCAGTTCTCGGCAAACATATACGACAAGAGTCAGTCGTTCATTCTTACAATCAACGTTTCCAAAGAGACGCTGCTCGGCAAGAACGACATGGTAACGGTTATAGACGACCAGTATATTACCGTGTCCGCGCTTGACGAAGCGCTCCGCAGCTCAAACAGCTTTAACGCGGACGTTACGGCAGGTAAGTACAGGATATTGTACAACGACATAAAAAATCCCGAGGCTACCAGAAACAACGACAGATTGTACAATGCTATTTACTTTACAAACGAAAACGGCGATGTAGGTGCTCCGTCGTTTGTGCAAAATGCGGTGTTCGAGACAATAACGTCCGATCCCACCATTCGCATAATTTCCAGCAACAGCACCACAGAGCAGAGCAAAACGTACTACATGCACGTAAGGTATACAAATGCAGACAGTACGGTAA
This sequence comes from Clostridiales bacterium, assembly GCA_029066805.1. GTDB lineage: Bacteria > Bacillota > Clostridia > Christensenellales > Pumilibacteraceae > Anaerocaecibacter. Next base: position 52,478 of record JAIEFT010000034.1, on the reverse strand, counting down.
CGACTTATGAGTCTGCCCCTGCGGGTTCTATAATCGAGATTGTCGTGCCGGTCGTTTCCGGCAAGATAAAGCTTAAGACAAGCGCAAGCGGTTCGGACTTGGTTGCAGATATCGATTGCCGTCACACTCAAAAAGAGGGCAATTGGTGGCAGACAGAGGGCGAGGGTTTGGAGACAAAAGTCACAATCGACCTTAAATACCTGCTCGACCTTGACGGCACAGAATCGCCTGATAAGTACAAAATCTTCTTGCTTTCGGCGGATAGTTCTGCCGCGCAGTACTTCCAGTACGACAAAGGTTCGGATAACAAGTCTATTGTTATTACTCCCAATGACAACACTCCCAAGAATTTCGAGCTTAACGTATCTGTGTATGCCGAAGGCGAAGCTACTAAGGTCCTTTCGTTCGAGGTTTCGGTCAAGGGCATAATTACGACGCTTCCCGTAATGACGGATGACGGCGTTATCGGTTACGGCAATATTTGGTTGTATTCGTTTGCAATCGTGTTTGGCGTACTGCTCATAATATTCGTAATTCGCTTTATCGTGTATATGCGCAAAAGATCCAAACAGCGTGCTATTATCAAGCGCAATCAGGATCTTATCCGTCTGCGCGATCGCATGCACGGCAAGGCAAACGCTGCAACGCGTGAGCAGCTTGTCAAAGCCAAACTCAAGATGGACGATCCCAAATATGCAAAAGCATTTAACGATATGCGTAAGGACAAGGAGGATGAGACAGGCGTAACGCTCGAAAACTCCGATCTTGCCGCTGCCGCAGAGAAAAAGTCCAAAAAGAAAAAGAAGAAAGGCGGCAAAAAGACGGTTGCCGAGCTTAAGGCTGAGTTGGCGGCAAAGAAGGCTGCGTTCGCGGCCGCTCAAGCCGGCAATGCTCAGCCTGTCAATCCGTTCGCAACAGACATTCCCATTGACGGTGGTTTTGTTCCGCCTGACGCAGGGTTTGGCGCACAGCCTGACGGCGGATTCGTAACGCCGGACGACGGCGGCTTTGTTACTCCCGACGGCGGAGAATTCGTTACTCCCGAAGCAGGCTTTGCTACATCGGATATCGACGGAAATGAAATAATTTTCGACGCGTCCGACATCGGCGACGGAAATATGTAAGGGGGCGTGAGAATAATGAAAACTAATACGATTAAACGCAATTTAATACTTTTTGTAATTCTCCTCGTCGCCGTAATAGCGCTGTTTGCTGCGTTGTTATTGCCGAACAAAGCGGCTTCGGCGTTAGAGCTTACCCCGGGCAACAATGCGGGTAGCGCTGATGATAAATCATCGATTTCTCTTGTGTTTGATGTAAACGGGCAGACGCAGGAAAGCAACGCCCGCGACAATACGAGAGCTCTTATCGAAGCGCATAACCAATTGGGGCAGCGCAAGCGTTACATTCACACTGCTGCAGTGGCAGGCGGCGCAGACGGCGATATTTACTACTTTGTCAAATCAAGTATAATCAACGGAAACACCAACTTTACTGTTAAACTTGCGTCTAACGAGGCGGAGGATGAATATATCGAGGTTGAGGCGCTTTCCGTTATTGAGAGCGAAGGGGAAACCGGATACTTTTCCGTTCAAGTACGCAAGGATCGCACAACCGAATACCATACCGTTTACTTCAACGTAAGTATTACCGATTCATTCGTGCCGTGGAGAGATATTACGGCTGACGACCATAATGTCAAGTCGTTGATAGTAGGTAATACGGTGACCAACGGAACGGAAACCACGCCGTCGTATGTCAATAATGCGCATACGCACATAATGACTGTCCCCAACTATTCTACAATCACAATCAATCTCAACGACTATTTGTTGGGTCGCGCGCTGTATAATGAGTCCACGCACGCGGCGCTTAGGGACGGGTCTTCGCAATGGACTATTAAGTCGGTAACCAACTTTGCTATCGATTCGCTTGCATTCCGCGGTCTTTCTTTGACTTTGAAAGACGAGATTAAGAGTTCGACGCCATCCGGCAGTACTTTTGTCCGTATTGCGCCGTACATTACAGGACGTGTGGAAGTTGATGCGAATACTATAAATACGTTCAACCAACAACCCGGAAACTCTAACAAACAGTTCTGGGATGAAATTCACATGATGGAGCTTACGCTCAAGCTTGTGAAAGGGCAGGCAACTGCGGGTACAACAACTTACAAGATTGTTATTCCGTTCAAGTTCGCTCCCGCCAACCCGCAAAAAAAGGAGATCAGCCCGAATTATCTCCGTCTTAACGTAACGTCGCAAAACACTTGGGACTTGAATTCACAAACGCTGATTAAGACGGATAGCGAAGACGAATCTTCCGATTTCTGCTCGATTATATTACGTCCCTCCGACCTTATGGAGTACAGCTCGCCTACCAATACCACCGAGTATGCGCCGTATTTTTCTCATGGTCACACCACGCTTAACGGTGACACAAACTTAAAGCCCGAAGGTCTTTCCATAGAGCGCGTCAAGCGTGACGGCGACAGCTACGTTCTGGACGAAACAACTGCAAGCGGCGAAAGTAACGTCGTGCCCAAAATATACAGGATCACCGGCAAACGTAGCACTCTTGCCAACAGTTCATTTACCATTAATTTCCTTATACATTACTATACAAGTGCCGATAGCGGTGCAGGTCACGACTACGAAAGGAGCATTGTTATCACCACTTACGGCGGTTATAAGATTAAGTTCTCGCCGATAAACGGCAAAAAAGCCGTGTCTTACAATGTGCTTAACTCGAGCGTATTTACCGAAATGCGCGGTCGTGGCTATCTGCTCACCGACGCATATTCGCTCAACGAGAATCAGCTCGGCGTTAATTTCAGCAACAACGTTCTCACTCTCGACCCCAAGGTAGACAATATCAACGGTCAGGCGAGCGCGAGGGTAATGCTTGAGTTTACCAACAACGACAGACAGGTTATTACTTTTGAGTCCGAAGTAGTTGACATCAACGTTAACGCGGGCAGTCTGTTTGCGCGCTTCGACGATTGGCAGGCATGGCTGATAATAGCGGCGGTTGCACTCGGCATATTGTTAATAATATTGCTTGTTGTATGGCTGGTATTCCGCGCCATATCCAAGCACAAGCAGGACGAGCTTGCTATGCAAGCGCCCGTATCGTCGTATATTGTCAAACTTAACTCGACAATAGCGGCAACGCAAGCACAACAGCGCGCGGCGCAAAATCAAGCCTTATCGCAAGCCAGCACGCAGATGCTTTTGGGCGCAGGTCCTGCAACCGGTGCAGCGCCTATGCCCGATACTTTGCAGCTCGCTTCGGGCATGCCTTCATCGCCGTCTTCGCCCAACATGTCTACTCCGTCATCGCCGCTCATGAGCGAGCCTCAGGCTACAATGCCGCCCGACGGGGACGAAAATCTCGAAGAGCTTATCGCCAAGTACATTTCCGACGACGAGCTTTTGGAGCGCATATTCACCGAAAAGTACGAGCCGAAGGGTATGGTACGCCGCACGTTCTTCAAGTCCAAGGATTTGCAGTCGCGCGAGCTGGAAAAGGAAAAGAAGCGCATTATAGAGCGGTACAAAACGCCCATGCCTATGGACGAAGCTATAATGAGCGAAACGGAAATCAAAAACGCTTCGGCAACGTCTACACCGTCCGCGACCTCCGCACCGGCAGAGCCCGAACCCGCGGTTGTGGAATACTTTGTACTCGACTTTGATCCCGATTCGCCGCTGTACGTCGAGGAAGAGAAAGCGCCTGACGAGTTCACCGAGGAGAAGATCGACATTGATACTTCGCCCGAGGAGAGCAGACTGCGTGCGCTCGAACATCAAAACGATATACTCAACAAGGAGCTTGCCGAGCTCAAATCGCGACTTGACAAAGTTCAAGTGGAAGTCGATCGCGCCAAGACCATGGAAGATGAATTGCGCGAGAAGATTGCCAAAGCCGAAAGCGATGACGCGCAGTATAGCAAGGATATCGAGGATCTCGAATTCAAGCTTGCTTCCGCCAAGAACAAGGATAAAGAAAAGATTACCCGCGATATCGGCATTAAGGAAGAAAAGAAAAAGCGCAACAGCGAGGAGTTGGAAAGACTTCGTCAAGAGCTCGACGTGTTGCTCGGCAACGGCGACCGCATTAACGGTATTTACGCCAAGCTCAACGATTTGCAGCAGCAGAAGAACAGTGATTTGGAACGCATTGTCGCCGAGCGCGAAAAAGCTAAGGCGGAATATGAGGGCTACCTCGAGCGTATGGAAATCATTCGCAAAAAGCAGGAGCTCGAAGCCAAGGTCGTATCGCTCGAACCGTTGCTCCAGGCGGTCAACAGTACCGATTACGAAATGCGCCGCATAGAAAAGGTAGAGCAAGAGCAAGCCAAGGAGCGCGAGTCGCTCAAGTCCGAGGTTGCTCAAGCCAAAGCGCAGATTTTGGGCACTACGGACT
>JAIEFT010000034.1:0-48040 GCA_029066805.1 Clostridiales bacterium | reverse complement strand
TCGGCATTATCGCCGACCTCAACGCTCAAATATCCGACGCGAATGCGCGCTTGTCCGAGCTTGAACGCGAAATTACCAAGACTACCAAGCAGAAGTCCGATCTCAGCATCGAGTTTAACGCGCAACGCCGCAAGGCAAACGACTTTATAGGCAAGAACGAAATTCCGCTTGAGGAAGTCATCAAGGCCGACGATAAGGTCATCGGCGCGATAGAGTTCGAGCTTGTCAAAGCAATGCGCGAAAAGGACAAGGAAGAGGCTGAGAAAGCCGTCGCCACAGCTCAAGCCGTGTACGAAGATTTGTCTGCGTCGTCCAACGACGTCACCATGATAGCTATGGAAGTCGCCGCCACTGTTTCCGAGCTGGAAGAGGAAATCGCGAGCGTGCAGACCCAGCTTGACGATATCAACGCGCAAATGGAAGCGGCAGGCGAGGACGAAAAACTCGAGCTTATGGTTGCGCAGGGCGATACTTCCGACAAGCTCGAAGAGCTTAAAGCCAGGCTCGAACAGGCTAATGTTGACGGAACTAAGCGTAAAATGGAGGCTCAAGCGGAATACGACGAGCATCTTGAGCGCGCGCGTGCCGACCTTGACAGAGCCAACGACGAGTTTGAACAGTCGTGCAAGTCGTTTGACGACTTTATCAACAATACCAACCCGCTCGACCTTATCACTTCGGGCTGTGGTATAATAAGCAAAGATCAAACCAAGATCGAGGCAGAGAACCTCAAAAAGCAGCTCGAGCGTTCCAAGATGGAAGCCGAACAAGCGCGTCTTGCCGCACAACAGGCGCAGGAACAGGCGGAGGAAGCTCGTCGCAAGGCACAAGAAGAAGCCGAGCAAGCGCGCTTAGAGACAGAGCGCGCTGCACAAGAAGCTATCGAGGCCGCCGAGCAAGCACGAAGGGAAGCCGAGGAAAAGGCAAAGGCGGATATAGAAGCCGCCGAGCAAGCGCGCAAAGAGGCGGAGGAAGCCATGGCTGCGGAGGCGGAAGAAGCTCGCCGCAAAGCTTTGGAGGAATCCGAGGAAGCTCGCCGCCTCGCCGAAGAGCAGGCCGAGGAAGCCAAGCGTCAAGCCGAAGCCGATGCTGAAGAAGCTAAACGCAAGGCGCAGGAAGAAGCCGAGGAAGCAAGACGTCAAGCTGAAGTAGAGGCAGAAGAAGCTAAGCGCAAGGCGCAGGAAGAGATAGAAGAAATGCGCCGCAAAGCCGAAGAGGAAGCCGAAGCCAAGCGTTTGGAGGAAGAGAATAAGCGCAAGGAAGAAGAGGCGCGCCAAAAAGCCGACGCCGAGCGTGCGGAAGCTATAGCCAAAAAGGTTGCGTTGCGCAGGGATCAGATTATCGCCATTCGCAACGAAATGAAGGAGCTTAAGGGCGACGAGGAAGCCAAGAATCTTCGTGAACGGCTGTACAACTTGCAGCTCACGTTCGACGATGACGAGCGCGGTTCTACCGAGCTTATGGACTTCTACAACAAGACCATGGACGATATTCAGAACAGCGGCGAGATAGCGCGGTTAAAAGCCGAAAACGCCAAAAAGCCGCAACGTGTCGTCCGCAAGGTTACCGAGCGCGTCAACCGTATCCCTCGACGCAAAGCGGGCGCAAGACCCGGCGCACGTCCCGGCGCGGCAAGACCGGGTGCAAGACCGGGCGCACGTCCCGGAGCAGCACGTCCCGGCGCGGCAAGACCGGGTGCAAGACCGGGCGCACGCCCCGGAGCAGCGCGTCCCGGTGCGGCGAGACCCGGTGTAAGACCGGGCGCACGTCCCGGAGCACCTAAACGCCCTAAGTAAAATAGCTTAAGGCAATAGTAAAAGTGCGCAAGAGATACAGTTTTTGCTGTCAACCAAACGATTCGATTCCGCTTTTGCGGTAGGAATAAGTGTAAAAACACAAAAAACAAATGCGAGGAACATTTATGGACAACCAAGACAAGACGACTTTTTCGTTGGCAGATGACGATGAAATCGTAGAAGAAGAATTCATCGATCGTGACGAAGAGTACGACGATGATGACTACGACGACGAGGATTACGGCGACGAAGAGTACGACGACGAAGAGTACGACGACGAGGGCTATGAAGACGATTACGACGACGGGTACAACGACGATTACTACGACGACCGTCTTAACAAGGTCCTTGACGAGCTTGCCGAATTAAAGAGGGGAATGGTTCCCGCTGCGCCTGCCAATATTCAGCCGCAGCCCATCATGCCGCCGCAGTACATTTACCAGCCCACCGCGCCGCCTGCGGGCAGTGAGGTTGTAATGTACAACGAAATTTCTCGTTTGCGCGACGAATTGGCTCGTAATCAGAGCAGTCTGGAAATGCAAAAGGAGCTCACGCGTATCAAGGAAGATATGCAGCGCGACCAAAAGTTTGCCGAAGCCCAGTACACTGCTGAAATCCAACGGTTGCAGAGTAAAATCGACGACCTACTAAAAAACGCGTCAAGCCCTCAAGGTGAACTGCCGGTCGGTAACGAACCTGCGCGCGTTGAGGGCGGTACTTCTACAGTCGGTTTAGATAAGTTACTCTCAATTAACGAGGCTATTTTGCGTGCCATGCGCGACTTGGACGCGCGTGTGCAGGGCGATATAGCTCAGCTTAAAAAGCAGCTTGACGACATGCCGTCCGCTAAGGAGCTTAGCGGCGCGGTTTCGTCCGTGAAAAAAGCAGCCGGCAGCATTGACGGCGACGGAATGAGCAAGCTATCGGGCGACATAGCGGCGTTAAAAGCACTGCTCGAGGGCGTTAGTGTTCCCACTGCCGCGCCCGGCAATCAAACGCAAGTAGTTGCAAGTAATAACGGCTCTTCCGATATAAGCGCAAGCGAGCTTTTGCGCCAGCTTTACGATATAAAAACAGTTATCGGCAATGTTTCGGAGGACGCGGTAAAACGCGCGCAAACGATTTCCGAGCTTGTAAATGAATTCAAAAAAGTTTCATACGATGTTCACTCGCAATCCGCATCATATAAAGACAAGCTCAATTCTGTATACGCATACGTCAAGCGCCTTTCGGACAGCAACGAGCCCGACGCTATTGATCTTATAGAAGCTACAAATGCGCTCATCGACGAGCTTGGCGATCAGCCGCTTACCAAACAAGTTTTCGGCGCGGTTGCCGAGTTTTGTGCCGAACGCGGCATGACGACAATCACGTCGGCTATGCGCGACAGCGCCGAACGTTTCTTCAATCTGGTACAAAAGATAACTTCTGTCGCAGTAACATCATACGGCGACTATCTGCCCGATCTGGTAGCGGAAATAAATACTCTTCAAAGCAACAAGTACGAGTCTGAAAACGCCGCTACGGTAGGCGACATCACTACCGAGCTTATTGACGAAAACGGCGATAAAGCCGCAGTCAAGGAAATGGTTGAGCGGCTTGTCGCAATCACGGTAGCAGACGTTTTGGATTTGCCCGAAATTGATTTGCCCGCATCGTACAAGCCCGCAAAAGCGGTTGGCAGTGTGTCACTATTTACCAAGCTTGACGAACTGAAGGCGGCAGTGCTCGATAGACCCGCACCCACAATTATCCCTGCGTCGGGTGACGGCGAGCTGTCCGCGGACGAAGCTGCGCTCCAACAGATACTTTACGCAGTAGACGACCTTAAGAATAGGTTAGAGAGCGCTACAGGCAACGACGATATTTCGGGCGCGCTTGAAGAACTGCGTAACAACTACATCGACATAACCAATCGTATCGTCGATATTTCCGAAAAACTTCAAGAGCCCATTACTGTCGAAACGCCTGCAACGGGTGGTGCGGAAATGTCGGACGAAGAACGTCAAGTCATGCTTGACGACCTCGGATACATCAGAGCGAGGATCGACGAATACGACGCGTTTTTTAACAGTATATCCGACCTTCGCGCTGACATAGCGGCAATCGGCGGCACTGCGGAAATTTCCGAGCAACTTGCTGAACAAGTTAATTCATTGATTGCTGATATTACAGCGCAGTTTGACAAGCTGTACGAGGACGTTACCAACGTAATCATAGAGTCCGAAACAAACATAATGAACAAGATCGGCGACGGAACGGGCTCATCCGACGCGGCAGAGACAATCGACGCCGCCAAAGCCGAAATCCTCGCGGAAACGCAGGCTATTAAGGATTCGCTTGTAACGGTATCGGACGCGATACTCATGTCTCCGACGACGGAAGCTCTCGAACAGCTCCGCACCGACGTAAGCTCGTTTATGGAATTGTCGGCGGCAAACACCGACGCCGCCGCGACGGACAGACAGCGGCTGCTTGACGATATCGCGTTCTTGCGCGAGCAGGCGGAGCTTGCAATTGCCGAGAGCGAGCAAATTCCCGACGCTGCGGAGGCCGTGCAGGACACAGAAAAGTTTATCAGCTACCTCGACGAGATAGCGGCGCGCGTCGCGCTTATAAACACTGTTGCCGAAGATACTGCTTCTACCAAGGAAACCGTCACCGAAATCAGCAATAACGTTGCGGTAGTGACGGATACTATCACGTCGGTCACCGACAGCATAACCACTGTGTCGGACACGCTTTCCGCAATCACGGATAGCGTAGCGGCAGTTAGCGATAGCATTGCTTCTATCAACGACAACTTTGTCGCTGTAAACGACAACTTTGCCGTAATCAACGATAATGTTAATTCGGTAAGCGAAAACGTAACGTCGGTTACGGACACTATCAGCGCTGTAGGCGAGAACGTTGCCGCAGTTGTGGATACTGTAAATTCCGTAAGCGAAAACATCAACGCAATCGGCGAAAACGCGGCTGCTGCACGTGACGCTGCTACCGCTACGCTCGACGCTTTAGCTCCCATATCCGAGCAGTTAAACAGCATTCTCGATAGGCTCGAAACGCCTGTTGCCGAGGACGAAGAAGTAATTGAGGAAGATGTAACTACTGCCGATGTAACAACTTCGGAAGAACTCGAGGGAATTAAGGACAACTTAAACGCCGTGCTCGACTCGCTCACATTAATGCCGCAGTCCGAGGACGTGGTGGTAACTCGCGACAACACGCTTGCCATACTTGACTCGCTCACATTAATGCCGCAGTCCGAGGACGTAGTAACAATCCGCGATAATGTAGCGGCAGTGCTCGACGCGGTCAATGCGCTTTCGGAATCGCTTGCCGCAAATGCGGAAAATGCAGACGTAGCCGATGACGGCGCTCAAGTTGTTGCGGAAGAAATTGGCGTACTTAGAGAGGCGGTAAACGGCGCTAACGAAGATATCAAGCTCGTGTTAGAGCGGATAGAGCAGTACGAGCAGACCGCAGAAAACAACAAGCAAGAAATTATAGACACCGTAAGCGGAATCAGAGAAGAAATTCATATCAGCACTCTGGAAGAAAATATGTCCGCTTCTGGTATGGATCAGGACACCCGCGACGCGCTATTGGGCGAAATTGCCGAAATACGCGAACGCCTTGGCAACATCGAGGCGTCCACGCAAGCTGTCAACGACGTTAATGTCGCAGCTATCGACGGAATTTCCGCACAGCTTGCCGAACTTCAAGCCGCAATAGAGTCGGGACTTTCTGCGGAAGACCGGGGCGAAACCGACGGTGAACAGCTCGATTCGGACACCATGCAGGCGCTTATTGCTGAGCTTTCCTCTATAAAGGAGAAACTCGACGCGCCGTCGGAATACGACACGGTAGAAGAAATTCTGTCACTTCGCGAGGACATAAAAGCAGCGCGTATCGTCGATCAGGACGAAGTGTCGAGCGAACTCGAGTCTATAAAGAACGAACTCGCGTCCATTTCTTCGGGTAACATTCTCGACGAAATTCGCGCGCTCAGAGAGGATATTGCAAATCTTCCCACTTCCGACGACTCGTCGGAAGCAACCGACGGCGAAATCAATCTTGTGCTTAACGAGATCGTGTCGTTGCGCGACGAAGTGTTTGCGTTCAAGGACGAAGTGCTCAATGCGACGGGTATAGTCGAGCCGCAGGACGAGCAGCCCGAGCAGGCGGAAGAAAGCTCGGAGGATCTGCTTACGGTGCTCGACGAAATCACCGCGCTTCGCAACGATCAACTTACGCTCACAGGCAGTATCGACGAGCTCAAAGACCTTGTCAGCCGCAGGACGACAATCGCCGGCGGCGACGGTGAGGAAGGCGAGAGTTCGGCGGCGGACGAGCTCAATATCGTACTCGACGAAATAATCAATCTTAAGAACGATATAGACAGAATAGAGGAAGCTCTCGGCAGCAACGATCGCATAAACGCTATAGCGGAACAAGTAGAAGAAATCCGCGCCGTGCTCGACGAGCTGCGTGTTGCACAAGAACCCGCAGAAGTCGAGACCGACACGTTCGGCGATGCTGAAACTGCTGAGCCCGTTCAAGTCGACCTTACTCCGGTAATGGAGCAGCTCGAAACCGTAAACGCGACGCTTCAGGACCTCATGCTTGTCCAAGAAGGCGGTGTTGCGGAAGATGCCGAAGCGGCAACGGGCGCACTTTCCGAACGTTTTGACGCGCTCGAAGCGGAAATGGCGGAAATCAAGTCCAAGCTTACGGATATGGCGCCTATCGATTACGCCGCGGAAATGGCGGAAATGCGCGCCCAAATCGAAGCGCTCCGCGCAGAAAACGAACACTTAAAGGCGGACGGCACAGACGTGCTTTCCGTACAGATAGACGAGCTTAAAGACCTCATACGCGACATGACTGTTGCGCAGCCCGCAGTAAACGCGGAAGGCGATACTGCATATGCTACGCTTATTGACGAAATCCGCGCACTCAAAGACGAAGTGGCGGCAGTGGGGAATAGCCCCGTTCAAACCACAGGTCTTGACGAGAGCGTACTAAACGATATCCGAGAAATGCTTGCGGCACAAGCCGAACAGCACGGGTATGCAAGCGAGCTTGGCGAGATACGCGACGAGATAGCGCAGCTGCGTTCGCTCACAACCATAGCGGCAGAAAGCGGCGGCGGAGCGGCGTCTTTAGAGGTTCAGGCACTCAAGGACGAGCTTGCGGAAATCAAAGCCATGCTTTCGTCGTCCGACAGTCTGTTCGGCGTAGCCGAGGACGTAACCGCTATCAAGGCGGACGTTCAGACATTGAAGGAAGAGCCCGACCTCGGCGTGATGAACGAGATTTTGGCATTGCGCGACGAGTTCCAGTCCTTGCGTGAGCAGATAGAGGATGTCAAGCGCATCGCCGGCGAAACGGACCGTGAGTCGGACGACACGCTCATGACAGAGGTGCAGTCGCTCCGCGACCAATTATTTGCTATCAGTATGGCTAACGTAAACGATCCCGAGTCGGGCGAATCTAACTACGAAAGCTACAACAATATCATTCTCGATGAGATAGCGTCGCTCCGCGACCAGGTAGCTACGGCAGGCTCTGCAAGCGACATAGAGGTTATCTCCGACGAGCTTAGCAAGCTTAAGGCGGCAATCGACAAGCGTGAAGCCGTGTTTGAGTCGCTTGCGGACAGAGTGGCTGCGCTTGGCAACGACGCGACCAACAATAAGATTTTGGAAGAACTCGGCGATTTGCGCACAGATATGGCAAACCAGCGCGACGCGGATTTGACGACGCTCAACTTCATGTCCGAAATGGCGCACCTTTTGGAACGTCAGAATCAGTACTTAACGCAGAACGCCGGCAGCAAAATCTCCGATGAGATAGAAAGTCTCAAAGCCGAAATAGCGTCCAGCGACGCCGTAGCGGAAGAGGTAGCCAAACTCCGCGAGGTCATGGCTCAGTCGGGCAGCGCTTCGGATAACGATACTATACTTGCCGAGCTGGCAGACCTTAGAGAAGAGCTCAGTCGTGAAAAGCCCAGTCAGGAAAACGCGCTCATACTCGACGCTATATCAAGACTGCGCGACGAGATTACAGTGCTCGCCGAACGCGAAAAAGTGCGCGACATAAAGTCCGACGAGGATTTATCGGATTCACTTTCCGACCTTAAGGAACAACTCAACGAGATAGCCGGCATTATAGAGCCCGAAAAGCCTCAACAGCCCGAACAGAAACCTGCGGCAAGCTCGAATAGCGCAAGCACAGGCAAAAAGCGTGGCAGAAAGCCCGGGCAGAAAAACTCGGCTAAAACAGGCGGTACAAGTACGGCAAGCAACGGCACAGGCAAAAAGCGCGGCAGGAAACCCGCACAAAAGCAGAATAAGCCGGAGGTTGAGGAAGTAGTTATTAATACTCCCGCGCCCGAAAACGACGACTTTGAAGCTCTGATCGAGCATCAAGCAGGTTTGCTCGGCGGCGACGGCGATATGTCGCTCAATCCCACCGCAACTAAGGACACGATGGACGTAGCGGATAGGCTGGCTAAGCAGGTAGCTAACAAGCTGATTATGGAGCAGCTTGTGGAACAACTCGGCGACGGCGGAGTAAGCGAGGAAAGAGTAGACGAAATCCTGCGCGACATACTTCCGCACGAGTTCAACACCATAGCGGAAACGGAAGCCTCCGACAAGGTGCGCAGACTCGCCAACCAGTTGGTTCTTAACAAGCTCCGTTCAAGGCTCAACGGCAACAAGGACGACGACGAATAATCAAAATCAAAAAGCGCTGCGTAATGCTGCGCTTTTTAATATAAAATTTTTTGGAGGTGTAAGATGAAAGTAACTTGTATCAACGGCAGTGCGCGCAACAACGGCAGCTGCAATTATTTAATAGACAGCTTCGTTAACGGTATTGCTATAAAACAAAATGCAGAGATCGTTAAGTATTGCGTGGGCGACGCCGATCTGCATTTTTGTAAGGGTTGTAAAAAATGTTATATCGACGGTAAGTGCGTGCAAAACGACGATGCCCAAAAGATAGTTAACGATATTTTGTCTTCCGATATTGTGGTTATTGCCGCGCCGTCATATTGGGCGGACATTCCCGCGCAGCTAAAGACTTTGATTGACAGAACCACGCCATACGGCGACACCAATCCAAATAGAATATTAACGGCGCAAAAGCCGATTCAAGGCATTGCAATAGCTGTGCGTGCGGGCGTTAGGGAACAAGAGAACGAACTTATTTTAAACGCTATTGAGCATTATTACGGGCATTTAGGTATAAAAACGGTAAAGCGCGTTTCAATAACGCAAACCGACAAACTAGACGATTTAATAGCATATCACGCCAATGATATCATGCAAATAAACGAAATAGCAAAAGCATTATCTTAAAGTAGAAAGCTGTGCAATCCTATAAATAGAGTTGCACAGTTTTTTGTTGTGCGGAATATCTAATACGGATATATTGTATCAGTTGACGACGGCGAACTTTTGCACGCCCGCGCTTGCGTACACATATACTAAAATTGACAGAAGGTGGTGTATGCAAAAACTAACAGTACAAGGCGGTGTGCCGCTCGGCGGCGAGATTTCCGTGCAGACAGCAAAGAACGCGGCGCTCCCCATTATAGCGGCGTGTATTCTTACCGATGAGCCCATTATTATCGAAAAGTGTCCGCACCTAAAGGACATCGACGCCATGCTCAACATCATGCGGCATTTGGGTTGCAGTGCGGAGTTTATCGGCGATAATCTTCGTGTTTGCTGTCACGACGTGTCGCTAAACGTCATAAACGCCGATTTAACGGGCAAATTGCGTTCGTCTATATTTATACTGGGTTCAATTCTTTCGCGCTGTAGAAGGGCATACATAAGCCATCCGGGCGGGTGCGAGATAGGACTTCGCCCCATAGACTTACATATATCGGGACTGAAAGGGCTGTCGGTCAAAATCGAGGACGAGGGCGGCGTTATCTGCTGTGACGGCAGCGATATGAAAAGCGCGGTCATCAATCTCGATTTTGCGTCCGTGGGCGCGACCGAAAATCTGATGATGGCGGGTGCGCTATTGGACGGAGATACGGTGATAGTAAATGCGGCGCGCGAACCGGAGATTGTAGACCTTGCAAATTTTATAAACGCTATGGGCGGAAACGTGTCGGGCGCGGGCGGATCTATTATTCGCGTGCGCGGAGTAAAAAAGCTTCACGGTTGTACATACAAGCCCATGCCGGATAGGATCTGCGCCGGGACATTCCTCGCGGCTGTCGCGGCTACGGGTGGTTGCGCAACTGTAAAGAACGTCGTACCCGAACATCTGTTCGGAATAACCGAAAGGCTCAAAAAGACGGGTGCAAAGCTTTATGTGCGCGGCAGTTCGGTACGCATTTGCGCGGACGGCAGACCAAAGGCGATTCATAAGCTGGAAACAAATGTTTATCCCGCATTCCCGACGGATATGCAGCCGCAGTTCTGCGCGCTACTGGCGTGTGCCGTCGGCAGTTCGGTCATAGTGGAAAACCTGTTTGAAAATCGGTTCGGCTACACGACCGAGCTTGTCAAGATGGGCGCTAACATCACGGTCAAGGACAGAATAGCGGTGGTGGCGGGAGTAAAGCGGCTTCACGGTGCGTCGGTCAAGGCGTGCGATCTTCGCGGAGGTGCGGCGCTTGTTATTGCCGCACTCTCCGCAGATGGCAAAACCGAGATATACGGTACAGAGCATATCGACCGCGGTTACGAGAGTATCGAGCAGTCGTTTACCGCGCTGGGCGGAAGGATCGAAAGAATTAAGAATTAAAATAATGTTGAGATTCCTCACGGCGTTCGGAATGACCAAATCGGCTTGACGGAAAAACCAATGTATTTGCAATCGAATTAAAATTTTCTTGCCCACTTCTTTTATAAAAGAAGTGGGATTACTTGCTTTTTGTATTATTGTTTGCTATACTAACAATGTATGCGTAACAAGAAGCTGATTGCATTATTAATAGTTGTGTTGTTGCTGGTGGTCATAGTAGTGGTCTGCGGCGCGACATTTCTTGTTCGGCATGTTGACGCTTACAGCTACTACGAGAATCCGCAGATAGAATTGTACGACAAAAACGTAATTGCCGCCTCGGGTATTAAGAACAACAGTTCGATGTTTTTTGTAGACGAGGCAGAAGTCAAGCAGCGTGTGGAGCAAGCTTATCCCGAGATCGGCGTTGTTAATGTTAAGCGCAGTTTTCCCGATCGCGTCACAATCAACTATGTTATATACGAAAAGCTCTATCAGTTCCAAAACGGCAACAAGTATTATCAATGCTATTCTTCGGGTAAGATAGGTAGCGAGTCCGATTCGTTACTTCCCGGTTACTTCACGGTCAAGCCTGCGGGATCAACCTCGGCAGCGGTTGGCAAATACTTCCAAGACAACAACGGCAAGGATAGGTGGTATGTCGATAAGATTATAGCGTTCCTGCGCTCCAAGGGCATGATCGACTATCAGATAAACGAGCTTATCGGCTTTATCGATTTACGTCGTGCGGGGTATGTTTACATTCGCACAAACGCCGGCTGTTCGATAGAGATACACGATAACGGCGGTGACTTTGCCGCCATGCTCGATCGCGGCTTTGCGGTGTATGCCAAGACCGATCCGTCGTTCACCGACGTAGTCAAGGTGCACGGACTGATTAAGGTGTATCCCAACCTGAGTGATGGCGCGGGTGATCCTATACGCTGTGTGTACCTTAAGCACAACGCGGCGCAGGACGGGGATAGCGTTTATACCGATGACGGTTACTACGCGCGGCACTACGACACCGTCGAAAACTGATAATTTACGGCAGTACACTTGACAATATGCCTTATGTAGTGTATAATTTCAATCACAGATTGATTTACGGATTTCTTTACCGATTATCGATATGTACTTTCTTTCAGAATTTATGATTTGTTCTTACTTTACATTGGTAATTTGTAATAGGGGTTAGGTCTTGAAACAAAGCGTTGCAATTTTGGATTTCGGCACGAGCAAGATAACCGTCTTGATCGGTAGCCGCGGCATAAACGACTCGATCAACATTGACGGTATCGGGGTGTGCGAGTATGTCGGTTTTGTGCGTGGCGCATGGCTCGACAAAGAGCGGTTGTCGCACTGCATCGGACAGGCTATTTCCGGTGCGGAGTCACGCGCTCAGCAAAAGATAGACAAGCTGTACGTAGGCGTACCTAACGAGTTTTCCAAGTGCTACATAGTGAACAACAGCATCTCGCTGAATAAAAAGCGCAGAGTTACCGAACAGGACGTTCAAGCGCTTTTAGACAGCGGCAATGCGTTCGACGATGACCCGAATTGGACGGTCGTCAACATGCAACCCGTATATTACACTCTGGACAACGAGCGCAAGCTGATAGAACCCGTAGGCATGATGTCTACCAAGCTCGGCGGGAGCATATCGTACATACTCGCGCGCAACGATTTTATGGCGGACGTAGCTGCTGCGGCTAGCATGGCGGAAGTCGAGACCGAGTTTCTTTCCGCGTCGCTCGCCGAGATTATGTTGTTATTCGATGATTTTAGGCGCGACAAGTGCGTCATGCTCGCGGACGTCGGTGCGCTCGGTACAGCGCTCACGATAGGAAGAGGCGACGGTATTTGCGTGCAGAACTACTTTCCGTGGGGCGGGGCGCGCATAACCGCTGCGCTTGCGGACAAGTTTGATATTCCGCTCAAGCAAGCCGAGCAACTAAAGCGCAAGGTTATTCTTTCGCTCGAGCCTGACTTTGTTCCGCCCGAGGACGAGGAAGAGCCGCCGGTTGTTCAGACCGAGTACGAGATAGAAGTGGAAAACGATTTGAAGCGGTTTGACGTAGCCGAAACCAACTTGGTGGTGCGGCTGGAGATCGAGCGGTTTGCGCGGTACATACAAAAGGCGCTAAAGCAGTGCGATTACGACTATCCCGACTACACCCCGCTATCGGTTACGGGCGGCGGGCTGTGCACGATGCGCGGCGCAATTGAGTATTTGTCGGAATGTCTTGCGCGCGAGGCGGAAGCAGTCAAGCCGCTGCAACCCATGCTGGACAGCGCGCAGCTTTCTTCTGCGCTCGGTATAATGAACATGGTGCTATTAAGCAATCCCGCAAGCGGCGGCATGTTAAACAGATTTAAACGTTGGTTTTCCAAACGTAAACAAAAGGAGTAAGTAGGTATGGCGGAAATGCAGAACGGTGCGAATTTTCTTGACGACAATTCCAATTCGCCGGTAAAAGTAATGATAGTCGGCGTTGGCGGCGGTGGCAGCAACGCTGTTGATAATATGATTGAAGCGCAGGTAAAGGTCAACGTTTTCATGGCGATCAATACCGATAAGCAAGCGCTTCGTATTTCTAAGGCTACGCGCAGAGTCCAGATCGGTTCTAACATAACCAAGGGCTACGGTGCGGGCGCGAACCCCGAAAAGGGCAGGCTCGCCGCCGAGGAATGCCGCGAAACGCTTACCAAACTCATCAAGGACATGGATTTGGTGTTTATCACCGCGGGTATGGGCGGCGGAACAGGCACGGGTGCAGCGCCCGTTATTGCCGAGATTGCGCACAACCTTGATAAGCTTGTCGTAGCGTTTGTAACAACGCCGTTTAAGTTCGAGGGCGAAGTTCGCATGCGCAACGCTATAGAGGGCATTGCAAACCTACGCAAGTTTGTGGACTCTATTATAATTGTTCCCAACGAACGGCTTGCTGCTGTCGCTAAGGATTTGACCACACAGGAAGCGTTTAAGTACGCCGACGACATCCTGCGCCAGGGCGTGCAGGCGCTTACCGATATAATCGTCAACCCCGGCAAAATCAACGTCGACTTTGCCGATATACATACCGTGCTTGAGGACGGCGGCGACGCAATTATGGCTATAGGCAGAGCAAGCGGCACTAACCGCGCTG
Organism: Clostridiales bacterium; assembly: GCA_029066805.1. Lineage (GTDB taxonomy): Bacteria > Bacillota > Clostridia > Christensenellales > Pumilibacteraceae > Anaerocaecibacter. The sequence goes on along the minus strand of JAIEFT010000034.1, from coordinate 34,338 downwards.
TGGAAGCCGTTAAGCGCGCGGTAAACAACACGGTACTCGACACTTCGATTGAGGGCGCAACTCGCGCGATCGTTCAGATAGAGGGCAGAGAAGTCAAGATGAACGAGGTGTCGCAGGCCGTCGAGCTTGTGCGCGACATCTGCGCTAAGGAAGCCAATATCGTGTTTGGACACGCGATCGTCCCGGAATTGAAAGACCAGTTACAGGTCACTATTATTGCAACGGGCTTTAATCGCGTAGCCGGCGGAGCAGGGCAGTCGCAACAGCCCGCTCGACCCGCTTTGCAGCCTTTGGGTACGCAACAGCCGGCACAGCATCAAGCAGCCCCGCAGGGTGGCAATAATGTGCCGCCGCTGTTTGCAGGCGCGTATCAGCCGCAACAGCCCGTACAACAGCCGCCGCGCCCGCAACAACCCGTTCAGCCGCAAAGACCTGACAACGGCTACGTCAGTATGGACGACGACAACGACTTGTCGTGGTTGGATAAGCTTCGCAAACGCCGCGGATAATCAATTTAAATAAGAATCACCCGTAAAGGGTGTTTTTATAAAGAGTTTTATTATGATGAAAACAATAGCCCACTAACTTCTTAAGTGAAGTATAGTGGGCTATACATTTTTAATGTTTAGAGTGATAAATTGAAATTTTGATTAACTATAGCATAAAGCAAGTTAAAAGCACTAAAGAAAAATCATATAGTCCGTGTGCAATGATCACCGATAACAGTGAGCAGTCTTTTACAAAATATTTGAAATATCCAAACACACAACCGGCAAGAGTAGTGAAAAGCACTTGAATCAGACTTCCGTTGATTATATGCCACAGTCCGAACAATACGGCGGCTATCAGCGGCGCAAGCCATTTGCATTTTTTTAACCAAATTTCAAACTGATTCTGTACATAACCGCGAAAAGCGATTTCCTCGCACACACCCACAAAAAGAATATCTTGTACGGCTGAAATTGCCAAATAGCCTGCGGACGGGTCTGTATGAGAACCGACGATGCTTGTGCCGCATAAAATCGGAACAATTCCCATCAATAGGCATAACACTGCGGCAATCGCAAGTCCGATCAGGATTTGTAGCCACAATCTGTTTTTAGTGGGCAGCAGTTTGCTTTCCTGCGCCGTTAGCTTCATAGCAACAAAGGCGACTACCGCAAACGACGCAATCACGAGCAACGTAAGGCACATTCTCACTGCATATATTTCGATCAGCCATATTCCCCAAAGCGAAAACGTCAATCCAAAAATCAACGTTAATGCAATGAGAAATATTATGACAGACGATTTACTATCGGCATTTACAGGGAATATTGATTCTTTCTTATCTTCCATAGTCTTTCTCCGTTAAGATACTGTTTATCGTATGGTCATTATATCAAATTCAAAAAGAAAAAGCAAGGATTATTTTATCATTGCTTTTTATCCATATACAAAACACAGCATGAGTGATTTTTTTATGCGGAAAATTATCGGAATTGCATTTGACAAAATAGGCGGATAAGTTTTAAAAAGTGTTAAGCGTTTCGACATAATGGGAAAGACAATGCAAATTGGTTCTGCTACAATGTCGCTATTGAGGTTTACGGCATGTACATAGAATTTGTAATAGCAGATAATTTTTTACTGACATACCTTGCGGGCTCTGCCGCAACGCGGATGTGTCACAATCGTGTAAAGCTTTGGCGGCTTTTGGTCGCAGCGATAGTTGGGACGACGGTTGCGGTATTTTATCCGTTTATCGACGGAATTCTTGTATCGCTCGCCGTCAAGCTTATGCTGTGGGTCGTGCTTAGTTTTATCATGTTTTTCAAAACCCCGCGTGCTTTGGTTGCGGCGGTGATGTTTTTGGGCTGTACGTTTGCATTCGGCGGGGCGTGCTATGCCGTCATGCTGTGTCTGTGCGGCGGAAAAAACGTTGAGGCGTTTGTTATGCGCTATCCCATATGTTTAGTGCTACTGTGTGGATTGATAGCTTACATGGCTGTGCGGTATTGCATAAAGCGTATGCGCGTGCCCATGTCACGCGCGCCGTACGAGTACGGAACGGAAGTATCGGTGTTTGACACTACGCTCAAGTTTGCGGCGTTTTTGGATACCGGCAACTGTGTGTTCGACGCGCGCTCGGGTTTGCCGGTGGTCATAACCGATATCGATAGGTTTACGGAAAAGCTGGACGGCACGGCGGCGGTCAAGTTTGCCAAAACTTTGCCCAAGCTCCGCACCATGACGGCGCGCACGCCTGCGGGCGAGACTGTAATTTATCTTGTCGAACCGACGGCGATTACGGTCTATTCGGACAGGCACGGGCATAAAATAAATGCAATGGTAGGACTTGTAGGCGGGCAGGGCAAGCGGTTTTCCGACTTGCACGAAATGCTGTTAAATCCTACTGCGATGACGGAGGGCGTATGATTTTAAAGACAATTCTTGCGGCTATTAAGTGCGCGCTAAAAAAGAGCGACTGCGACCTTGAGTACATAACTGCGGGTGAGGGCTTACCGCACCCGCTCGAACCGCAGGAGGAGGCGGACGCTATCGCTCGGCTCAAAACCGACCCCACCGTCAAAGCGCTGCTGATTGAGCACAATCTTAGGCTTGTCGTGTATATAGCGCGCAAGTTCGACAATACCGGTGTGGACGTCGAGGACTTGATTTCTATCGGTACGGTGGGACTTATCAAGGCGGTAAACTCATTCGACTCGGACAAGAATATCAAGCTTGCTACGTACGCATCGCGGTGTATAGAAAACGAGATACTCATGCACTTAAGGCGAGTGGTGCGGCTACGTGCCGAAGTATCGTTGGACGAGCCGCTCAACGTGGACGCCGACGGAAACGAGCTTGTAATGGCGGATATATTGGGCACAGACCCCGACGCGGTGGGTAAGGAACTGGAAAACGAAGCCGAATGCAGATTGCTTAACGAAGCGTTGGAACGGCTTAACAGTCGCGAGCGCGTTATCATGCAAATGCGGTTTGGACTTGGCGGAAAGAGCGAAAAAACCCAAAAGGAAGTCGCCGACCTCTTGGGCATATCGCAATCGTATATTTCGCGTTTGGAAAAAAAGATTATATATAGGCTCAAAAAAGATATTTCAAAAGCCTTGCAAATATAATCGAATATATAAAGCAAGTTACATAACTTTGTTGTGAATGGCGGCGATGGCGGTTTTTTCGAGGCGGCTTACTTGCGCCTGCGATATGCCGATTTCCTTGCTGACCTCCATTTGTGTTTTGCCGTCGTAGAATCGCATCATCAGTATTTTGCGTTCGCGTTCGCTAAGATGTTCGATCGCGTCGTCGATGTCTATTTTGCTCAAGCGATTCTCGTCGGCGCTGTCGGCAAGCTGATCCATAACCAATACCGTGTCGTCGCCGTCGTGGTATATCGGTTCAAACAGCGATACAGGGTCGGAAATCCCGTCGAGTGCATATACAACTTCGGAAACGGGAATATTGAGCGCGGCGGCAATATCGTCAAGCGTTGCCGTGTCGCCGGTGTCGTGTTCTATCTGTTGGCGTGCTTGCAGCGCGTGGTACGCCGTGTCGCGCACCGACCGCGAAACTCGAAGCGGGGAGCAGTCGCGTAAAAACCTACGTATTTCGCCTATAATCATAGGCACGGCGTATGTGGAAAAGCGTAAGTTGTAGCTTACATTGAAGTTCTGCATAGCCTTTATAAGCCCGATGCAACCGACCTGGAATATGTCGTCCACGCTCTGCTTTTTTTGAGCAAACCGTTGTGTTACGGACAGCACAAGGCGCAGATTCGCCATTACAAAAAGCTCGCGCGCGGCTTCGTCGCCGTTTTGCGCTTTTACGATAAGCTCCATCATTTCTTCGTGTTTCAGCTTGGGTAGGGTGGACGTGTCCAGCCCGCAAATATCTACGCGTGTTTTCATGAGTAAATACCTCTTTTGTCGTGATGTCAAATTTAAGTTTGGCTATCTCGGAGTGGTAATATTCGGCAATATCGACGCCTTTAGCGAGAATATCGTCGATAAACCGCGAAACGGTCTAACACGATTACACGAATATTGTTGTTAAAATCGGCAGAGTATAAAAATTATGCATTTAGCTTTAATTTTTCTGTTAATCTATTGCAATTCTGCAAACAATAATGTATAATGAGATTTGTAAATGTGTGCCTTTTTACCTTAGGCGTACGTTTGCGACGGTGCGCTTCACCGACATGAAACCGAAGTAAATGCTCGTAGGCTTGATCTCGGCAGTAGCTTCGGTGGATATACCAAAGACAAATTCGAGTATGCTTTTATACTCGAATTGGCGAAGCACACGAAAAATTAGGCGGTAGATTGGGTTTGTGATATGCAACGGCGTATTTTGTTGTATTGAACAACTCGATTGCGGACTTGCCTGGCGGAATATCGGTTTTATGCCTACGAAAAAACTCAAATATAGCGAAGTCAGTGTTTGAGGACGGATAGTAATGTATAAGCATTTTTTCAAAAGAATATTCGATTTTATATTGTCATTGATCGGCTCAATCATACTGTTCCCGTTTTTTATAATTTTCGGGATAATAATTTTTATTGACGATCCCGGTCCGATTTTCTTTACTCAAAAGCGCGTCGGGAAGAATAAAAAGTTGTTCCGACTGATCAAATTTAGAACGATGAAAACCAAAACGCCTGATATTCCGACGCATTTACTTGAAAACCCGGAGCAGTATATCACGCGATTTGGCAAAATTTTGCGTAAGACGTCAATTGACGAATTGCCGCAAATTTGGAATATCCTAATTGGCAAAATGAGTATAATCGGTCCGCGCCCCGCACTCTGGAATCAGGACGATTTGATAGCTGAGCGCGATAAATACGGCGCAAACAATATTAAACCCGGGCTCACGGGCTGGGCGCAGATCAACGGGCGTGATGAGCTTGAAATCCCCGTCAAAGCGGCGCTTGACGGCGAGTATGTGGAAAAACTGAGTTTTGCCTTTGATTGCAAATGCTTTTTCGGAACGATAAAAGCCGTGTTTAAACATGAGGGTGTAGTCGAGGGCGGTACAGGCGAGCTTCATAAGCATGAGAATATCGATATTGACAACGAAAGTGAAGCGGCTGCTACTGAAGAAGTCTCTGACGATAATATCGATTTTCAAGATAATAGTGAAGAGCCGGACGAAGAATCCATAACCGAAACCGCTACCGTTACCGAAGAAACAGAAGAATGAAAAAAGTTTTAATAACAGGCGCAAACAGCTATATCGGAATATAGGTTTAAAAGGAGTATATATAAACGCAAATGAACATTCTATTTTTATCTCTTTATGAAATAGCAAACAGCAATAGTGGTTATATATATGCCGATCTTGTGCGTGAGTTTGTAGAGCGCGGGCACAATGTTTATACCGTAACGCCCACGCGCAAGGAAGATACTTGTGCGTTTACGGATGACAACGGCGCGCATATTATCAAAGTCAAAAACGGTCAAATCCAAAAGACGGGAAAAATAAAAAAGGTGATAAATCTTCTGTCTTTGGAAAAACATACTATCAAAGCCGTTAAAAAATTCGCGAACGGCGTTAAGTTCGATCTGATCGTAAACATGTGTTCCAATTTGTGCTATGCCAAAACATCGATGTACTTTAAAAAGCGCGACGGGGCGATTTACTATTTGTTGATGAAAGACATTTTTCCGCAGAACGCTGTAGATATCGGAATGATGAAAACGAGCGGAATAATGGGTTTTGTCTATCGGCATTTCCGCAAGAAGGAAAAAAAGATGTACTCAAGCACCGATTATATCGGGTGTATGAGCAAAGCAAACAAAGATTATATTTTATCGAATAATCCTCAATTAAATAGTGAGCGAATTACGATTGTTCCTAACAGTATTCAGTCGGTCGACGTTGCTTTGTCGGACGAAGATATCAAGGCTATGCGTGACAAGTACGGCATTCCGCAAGACAAGACTGTTTTTGTTTACGGCGGTAACTTGGGCAAGCCCCAAGATATTCCGTTTATTATAGAGTGCTTAAAGGCGCAGGAGGATAATGCTTCGGCGTACTTCTTTATAGTGGGCGACGGCACTGAGTTCAATATGCTGCAAAACTTTGTAGATACGGAAAAGCCGAATAATGTTAAACTGTTACAGCGTTTACCGCGCGAGGATTTTGACGGAATGCTTGCCGCGTGCGACGTCGGTATGATTTTCCTTGATTACAGATTTACAGTGCCCAATTTCCCGTCGAGACTGTTGTCATATATGCAAGCGGGACTACCCGTTTTGGCATGTACCGATGCCAACACCGACGTAGGCAACATTATAGTAGATAATAACTTCGGGTGGAAGTGCGCGAGCAACGACGTGCAAGATTTTACTTTAACCGTGAAGCAAGCGATTGCAGAGGCAAACGACAAGAAGGACAATTCCAAAAAACTACTCAACGAGGAATTTTCCGTTGCGGCGTGCTACGAAACAATTTCGAGGTGTTTCGAGTGAAAGTCCTAATGATAAATTCCGTGTGCGGAATAAGGAGCACCGGGCGTATCTGCACCGATATAGCGCAAGAGCTTGAAAACAACGGGCATGAGTGTAAGATCGCATACGGAAGGGAAGCCGTGCCTACTCGGTTTGAAAAATACGCAGTCAGGATAGGCTCGGACTTTGGAGTAAATTTACATGCGGGGCTGTCGCGCATATTTGATAAATCAGGTTTTTATTCGCGGCGAGCAACGGCTAAATTTATAAAGTGGATAAAAACGTATGACCCCGATATAATACATTTGCACAATCTGCACGGGTATTACTTGAATATCAAAGTACTATTTGATTACTTGAAACAAGCAAACAAGCCGATGGTTTGGACGCTTCACGATTGTTGGACTTTTACCGGACATTGTCCGTATTTCGATATGTCGGGGTGTGAAAAGTGGAAGACGGGCTGTGAGCATTGCCCGCAGAAAAAACAATATCCGGTAAGCTTGGTTTTTGATAATTCCAAAAAGAATTACTTGCGCAAAAAAGCGTGTTTTACAGATGTTGACAATCTGACAATAGTCAGTCCGTCGCAGTGGCTCAAAGATTTGGTCGGCAATTCATTCTTACGCGAATATCCGGTAAACGTTATTGCAAACGGAGTGGATATTGAGGTGTTCAAGCCGACGAACGGCGACTTTAAATCGCGCTACGGTTTAGACGGAAAGACCGTTATATTGGGCGTTGCGGGCGTTTGGGAAGAACGCAAAGGATTAAACGATTTCATTCGTTTGGCGAAGATATTGGACGATAAATATAGAATAGTGTTAGTGGGGTTATCCGACGCACAGCTTGCCGAGTTGCCCGAAAATGTAATAGGTATTAAGCGTACTAACAACGTTAGCGAGCTTGCCGAGATATATACGGCGGCGGACGTGTTGTTTAATCCGACATACGAGGATAATTACCCGACCGTTAATTTAGAGGCGCAGGCTTGCGGCACGCCCGTTATCACATATGCAACGGGCGGAAGCGGCGAGAGTGTGCCGACCGAAAATGTTGTGCCGCGCGGCGATCTGCAATCGGTGATAAAGCTTTTGGAAAGCAATTTGACAGTAAAAGACGTAAAAAACACAAAAGACTTTTGCGACGAGTATTTGTCTCTATATAATTCGGTGGTACAATAAATGGCAAACGATATTGAACTCATTCCTGTAGATGCGGAAAGACTCAAACAGATTCAAATACAAATTCTCGATACCGTTCACGAGTTTTGCGAAAAGAACGGCATTAAATATTGGCTTGACAGCGGAACGCTGTTGGGCGCGATACGGCATAAGGGATATATCCCTTGGGATGATGATATAGATATCGGTATGTTAAGACCCGATTTCGATAAATTCATGCAAACGTTTAACGGCGATAACGTCAAATATAAAGCCTACTGTTACGAGAATAATAAGGATTTTCCGTATGCTTACGGCAAGGTAATGGATACCGATACCGTCTTGTACGAAGCGGGTAATAAAAATGCAAAGACTTATATCAATATCGACGTGTTTGTTTTCGACAATGCGCCCGCCGACGATAAAGAATTGAAAAAAATGTACGAAAAAAGAAGCAAGTATAATTTGTATAATTTGGCAAAGTTTGCGCAAACAAAGCCGAGCGGAAATTTTATGAGGAGAGCAGCGGTACGCGGATTCAGATTGCTTATTAAGCCGTTGAGCAAAGGTCATTTCGCAAAGAAAATCGTCAAGAATAGCAGAAAGTACAGCGAAGTAGAAACCGGTTATATTGGCAATTTTACAGGGTATCTCGCAAATTTCAAATGTAATAAAAACGCTGTTGATACAGTTGTTGATGTGGAATTCGAGGGGAAACTGTACAAAGCCCCGTCGCGTTATGACGAATGGCTTACTCTCGAATATGGAGATTATATGCAATTACCGCCCGTAGAAAAACGAGTATCACACCATTTTTTCGAGGCTTATGAAGTTAAAGAAAACAAGGCTTTGGAGGAGTAATCATGCAAGCAATTATTTTGGCAGCAGGGATGGGCAAGAGACTTAAAGAGCTTACCCAAAACAATACCAAATGTATGGTGAAAGTTAACGGAGTTGCGTTGATTGAACGATTGTTATTTCAATTAGAGCCTTATAATCTTTCTAAGGTGATTATTGTTACTGGTTATGAAGGACAAAAGCTTAAAGACTTTATTGGTGGATTGAATATTAAAACGCCTGTTGTTTATGTTGATAATCCGATTTATGACAAAACCAACAACATATATTCGTTATCGCTTGCGAAGGATTATTTGTGTAAAGAAGATACGCTTTTGTTTGAATCCGATTTGATTGTTGAAGATTCTGTTATTAAGCTGTTGACAGATGACCCGAGAGAAACACTTGCTTTAGTTGATAAATACGAGAGTTGGATGGATGGAACTTGCGTCAAATTATCGGATGATGACGACATAATTGATTTTGTACCGGGCAAAAAATTTAAGTTTGACGAAATTAAATCGTACTATAAGACAGTTAATATATATAAGTTCAGTAAGCATTTTTCTCAAACTCATTATGTTCCGTTTCTAAACGCATATAGCAATGCTGTCGGCAATAACGAATATTATGAGCAAGTGCTCAGGATCATAACAATGCTTGATGATCCTGAAATAAAAGCAAAGCGTTTAAGCGGAGAGCTTTGGTACGAAATAGATGATATCCAAGATTTGGATATAGCGTCATCTATGTTTTGTGATAAAGATGATAGAACCCGGGCGATACAACGTAGATACGGTGGATATTGGCGTTATCCCAAGTTGATAGATTTTTGCTATCTGGTAAATCCGTTCTTCCCGCCGCAACGGCTTTTGGACGAAATAAAAGCTAATTTTGACACTATTGTAACGCAATATCCGTCGGGTATGAGCGTTAACTCTTTGCTTGCCGCCAAAAACTTCGGCGTGCATAGTGAAAATATTGTAGTAGGTAATGGCGCTGCTGAATTGATCAAGTCGATTATGTCAAATATACGCGGTAAAATCGGAATTGTCAGACCTACTTTTGAAGAATATTCGAATAGATACGACAAAAAAGAGCAGGTCGTTTTCATTCCCGATAACGATGATTTTTCATATGATGCCGACGATTTAATAGCGTTCTTCTCTGATAAAATGATAAAGACATTGGTACTTATCAATCCCGACAATCCTACAGGCAATTTTATCAGTAAGGAGCAAGTAGAAAAACTTGTTGCGTGGACTGACAAGAATAATATAATGCTTATACTTGACGAGTCGTTTGTAGACTTTGCCGACGGCGATAAAAACTCTTTTATCTCACAGGAATTTGTTTCGACACATAGTAATGTGTGTATAGTCAAAAGCATTTCCAAGAGCTACGGTGTTCCCGGATTAAGGTTGGGAATTGTAGTGTCCGGAAATACAAGCCTGATAGATTTTATCAAAAAAGATGTCGGAATATGGAATATCAATTCATTCGCAGAGTTTTATTTGCAGATAGAGGAAAAGTACAGCAAGGATTATTTGAAGGCTCTTGAGTTGTTCAAAGAAGAACGCAAGCTGTTTATTTCGGAGCTAAATGAATTAAGTGAATTCTTGCGGGTAATTCCTACTCAGGCAAATTATGTTACAGTCGAACTTTTAAATGGTCGGAACGCGTCCGATTTGACAAATATTTTATTGGACAAGCACAATTTGTTTATAAAAGATTTGACAGGAAAAATTAAAAACGGGAAGCAGTATGTTCGTATTGCTATACGCAATAGGGAAGATAATAAAAAACTGATTTGCGCATTAAAGGCGGAAATGAAATGAATATAATTACTCATCAAGACATTATTTCATTGAACATTTCCCCGCTCGACTGTTATAAATGGGTCGAGCAGATGATAGCGAGAAAGGCTGATTCTATTTTGCCGCCAAAGATAAGTATGAAACCGTTGGACGGCGCATTTTGTAATGTTATGCCTAGCATAGTAGTGTCGGATGACGGATCAAAAGTCGGCGGCGTTAAATTGGTAACACGCTATCCAAATAGAATACCGTCGTTAGACAGCAAGCTGTTTTTGTTCAATGCAGATAACGGAAAGTTTAAAGCATTAATGGATGCTAATTGGATAACTGCAATGAGAACGGGTGCGGTGGCAGTGCATTCTATTGACTTGCTTGCAAAAAAAGATTTTAAAACAATAGCGATAATAGGACTTGGCAATACTGCACGAGCAACCATTTCCGTTTTGGCAGAAAAATTCCGCAACCGCCGATTTACTCTTAGACTACTTAAATATAAAGGACAAGAGCAACTATTCGCCGAAAGATTTAAGCAATTTGATTGCTTTAATATTGAGTATTATGAAAATATCGACAATATGTTTAGGGGTTCGGATGTGATAATTTCTGCCGCCACTTATTTGCCTAATGATATTTGTTCCGATGACGCTTTCGACGAGGGTGTGCTTTTAGTGCCTATTCACACATTGGGATACACTAACTGTGATTTGTTCTTCGATAAAGTTTTTGCAGATGATACAGACCATGTCAAGCATTTTAAAAACTTTGCTAAGTTTAAAAGGTTTGCTGAAGTGCACAACGTTGTTGCCGGAAAAGCACAGGGTAGGGAAAACGATAGAGAACGCATACTCGTATATAATATTGGCATTGCTATGCATGATATATTTTTTGCGGATAAAATTTACAATTTGTTCGATGAAAGCAAACTGAAAAAAATAGATTTTGCCGAGCCGTGCGACAAATTTTGGATATAAAATCAGACTAGAATAAAGATTAATGTGAGGTAATTTATGTCACAATTCACAAATAAAACGCTAATGATAACGGGTGGAACGGGCAGCTTCGGCAACGCCGTTCTCAATCGGTTTTTAAACACCGATATAGGCGAGATACGCATATTCTCCCGCGATGAAAAGAAGCAGGACGATATGCGCCATGAGTTTCAAGCCAAAATGCCCGAAACCGCCGATAAAATCAAGTTCTATATTGGCGACGTGCGCGACATTCAGTCCGTTAAGAACGCCATGCACGGCGTTGATTATATTTTTCATGCCGCAGCGCTCAAACAAGTGCCCAGCTGTGAGTTCTTCCCGATAGAGGCTGTCAAAACAAACGTACTCGGCACGGAAAACGTTTTGACTGCGGCGATCGAAGAAGGGGTGCAGACCGTCGTTTGCCTTTCGACCGACAAAGCGGCATATCCCGTCAACGCCATGGGGACAAGCAAGGCGATGATGGAAAAGGTAATAGTCGCTAAAGCCCGCACTACTACAAAGACTAAAATTTGCTGCACGCGTTACGGCAATGTAATGTGTTCGCGTGGCAGTGTTATACCGTTGTGGATAGATCAAATACGCGGCGGTCAGCCCGTTACGATAACCGAGCCTAATATGACGCGTTTTATAATGTCGTTGGATGAAGCTGTCGATTTGGTATTGTTTGCTTTTGACAAAGGTGAAAGCGGGGATATATTAGTGCAAAAAGCGCCGGCGTGCACGATAGAAACTCAAGCAAAAGCCGTAATGGAGCTTTTTGACAAAGCGCATAAAAGCGAGATAAAGATAATCGGTATACGCCACGGCGAAAAGATGTATGAAACACTGCTTACAAACGAGGAGTGTGCCAATGCCATTGACATGGGTAATTTTTACCGCGTTCCTTGCGATAAGCGCGGATTGAATTACGATAAGTACTTTAAACACGGGGATACAACGCGCAACACTCTTACCGAGTTCAATTCAAGCAATACAAAGCTGCTGAGCGTGGAGCAAGTAAAAGAATGCTTGCTCAATCTCCAATATATAAAAGAAGAGCTTGCAAAAGAAGGAAATAAGTAACGTGAATATACTCGTTACCGGCGCAAAGGGCTTTGTCGGGAAAAACATAATAGCAGCGCTTTGTAATATTCGTGACGGAAAGGACAGAACCCGCCGGAATATCAAAGTAGATGAAATATACGAATACGATATCGATTCGCAAAAGTCTGAGTTGCAAAACTATTGCAAGACCGCAGATTTTGTTTTTAACTTAGCCGGAGTTAATCGTCCTAAAGATAATTCGGAGTTCATGCGCGGGAATTGTGATTTTGTAAGCGAATTGTTGGACGGACTTAAAAAATCTTCCAATAAATGCCCGATCATGCTGTCGTCGTCCATACAAGCGTCGCTGGTCGGAAGATACGATAGCGATTACGGCAGAAGCAAGAAAGCGGGAGAGGAATTGTTCTTCGAATACGGTAAGGAAAGCGGAGCTAAAATCGATGTTTACAGATTTCCCAATCTGTTCGGCAAATGGTGCAAGCCAAATTATAACAGCGCCGTAGCTACATTTTGCAATAATATAGCAAACGGATTGCCTATACAAGTCAACGACAGATCGACCGAGCTTGAATTGCTTTATATTGACGATTTGGTCAGCGCTATGCTCGATTGTCTGGAAGGCAATGAACATAGATGTGACTATGACGGGATTGCGGCAATTCCTAACGATAACGGTAAGTTTTGTTATGTCCCGACCGTGCACAAAGCAACGCTTGGAGAGATAGTCGATTTATTGTATAGCTTTAGCGAAATGCATAATACGTTGCAAATGTGCGAAATTCCGCAAGGCTCATTTGCCAAAAAATTATATTCGACGTACTTATCGTATTTGCCTAAAGCGCGAGCGGCTTTTGCACCAAAAATGAATATAGACGCGCGCGGCAGCTTTACAGAGCTGTTAAAGACCGCTAAATGCGGACAGTTTTCGGTCAACATAACCAAGCCCGGTGTTACCAAAGGTCAGCATTGGCACAACAGCAAATGGGAATTGTTTATCGTTGTTTCCGGTCACGGACTGATACGAGAACGCAAGATAGGCAGCGACGAAGTGCTGGAGTACGAAGTTAGCGGCGATAAAATTCAACAAGTATATATGTTGCCCGGCTATACGCACAGCATAACTAATTTGTCCGATACACAGGATTTGGTAACACTGATGTGGGCGAACGAACAGTTCGATCCGCTTCATCCCGACACTTTTTCGGAGAAAGTATAATGATAAAAACAGATTACAGCGACGTATCGTTCAAGTCTTCCGACGGAAAAAAGCTTAAGCTTTTAATTATAGTCGGCACGCGTCCCGAGATTATTAGGTTGTCTGCCGTGATAAACAAGTGCCGAAAATACTTCGACTGCATTTTGGCGCACACCGGGCAGAATTACGACTATAATCTTAACGGTATATTCTTTAAAGACCTCAAGCTTAAGGAAGCCGAGGTGTACATGAATGCCGTCGGTGACGATTTGGGCGAAACTGTGGGCAATATTATCAATTGCAGTTATAAACTGATGAAAGCCGTAAACCCCGACGCGCTTTTGATATTGGGCGACACCAACAGCTGCCTTTCGGCGATAGCCGCCAAGCGTTTGCATATCCCTATATTCCACATGGAGGCGGGGAACAGGTGTAAGGATGAATGTTTGCCCGAGGAAACAAACAGGCGCATAGTCGATATAATTTCGGACGTAAATATGGCGTATTCCGAGCACGCGCGTAGATATCTTGCCGATTGCGGTCTGCCCAAAGAGCGCACTTACGTTACGGGTTCGCCCATGGCGGAAGTGCTAAAAAACAATCTTGAGGAAATCCAAAGCTCCGATATACTTAAGCGTCTGAGGCTTCAGCCTAAAAAGTATATACTTTTGTCTGCGCACCGAGAGGAAAATATAGATACCGACAAAAACTTTTTTCAGTTATTTAATGCAATAAACAAGCTTGCGCAAAAGTACGATATGCCTATACTTTATTCGTGCCATCCGAGAAGCAGACAGCGTCTTGAAAAAAGCGGGTTTGTTTTGGATGAAAGAGTTATAAAACACGAGCCGCTCGGTTTTCACGACTACAACAACTTACAGATGAATGCGTTTGCCGTCGTGTCGGACAGCGGAACGTTACCCGAGGAAAGCAGCTTCTTTATTTCGCAAGGAAAGCCGTTCCCCGCAGTGTGCATAAGGACGAGTACGGAACGCCCCGAAGCGTTGGACAAGGGCTGCTTCGTGCTTGCCGGCATAGACGAAAATTCGTTACTTCAAGCGGTAGACACGGCAGTAGAATGTGTTAAAAACGGCGATTGGGGAGTGCCCGTACCGGACTATGTTGACGAGAATGTTTCGTCTAAAGTGGTAAACATTATTCAATCATACACAAACATTGTAAATAAGTTTGTTTGGCGCAAATAGTGATTAAGAAAGCTATAACTATATTTCTATCGATTTTAATTGGTTGTTGCGGCGTTTTGTTGCTCGGGTGCGGCACTACACATATCGCTGCTACTAATATTAAGCCGTATTATAGTGATTATTTGAGCGCTAAAATAAACACAATCAAATCCATACAAAAAGAGCATGAAATTACGGAAAGCTTTTTCTTTATTACCGATTTGCATTGGGAGGCGAATCATCAGCATTCGCCGTATCTTGTAAAACAAATAATGGAAAAAACGGGAATAAATAAAATCAATTTCGGTGGTGATTACATCGCTCAAGATTATCCTAATACTCAAGACGCGTTGAATTGGATGAAAAAGTGTATACAAAGCTTTGATGTAGCAGAAAAATACGCCATACTCGGCAATCACGAGCTGAATACTCAGCATTGGCGAGATACGCCGCAAATAAGTTACAAAGACAGTAGCATGGCTGTAAACGGCAGTCGATTTGATATCCCGTATTACTATGTTGAAAATTCGGATACTCAAGTAGTAAGTATATATCTTAACAGTAATGATTTGCCGAACAACGAAGAACAAAAACAATGGTTTATCAATCGGATAACATCATATGACGATAATTGGACTGCGTTGATTTTTACACATATGTTTTATACGAACATTAATGATGAAGGTGCGTTGTTGCATACCGCAGGCGAGGCGCTTAACAATTTAATCGTAAGCAGCCGTGACAATATTAAATGTTCTGTAGCAGGTGTGTTTTCCGGACATATCCATGCAGATCATATGACAACATTCGACGATTATTATACTGCTACGGCTACAATGTGCGACAGTTCTATTGTATATACTTTAAGTGAGTACGATCGTAGTTATAAGACGACGAATGATCAGGCGTTTGATGTAGTGCAAATCGATACTTCGTCAAAGCATGTTTATTTGACGAGGATCGGCGCAGGCATAGATAGGGAGTATTGTTTTTAAACACTTATGGTCAGTTGCTCCAAACAACAAAACGTGTGTCAAACACCCATAGCCCATAAAAAAGAGAAGAGCTTAGTTTTCAGCCATATATTAATGTTTTTTATGGCTGTGTTTTCCACTATGCCTATACTTTGTATTAAGTTCTCCGGGCGATACATTTCTTTGTTTACTATATTTTTCGCTATAGCATTGGTCTGTTTAGTCGTCAGGATTATTTTCAGCGGTATAAATGTCAAGGTAGGGCGTAATGCCTCGTTAATATTGATTTGGTTTGCATGGAGTTGTTTTTCCATGCTGTGTGGATGGCTGTATTTTAGAAATGTAACGGAATGGCAAAACGCGTCGGTATCTTATTTATCGCGAGTATTGATGTATGTTCTTTTTGCATTATTATTGTTAGCGCAAAAGAATAAGCGAGGCTTGATCAACAGCATATTGAGCGGACTTTTAGTCGGATGTATTCTAAATCTTATTTGGTCGATATTGGATGCAACGTGTTTTTATGTCTTTGATTATTCTTTGAATAATAATATATTTGAAGCTTATGCAATTGATAATAATATTCGTTTCGGAACAATATCTTTGATAGTTAATGGTATGATACGTGCGTCAGGATTCAATTACGATCCTGCACATATTGGCTTGATCGTACCTATCGTATTATCTTACTCGATTTTGAAAAACAAACCGTGGTTGACAGTTGTGTCGCTGCTTGCAATTGTCAGCAGTGCATCTACTACGGCATTAGTTTGTTCTGTTATAGTGATCGTAATAAATATAAGCAAAATAATTAAATCGTGGACGATCGTAAAAACCATAGTTTTAGCGATTTTTATATTAGCTTTGGTGTTTGTATATTTTGCTTTTGAAGGTAATATATTGCGCACGGCAATAGATAAGTTTTTTGATCGCGTAATAGGAACATACGGTACATCGTCAAGCGGCGGGGAAAGATGGATATACATTTCGGGATTTTTCGAAGCGATAAAGACAAGTGGTTTAATGTGCATTTTCGGCACGGGATTCGGGACTGCGTCGTATGCTTATGTATTTAACGGTAATTTATTACAGCAATTAGGTATGGTCAACTACTTTGCATACGATGTTGAAATGACGTATATATCGTACTTCTTCGATGTAGGTATATTAGGAGTCGTACTGTATTTGTTGATTCTGTTTAGATTGTTAAAAGGTTTTAGAAAAGGAAAAACTAAAGGCGACAATATTATATGGGCGATGACTTTGGGTATATTGCTGTCAGCGTTGTTTTATCATTACACACTAATGTCTATGCAAGTAATACTTTTGATAGTGGGGCTTGTGCAATTAGATTCGAAAAAGAGTGCGACGGCAACGACAAAAGCCCTTTATAAATCGAACACATTGAGAAAAAGCGAGATTAAACACAGTGAGTGTTAAATTATCAGTTATAATAGTTTCATATAAAAACATACAGGTACTGACGGATTGTTTGGGTTCGATCCGTCAATATAACGACATAGGCGACGCTCTGGAAGTTATTGTTTCTGACAACAGCCCTGATAATGAGTTGTTTGATACGGTAAAGCGTTCTTACGATTGGATCAAAATAATCAAAAACAAAAACGACGGCTTCGGAGCCGGAAACAATAGGGGCGTTGAAATATCATCGGGTGAAATACTGTTATTTCTTAATCCCGATACGGTATTGGTGGAACCTATATTTAAGTTTGCGCTTGATAAATTTGAAGAAGACTCCGATTTGGCATTGTTCGGCGTTCAACTGATAAAGCCTGACGGGTCCAATAATGCGTCGTTCTTTATGTACGATCAATACGGAATCTTAGCAACATTAAAAGAAAAATACAGAAGAAAGAAAGGCAAATTCATTGATAAGAATATGTTTATATGCGGAGCTGATTTGTTTGTGCGTAAAGAATCGTTTGACGAAGCGGGTAGATTTGACGAAAACATTTTCATGTATAAAGAAGAGCCCGATTTAATTAAGCGTATCAAACTGCATTCCACAGCCAAAAAAGTAGCATTTTTCGGTAACAAAAAAATAATACATTTGGAAGGCGGCACAGAATCGGAAAGCGCGTCAAAAAAGCTGACAGTGTTGGATCGTCTTTTGGTAAGCGATCGATACTATGCAAAAAAATGGGGATTGAGTTATAATAAGATCGTAAAATCAAGAATTAAATATGCTCGATTTAAAAAGAACATTTATTCCTTGTTATTTAAAAAACAAAAAAGTGCCGAACAAAAAAAGATCATTCAATTTTTAAAGTCTAAACTAGACTGATTATGGCAAAAGAAATTACAGCAAAAAAATTTGCGTCTAACGTAATAATATCGATAATAGCGCAAATCATATCACTGGCGGTAAGCTTTATTCTGACGCTTATCGTTCCGAAGTTTATCGACGAGTATCAGTATGCTTATTGGCAAACGTACGTTCTGTATGTCGGATATGTCGGTGTTTTGCACTTCGGACTTTTGGACGGACTTGTTTTGCGGTATTCCAAATACGACTATGAGGAATTAGACAAAGCCCGATTGCGGTCGCAATTTACGGTACTGCTTATCTTTACTTGTGCAACTACATTGATTTCTTCGGGCATATCATTACTTGCTTTCGGCGATAGTCAGTATAAAATAATTTTTGTGCTGGTCGCAGTAGGCATTGTAACTAAAAATATTGTAACGTACAGCTCCTATATGTTCCAAATAACAAATAGGATAAGCAAATACGTATTTTTGACAATAGCGCAACGGCTTACGTATGGCGTTGTTATCGGCATACTGTTGGTTTGCAAAGTAAATGATTTTTATTGGTATTGTATTGCCGATTTATGCGGCGATTTAGTTGGATTTGTCATAGGCATGATTTTTAACAGAGGTTTATATCTGGGAAAAACTATAGCTATACGCGAAACATTGCGCGAGCTTAAAACAAACGTTTTTGCGGGCATTATATTAATGCTTGCCAACTGGTCGTCGGTGCTCATTATCGGCAGCGCCAAAATGATAATCCAATGGCACTGGGACGAGTTGATGTTCGGCAAGGTGTCGTTTGCATTTAGTGTTTCCAATGTGTTTTTAACGTTTGTATCGGCAATCAGCGTTGTATTATTCCCGTCGCTAAAACGTATTGACGAGGATAAATTGCCGCAAATGTATAAGAGTATTCGCGACATATTGTCGCCGGTTTTGTTTATAGTAATGCTGTTTTATTTCCCCGGATGTTGGGTTCTGAATAGGTGGTTGCCCAAATATGCCAACAGTCTTATGTATCTCGGAATAATTTTGCCGATTATAATTTACTCGTCAAAGGTCAGCTTGCTTACCAATAATTATCTAAAGGTATACCGAAAAGAAAAATCGCTGTTGTTGGTCAATTTTATTTCTATAGTTGTCGGCGTTATACTTTTTGTGCTAAGTGCATATGTGTTTGATAATCTGATAGCGGTAATAGCAAGCGTAGTTGTGGCGACAATGTTTAAATCGGTTTTGTCGGAAATATTCGTATGTCGTATTGTTCATGTAAATCTTGTTAAAGATTTTATTATAGAAGCAATAATGACGGTTGGATTTATTCTGTGCGCCTGGCTTTTAAATTTATGGCTCGGCTGTCTTGTTTATTTCGGGCTTGTGGTCGTATACTGTGCGATATATTATAAGTCTATCAAGGTCATTTTCGGAAGAGTGTTCAAACGCAAAAAGAATAGTGCTCTTAATGAACCATCCACAGATGCAGCTTCTGCCGATACGGAACAAGTTAAAAACGACGAGCCTATCGAAAGCGCCGAAAACGCTGAGATAGCTGATGCAATAGAACAAAACAATATGGAGATATCGGAATGAAAGGAATAATACTTGCAGGCGGTAGCGGCACAAGACTGTATCCTTTGACCAAAGTTACGAGCAAACAGCTTTTGCCCGTATATGATAAACCGATGATATTCTATCCGCTGTCAACGCTTATGGAGGCGGGGATTCGAGAGATACTCATTATATCCACACCAACCGATTTGCCTAATTTCGAGCGGCTTTTGGGTGACGGAAGTCAATTCGGCATAAAGCTTGAATATTGTGTGCAACCGTCGCCGGACGGGCTTGCCCAGGCGTTCCTGCTCGGTGAGGAGTTTATCGGGGATAGTCCGTGCGCAATGGTGTTAGGCGACAACATCTTTTACGGCAACCGTTTTGACGAGTATTTGAAGCGTGCCATGGATAACGCGCAAAACGGCAAGGCGACAATATTCGGATATCATGTGAACGACCCGCAACGATTCGGCATAGTCGAGTTTGATAAAACCGGAAAAGTTTTGTCTGTAGAAGAAAAGCCGTTAAAACCTAAGTCAAACTACTGTATTACAGGTTTGTACTTTTACGATAAACGCGTTGTGGAATATGCTAAAAAGGTTAGACCGTCTAAACGTGGAGAGCTTGAAATAACAGATTTGAATAGACTGTATCTTGAGCAAGGGGATTTGAATGTAGAGCTATTAGGCAGCGGCTTTGCCTGGCTTGATACAGGAACAATGGATAGCCTTTTGGAAGCGTCGGAGTTTGTGCAGATGATCAGTAAACGCCAAGCAATCACCATTTCCGCTCCTGAGGAAGTGGCATTCCGCAACGGTTGGATAACAAAAGCGCAGCTTTTGGAATCGGCTGAAGCATACGGCAAGTCGCCGTATGGTGAGCACTTGAAGAAGGTTGCGGAGGGGAACGTATAATGAAAAAGACGATAATTGTTACAGGCGGCGCAGGTTTTATAGGCAGCAATTTTATCTTCCATATGCTCAATAAATATCCCGACTATCGCATTGTGTGTTTGGATAAGTTGACTTATGCGGGCAATCTGTCTTCGCTTAAAAGTGTGCTCGACAATGCCAACTTCCGGTTTGTCAAGGAAGATATTTGCGACCGTGCGGCGGTGTATAAGCTGTTTGAGGAAGAACACCCTAACATCGTTGTTAACTTTGCGGCGGAAAGTCACGTTGACAGAAGTATAGAAAATCCGGACGTTTTTTTGCAAACAAACATAATCGGCACTTCTACGCTTATGGACGCTTGCCGTAAGTATGGGATAGACCGCTATCATCAGGTATCGACGGACGAAGTGTACGGCGATTTGCCGCTTGACCGTCCCGACATGTTCTTTACGGAAAAAACGCCTATACACACAAGCAGCCCGTACTCATCAAGCAAGGCGAGCGCCGACTTGTTGGTTTTGGCATATCACAGAACTTACGGTTTGCCCGTTAGTATCAGTAGGTGCTCCAACAATTACGGACCGTATCATTTCCCGGAAAAGCTTATTCCGCTTATGATAGCAAACGCGCTAAATGATAAGCCGTTGCCGGTATATGGTAAGGGCGAGAATGTGCGCGATTGGCTGTACGTGGACGACCACTGCAAAGCAATAGACCTTATTATTCATAAGGGCAGAGTGGGCGAGGTGTACAACGTCGGCGGGCATAACGAAATGCGTAATATCGATATTGTAAGACTGATATGTAAAGAGCTTGGCAAGCCAGAAAGTCTTATAACTTACGTTACGGACAGAAAGGGACATGATTTGCGTTACGCTATCGACCCGACAAAGATACACGATGAATTGGGCTGGCTTCCCGAAACAAAGTTCCAAGACGGCATTAAAAAGACAATTAAATGGTATCTGGAAAACCGCGAGTGGTGGGAGACTATAATCAGCGGCGAATACAAAAACTATTACGAAAAGATGTACGGGAATAGATAATGAGGGTATTGATTACAGGCGTAAAAGGACAGCTCGGCTATGATGTTGTAAAAGAGCTGACTCGGCGCGGACATGAGCCGATTGGTGTAGACGTGGACGACATGGATATAACCGACGAGAATCAGGTTCGCGAAGCAGTGCGCAGTATTATGCCTGCCGCAGTTATACATTGCGCAGCTTGGACAGCGGTCGATAAAGCCGAGCAGTATCCCGAAAAGGTTTACGAAGTAAACGCGCTCGGCGCGAAGTATATTGCAGAGGCTTGTAAAAGCGTAGACGCAAAAATGGCGTTTATTTCCACTGACTATGTTTTTGAAGGCACGGGAGAGACACCTTATGCGGTTACAGACGAGCGGAAAGGGCTCTCGGTATACGGCAAAACGAAAATTCAAGGCGAGGATTTTGTTACTGAAATACTCGACAAGTATTATATAGTCCGTACTACTTGGGTGTTCGGGATAAACGGCGGAAACTTTGTTAAAACTATGCTCAAACTTGCCGATAGCGGTAAGACAGAATTGAACGTAGTAAACGATCAGATAGGTTCGCCGACGTATACGGTCGATTTAGCGCGGCTGCTTGTAGATATGATCGAGACCGACAAGTACGGAGTGTATCATGCCACTAATGACGGGTATTGTAGTTGTTACGAGTTTGCTTGCGAGATATTCAAGCAAGCTGGAAAGCAGATAAATGTCAATCCTGTTACAACCGAGGAATACTTGAAAATTGTTCCGCAGCAAGCAAAGCGCCCGCTTAATTCAAGGCTGAGCAAGAGTGAGCTTGATATAGCAAAATTTGCGCATTTACCCGATTGGCGTGATGCGTTAAGCCGATATTTAAAGGAGATTGGAGCGTAATGGGACAAATTAAGGTGCAAAAGAACGTGGGTGGAATAGACGGGCTTTATATTATAGAACCCGCCGTTCACGGCGACAGTCGCGGATATTTTATGGAAACGTATAATAAGCGCGATATGGAAGAAGCGGGACTGAATATGAATTTTGTTCAAGACAATCAGAGCATGTCTGTAAAGGGTGTGCTTCGTGGTCTGCATTATCAAATCAAATATCCGCAAGGCAAGCTTGTACGCGTAATAAAAGGTCGTGTGTTCGACGTGGCTGTTGATATGCGTAAAGGCAGCAAAACATACGGCAAGTGGTTTGGTGTGGAGCTGACGGAAGAGAACAAAAAACAGTTCTATATAAGTGAAGGCTTTGCGCACGGTTTTTTAGTGCTTTCCGACACTGCGGAATTCTGCTATAAGGTCACCGATTTTTATCATCCGAACGACGAGGGCGGCATCGCTTGGAACGACCCGAGTATAGGAATAAACTGGGGCGTTATCGGCGAGTACAAAGGAAATGCCGATCCGAGTGGATATACGCTTGCGGACGGTTCGCCGTTAACATTAAGCGAGAAAGATACTAAATGGGGAAGTTTGCATTAACAGTTAAGTAATCTATGTAAAAATAGTATTTAAAGACTGTCGTAAGCGTGATTGAGCCTGCGACAGTCTTTTTGTTTTATGCTTTATATTGACCGACAATATTCCTAATAAAAACAATAGCAAAATGTGCAGTCGGCGCATATACAATTGCTATGGAAAACGAAATGACTTATTGCGAATTGAAGCGCCGCGAGGTAATTAACGGCAGTGACGGGCGGCGAATGGGGCACATCATCGACTTGATTTTCGCTGTTGACAGCGGCAAAATCAAAGGTGTAATATTGCCGTACGGCAAGCGCGGCGTGTTCGGCAAATCACAGGATCTGTTTGTGCCGTGGCAGTGCATTCAAAAAATCGGCGAGGATGTTATTCTCGTCGAGATCCACGATCTTTCGGGCGGCGCGCCCACATGCGTTCCCGCAGGCAAGCCGGAATGCCTCCCTGCGCCTCCGCCCAAACATAAAGGCGGCGGTGGTGGCAAGGGCTGTGACGGTCAGTGTGAAAAGTGCATGCTGTTCGACTGTTCCGAGCGTTGGGGTGCGGCCGTTGCCGAATAATTACATTTGTTTACTTTTATCGGTTTGCGCATGAATTATCTCATGATAAATCGGTGGACAACTTTCTGTAAATATGCTATGATATGCTATGCAACAAGTTATATTATTGTTTGCAAGCATACTTACGAGAGGAAAAACGTATTATGAAGTGTATCTATTGCGGTAATGCGGAAAGCAAGGTTGTAGACTCGCGCTCCACGGACGAAGGAAACAGCATACGCCGTCGTCGCGAATGTTTGCAGTGCGGCAAGCGGTTCACCACGTACGAGGTGATAGAATCCACGCCCGTGCTTGTAGTCAAGCATGACGGAACGCGTCAGCAGTTTGATTCGCACAAGATTTTGTCGGGACTTATTAAGGCATGCGAAAAGCGTCCCGTCGCAATGCGCGATATCGAAGCTCTGGTTGCGTCTGTGGAAAAGCAGGTATACAATTCGCTTGAGCAGGAAATCTCGTCCAAAAAGATAGGCGAGCTCGTTATGGAAGGACTCAAGGAGCTCGACCAAATCGCATACGTGCGGTTTGCGTCGGTGTACCGCGACTTCCGCGACGTAACGTCGTTTATCGAATTTATCAACGCATTCAAGTAGGGTGTATGACGCTGTTCGATTGCTCGGCGGGTAGCTGCGGCATTGTATCCGAAATAGGCGGGAGCAGGTCCGTGCACCGTCGGCTTGCGGAGCTTGGGCTAATTGGCGCGAGCTACCGCGTGCGGGCGCGTAATGCGCATTCCGTGCTTGTAGACTTCGGAAACGTGTCGTGCGTTATTCAGTCAAGCGTTGCCGCAAATATAAAGATACTCGAAAGGTGATATGAAAATTGCGTTATGCGGCAATCCCAACGTAGGCAAAACAACGCTGTTTAACAGGCTTACTAGGTCGGACGAGCCTGTGGGCAACTGGCACGGTGTAACCGTGGATGTGCGCACAAAAAAGCTAAAGGCCGACGTGTACATATCCGACCTGCCCGGCGCGTACTCGCTGTCCGCACGCACGCCGGAAGAAGCTATAACGCGCGATCATATTCTGTTCGGCGATTACGACGTAATAGTGTACGTCGCTGAAGTTAACAATCTTAGGCGCAACCTGTATATGTTTATGCAGCTTGCCGAGCTGAACAGAAATGTTGTGCTTGCCGTCAACATGATGGACGAGGCGCGAGGAAAAATCGATTTAACGCTACTCTCGAGTCGCTTGGGCGTGCCCGTTATAGGCACGTCGGTCAAGGACAAAAATCCCAAATCGATGATTTTGTCCGCTGCGCAAGTAGCCGCCGATAAAAAACCGAAAAAGCCCGATTATGTATATGACGGCGCGGTAAAAAAGCTTGCCGTAAGCTTGCAAAGCGGTGCGGCAAATGCGGGGCTGACAAGCGAGTTTGTCGCGCTTAAGGTTATGGAACGCGACGAGTATATAGCGGAGAGGGGCGGGCATAAACTAAATGATTGCGATTCTTGCAGTGCGTGCGCGTGCGATATGGACGCGCCGGCAAGGCTGCGCTATCGGTATATAGACGGCATACTCTCGGGTGTGGCGGACAACATGTCCGTGCCGACAGGAACATTGAAGTTAGATAAAATTGCTTTGGGCAAGCTCGCGCTGCCTATATTTTTGTTGGTAATGGCGGCGGTGTTTGTTATCACATTCGAGCTTGGCAAGCCTATTTCCAATCTGTTGGCGGGGCTTATCGAACGCGCGCAAGGACTGGTCGTGCGAGCCGATTTGCCGCAGTGGGTGAGCTCGCTGTTAAGTGACGGTATTGTGGGCGGCGTGGGTGCGGTGCTCGCGTTTTTGCCGCAGGTGGTACTGATATTCTTATTGACGGCGATACTTCAGGACAGCGGGTACATGAGCCGCGTAGCATTCTTGACCGACGATTTTTTCAAAAAGTTCGGACTTAACGGCAGGGCGGCATTCTCGGTAGTGTTGGGACTGGGTTGCTCGGCAACAGCGGTGCTGACTACGCGCGGAATATCGGGCGAGGGCGCAAGGCGCAGAGCCGCATTTGCGACGCCGTTTTGTCCGTGCAGTGCGAGGCTTGCCGTGTTTACGGCGATATCCGCATATTTCGGGCTTTCCGGCTTTGCGGTAGCCGCAATGTACATTTTGGGCTTTATATCGGCGCTTGTGGTGCTAAAGGTAATGCAAACGATATCGCACTGCGAAGCGGAGGATGACGAGTTCATCATGGAAATGCCGCCGTACCGTGTGCCGAGGCTTAAACGCGTGGTCAGCGTTGTGTGGCACAATGTGCTGTCGTTCCTTGCGCGCGTCGGTTCGGTCGTTTTAATGGTAAGCATAATCATGTGGGTGTTGTGCAGCTTTTCTGTAGCACGCGGCTTTACGGGCGGGGTTGAAGACAGTATAATGTGCACGCTTAGCAGCCTAATCGCGCCGATGTTCGCTCCGCTCGGCTTTGGGTCGTGGCGAGCTGTAGCGGCGCTTATATCGGGCGTTGCCGCAAAAGAGACGGTCGTATCGGTCATAGGCGCGCTCGGCGGCATGGGCGAGGTGTTCGGAAGCCGTGCGGCGGCGGTATCGTTCATGATATTTACAAGTTTGTACGTGCCGTGTGTCGCTACGCTTTCGGCAATCGCTAAGGAGAACGGAATAAAAAGCGCGTTACTGTCCGTGTGCGTACACACGCTTGTGGCATATGCGTGCTCACTTATCTACTATCAAGCGGCGATAGGCTACGCTGCGGATAGGGGCATTTTCTTTATAGTTCTCGCGTGCGTTGCGACAGGTCTTGTCGCCGTCGTTGCGGTTATCAAAATCATTCAAGCCCGACGTAGAAAGGTAGCCCGCGCATAAGAAAAAACAAAAAAGATGATAATTCGGAGAAACACATGGGAAAAAAGTACGAGCTGAGAGCAAATAAAAGCGAGAGCCTGCGGACATTTTTGGCGAGCAATGTTCCCATGCTCACGACAGCCAAAGCCGATTTGCTAATAAAATGCGGCGAGGTGCGCGTAAACGGCGTTAAATCCAAGTCGAACGCCGTTTTGCAGAGCGGAGACGACGTCAGTATTTTTGTGCCCGATGAGCTCAATAAAGGCGCTGTAAACGTAAACACAATTTACGATGACGATAATATAGTGATTTTTGACAAGCCCAAACGCGTGGCATACGACATGCTGCCGCAGATGTACGGGAAACCGCTTTTTGCCGTGCACAGACTTGATACAAACACTACGGGGCTCATTGTGTTCGCCAAAACCGAGAGCGCGCTATCTGCGCTATCCGACGCGTTCCGCGACAGGCGAGTAAAAAAGGTTTACGAGGCGGTTGTACTCCCTGCGCCGAAAGAAGACAGCGCGACGCTGACGGCTTATACCAAGCTTTTGCACGACCGAAATCTTGCATTGGTGTCGGACAAGCCCAAGCCCGGCTACAAAACGATGATAACAGAATATACAGTCAAACAACGTATCGGCGACTCGGCGGTACTTAGGGTTATTCCGCATACGGGAAGAACTCATCAGATTCGCGCACACTTAAGCTTTATCGGTTGCCCGATAATAGGCGAACACAAGTACGGTATTAGAGGTAATATAGCGCCGAGCGGCGCACCGGACACGCAAATGCTCGCTGCGGTCGAACTGACTTTTTCTGGAATTAAAGGCAAGCTGCAATACTTAAACGAAAAGTCGTTTGCAACAGACAGCGGCTTCGATTTATCGTTTTTAACAAACGCATAATGCGATGTTTACATCTCAAAAACTATTGACAAATATCGATAAATAATGTAAACTGTATTCTATGATAGGAAAAGACATAAAAGGCGAGGCACGCAAAAAACTCGCGCTTAATATGCACCAGGCGATTATAGTCTACACCGTAGAGCTGACAATATTCATTACGCTTATTGCGCTTGTTGTCATGTCGTGCGTGACTTTGGGCTCGGCAATAAGCAATGTTGCGGCAATCGTAATGATATGCTACGGTTCAATACTGTTTATAATAGCGTTTGTCGGATCGGGCATGGTCAATTTTGCCATGACCGACTTTTATTTGGTATCGTACAAGTGCCAGCCGTACAACATCAGGCGGCTGGGTGAAACGATTGCACGCAGCAACATAACCAAGGTCCTTCTGATGTGCCTAAAGCGTACGGTCATAGCGTTTTTGCTGTTGCTTTGTTTGATTGTACCCGGTGTGATTTACCTTATTCGCACATCAATGGCGTCATTCCTATTGATAGCCAATCCTAAAATGAAACCGTCCGCCGCGCTTACCGCGTCAAACAAGGTAATGAGCGGCAAGACAGGCTCGTACTTTGCGCTGTATATGTCGCTTATCGGCTGGTATATTTTGGGTATTGCCACGCTCGGCTTAGGCTTCATCTTTATTGCACCGTACATCAATCTTGTAAAAACAGTGTTTTACAAACGCAATCTTCAAGGCGATAAAGGCGCGTACACCGTATCACCGCAAGCGTTGGCTTCCGTAACGTACAGCATGAGTCAACCCGCACGCCAGCCCATAACAGGGCAAATGAGCAGCCCGTCACAACCAATGCCGCAAGTGCCGATAGGTCCTGCGCCCGTCGATGCATTGACAGATGAGGACGTAATGGACATGAATGCCGCCATAAACGACTTTGGCGGCGGTGTTGCCGATAGCGTGCCGGAAGTTCCGCTCGCGCCGCCTACTGGCAAGAAGGAAAAACCCGCTAAGACCAAGCTAACGCGCGAAGAAAAGCGTCTCGCAAAAGAAGCGGCAAAGCAAGAACAAGAATCGGTGGAAAAGCAGGAAGAAAAGTCGCATCGTATAGACGGCACGGGTTTGGTTGAGACAGAGCGCGTGCTAACTACGCAGGAGCTTGACGCGTCGGACGCGCTTGCCCGTACGGAAATAGAGCATATGTATTCCAATGCAGAGCGCGAGCGTCCTACCGTAAACTACTTTGACATTAACAATACCGGTAACAACACCGACGACTTTGAGGACGATTTCGGCGTAACGCCGATTACGGACGATGAGCCGCAGCCTGTAGTGGATGAGCAACCGATTATCGAACCCTTGGTAGAACAAGCCGACTTTGCCGATACGTTCGGAGATGAGCCGATCGTTCAAACCGAGCCGATAGGGGCAGACGAACCTGTGATGAGCGACAGCGAGTTTGACGAGTTCCTGCGCAACTTCGACAGCGAGCAGCCTACGGATGACGCGTTCGACGTCGATATAAAAGACGAGCAAAACGCAGATACTGAAAACGAGCCTACGACTACTTTGGATAAGCGCAGGCTCGCAGAAGAACGCATAGAGCGCGACCGCAAAGCGGCGGCGGAACGGCTTGCCAAAGCGCGTCAGCATACGCCAAGCCATGAATTATCCGATCGTGCCGAGCGCATACGTCGGGAACGCGAAGAGCGTTTAAAAAATCTGAATAACAAGAAATAGAAGGTCATCTTGAAAGAAAAACGTAACTATTCATTAACCGCCAAAGAACGCAAGCAAAAGCGTATGGCGGAACAGAACAAAAAAGCAGGCGTCAATTCGTCGGTACAAAAGCCTAAGACAGAGCAAAAGAGCAATGCGCCCACAGCGAGTGCGGAAGCTCAAATGGCATTGTCGCAAAAGAAGTCCAAGCGTTCGGCAATTGTGACAGGCTCGGTTATTGCCGTCGCCATACTCATGATTATTGTGGCACTACTAGTACCTGTGATCTTGTACTTGGTCAACCCGTATCGTGGCTACGAGGACGTTATAGCCAAGTTCAAACTGTCTAACGGCATGGAACTCGAATATGTGATCGACGAAGATGAGTACGACACGGCGGCAACCAATTTTATATTCTTAGCAACCAACAAGTATTTTGACAACACCGTTTTCTACGACGCGCAGGGCGGATGGTTACGGTTCGGCGGATATGTCGCACAGCCGCGTACCGGTGAATCGTCGTCATCGTTTGAGCGCACCAACCACCGCAGCGACAGCGCGGATTATTGCTCGAGCTTTGCGGCGCTCCCCAACAATCGGTTTAGCAAGGTGACTGAAAAATTCGGTTACAGGCTTCGCGTAGGCACGGACGATACCAAAGACTCGCTTGTCCGCCAAAAAGGCGCACTCGCGTTTAGGACAGACACTTCCACAGAGTTCCAATTCTTTTACGGCGACAACAGTGAAACTGTGCCAAACGACATAAACAGCATAGAATGCGCAATGGTAGGTCATGCGCTTAACGAGCAGACAATAAAGAACATCGAGTCCATTCGCTCGACCGCCGCGTTAAATACAGGCTTGAGCTCCGGTTATCTGTGGAAACCTCCCACGCCCAATATTATGATAGAAAGCGTCAAGGTATACAATCTTAAAAGCTCCAAATGGTCAGACTTTGACTTTTTGGACTACTTAAGTGGTAACGACAGCAGCGGTCAACGCCGCTACACGAGCTGGTACGGCAAGATATAATATAATATACGGTGTAAAAAGCACGGATAACAATGATCCGTGCTTTCCGTTTGGCTGAATAAACGCTCGATGTTATGTCAATAATCAAGCGTATGATTATAGGACTTGTATTATTGGGACTTACCGCCGTGCTGTTGTTTTTCGGCATAGCAGAACGTGTTTTCAAAAGCTTCGGCGTTGCCGGATGGCTTGCTTTTGTCATGGTAGGCGTGCTGATAGGCTGCGCGTTTATTCCTACTTTCACCGTCGGCGTTGTGGAGTTTAACGTAGCGGGGTTCTTTGCGCCACTGCTGTTTGCCGCCGTGTTTTTCGCGCTCGCTTTCCGTATGCGGGAGGTGCGCAGGGCTGTAGTAGTGACTGCTGTTACCGCCGCGCTGTTCATCCCATCCGTCCTTTTGATCGCACCCATAACGTCAAACACGGTATGCGTGATAATTATTGGCTTTCTGTGCGGCGCGGTCGACTATTTGGTCGGCAAAACCAAGATTGCCGCATTGTGCGGTATATTCTTAGGCATGCCGATAGGCGACGTTATTTCGTCGGCGGTGGGAATGTATGTATAC
The DNA here is from genome assembly GCA_029066805.1 of Clostridiales bacterium. Taxonomy (GTDB): domain Bacteria; phylum Bacillota; class Clostridia; order Christensenellales; family Pumilibacteraceae; genus Anaerocaecibacter. The sequence goes on along the minus strand of JAIEFT010000034.1, from coordinate 3,926 downwards.
GGCACGCCGCTCAGATTTGGCGCGCCCGCCACATTTGACGCGGTCATATTGGCGGCGGTGACTGCCGTGGTCATATTCGAGAGCGTATCGGCGATTAAGCGCACAATGAATCACCGCACTAAATCGCGCGCCGCAGTCGACGTCGAGCTTGCCGAGGATAATGTCGATCCCGACGAGTACAAAAAATACTTTGATAAATAGCCTACTTCTTTTGGAAAAGAAGTAGGCAAGAAAACTTAATACGTGTTGTTATGCGGGAATAGTGTAGTACTATTCTTTTTAAAAGATGTATGTAATTCAATTTACTTTTTATTATATATGTGGTAAACTATCGATAGTATCATGAAACCTATCGTAGCAATAGTCGGACGTCCCAACGTCGGCAAATCCACATTAATAAACCGTATCAGCGGACGGCGCGTCGCCATTGTAGACGATATGCCGGGGGTTACGCGTGACCGCATTTACGCCGATTGCGAGTGGTGCGGCAAGGAGTTTACGCTGATCGACACAGGCGGCATTGACGAAAGCGACGACGATATCTCGCGTTCCGTCAAGCGTCAAGCGCTGGACGCGGTGGAAATCGCGTCGGTTGTCGTATTTTTGACGGACATAAAACAGGGAGTGCTTGCGGGCGATAACGATATTGCCGAAGTGCTACGCAAGAGTAAAAAGCCGATAGTGCTTGCCGTAAACAAAGCCGACGCCGCAAACCGCGACAATGTTTACGACTTTTACGGGCTTGGGCTTGGCGAACCTATTCTCATTTCGGCAGAGCACGGATCGGGCGTGGGCGATATGCTCGACGAGGTTTGCAAGGAATTTCCGCGCGCTGCGGAGAGCGGGGAGAATGCGCCGCTCAAGGTGGCGGTTGTAGGCAAGCCCAATGTGGGCAAATCGTCGCTTGTGAACAGACTATTAGGCTACGAACGCAGTATTGTGTCCAATATTGCGGGCACTACTCGCGACGCTATAGATACGCCCATCTCGGTCGGGGGTAAGGAGTACATATTGATTGACACGGCGGGAATGCGCCGCAAACGCGACATAGAGGACAAGTCTATCGAGCGGTATTCGGTTATGCGCGCGATAGCGGCTGTCAAGCGCGCGGACGTAGTGCTCATTGTTATGGACGCGTCGCAGCCGATAGCCGAGCAGGACGAAAAGATAGCGGGGCTTGTGCACGAAAGCGGCAAGCCGTCCGTCGTTGTGCTCAACAAATGGGACGCTGTGGAAAAGTCCACCAACACTTTAAAGGAAAAGACCGACGATCTCAAAGAGCACCTCGCATTTATGAGCTATTTTACAAGCGTGTCGGTATCTGCGATCACCGGACAGCGTGTGGAAAAAATCTTACAGACCGCCGAATACGTTTGGCAGAATGCGTCACGTAGAATCTCTACGGGACTGCTCAACGAACTAATCGGACAAGCCGTAGCTATGACCGAACCAACGGCGCGAAAAGGGCGCAAAGCCAAAATTCTGTACGTGTCACAGCCGAGCGTGTGCCCGCCGCTGTTTGTGTTTAAAGTCAACGACGCCAAGCTCATACACTTTTCGTACGAACGGTATTTGGAGAATGCTCTTCGCCGCGCGTTCGACTTTACCGGAACACCGATTACACTTAAATTCATAGGACGTGAAGAAAAATGACGATACCTGTATCGATGCAAATACTTGCGGGCGTGCTTGTGGCGCTCGGCTCGTATTTTGTAGGCAATATTAATAACGCAATACTCATAAGCAAACTCAAAGGCAAGGACATCCGCAGTTGCGGCAGCGGCAACCCGGGCACTATGAACATGCTTCGCACCTACGGCAAGGCTCTCGGCGTTCTAACGCTCATACTGGACGTTCTAAAGGGTGTAGTGCCGTGCTTGCTCGGCTGGCTGTTTATGGGAAACGGACAGTTTTTGCGGCTGGGCTCTGATAGGCTCGGCATGTACGTAGCGGCTATTTGTGCCGTGCTCGGACACATATATCCTGTGCTGATGAAGTTTAAGGGTGGCAAGGGTGCGGCAACTATAATCGGCGTGTGCCTTACCATGCAACCGCTTTACACGCTTGCGACATTCGCGTTTGGCGTTGCGTTTCTGCTCATAACCAAGGTCGGATCGCTGACTTCGTTTATAATGATAAGTGCGCCGCTGGCTATGGAAGGATTGCGGTCCGCGCAAAACCCGATAGGGATTTATGCGTCGATCATACTGTTTGCCATGTATCTACTCAGCTTATTCGCGCACAGAAAAAACATATACAAGCTGTTTTACGGCAACGAGGGACGGGTAGTGCTGTTTAAGCCGAAAAAGATAAAGCCGCAGCCCGATCGTGCGTTCGTCTACGAGGACTATATAATAGCAGAATAATCTGGGATATGCTCAAATCAAAGCCGTGCAAAATAGTGCGGCTTTTTTGTGTGCAAAAATAATAGTTCTTTTAAGAAAAATCTTTGCATAGATTAAAGCGTAATCAATTGCGACGGCATAATACGCACGATCGCAACATATATGTAAGATTAGTAATTACGCCCATGGAGGTAATATGGAAGAATACGACGTTTATAACGATATCAAGGAGCGCACCGGCGGTGATATTTATATCGGCGTCGTAGGACCTGTGCGGTCGGGTAAGTCCACGTTCATAACCAACTTTATGAACACGTTCGTTCTGCCGTCGGCAAGCGGGTACGAGCTGGAACGCATGCGCGACGAACTGCCGCAGAGCGCAGAGGGCAAAGCTGTAATGACCACTCAGCCCAAGTTTGTGCCTGCGGAGGCTGTGACGGTAACGCTTAGCGACACCGCCAAAATCTCGGTGCGGCTTGTGGACTGCGTCGGTTACATGGTTGACGGCGCGACCGGACACAAGGAGGGCAAGGGCGAGCGCATGGTAAAAACGCCGTGGAGCGACGCGCCAATACCGTTCGAACGCGCCGCGGAAATCGGCACAAAAAAGGTTATTGCCGACCATTCGACTATAGGCGTAGTCATGACAAGCGACGGTTCTATCAAGACCGAGCTGCCGCGTGACGCTTATGTAGCAGCGGAGGAGCGCACGGTAAACGAGCTCAAAAGCTTAGGTAAGCCGTTTGTTATTGTGCTCAATTCGTCAGTGCCGACGTCGCAGGAGACAAAAAAGCTGGCAAAGGCGCTTTCCGAAAAGTACGGCAATGCGGTTATCCCGCTTAACGTTGCCGCGCTGACCAAGGCTGACGTAGTCAAGCTGTTCGAGTCCGTGCTGTACGAATTCCCGCTGCGCGACATATACGTTCAGTCGGCCAACTGGATACGCGCGCTCGATGGAAAAAATCCGATCGTTGCGGAGCTTCTCGAAAAGTCGATTGCGGTAGCCGATGGCAAAACAAAAATGCGAGACTGCGCGGCGGGCGAAGTCGAATTGGAAAGCGAGTTCTTTGACGCTGTAGAGCTTAAGAGCGTTGAACTCGACAAGGGCAGGGCGGTGTACGCCGTCAGAGAAAAGCCGGGACTGTTCTACCGCGCATTGCAGGAAGAGTGCGGCATAGAAATAAAAGACGAGTTTGACCTGATGGCAATGCTCGGCGATTTAGTCAAAGCCAAACGTCAGTTCGATAAACTCAGCACGGCGCTTCGCGATGTGGCCGAAACCGGCTACGGTGTAGTAACTCCGACGATAGAGGAGATGTCGCTTGACGAGCCGCAAATATTCAAGCAGGGCTCGAGGTTCGGCGTAAAGCTCAAAGCCTCCGCGCCAAGTCTGCACATAATGCGCGTCGATATAGAAACCGAGGTCTGCCCCGTGGTCGGCACAGAACAGCAGAGCGAGGATTTGGTTCATTACTTGCTAAGCGAGTTCGAGCAAAATCCCAAGGGTATTTGGCAGACCAACATGTTCGGCAAATCGCTCGACTGTCTTGTCAACGAAAACTTGCACAACAAGCTTAACGC
>JAIEFT010000033.1 GCA_029066805.1 Clostridiales bacterium | reverse complement strand
ATTTTAGGAACATGTCCCTCCAAATGCTTTTAACAAATTATTTTTTGCGCACAATGCGCTTGATACAAACTCGGGTGCGTCGCCGTCGCGCTCGTCTTTCAATACGCACGCGATTGCGGCAGTTATTGCTGCAACAAGCTGATCATTCGGTTCCTCTTTCTCGCTTTCTGCGGACTGAACCTGAACAGCGGCAGGAGGCGTTTGCTTTTGCTCTTTTTGCTTATTGAACAGTTTAGACTGAAATATAAATCCGGATAAATAGAATATACCGACAAGCAACGCCAAAACCGCAAGAACTATAATAAATCCGATGACAGAATACAGCGCGCCATCGCCAAGAGACATATCCGAAGCGGAAAGTAAAGCAATGCTCATAAATTACTCCACATGCGCAAGTAGCGCGGCTATCAAGTACGAGCGCGTATGATTAGGCTCGATTACGTTATCCAAATACCCGCTTTTTGCAACGACAAGCGCCGAACAGTTTTCGCCGCCGTAAGCTTTGGCAAGCTTTTCGGCCGTTTTATCCTTGTCCTTTGCGGATTTGATCTCATCGGCATACAACAGTCGCGCCGCAGCTTCGGACTCTAACGCGCCTATTTCCGCGCTGTCCCAAGCGATCTTATACTCGGACGGCGCTACAAGTGCGGTATACGCACCGCCGATAGCCTTGCCGTACACTACTGAGAAAATATCTACGCCGATAGAATTTACCTGATATATAAGATTTGACATTTCGCGAATAAGCGCAGCATCCGCCACGATCTGTTCCGTGCCCTCGCTGTTTACCAAAAATACCACCGGGCGTTCTGCGTTTTCGCAAACGTTTAAAAACTCGCTGATTTTTATACATGCGTCGTGAGTTATGCGTTCGGTTGCAACAACAACGCCGACCGTTATATCCGCAAGCGCGGCAAAACCCGTCTTGACCGACGGCGCATACGCCGCGCGAAGCTCCAAAAAGCTGTTTTTGTCAAATACTTCTTTTATAAGCGCGTCTGCCGCAACGCCGTTTTTAAGTCCTTTGCAAACGCGATTGTCGTCGTCACCGTATGCGCGTCCGCCGATGAATACGGAAAGACACGCAACAATCTGCTCACGAAGCGCTTTATCGCTTTTAACAACTTGCGTTACAACACCTTTTTCTGCCGCGACCTTTGCCGTACCGACGGACTTTACGTCAACTCCTGCTTTGCCGGCTATTACCAGGGGCGAAGCGGTTGCGATCACGCTGTCCTCGTAAGCGATTACAAAATCGCTTATTCCGGCTACATAAGACGATATTCCGAGATTGTTGCCCTTGATCACTGTAATTACGGGCACTTCGCCGTAAGCGACTGTGTATGCGCGAAGTATAGAGCCGTAGCCCTCAAGCGCGCCTATGCCCTCGGCAAAGCGCGCGCCCATAGTGTCCCACACTGCAATTAACGGCTTGCCCATACGCACTGCGTTGTTGATGGTGCGCACAATCTTTTTTGCGTTCGCCTCGCCGATAGCGCCCTTCATCGTCTTTCCGTTTACGGCAAATAAGCACACTGCGTTATTATCAACCGATGCAAAGCCGCTTACGACACCGTCGCCGACTGCGTCCTCGTTTGAAGAACAAATAAACGCGTCTGTTTCGACGAAAGACTTATCGTCGAGAAACGCGTTTAAAAAATCAGTTAAATTTTTGTTGGCCGCAGCAGTAGCGGATTTTGCATTTTTTAAAGTTTCCATTTAATCCTCCAAACTCATCCGAATATATTGTAACATTAAAAAATATTTTTTTCAACTGTACAGCAAAGATTTTTAAAAAAGATTTATCTATTTGATTGTTTTTATGTACTCAAGTTCGCGCGCGTTTAGATACCGCCATTCGCCGCGGGACAAACCACCGAGACGAATCCCCGCAATTTCCGTGCGCTTCAAAAATAATACGCGCCGCCCAAGCGATTCTATCATATTCTTTATCTCGTGGTTTTTGCCCTCTGTGATCGTTATTTCCAGCTTAGTCTGTTTTTCGTCTTTTTCGATAACGGCAACGCGCGCGGGCGCATATCTTATGCCGTTGTACTCAATACCGCTACGAAGTCGCTTTAGCTCGGAGTCGCTCGGCTCGCCCTCCACACGCACGCTGTAAACCTTTTTGATCATGTTTTTAGGGTGCGTGATTGTATATGCAAGCTCCCCGTCGTTTGTTAAAAGCAACAGTCCCTCTGTATCGTAGTCAAGCCTCCCGACGGGAAAAATCCGCTCCTTGATCTTGACAAAATCAAGCACGGTTTTTCGCCCCTTTTCGTCGCTTGCTGTGCAAACACAGCCTTTCGGCTTGTTTAGCATTATGTAAACTTTGCGCTCGGAAAGATTGACGTACTTGCCGTCAACCTCCACCGTGTCGCCGTCCTTTACATCGGTAGCAAGGTCGGTTATGGTTTTGCCGTTTACCTTGACCCTGCCGTCCGTCACTAACTTTTCGCATTTGCGGCGGCTGTCTAAACCGCAACCGCTTAAATATTTATTGATTCGCATACCATGATTTTAAACCTTTCCTGATAAAAAATCAAGTATTTTGTAGTCTTACATTATTTTGCAGTTGCTTATAAAACACTATCGAGCAAAAGCACAGTCCATAAGCCGCATACACTCCTCAAACATGTCGTAACAGTTGAGCACGGTACATATATAAGTCTTTCCGTCGCGCGTTGCCGACGACACCAAACACCTGCCCGAATGCCGTGTATAGCCCGTCTTTATGCCATTACCGCCGTCATAATTGAACAGTATCTTATTTTTGTTTGGGAAATTTCGCCTGTAGTCGTGATTATGGTACGGCGTGGTGTGGCGCTTTGTAGATACAATTTCCCTAAACAGCTCATTCTGCATAGCATAATACGATATTGCGCAAAGGTCGCGCGCAGTAGTATAATGTTCGTCGTGGTGCAGTCCGTGCGGGTTCATAAAGTGCGTATTTTTTGCTCCTGCTTTTTCCGCAGTTTCGTTCATCATGCGCACAAAACCTTCTACGCTGCCGCCAACAATAATAGCGAGCGCGGTAGCGCAATCATTGCCGGATTGCAACATAAGCCCGTACAGCAAATCCCGCACGGTAAGCATTTCGCCCTTTTGTAGGTACAGCGACGAACCTTCTACCCCCACAGCCTCGTTCGGTATGGGCATGGGGATATCCAGAATTGTCTGATTTTCTATGACGGTAATAGCCGTACAAATCTTGGTAGTGCTGGCTGGTTCTCTTTTTGCGTCGCAGTTTTTGGAATATATAAGCTCACCCGTATCGCCGTCCACAAGCGCCATAGACGCCGCGGAGCTGCCAACATCGGTCGGGCGAAGCGTAACGGTTTGCTCTGCCGCAACATGAGTGCCGGCACAGCACATAGCCGCAAATATCGCGGCAAATACAATTGTCAACAATCTTTTCATTTTTATTTCCTTTTCTTCCCAAACAAAGAGCCCACAACATCAGGAACAGTTTCCACTACTTTATCGAGCATGCTTTTACTGCCGACGTTCAACATTTTTACCGATTTTCCGTCACTTACCAAAAAGCACACGGGCGATACACTCATGCCCGCGCCCGACGCTCCCGCAAACGGATACTCGTTCTGTTGCTTTTGGCAGTACTCGCCGCCGCCCGTAACAATACCTATGCTGATTTTGCTGATTGGCACAACAGTAGTGCCGTCGGGCATTACGATAGGATTACCTACAATGATATCCGCGTCGGTCAAAGTGCGCATTTTTCCGAACGCACTATCCATAATTCGCTCTATCGGATGCTCGGTATGTTCACTAGGTAACATTCTCATAGTTTCTCCTTGCCGTTGTCAAGCGCGCAAATCTTTCTGCTACAGCGCATAACACAGCAAAGATAATATCTGCAAAACTTATCGAAAATATGCCGAAAAAATCGAATACTATAACCTCGGCATTGTATTCGGGTTCGATTTTTCCGCCGTCGCCGTTAAAACCGAAAAAAGCGCAAAACTGCGTGTACATAATGCGCAGCATGCCTACCGCCATTCCGTCCGCAGCAGCGTCGCCCGTGCCGATTTTAGAGTACAAGCTCACACTTTTTACACACACAAATTTAAGTATCTTTATAGCACAGTCCGTTAAAAACTTTTTAAACCCTTTGTTTTCGCCGTTGTTTTTGCTTTCTTCTTTATCTTCCCGATCAATATCTTGCCCACTAAGCAACCGCTTGATATTAATCTTCTTGCGAAACACGGGAATAAACATAAATGATATAGAAATCTTGCCGACATTTATGTCGGTATTTACATCGACATTTACGCCAAACATGAGCGGCAATGAAATTATATGCAATATAATAATGGCAAGCACTAAGTATATCATGAACATAGTGTCTGCCATTCGTATAATAAATATTGATAATATCATTAGCAACCGATAATCAGTTGCCTCCATCGTCCACTTCGATTTTGACCACGTCCTCGCCCTGCAAGAACTCCGGAGTCTCCTCGTCGGTCTTTTCGTCAAACCTGTACAACCCCTCTTCTGTAAGCTCGGGAGTGGATTCCTCTATCTCTTTAATCTTTTCTAGTAGCGCGTCGCGGTTGGGCAAATCCTCGATATTTTCTATGCCGAACTTGCGCAAAAATGTTTCGGTCGTGCCAAACAGCAACGGTTTGCCTATTGTGTCCTTGCGCCCGACAATCTCGATTAGATTGTTTTTGAGCAACGCTTGGATTGCATAATCGCAATTAACGCCGCGAATATTTTCGATCTCCAATCTCGTAACAGGCTGACGATACGCTATAATCGACAATGTTTCCATAGCGGGATTGGACAGAGCTTTTTCCTTTATAGGATTAAGCACAACGGACAAAACGTCAGAATACGCGGGATTGGAAGCAAGCTGAAGCTTGCCGTTATAGCTTATAATATGTATTCCAGAATTTTCGCCGTACTTCTTTTGAAGTTTTTTGACCGCCGCGGTAACCTCGCTTTTTTGAAGCTCCAGCTGCTCGCATATATCGGAAACCTTCAGTCCGTCGCCGGATACAAACAAAAGCGCTTCTAACACGTTTTCTACCTTTTCAATTTCCAGCATTATCTTCCTCTTTGCTCCTCTTTACTATAGTAATTGTTGTAAAAACGTCCTCTTGTCGCACGCCCACCTCTTGACCCTTAACAAGATCGAGTAGCGCCGAAAATGTGGTGACGACCTCGCCGATAGTATAGTCCTCGTCAAACAGCTCATCAAAAGTGCAAGACTGAACTATCTTAAATCGTTCGCGTATGAATTCTATTTTCTCCTCGACTGTAAACGGGTCTCGCGCTATCATTTTGACCTTGGTAAGCTGTTGACGGTCGCCTATCTTGTCAAACAGCTTTTTCAGCGCATTCATCAACCCGTTTGTGGTCATGTCTTTCAAAATCAATCGCGGTGTTCCCACCGAATCGTCAGGCGCGCGGAAGTGCATATCCAGTATTTCCTGCTCGCGCATTTTTTCGGCGGCTTCCTTGTAAAGCTTGTATTCCTTTAACCGCGTAATAAGCTCGGCTTCCGGATCTTCTTCTTCCTGCTGGAGCGCGGGCTCTTCTATCTTAGGCAGCAGTCTTTTTGATTTGATTTCCAAAAGCGTTGCGGCTACGACAATAAAGTCGGCGGCTTGCTCCATGTCAAGCTCATCTATTTGCTCCATGGCGCGCAAATACTGGTCGGTTATGTCCGAAATGAAAATGTCTTCGATATTGATCTTTTCGTGCTTGACCAAATCCAAAAGCAAATCGAGCGGTCCGTCGTAATAGGACAGCACAACATGATAGCTCTTGGAAGACCCTTCAGCTTCGAGCTCGTTGATTTCCTCTATCTCGCCCATGCCCGCTCCTTAATAAATAGGCACTATAAGCCACCAAAATTTAGTAAACCACTCAAAGAAATGATTGACAAAAAAGTTCAGATATGTGCCCAAAATATCTATATACTCAAACCAATAAGGAATACTACCGACGTTCTCTACAGCCGACGACACGATAAAGCTAAGCCCGACTAATCCCCACAGAATGTACTGCCCGTTTGCGCGCATGAAGGAACAGAACTTGTTTCCGCGATGCGTGAGCGCTTCCACCACTCTAAACCCGTCCAGTGGAAATACGGGCAGAATGTTAAAAAACAGCAGCGAAAGATTTATTGAGCCGAGTATTCCGAAAAACCGCCATATATAGTAGCACAGCCAAAACGTGCCCTCGGTTGTCGCATGATTCCAAGCAAGAAACATCAAACAATAACCGAGCGACGCAACAAACGCCAAAATCAGATTAACTATTACGCCGGCTATCGCTACAGTCACCAGTCCGCGCCGATAATGCTTAAAGTTGGCGGGATTGACGGGCACGGGCTTTGCGTAGCCAAAACCGACAAGCATCATCATCACAAACCCGATCAGGTCAAAATGCTTAACCGGATTGAGCGTCAGTCGCCCCGCATACTTTGCCGTGTAATCACCGTTCCACTTTGCCACCAAGCCATGCGCAAGCTCGTGAAGAACAAGCGATATACACACGGCAATCAGCGTCAGTAATATTAATATAAAGTAGTCGAGTGGATCTTGTCCGTACCTAAATGCAAAAATCATTACTTAACGTCCTCTAAAAACAGCGGAATTACATCGTTACGTATAAGATCTTCATAAGTTTGAGGTTTTACCATGTACGCCGATTTTCCGTCCTTGACGGCAACTACGGGCGGAATAGCATTGCGGTTGTAGTTGGACGCCATAGAATAGTGGTATGCACCCGTGGTAAACGTAGCCAAAACATCGCCGCTTTTCAGCTCGGGCAGCGTTATGCCGTCGGCGAGTATGTCGCCGCTTTCACAACACTTGCCTGCAATTGAATATACCTTATCGCCTTTTTCGTCCGCTCTGTCTGCAACAACAAATGTGTAGCGAGCGTCGTACAGCGACACACGAGGATTATCAAACATCCCGCCGTCGACTGCGACGTAAGTCTTTAGATCCTTGATTGTTTTGATAGCGCCTACGGTATAGAGCGTAAGTCCCGCCTCACCGACGATTGACCTACCCGGTTCAAAAATCAAGTGCGGCGCAGTTATGCCTCGCCGCTTGACTGCCGTAGCAAGATATCTGGCAGAGTTAGCCATATACTGTTCCGGCGTGAGCGGTCTGTCTTCTTCGATATAGTGCACTCCGAAGCCGCCTCCGAGATCTAACCGTTCGACTTGAACACCCAACGAATTTAGCTTGACTATAAAATCAGTCATTTTGTCGATAGCAATCTCAAACGATTGCGGCTCGAAAATTTGTGAGCCTATATGACAAGCTATGCCGACAAAATTAACATTTTTGTATTTCCGCGCGGAAAGAATTACGCTCTCCGCAGTGCCGTCAGCTATTGAAAAACCGAACTTACTGTCGGGAGTTGTCGTTTGTATAAACCTGTGCGTATGCGCTTCCACGCCGGGATTAACGCGAAACAGTACGTTTTGCGGCGAGTATGCGAGTTTTTCTATCAGTTCAAGCTCATGTAGCGAATCGACTACAAAATATCCGACGCTCGACTTAATAGCAAACGCCACTTCTTCCTCGGTCTTGTTGTTGCCGTGGAAGTAGATCTTTTTAGGATTCATACCGCCGCTAAGTGCGGTGTAAAGCTCTCCGCCGGAAACGACGTCCGCGCCGAGCCCGAGCGGTGCGATTATCCTGTATATTGCCTTACAACAAAACGCCTTGGACGCATAGCACACCGTGGAATTTGGATATTCGCGTTTTAGAACGTCTACGTACGCGGCGGCGGTTTTGACAGCGTAGTTTACGTCAAACACGTACAGCGGCGTTCCGTACTCTTTTGCCAGCTCCGCCGCGTCACAACCCCCTACATTTAGGCGGTGGTTTTGTATACTGATATCGCCAAAGCCAATGCGATTAGAATTACTCTTCTTCATCGTCGTCGGCAAGGTTGGCGTTATGATAGACGTTTTGAACATCGTCGTCATCGTCGAACATGTCAAGCATGCGCCGAATTTTTGTCTCCGTCTCAGCGTCTACGTCTACAGTAGAGGACGGAATCTGCCGGACTTCGGCGGACAAAATCGTTCTGCCCGCTTTTTCCAGTCCGTCGCGAATTTCATCCATTGCGCTCGGCGATGTGGAAATATAGTACTCTTCTTCCGAACCGTCAAAATCGTCAGCGCCAAGCTCGAGCGCGAGCATCATGACTTCTTCCTCGTCATCGCCCTTTTCCTTTGATATAGTAACAACGCCTTTAGACTCGAACATATACGAAACACAATTTGTTGTGCCCAAACTGCCGCCGCATTTATCGAAGATATGCCGTACAGCCGCCGCAGTGCGATTTTTGTTGTCGGTAAGCGTTTCTACTATGACGGCAACACCACCCGATCCATAGCCTTCGTAAATAATGGAATCGTAGTTAACGTTGCTATCCTCGCCACTCGCCTTTTTGATCGAGCGGTTGATATTATCGTTGGGCATGTTTGCCGCGCGAGCTTTGGCAATAACGTCGCGCAAGCGAGGATTGTTATTGGGGTCAGGTCCGCCTTGGCGAACAGCGACCGCAAGCTCTCTGCCTATCTTTGTAAATACGTTAGCGCGTGCGGCGTCGGTCTTACCTTTTTGCCGTTTAATAGTTGCCCATTTGCTGTGTCCGGACATAAAATTTCTCCATTTTCAAGTTTATATTGTAATTATACTATTTGCTATACTGTTTGTCAATAATTTTCTTTGTCATTCCGAGTAACGCGAGCGATTTCAACCTTAATAATATTATTTTCCGAATTTTAATACAAACATCATTACAGCAGCGGCGACGGCGGCGTTGAGCGATTCCATATTGCTCTGCGGTAAAGCTAATAGTTTATCGGCTTGCGCTTTTATTTCCTCCGACACGCCCTCCGCCTCGTTGCCCACCACTATGCAATACTTGTCACCGTGCTCGGCTTTAAACACGTTTTCGCCGTGCATGTCCGCAACAATCAAACTGTACCCGGCTTTTTTTATAGCGTCGGGCGAAATATTAGTGCCGATATTACACTTGATTACGGCAGACATAGCGCTACGTGTGACCTTTGGCGAATACACGTCCGCACAGTTATTTACTATCACGTCGTAGCCGCAAGCGACAGCGGTGCGCAAAATCGTGCCGACATTGCCGGGATCGCGCACTCTGTCCAGCAGTATACAACAGTCTGCCGTCGGCTCTATCGACTTGGGTTTTTCCATTACGCATAGCACGCCCTGATAGCTTTTTGTGTCTGTTATCTTGTCAAACACGGTGTCGGCTATAACAGTGACGTTATAGTCGACAAACTTTTCGCCTATTTCGCTATACGCGCTTTCGCTCAAGACCACGCTTTTTATCAGCTCGGGACACGCACTACACGTATCGAGCACGTTTTTATACCCTTCGGCGAAGAACTCGTTATACTCGTCGCGGTACTTTTTATCCTTTAATTTGGCTATATGCTTGACAGTTTTGTTATCTGCGGATCTAATTACTTCCATAATACTCATAAAAAACAAAAGCGTCGAAAAAATCGACGCTTCTATTACTATTTGCCAAGAGCGACGGCGGCTTTTTGAGCAAGCGCCTTAAAAGCTTCTGCGTCGTTTACTGCAATATCGGCAAGCACTTTGCGGTTTAGATTGATGCCGCAAACCTTAAGCCCGTGCATAAGCTTGGAATAAGAAAGTCCGTTTATGCGCGCGGCGGCGTTGATACGCGTAATCCAAAGCGAACGGAAATCACGCTTTTTGCGGCGTCTGCCGATATAAGCGTACATCTGCGACTTCATAACGGCTTGGCGCGCTATGCGGTACGAACGGGATTTAGATCCGAAATAACCTTTGGAAAGCTTAAAAATCTTTCTGCGTTTTTTGACTGCGTTTACTGCTCTTTTAATTCTCATAGTTTAGTCCTCCTACTTCTGCGCCATGTTGCGAATGGTCTTTTCCTGCTTAGCGGACTTGAGATACGCTCCTTGGCGCAATCTCATAATGCGCTTTCTCGGTTTTTTGTTGAGAATGTGGTTTTTACCTTGCTGAGCGCGCTTAACTCTGCCGTTTGCGGTTACGCGAAAACGTTTTTTCGCGCCGCTGTGACTCTTCATTTTGGGCATAATATATTCCTCCGAAATTAAAAATTATTTGCTGACAATCGGCGCGAGTATCATAATGATGCTTCTGCCGTCCACCGCAGGCTTGCGATCGATGACCGCAACGTCCTTGACGGTTTCAAAAAACGAGTTCATGATATCGACTCCCATCTGCGGGCGCGCCATCTGGCGACCGCGCATACGAATGGAAACTTTGACTTTGTCCCCGTCCGTAAGGAATTTTCTTGCTTGCTTGGATTTGGTGTTGACGTCGCCTACGTCAATCGTGATTGACAAACGGATTTCTTTTACGTCCGTTTTCTTTTGATTTTTAAGCGCATCCTTAGCCTTTTTTGCCGTATCGAAACGATACTTGCCGTAGTCCATTATTTGACACACGGGCGGTTGCGCGTTGGGCGTTATCATAACGAGGTCGAGTCTGCGGTCGTCGGCAATAACCTTTGCTTCCGAGGCGCGCATTATTCCCAACATAGCGCCCGTTTCGTCCTTGACTCTGACTTCGAGATTGTTGTCAATCCCTTCGTTTATAACAAGCTCTTTAATAATAGTCGGTATCCTCCTGAAAATAAAAATGCGAGCAGAACAGAATTCAACTCACACACAAATACACTGTATTTTGATGTTTGACCGCTCCGAGTAAACCCGATCGGTGAGATTAAATCTGCTTTGCTTATATATTGTATAATACCCGTAAAGATAAGTCAATCGATTTGATGCAAATTCCCGAAAAAATTTTATGAATATTTTATCTTTGCTCGCAAAGACTAAAAGAAAATCTAAGGACATTTTGCGAGGTGTTATTATGAAAAAAGTCGTACCTGTAGCCGTAACCGCTCTGATTACCGCGACCGCGCTTTGCGGATGCAGCAAAGCACCTGCGGCGCAAGCTGCGCCGCCCGCCGAACCGCAACAAATGCAAACACAACAATACAGCGATTCTACCGAACCCGAAAATAAAATAGAAATAACATTGGGCGGCAACAAAATCGACGGATTTTACGGCGAATTTATCAAAAGGGGTGCATTGTCCGGCGTTAGCAGACACTTCGGACACAACCGTAGCGGCAGCTACACCGTGGAATACATCCACACTCCTTACGGCATTGACAAGGACGAAACGCTCGACTATCGCCTTACGCTAAACGACGACAACACCTTTGAACTAACCGTTGTGTCAAACGGCGTTCAAGCAGATCACAGCGGCAGATGGTACGAGCGACGCAAAGAAATTATGATGTTCTACGACGAGGAAATCGACCCGCCGCAACACAACGTGTATGTTGCTGACAGCATTTACGGCGATATTCTGCCAAAAGGCAAAATCATGATATACGACAACTGTTGTACGATAGTGCTTTCACGGCAAACCTCCGTCGATAACACCGAACCCGCACCTGCGCCGCAGCAGTCGTAAATTACAGCGCGCTAACGATAATTATAATCATACAAACCGCCAGAGAATACCAACTCACGGCGGTTTTGCATTTTTTGAGCATTACGTGCTCGCCGGCCATAAACATGAGCGGATAGCATAAGAAAACCGCCCAAGTCGAACTGAGTTGTATTATTGTATAAGGCAAGCGCGCTATACCATATGCTATGTAATCGAGCGGCATAAGCAGATATTTACACACGACAAGGACAGGCCCACAGTACGGAATAGCCGCTATGGGCAATAAACAAACAATTGATAAAAATGCAATCGTAATATACGGAAGCACAAAAATATTGACTAAAACAGACAAAATCTGTATCTTCCCGAAAAAGTACACCCCGGCGGGAATAATGCCGAGTGTTGCGGACACCGATCCGCTTATTGCTTCGTTCACCTTTCTGTGCGCGTTGCGTTTCGACAAAAACCGTCTGACAGTCCCCGAAAACACAGCTATACCAAACAGTGCGCCAAAGCTTAACAAAAACCCTACTTCA
This sequence comes from Clostridiales bacterium, assembly GCA_029066805.1. Classification (GTDB taxonomy): domain Bacteria; phylum Bacillota; class Clostridia; order Christensenellales; family Pumilibacteraceae; genus Anaerocaecibacter. The sequence goes on along the minus strand of JAIEFT010000033.1, from coordinate 16,012 downwards.
AACATGTAGAACGGCTTTACCGCAAGAATAAACGAAAACGCACAAAGCAGAGCAGACAATAAGTCGCGCCGCCCGCCTATCAAAATACCTATGCCCGATATAAACACCATAATCACGGCACGCACAACACTAGGCGAAAAATCAGCAAGCACGGTGTACGCTAAAAGAACTGCGGCGATTATAGGATAACGTATCTTTTTGCTTAATTTACACAATATGAAGTTGATCAGCAGCACAAAAAATCCGATATGTAATCCCGATACCGCCATAATGTGCCCAAGTCCTGCCGCGGAAAAATAATCGGATATTCCAACCGAAAGCCCGTGTTTATCACCCGTAAGCATAGAATACGCTATGTTTCCATATTTTTCGCCCATATTGTCGACCAATTTGGACTTAATAGACATAGTAAACTTTTCAAGCACGCTCGGCTCACCGAAACGCTGAACAATTCCTTCGGAACTGACTGACGCGGTATATCGCACATCGGTACGGTAAGCATTGCCATTGATTTTTCCGCTTTCGTCTGCAAGATCGAGCGCACGCACATTTGCACCAAACTGCAAGCTGTCACCCGGACGCACCGTGTCGGCTATATTTCTGTCCGAAACAGCAATACTTATGCGTAAAACACCGTCCGCGCTCTTCCCGTTCAAAAGCAAATCATCAAGAAACAATCTGTATTGTCCGGTCCGTATATCTATATCGCACACTCTACCCATGACCGTACAATATCCGTTAAATTCCTTGCCATTCTCCCACTTATCGGCAAATATAACGCCAAATGATATCGCACTTATGCTCAAAATAGTGGCAAGCGAAAACGATATTGCAACAATCAGCCTAGACATATTGCGTATAAATCTATATATAAATATTGCGGAAAGCGCCGCGCAAGCAAGTATACATAGCACAGACAATACAATGCCGGCAATACGGTTATACATGTAACAATACACACAAAACACCGACGCAGCAACTATCGGCGCAACTACCAAAAATGCTCTAAAGTTCAATATACTGCGACTATTACTCATCAGTTCATTGTGACCGATTTAATAAATTCGGGAGCTTTGAGCGACTCGACTATATTTTCGGAAACGCTGCCGTCAGCTATTAGAGCGTCCGAAAGCGCCCTTGCACGTTCAATAATATTATTATCAATCTCCATATTGCCGTTTCCGTGCTGGCGAAGTCCCACAAAATCCCCCGCGCCACGCAGTTTAAAGTCAAGCTCAGACACCGAAAACCCGTCCGAAAGCTTGCAGAACTCTTTCAGCCGCGCATCGCTCTCCTCCGAGCCCCTCTCGCTGACCAAGAAGCAGTAAGATTCCTTAGTTCCTCTCCCCACTCGTCCTCGGATTTGATGTAGCTGCGATAATCCAAACCGCTCTGCGTCGAACACAACAACAGTTGTAGCTTCGGGCACGTCTATGCCCACCTCCACGACCGTAGTAGACACCAAAATCTTTATCTTACCCGACTTAAAATCGGACATAATACTATTCTTTTCTGCGTCACGCATTTTGCCGTGAATACACCCGACATATGACGCACATTGCGTGCTCTTTAATTTATTATATATATCATCCACGCTCGTAACGTCGTCATCGCCGCCCTCTATACGCGGACAAATAATATATGTGCGTTCGTCAACCGCAGCTTTATTCATTATATAACCATACATATGATCGATTTTTGACTGCGGCACAATGGAGGTGTGGATTTGCGGGCGGTTTGCGGGTAGTGCACGAATATCGATCTGTTGGAGCTCGCCGTACAAAGACAGTGCAAGCGTACGCGGAATTGGCGTTGCGGTCATGACTATCATGTCGGTTTTACCGCCCTTACTCTCTAATTTTGCACGCTGATTTACACCGAACCGCTGTTGTTCATCGGCTATCACAAGCCGCAAATCGCGAAAAACCGCGTCGTCGCCTATCAGTGATTGCGTACCGACAATGCAAGACGCTGCGCCGAATTTAATATTGAACAGCGCGGCTTCCTTTTGTTTTGCGTTCATAGACGCGCAAAGCAGCTGCGACTTCACCCCAAGCGGCTCTAAATACTTGACCATTGTGGCATAATGCTGACGTGCCAAAACTTCTGTAGGCGTCATAATAGCCGACTGATATCCGCATTTTGCGGCGTAAAACATTGCTGCGAGCGCGACAATCGTCTTTCCGCAGCCGACTTCGCCTTGAACAAGCATATTTGTAAGCTTATCCGAGCGCAGTGCGCTTATAATACCGTCTATAGCATCGGCTTGCTCTGCCGTCAACGGAAAAGGCAGACTGTTTATAAACTCGTTTATCGCCGTTCGCGGCGCAGAGTACGCAAAGTCCCGCCTATCGTCCTTTAATAATCTGTACGAAGTAATGACATAGCATAGATTTTCCACAGCGACCGACCGTCTTGCTATGGCAAGCTCCATCATGTCTCGCGGACAATGTATGCGCATGAGCGCTGTTTGCAGTGGCATAAGTCCGAACTTTTCCGCCAGAACAGCGGGAATAAAACTGTTTACACGCACGTTATTTAGCGCGATTTTGACGGCAGCTTCAAAAGTTCGCGACGGAATCGACGTTTTGTACACAGGCACAATGCTCTCATCCGTCGGTTGCGGAGTGAGCAATGTAGGATTTATCACCTGTACTGCGGATTTGAACCGTTTTACCTTGCCGACAACGTAGACATTGTCGCCTTCAACAAGATTTCGTGCGGCAAACGGTTGATTGAACCAAGAACAGCGAACAACTATTCCGTTATTTTTGAAACTGCAATTTACGACGCTGAGCCCGCGCCGAATAAAAGAGCGCTTAGCCTGTCCTACAGTTTCACCCAAAAACGATACAATGTCGCCGTCTTTCAGAGTTCTGTCTACCTTGGTGCTTACGTCAATATATCTGTCGGGAAAGCGCAACAACAAATCCGACGGAGTAAATATCCCCATCTCATTCAACGCTTTTAGGCGTTTTACACCTATTCCCTTAATCTCCGAAAGTTCCAACTTATGTAAAAACAGTACCGATGGAAGTGATTATCCCCCATCGGTACAGCTAAAATTTATTCCAAAGAAACTATAAAGTAGTACAAAGGTTGACCGCCGTAATGCACATCGACGTCGCAAGACCTGTACTTTTTGGTTATGTCTGCGGCGATAGCGTTTGCTTCCTCTTCCTTTACATCGTTACCGAAGTACAAGGAAATGCAATTTACGTCGTCGTCCATCATTCTGTCGATAAGCTGTTCGGTAACTGCGCTTACACTGTCGCCTTTGGCAACAATATCTTTGGCGTCCATACCGATGATGTCGCCTTCCTTAAGATCGAAGTTGCCGATCTGGGTGTTGCGCACAGCATATGTGACAGAGCCGGAGCGCACGCCGCCCAATGCGTCGTTCATATTTTTGAGGTTGCCGTCAACGGTGTCCTCGGGATTAAACGAAAGCACTGCCGAAAGCCCCTGAGGGATATTGGTAGTGGGTATTACGTGAATTGTGCGCTTACTAAGCGCTTTAGCCTGGTTGGCGGCAAGAATAATGTTTTTATTGTTGGGGAAAACAAAAACGTCCTTGGCTGCTACAGCGTCACAAGCCTTGGCAATGTCGTCCGCCGATGGATTCATTGTCTGCCCGCCTTCTATTATGTTGTCTACAAGCAAATCCTTGAATATGGCGGTAAGTCCGTCGCCAGCACATACGGCAACCAGCCCGAAGGGTTTAAGCTCCTCTTGCTGCTTGCTCTTGAGCGCACGGTTTTGCTGTAACATATTTTCGATCTTCAGATGATCGAGTTCGCCGAGCTCAAGCGCGTAAGTCAAAACTTGACCGGGCACGTTGGAGTGGACGTGAACCTTGACCAAAGAAAGATCGCCTATAACAAGCACGCAGTCGCCTATTTCCATAAGCTTTTCTCTGAACTTATCGATATCGGCTTCCGTAGTCTTTTTATAAAGATTGACAATAAAAAACTCTGTGCAGTATGCAAATTCGATTTCCGCAAGGTCGTTATAGCTAAAGTGCGCCTGCTCGTCGTAAGGCGTAGTTGCGCCGCCTGCCTTGAATGCGTCGTCAAATTCCATATTGTAGGCTTCTTCCTGACCCAACAACACGTTCAAAAAGCCTTGGAACAATATAAGCAAGCCTCTGCCGCCCGCGTCGACAACTCCCGCTTTTTTAAGTACGGGGAGCATTTCGGGCGTTTGTTTGAGCATTTCCTCGCCCGCCGCTATGACGGTAGCGAAAAAGTCTTTTAGCTCGACGTTCTTTTTGGCGGCTTTGTCGGCGGCTTCCGAAACCGCACGAATTACCGAAAGGATAGTGCCTTCTTTGGGCTTGGTAACCGCTTTGTAAGCGACTTCCGTACCCGCCGCAAAGGCTTTGGCAAAAGTTTTGGCGGTAAGCTCGGTGCTTCCTGCAAGCACCGAAGTCATACCCTTGAGTATCTGGCTGAGTATTACGCCGCTGTTGCCGCGCGCGCCGCGAAGAGCGCCTTTACTTACTGCGTCGCACAGCTCCGGCATATTGTTGGTGGAACAGCTTGCTACCTCGCGGGATGCGGATAGCATTGTCATTGACATATTCGTACCGGTATCGCCGTCGGGAACCGGAAAAACGTTAAGTTCGTTTACATGCGCCTTGTGCGCGTCGAGAAGTTTAGCGCCGTTCACAACCATTTTGCGAAACGTTGCGCCGTTGATAGATTTTTGCATTTTAATCCTCCGAAATTTCGGGGCGGTTACACTTTGATTCCAACGACATGGATATTGATAGTATCTACCACCATGCCCGAGAAGCGCTCGACGCGGTACTTGACCGCTTTTTTGAGCGACTGTGCCACAGCCTCGATAGACAGACCGTATTTGATTATGACGTAAAGGTCAATAAATATTCTGTCGCCATTTGTGAATACATTTACCCCTCGTGACAGACGCTTGCGCCTGAACAGGTCCGACAGATTGTCGGAAAAAGTTTTGGAAACAAGATCGACAATACCGTAGCAGTCCAAAGCGGTATCGGCAGCAACTTGTGCTATCGAGTCCTCCGTAACCGTTATTCTGCCGTAGGCATTAGAAGTATGGACACTCACGATCGCTCCAAAACAATTAAATATATGTATTTCACTCTTATATTTTAACCCATATCGAATATTTTTGCAAGAGTTTTAACTTATTTTTTAAAAAATTTAGTAAAAATATACTCATTTTCGGTTGCAAAAGAGCCGAAAAAGTGGTATATTGATTAAGATAAATGGTTCAGTCCGCCTCAGGAGGTCAAAAACATGAGCAAAGTATGTATAATGTGCGGCAAAGGCAAAGTGGCAGGAAACAACGTCAGCCACTCGCACAAAAAGACAAAGCGCACTTTCAACGCCAACGTACACAAGGGCACGGTGGTGATTGACGGCGAAGAGCAGTACGGCTATGTTTGCACGCGTTGCTTACGCACCGCAAAAAAACAAGAGAACTAATTTTATAGTTAATTCCCTATCTTGTTTCATTTAAATTCGTTACACAAAAAATCCCGACGTGACGCGTCGGGATTTTAATATTGTTTTTTATTTGCGCTTAAACAGCCGCACGAACTTACCCAAGCACTTGGGCAATTTTATGCAAATTATTTTAGACATTTGGCGCACCTCCGTTTTACCTCTCTATATTAATTATTCCATACGGTGCGCATGTGTTACTAATTATTATTCGCCGCGAAGCTGCTTTATTGCCGCCGTCCTATCGGTTGCGCCAAATACAGCATTGCCCGCAACCATGACGTCAGCGCCGGCGGATATTATACTTTGAGCATTGCCGATATTCACGCCGCCGTCCACTTCGACTAATGCCGAAGGCGCAAGCTTATCTCGCAGAGCCTTTGCCTTTGCTATACGCTCCAGTGACCCGTCTATGAACTTTTGTCCGCCGAACCCGGGAAAAACCGTCATAATCAAAATCAAATCGAGTTTATCGAGATACGGAATAATTACATCCACATCGGCATCGGGATTGATAGCAAGCCCGCACTTACAACCGGCGGATTTTATTATGTCAAGCGTGCCGCCGATATCATCTTCCGCCTCGTAGTGAAACGACACAAGGTCCGCGCCCGAGCTAACAAACCGCTCGACGTACCGCTTAGGATTTGTTATCATAAGATGAACGTCGAAGAACAAATCGGATAACGGGCGGATATCCTTTATCATCTTGAACCCGAAAGTAAGATTGGGAACGAACACGCCGTCCATTACGTCTACGTGAACCCAGTCCGCGCCCATGGCTTTAAGGCTTTTTACTTCGTTACCCATATCGGCAAAGTTGCCGCTTAGTATTGACGGTGCGATAATAGCTTTACTCATATGTTATATTTTACCACACCGTCATCCGTCCGTCAACAAATTGTGACAATATTTACCATTCGTTGATAAAGTCGTCCAATATATCCTTGTAGCCTTTCTTTTCGCAGCCGTTTTTAGCTACGGCGTTCACAGTTCCGTATTCTTTGCCGTTGATGAGCACGGTCACTGTTCCCACCTTTTGACCCGCAGCGAGCGGAGCAGATAGAGTATCTATATTAAGCTGCAATGCTACGTCGCTCTTTTCCCCGCACTTAACAAACGCCGTGCAATCTTCTTCGGCTACTGCGGTTATGCTTTCGGTCTTACCGTTTTCAACACCGTATTCACCCAAAACCTCGCCTTTTTGCAATGCGTAAATAGTTTTGTAATTGGCAAAACCGTAGTTGAGCATTTCCGAAACCTCTTTGTTGCGCGTTTTGGAATTTTCAGCGCCGATAGCCACGCATATGAGCCGCGTATCACCGCGCTTGGCGGTTACGGTTATGCAAGAGCGCGCCTCGTCGGTATAGCCCGTCTTTCCGCCGTCGCAGCCGTCGTAAAAACGAATAAGCTTGTTGGTATTGGTAAGCCCGGTCACGCGACCGCCCGGATGCTCAAAATCGTACATCCACACCTTGGCGTAGTCGTAGAACTTTTCGTGCGCCATCAAGTTCTTAAACATGACGGCAACATCGGCAGCACAACTATACTGACCCTCGCGCGGCAAACCCGTGCAGTTAACAAACTTGGTGTCGGTCAGCCCCATTTCAGTCGCACGCTCGTTCATGGCGGCAACAAACGCGTCCACACTGCCGTAAAGATACTCGGCAACCGCCACGCACGAATCGTTGGCAGAGGCAACGACTATACTTTTTAACAGCTCGTCCAGTCTGTAGTCGGCGTTTGCGTCCAAAAATGCCTGAGATCCGCCCATCGAGGCGGCGTTTTCCGACGCAGTCACGGTAGTATCGAGCGAGATTTCGCGCCGTGCTATCTCGTCGAACGCAAGTCCCAACGTCATAATCTTTACCATGCTCGCTATTTGCAGGTGCTGTTTAGTGTTTTTTTCAAAAACAACAGTACCTGTGTTTGCGTCAAGCAGCATTGCCGCCTTACAAGTTGTGGCAAGCCCCGCTACATCCGCATGCGCCGCACGGTGCACGCCAAACAGCGGTGAAAAAGCTATTATAGCCGTCAGTATACCGGCTATACCTATCAAGATTTTTTTGTTCATATTTCCTCCGAAAATGCACGGGTGCTCAGTCCCAGTAGATACATTTTTACTGGCAAATCGCGGTCTATACGCGCGCAAGCGTCGCTTGACGTACAACCTAGCACGACGGCGCTCCGTTTCGCACGTCTACCCTCGCGATTTGCCTCGTAAAAACACCATGTGCCCGAAACGGAGCAGTTTTTAAGCTATATCAAGGCAAACGAGCGAAGTCGTAGTGGGTCTACTACAAGCGAGTTTAACGCAGATAGAGCCAAAAACAGCCCGTTATCGGGTGTATCTATAGGGACTGAACACCCGTATAATGGTAGTCTGTCTTTTTCAAAAGGAAATAATTCATTATAATGCTATATTACTCCAATCAGTGCCGAACCGAACAAAATGAGTGTAATCGCCTTAACAAGAGTAAAAATCGCCAGAACGAATATGTATGTCAGCAATCCCTTGTAATAGCATTTTATATCCGACCATGCCGGAAAACATCTGCGATTAAGCGACGAAAAGCAGAAACATCGGTAAGACAACATGCAAAGCATCACTATTTCTATTATGCATACCGGCACAAACGTCACAAACAGCATTGGTAACGCCGACACCGAAAACACAACGATAATAACGCATGTGTTTACGCCCAGCACATACGCGCGGTAAGCGCACGGCGCAAGCGAAATAAACACCGCGACTCTGTTGAAGATCATAGACACGGTAAAAATGCAGTATATACTGCCCATTACAAAGTCTATAAAGAAGTATGCTACTATCCCGCTATCGCCGCGTAAAAACTTGAATATTGCCGCACCGTTGCGCAAGACGTATTCGGTCTTGTCGGACATATTTGCGCCGACGGCTACGCCTACTACCAAAAACAGTAAACACAGCATAGCGTAAAGCAACACGAGAAGCTTATTACGCTTAAGTGTGTGCGAAAGTCTATAAAAGAAATCGGAAATAACATACGTGCGTCTCATGTTTTAAATCTATGACAAACGCATCGCCTTTATTCGTCAAATTACAACAAATTCAATTTATATATAATAAGTTAATTCATAAACTCGGCATAAACGCCGTAACCCTTGGTAAAATCGTTCAAAAATACGTGAGTCACCGCGCCGACCAGCTTTCCGTCCTGCAATATGGGCGAGCCGCTCATGCCGCGCACGACGCCACCCGTAAGATTAAGCAAACGTTTATCGGTAACGCGAATAACAAGTCCCTTCTCCTTGCGCGAGCTTTGGTGCGACGCCTTTATAATCTCTACATCGTAATACTCCGAAGAACCGTTCACCGATGTTTTGATTTTTGCCGCACCCGAATGTACTTCATCGCGCTTGGCTACCGCCACTTTTTCACCCTTATCGAAGTCGCCCGTGTACTTGCCCGCTATACCGAAGCAGTTGTTGCATACTACAGTGCCGTATACCTTGTCGGGCGTAAGCGACGCAAGCAACGCACCTGCCTCGCCTTTTTCGCCGCGCTTTATTCCGACTACCTTGCATGCGTGAATGTGCCCGCCGGCAAACGGAATTTTGTCACCGCCGTTGGATATTTCGTGTCCTAATGCAGTAAAACTGCCGTTTTCCCGCACAAAAGTAACCGTGCCCACGCCGTAAATCGTATCTTTGATTTTAATGCCAAGTCTCGGCTTTTGACTGAACTCTTCTATAATCGGCTTGACCTCAAACGACATATCTACGCCTCCGCGCGACACATCGATTTTTACTGCCTCGTCGGTTGTGATCATTTCCGTAATATCGTCTACGTCACTAACAGCTTTGCCGTCTATCCTTTTAATAATATCGCCTTTTCTGATGCCCTCTACGGCGGCAATACCGTACTCTGTTTCTACACCCGTAACGCTTTCTACAAGCAGCCCGCCTACATCAATAGATATTCCTATCGGGTATCCGCCCAAATATACGCTTTCGTCTATATCGGCATATACATAGCTTTGTCCTACAGGTAAAAATGCAACACAGAGTAACAGCGCAAAAAAAGCGCATAAAATAACACGTAACTTTTTCATTACGTATAGTTTTTGTCGCTTGTCGAATTATATACTTCTTAATCGAAAATAAATCGTTTACAATATTACTCTGTAACTATGCCGGACTTAAACTCGTCGCTCCAGTCCTTTAACTCCGTAGCATTCTTGTCGGAAGACGACGAAACTCCTTTCGTGCCCGAAAGCCGAGAGATCTCGCCCACCATGCCCGATCTATCCAGCGGCGTAACGCTCGTTACGGTGTCGCCGTCCTTTTCGGATTTTTCTATAAAGTAATGACCGTCCGCCATTGCGGCAATCTGCGGCAAATGCGTAATGCAAAGAACTTGATGTCCGCGCGAAAGAACAGCCAGCTTTTTTGCCACGCAAAGTCCTATCGCGCCGCTTATTCCGGTATCGACCTCGTCGAAAATCATTGTGCCGATACTGCCGAGATCCCCCGTCACAAGCTTGATAGCCAGCATAAAACGCGACATCTCGCCGCCCGAAATGATTTTTGCAAGCGGCAAAAGCGGCTGTCCCACATTGGGACTTAGGTAATACTGAAACTCATCAAATCCGTTGCTCGTAACGCGAGTAACAAATTCGTCATAACCTGGCATATCGGCAAAAACAACTTCAAACACCGAGTTTGCCATACCCAAATCCTTGAGCTCGTTAACTATGCGCTTTTGCATAGCCACCGCACCCGTACGGCGAAGATTGGAAAGTGATTCTCCGCTTTCGTACAACGCTTTTTTTAGCGCAATCTCTTTTTTGCACAATTCGTCGTACAAATCCGCGCCGTGAGATAACCGCTCCATTTCGGCTTTTGCGTCAGTCAAAAACTTCTGCATGGCGTCATATGCGCCGTATTTGGACTTGAGCGCTCGGATTTTGTCAAGCCGTGCCGACACTTCGTCAAGCTCTTTTTCGCTGCCGTCCATGCTGTCAAGCTCGTCCTTAACGCATTCTGCAATATCATCAAGCTCTATCGAAACGGACTTAAGCCTGTCGCATAGCGCCGAGAATGCCTCGCCGAGCGCAGACACAGCCGAAAGCGAATGAATGCAGTCCGCTACGTTAGCGCTCACACCGCTTTCGCCGTCTCCGTCAAGCCGCGCCAAACATTCGCCAAGCGCATTCTTTATGCGTTCGGACGCCATAAGTATGTGCCTACGATCTATAAGCTGTTGCTCTTCGCCCGGCTGAACAGCCGCAGATGTGATCTCGTCTATTTGATAGCCGAGCACATCTATGCGCTGAGCGCGCGCCGTTTCGTCCCCGAGCGCGTTCATATCCGCGCACAGCTTTTTGTATTCGTCGTACAGCTCTTTATGCTTTTTAAGCGGCGTATCGTCCGACTTGAAAACATAGTAATCGAGGATTTTTTTCTGCTCGGATACCTTAAGCAACGATTGATATTCGTTCTGACCGTAGATATCCACATAGTTTTGCATAAGCTCGCGCAGCATAGCGGTTGTAACCTGCTTGCCGTTTACGCGAATGTCGTTTTTTCCGTCGCGGTAAAATTTACGTGTGACGATAAAAATACCGTCCTCGCAGTCTATGCCGATGCTTTCGAGCGGCGTACCGTCGGCAAAGTCAAACACACCTTCGACGTATCCGTTTTCCTCGCCGAACTTTAGCAACGACTTATCGTATCTTCCGCCGACAAGCAGCATGAGCGAATCCACTATGATGGATTTGCCCGCGCCGGTTTCGCCCGAAAACACGTTGAGCTTGGCAGAAAAATCTATTTCCAAATGCTTGATAAGAGCAAGGTTATGTACCGTAATCCTCTGTAACATCAGTCCTCCATACGTGTTTTATTAGGGTTGAACACCCGTAACCGACCATGCGTTAAGCTTGTCGAGCAGCCTTGAATAAAAACTTTTTTTTCCGAACCGAACAAACAACGCGCTCATATCCCAGCCGGTAACGGTAACGGCAGCGCCGCTATTAAGCCCGCCTACGTATTCTCCGTCCACATAAATGCCGGCTTCGGCAGGCCCCGTGTTTTTCAGTTCGATATTCTCAAATGATCCGACCACAATAGGTCTGGTGCGTAGCGTGTGCGGATTTATGGGCGTAAGCGCAATAACCGGCGTATTCGGACCGATAACAGAACCGCCCGCCGAGAGTGAGTACGCCGTAGAACCGGTGGGCGTGCAAGCTATGTAACCGTCACAAGTAAATTTGTCTATCACTTCACCCGCAACACTGACTTCCATTGAAATCATTCGCCCGCCGACTGAGCGAACAACCACGTCGTTAAGCGCGTAAAAGTGCGTATCCTCGTGCCGCGCGTCAATCAGAGCCCGCCGCTCAAGCAAATAATCGCGCTCTTTAAGCTTTTTAAGCGCGACAGAAATATCTTTTGGTTCGGTTTCCGTCAAGAACCCGACAGTACCCATATTGATGCCCAAAATAGGCACGCCGTATTTTGCACTGTCCTTAGCAATGCGAAGAATTGTGCCGTCCCCGCCCACCGATATAATAAAGTCATACCGATTGCCGCTTTCGTAAGGCTCGGCAGAAATGCCGTTTTCCTCGGCAGCTGCGAACACCGCTCTTTTTACTGCACCGTCAGTATCTTTTATAGGATTGGAATAAACACCGATTTTCATAAGCACATTATAACCTGTTTTTTACTTTTGTTCAAGACTTTTGATAAGACTAATAAGATTTTCCGCCGTAAGTCCGGAATCGCTCAACGACGAGGATATGTCGCGGTTATCTATAAACATGTTATCATGAGCGATACTATCGAACTTGCAACGCATTTTATTTGAATTGAGATAGCCGAGCACACTCATACCAAACCCTCCGGCGCGCATATTGTCCTCTATTGTGATTACAATATTGCCCTGCGCGTTGATTTTATCGAGATATTCAGTATCGAGCGGCTTGACAAAGCGAGCATTTATCACATTGATTTTTTCGGACTTTTTTGCATCCAGCGCTATATCGAGCGCCCGTCCGCCCGCGCAAAGCACGTACACTTTTGATTTAGCGGTATTACAAACCTCTTCCCACTTGCCGTAGACTATATCGGTATGCGACCTATCTTCGCCGTAAGATTTGGGATAACGTATGGCGAGCGGCGCGGCAAACGTCAGCGAAAACTCTAACATAGCCTTTAATTCCGCGCCGTCGGTCGGACACATTACTGTCATATTGGGTATAGGCAAAAGATAGCTCAAATCAAAAACACCCTGATGTGTAACGCCGTCCGCACCTACAACACCCGCACGATCCACACAAAATGTAACGGCATGACTGTCTATGCATACATCGTGAATTATTTGATCGAATCCGCGCTGCAAAAACGTCGAGTATACGGCAAAGTACGGTTTTAACCCGCCCGCCGCAAGCGCGGCGCAGTATGTTACGGCATGTTCTTCGGCAATGCCCACATCCTTGAACTTATCCGGATAGACAGCGGAAAACTTTTCCAGTCCCGTCCCGATAGACATAGCGGCAGTAACCGCCATTACGCGCTTGTCCTTTGCCGCGGCGTCAAGTAGAAAATCGCCGAGAACTTTGGAAAAATCGTTACCGCACGACGCGCCGACGCACGATATGCCGTGCGAATGCTCGGGATCGGATAGCGCGCTTTTAAGCCCTCGTCCTTTATCGGTAATAATATGGACAAGCGACGGCGTTTCCTTTTTCCGCACCTGATTTAATATCTCTATCAGCTCCGCAACATTATGCCCGTCGAACGGACCGTAATACGATATGCCCATTTCCTCGAACATCTTGTTGGAAAGAACAATACGCTTTAAAAGCTTTTTGCCCTTTTCCATAACGTGAATAATTCCGTCGCCTAAAAGCGGTATTATAGATACGGCGCGCTTTATTTGATTTTTCATTCCGGTGTATTTTTTGCTTACACGCAGCCGCGTTAAGTACTTGCTCATTGCACCGACGTTTTTGCTTATAGACATATTGTTGTCGTTAAGCACTATTATCACAGGCAACTGCTCGCTGCCTATCGCGTTGAGCGCTTCGTAAGCCATGCCGCCGGTGAGCGCCCCGTCGCCTATCACGGCTATTACATCGGCATCGACCTGGTACTGCCTATTCGCTTCGGCAAGTCCCAAAGCTACGGAAAGCGACGTGGAAGCATGCCCGGCAGTAAACGCGTCACACTCGCTCTCGCTCGGTTTGGGAAAACCGGATATCCCGTTGTTTCGTCGCAGTCCGTCAAATGCCTCGCCTCGCCCTGTAAGGATTTTGTGCGTATACGACTGGTGTCCCACGTCAAACACGATTTTGTCCTTGGGACAATCAAACACATAGTGCATTGCTACAGTCAATTCCACAGTGCCCAAATTGGACGCCAAATGTCCTCCGTTCTTTTCAACAACGGAAATTATGCGTTCCCTTATACTTGCGCAAAGCTCGCCAAGCTCTTTGATATTAAGCCGTTTTAATTCGGACGGCGATTTAATGTCACTGTAATCCAAAATTATACTATTATAAACTTACTGAGAAGTTCCTTTAGGTAAGTCGTATTGCCTTGAACTGCGTCCAAAGACTTTGCGGCGTCATTAAGCTCGGTATTGAGTAATCTTTTTGCCCAATCCAAGTCAACGTAATTCATCACGCTTGTGGCGGAAATCTTTTCACCGTCGATATATTCAGAAATATCGTCATACAGCTGAAACGCTGTGCCGAACGCCTCGCCGAATCCGCCCGCCAAAACATAGCTAAGTAGCAGTCTGTCCTCCTCCAAATCGAGGTTATTGTAACCGTTTGCAAGCGATTCCAGAATACTTTTGCATTTTTTATAGTCGAGATTGTTACCCAGAACGTAGCCGCTGATACAACACAGTTTGATTAGCGCACCGGTCTTGTGCTTATACATTTCCAGCAGGTCGCTTATATTTTCTATCTTTCCGTAAAGGTCGCAATACTGACCGTGAATCAATCCGCCGTCACCGCAAGCGTCATTAAGCATGGCAAATGCGCTTGCTTCGGAATTCGGCGTGGGCATAGACAGTATGCGGTACGCCAAATCCAAAAGCGCGTCGCCCGCAAGCAAAGCTTTACCTTCCCCGTATTTTTTGTGGACCGTCAGCTTGCCGCGTCGATAATCGTCATTATCCATACACGGCATGTCGTCGTGAATGAGCGAATACGAGTGAAGAATCTCCAATCCGCAGGCGTAGCGAAGTGCGTAATTATCTGCCGGCGCGTACAGGTTGTGCCACTCCAGCATCAGTATTGGGCGCAACCGTTTTCCGCCCGGAAATAAGGCGTAATCCAAAATTTCCTTAAACTCGTCGGAATAATTAAGCTCGCCTATTATTTTCTTAAGTTCGGCGTCAATCTGTTCTTTGTAGTCGTCGGTCCTGTTGAATTCGTCAATTTTCATTGTTATCTCCGAGTATTAGATCAAGCTGATTGTTGAGTTCGGCAATGCGCGAGCTTAGCTCCGACAATTCGTTAACGCACTCTTTTGTGAGCTTTAGTCCCTGTTCAAACAAACTCATGCTGTCCTCGAGCGTAACGTCCGAATCGTTTTCCAGCTTGCTAACTATCTTTTGCAATTCGCCCAATTTATTTTCAAAATCACCCGAAGTAACCGTTTGTTTTGCGTTTTCCATTTTTACAGTCTCCTTATACTTTAGCGTCGCGATTGACTTTTGTAATTCGCGCGGTAGCCACACCGTCGGCAAAAATCAAGTCAATATTGTCATCCTTATTCAGTCCCCAAGCGCCGGATATGCGCATGCCGCCTTTTAACACCGCAGCATAGCCTACTTTTATTATTCGATGCGGGTCGAGCGCATTTAAAAGTGCAATAAGCTTATCCGCATCGGCACGAGCCGCCGTGTACTTAGCGACAATTGCAGATTTCAGCCGCATGCCGCTGTCCGTTAACTTTCGCGCCGCAGAGTTTAGGTTGATGTTTGCCCTGTGGCGCATTCCGGACACTGCTACTCGGAGCTCGCCGTAACCTTTACTGACACGCTTGGAAACTGCGTATGTGGTTGCCTTGCCAAGTCTGTTTACACGTAGGACGCATTTTTGATACTTGTCTTCCACGAGCGCCTTAATGGCATTTATATAAGTCATAAGATCGATCAATATTCTGCTCGCATGGGCGTTGACAATCTCGCCCGCTATTGACGGCGTGCCTGCGCGCGTGCCAGCGCAATAGTCGCATAGCGTATAATCTATTTCGTGCCCTACAGCCGATATTACGGGTATGCGCGACAACGCAACAGCCGTCGCCAGCTTCTCGTCATTAAAACAATCGAGATCCTCGTCGCTTCCTCCGCCGCGGCACAACACAATTGCATCGGTTTTGCGGGATTGAATCCTGTTCACTGCGTTTGTCATAATGTCCGCCGCACCCTCGCCTTGAACCTTGACGGGATCAACCGCTATGGTTACAAACGGGTTTTTGTCGTGCACCACACGCATAAAGTCGCGAATGGCCGCACCGTCCGGGCT
>JAIEFT010000032.1:12717-55892 GCA_029066805.1 Clostridiales bacterium | reverse complement strand
CCTTTAGGCGCGGCTAGTAACAACTAGGGCTTTGCCCGCACATGAGAAACCCCCGGCTTCGCCGGGGGAGTTTCATTTCTGGATATATTATATATTATTCAGTGCGTTGCGTAAAACCTTTAACTGCCTTTCTATTTCTTCGACGGCGCAGCCGCCTTTTATCTTGCGGCGGGCTATGGCGTTTTGCGGCAGAACGGCTTTAAGTATATCACTTTCGAAAAGTGGGGAGAACTTCTTATATTCGTCAACGGTAAGGTTTTGCAGCGTCTTGCCGTTTTCTATGCAGTACAGCACAATCTTTCCCGTAACCTCGTGCGCGGCGCGGAAAGGTAAGCCCTTGTCGGCAAGGTAGTCCGCACATTCCGTAGCGCACGAATGTCCGCCCGCAGCCGACGCGTTCATTTTTGCGCGGTTGAACTCGACCGCATTCATAAACGCCGTAAAGACCTTTAGCGACAGCGATATGGTATGCGTCGCGTCGAACAGAGGTTCTTTGTCTTCCTGCATATCCTTGTTGTATGCGAGCGGTAAGCCTTTCATGACGGTTATCATGCTTACAAGATCGCCCACGACCCGACCGCATTTGCCGCGCAGCAGCTCGTTTACGTCGGGGTTTTTCTTTTGCGGCATTATGGACGAGCCTGTACTGAATGCGTCGGGCAGAATCAAATATCCAAACTCCTCGCCCGACCAGTACACAAATTCTTCGTTTATTCGCGACAGGTGCAGCATGGCTTGCACTGCGCACGACAGGTATTCTATCGAAAAGTCGCGGTCGCTGACTCCGTCCAGCGAGTTTTGCGTAATGCCGTCAAAGCCCAAAAGCTTTGCGGTATATTCGCGGTCGATGGGGAAGGTTGTGGAAGCGCACGCGCCACTGCCAAGCGGTAATACGTTCAAGCGTTTTCGGCAGTCCTTCAGTCGCTCCGCGTCGCGCAAAAACATATTGGCATACGCGAGCAGATAATGCCCGAGCGTGGTGGGCTGTGCTTTTTGCATGTGCGTGTAAGCGGGCATGGCGGTTGCTTTTTCTTTTTCCGCTTTGTCGGCAAGCGTCACAACAAGCGTTTTAAGCAGTTCTGTTTGCTCGTCAATGCTGTCGCGAAGATACAGACGTATATCGGTAGCCACTTGGTCGTTGCGACTGCGCGCGGTATGCAGTTTTTTGCCGACGTTGCCCACGCGCGAGACAAGCTCGTTCTCCACAAACGAGTGAATGTCCTCTGCGCCCACGGGTTCGAGCTTTCCGCTGTCTATATCGGCAAGGATTGCCTTGAGCGCGACGGAAAGTGTTTCGGCTTCCGCTTGCGTAATGATTCCGCATTTACCCAGCATTAGGCAGTGCGCAATAGACCCGTTTATGTCCTGCCTGTACATTTGGCGGTCAAAAGGGAGCGAGTCGTTAAACTCCTCGGCTATATCGTTGAGCTCGGCAGTAAACCTGCCCGACCAAAGTTTCATAATTACCTCGAATTGAATTCAGGATTAAATAAAAAGGATGAGATTTCTCGCGTTGCTCGAAATGACAAAAGAGTAGATTTTATATTTTGTCATTCCGAACGCAGTGAGGAATCTCATCCGCAATAAATTATTTCTTATTTGCTTTTTCCAACATTTTGGCGCGGACCTTGAGCGGCAATCCGAACAGATTGATAAATCCCGCCGAATCCTTTTGGTCGTACACCTCATCCTCGCCGAACGTGGCAATGTCCTCGTCGTAAAGCGAGTAGGGGGACGCCATGCCTGCGGGCGTGATTTTGCCCTTGAACAGTTTGAGTTTGGTCGTGCCGGTCACGTATTCCTGCGTGGAATCGACAAATGCGGAAAGCGCTTCGCGGAGCGGGGTGTACCACTTGCCGTCGTAAACAAGCTCGGCAAACTTGAGCGCGATATGTTCTTTGAAGTGTGCGGTGTCGCGATCGAGCGTGATTTCTTCAAGGTTCTTGTGCGCGGCGTAAAGTATAGAACCGGCGGGATTTTCGTACACGCCGCGCGACTTCATGCCGACAAGGCGGTTTTCCACCATGTCGTCCACGCCGACGCCGTGGCGTGAACCTATCTCGTTAAGCGTTTCGATCAGTGCGACAGGCGCTAACTTTTTGCCGTTGACAGCTGTGGGAATGCCTTTTACCCAGTCTATAGTAACGTACTCGGGGGAGTCTGGCGCGTCCTTTATGGGCTTGCTTATAAGCAGCATCTCGTCCTTGGGCTCGTTGGCGGGATCTTCGAGATCGCTGCCTTCGTGCGAAAGATGCCAAAGGTTGCGGTCCATGGAATAGTTGTGCTCTTTTGTTACGGGCACGTCCAGTCCGTGCGCGGTGGCGTAATCGATTTCGTCGTCGCGCGACTTAAGATCCCAAATGCGCCAAGGTGCGATTATCTTCATGTCGGGCGCAAGCGCCTTTATGGAAAGCTCGAAACGAACCTGATCGTTGCCTTTGCCTGTGCAACCGTGGCAGATAGCGTCGGCTTTTTCCTTTTTGGCGATTTCAACCAAGCGTTTGGCTATAACGGGACGGGCAAACGACGTGCCGAGCAGGTACTTGCCCTCGTACACCGCGCCAGCCTTGATGGTGGGGAATATGCAGTCGGTGACGAACTCGTCTTTGAGGTCCTCGATATAGAGTTTTTCCGCACCGCTCTTTTTTGCTTTTTCGTGGAGCGGAGCGAGCTCTTCGCCCTGACCGACGTCGGCGGCGACGGCTATAACGTCGCAGTCATAGTTTTCCTTGAGCCAAGGAATGATGATGGTGGTGTCCAGTCCGCCGGAATACGCCAAAACAACGCGCATTTTTGCCATAAGTAAATACTCCTTAAATGTAAAATATATAACGCAAGTATTGTACAATATTTTGCGGCAAATAGCAAACAAAATTACGCACATTGGCGTAAGCCCGCAAAAAAATCGGTATTTTGAGTAAATCGGTGGAATTTTATATTATTAATGTTTGACAAAACCTTTAAAAAAGTGCTATCATAAATCAATATTACACTTCTTGTACCGGCAACGACGCCGTTTACGGTCGTTTTGCTGTACAAAAAATTCGGTTGTAATGTGTAAAAGGTACTACCATGAAAACACGCAAGCCAATAATTGTGTCGATCATACTAGCGGTTGTCGCAGCGGTAATGCTGTTTGCCGTATCGTGCGGCGGCAGCGACGACAACGCTTACACTCCGCCCAAAACGTACACTATATCGTTTGTGACCGACGGCGGAACGGAAATCGAGCCGATAAGCGCGATTGGCGGCAGTATGATTTTTGTGCCGGAAAATCCCACAAAAGCGGGCAGCACCTTTGCCGGCTGGTACGCCGACGATAAGTTTACGGGCGAAGCTGTGGAAATCCCCAACATCATGCCCGATAACAATGTTACGTATTACGCTAAGTTCGAGCCTATCAAAACCGAGTACTCGGTTATTTACGAATACAATATCGGCAAAGCTCCGCATACGGGCGACATCGATAATGTAACGGTGGAAGCCGGAAGCGCCGTCACCGTTGCCGACGGAAATGATTACGGCGCGGTCGGATATATGTTTATGGGCTGGTCTATATACCAAAGCGGACTGGTTACAGACGTCAAGCAGGAAGGTCAGTATAATCCCGGCGACACGATAACGCTTACCGACTCGAATATAACGCTTTACGCGCAGTGGGCGGTGGAATACACCGATATGCGCGAAGCTAATTCCGATAAAATTTACGTGTATACGCCTATGATAGGCAAAGGCAAGGAGGCTGCCAAGCTCGTACGTGAGGATAACGGCGACAAAAAAGGCTTTGTAAAAGAAGGCTTTGTCAAGTCCGGCGACGATTCGGAATCGGGTTATGACGAGTTTTCGTTCTACGGCGACGAGTTTGACGGCGGCGAGTTTACGGGCAGGCTGTACGCCACGCGCAAGTACGCGGTTGCCGACGGCGTTCAAGGTCAGTACGTTCAGTACGATTACACATTTGATACGATACGAAATTTTTACATTATGGCGCTTGACGGCTTCGGCTTTGCCACGTACATAACCGTTTCGGGCGACATGCTCCACGTCAGCGCGAGCGGCGATTACGAGTACGACGAGGAGCACAACGAATACGTGTTCACGTTTACCGAGGATACGGACGAGAACGGCGCAAAGCCCAAGGTTGCATACTTCAGAATAAACAAGCAGGAAGTTAAGGACTCCGAGTTTAACGGAGTATTCTCCATGCTCGGCGTGGAAAACGGAATGTATGTCAACAACGACGGTTATCCGTTTATTATGGAGCTTAACGGCTACGGCGGCGCGTTGCTTCATATTTACGACCAAAATGGTCAAGAAGAACTTGATACCGTAGCCGGCTTGTATAAAGGAACAGATTATTACGAATCGACCGCCGGCGAGTGGCAGTTTGTTCCACAAGATAACAACAACGCAGAATATAAGCTCAAATTCATACTTGACGCAATTCAAGTATCGCAAACGGAATATCTTCCCGTGTTCTACATATGCGACGAAACTGTCGCCGGCACGTATACTTCCGAAAACAGCGGGGATAAGAGCACGCTGTACATTGACGGCTACGGCATGGCGGAATACATGTCTAACGGCATTTTGTACCTCGGTGTTTGCTCTGTAGAGACTAAAAATAATGTCGATATAGTCACTTTTGAAGAGCTTGAGGAAAAGAACGGTCAGCTTGTCAAGAGCGGTAAAGTTATGATGTTTACCATAAGCGGCGGCAAGTTTGCAATCAGTCAAGGCGGGTTTATAGTCGCAAACGGCGTACTCACTACATATAACGGCAAATCCACGATCGTAGAGATCTCCGACGACGTGACCGAAATCGCCGAGAATGCGCTTAACTACGTCAACACCAACGTGTCGCTTGTGTCGGTCACCGTTCCCGCAAGCGTGACAAAAATAGGCAAACACGCGTTCCAAAACAACTACACGCTTCGCCGCGTTATATTCCTAGGCGAAACTCCCGCCGAATTGGATTTGACCGACGACGATCCGACGGACGACGGCGATCCGTTCCGCTGGGGCGCGGGCGACTTTAAGATAGTCGTGCCGCAAGCAAAGGTCGCGGTGTACAAAGCCGCTTGGGAAAAATATGCGGATTATATCATCGGCAGCGACGACGCGAGCAAGCTCCCCGAGTTTGTAGTTGACGAAAACGGCGTGCTTGTTCAATACAACAAGCCCGACGATTTGGTAGACGGCAAGGTCGTTATTCCCGACGACGTAACAGAAATCGCCGACAACGTGTTCCGCGGTCTTACCGGCATTAAGAGCGTAGACCTCAATAATGTGAAAAAATTGGGCGACAGTGCGTTCTACGGCTGCACCGATTTGGTCGAAGTCAAGTTCACCAATGTGGAAAGCGTGGGTGCGCTCGCGTTTGCCGCGTGCGACAAGCTCAATAACAGCGGCACAAAAGACGAATTGATTCTTCCCGCTATCAAAACGATAGGCGAAAGCGCGTTCAGCGGTTGTGAGAGCCTTAGGCTTGTAAAACTCGGCACAGGATTGGAGGAAATCGACGACTTCGCGTTCTATCTGTGCAACGTTTACGAAGCCGACCCGCCGCTGTTTGTCGAATTGCTTGGCGAAACAGCGCCTGTTATGGGCAATAAGATCGCGCTCGGCAATATTGCGTTCAGGTTCAAAGTGCAAAGCATAGAAGTCGCTATCAAGTGCTACAGGGAAGCGACCTGGAATGCGTATTGCAGCCACTTGTATATCGAGTCGGGCGCAGAAAAAGGCATGTACATCAGCGGCGACTACACGCTTGTTTTGGACGGCAGAGCGCTTTATCAATCGTCGTACGTTTGGATGTACAAAATTAACGGTAACAAGATTACGTTCTACGAATACGACAGCTACGAGTCGACTTACACCACTATTACCGGCACTTACGAAAACGACACGATCACCTTTGTTTTGGGCGGCAGAACCAGACATTTTGTGCGGCTTAAGGAAGAAATGACATACAAAACCAAGGACGGCAAGTATACGCTTGTTTGCGATCCCTTGGATCTTCAGCCCGACAGCTACGAGGGCAGCAGCGGCACGGCTAAGGTTAAGTTCAACGGCAAGGAAGTCGATTTGTTCGTAAGCGGCTACAACACCAAAATCATTTACAACTTTAAGGACGAGGACGGCAAGCTGTACGATATTTACGTATCGTTCGACGGCGAAGCGCTGGATATAACCAAAAAGCTTTCTCCCATCAGATATGCGCTTACGGCGGAAGACGGCAGCAAGATTACTATACTGTTCAAGAACGATCTTATCTATATCGAAACGGCGGAGTTTGTAAAAATAGAGGTTGACACAAACCGCACACTCTACTGGACGGAAGCGAGCGGCTTGGGCGTGTTTGCGGAGCAAAACGGAAATGTGTATACATTCTCGTTCCGATTCCGTAGCGATACTTACAGGTTTACCGTAATCGTGTCCGAGGATAACAAGACGTTTGCTTATACTTACACAAAAGCATAACAAATTTTTTTCACTCAGAGCAAACGCGTAAGCGCGCCGCGAAGAGCCTCAACATTATTTAATACAATACGTTAATTTATTTTTTGCACAACGATGTGCGAAGGGTTTTTCTATTGTTAAAAATTGAAATAAAAGGAGAGAACACCATGACCAAACGATTGTTAAAAACACTGTTACTGCCAATCCTTGCGCTTGCAATGGCGTTTGCGTTTATCGCATGCGACGGCGAGAATGCGCCCGCCGTTACGTATTCCGTTACGTATGTATTAGGCGAAGGCGCGCAGGGCACAGTGCCTACCGAAACTAACAAAGCAATCGGCGAAAAGTTTATAATAAAGTCCGCCGACGGCATTACCAACGGCGACTTGACTTTTATGGGCTGGAGCGACGGCAACATTATATATCAGGCAGGCGACGAATACACCATGCCCACTAAGGCGGTTGTGTTCACCGCAGAGTGGGCAATGTGCGGAGAACCTCTGGATAAATATTCTGTAACGTACGACCTTAACGGTGGTACGGGCCAGTCCCCACCGAGAGCGATAAGGCAAAGGGCGAAAAGTTCAATCTTGCCAAGGCTGACGGACTTACCAACGGCGACAAGGAGTTCGACGGCTGGAGCGACGGCGCTAACAAGTACGACGCGGGTGCGGAGTACACTATGCCCGAAAATGCGGTAACGTTCACAGCGCAGTGGAAGGACAAAGCGCAAGAGCAGCCCGAAAAGCCCGTCAAGTACACCGTAACGTACGACCTTAACGGCGGTACGGGTACGTTGCCCACCGAGACCGATAAAGCAAAGGGTGAAAAGTTCAATCTTGCCAAGGCTGACGGACTTACCAACGGCGACAAGGAGTTCGACGGCTGGAGCGACGGCGCTAACAAGTACGACGCGGGTGCGGAGTACACTATGCCCGAAAATGCGGTAACGTTCACAGCGCAGTGGAAGGACAAAGCGCAAGAGCAGCCCGAACAACCCATTTATACTGCATATGAGCTCGATTATAAGGGCACGATATTGCTGTATGCCGACAATACGGGTATGCTTGATTATTATTCCGAAGCGGATGATAGTAATTATGAGGTAAAGCTTACATATACGTTAAGCGGCACGTCGATTGCAATTACAATCGGCGGCAGCACATTTAACGGCACATACGACGGTAAACTTCTCGCCGTACAAATAATATATGCAAGCACTGTATTCAAATTCGGCGCGGCGCAAGAACAGCCTATCGGCAAGCCGCAAATTTTGTTTAGCGCAAACGGCGGCACTGGTAGTGCGCCTGTAATTGCAGACGAGGATATTAAGTATAATGATAAATCCGGACTGTATCAGTTTAAGCTCCCGCTAAACACATACACTGCTCCCGAGGGCAAGGTGTTCAAGGGTTGGAACATAAACGACAAAAAGGACGCTAATGGCAACCTTGTTGTAGATAAAGTGAACACAACATATATGGCAGATCCGGGCGAAAAACTTACGATCAAGCCTTTGTGGGATGACGCCGCGCCGCCCGCTATTTCCGGTATCGAGTTTTACGGCAGTTGCACTTTGCCTGAAAAGAAAGGCTTGTTCGGTTCGGTTTCCGGTGGAGAGACTGTAGTTAAGATTATTATAGACAACGCCGATCTACAAAGTTTGACGGTATACTATAATCTTATAAATGATGATAAAGATTATAAAGTAACCGGAGTGCGCGCAGCAAATTTAAATAATCTTGAGGAAAATCCTTACGGCGACGGCGCTAAATATTACGGCGAATGCAGGATAGGAGCATTGGGATATTATTTTGTAGTAAACTCCGACTTTACAAAACTGTATCTGTGCAATTCAGACGACGAGCTTTTGGAAAACGGCGAATTTACCACAACTCCGCCCGCCACGCCCGAGTATACCGTAACTTATGTTAAGCCCAATGGCGTAACGGGCGAAATCCCCCAAGCCGTAACAATCGAAAGCGGCAAACAAATCACGCTTGCTGCGGCTACGCAGTTCGCCAAAGCCGGCTGGACGTTCAAAGGCTGGGCTGTCACCGGCTACAATGCTCTTCGCGCAGCCGAAACGCAGATAACGGTTGCCGAAAACACCACCGTTACACCGGTGTTCTCGATAGACTACACGGGTGACATTGGTAAGATTACAGTGCTTGACAACGGCACAGTGGTAAACGACGGTAATACTTATTCCTATACCGGAAACGGCGATATTATCGTTATTGATTATGATGGCTATATGATGGCTGTCAAACTTAACGATACGGCAAAGACTTATGTAGCGGCAGACGGCATGAATAATTTTACATTTACCGCCGCTAACAACGCCACGCTTACATTTGACGGTTTTGGAAAGGCCACGCTCGGCGCTGCCGAGGGTACATATACTCTCGTAAACGACGGTGCGGCAATAACCTTGGTGTTTGACGGAAATACATATTCCGACATCGAGTTTAAGGGCGATTATCCCGACTTTACGATAGAGGTAACAATCACTATTGACGGTACAGAGTATGTATTTGGAAATTCAGTTATTAATCCTCCGGTTGAGATTCCGACGCCGACGGGATTGATTTCCGAATATATAGGCGTTAACTTTGGGTATGCCAGCGCTTCGGATGCCGGTAATAATGTTATTAAAGCAAGTAATACGCTTGGTCAAGAGAAAACATTTTTTAAGGCAAGCATAACCAAAAAATTTGACAGTACAATAGTTGTAAGCATTTACTACACTTCTATGGCTTCGATTAATACCACTACTAATAGTCAAGGGCAATCTATTTTAGTAGATGATAGTACGCCTAATCAAATTATCCATGTTGCAAGTACCTCATTTGAGGGAGTAACCTTTGTAGTTGTGTTGTCGAAAGTAAATGATACGTGCGTAATAACAATCACATACGGCGATACAACCGTAACTTGGTCGGAAATAACCGCTTAACAACTCAAAAATAATCGATGGCTTTCTAATGGAAGGTCTCCGATTTTTTTGTTTGACATACGCTATGGCAAATGTTATACTTGCTTTGAAATATTTGTTTTGCAGGAGTGAAACAATATGACAGAAATTCAGCCAGAAAAAATAGACGACACAATCGCGCAGCCGACCGAAGCCGAGAGTCAAGCGGAGACGAATGTTGCGGGAAATACGGCGGAGTCTGCACCCAAAAAACGCACGCCTAAAGAGTGGGTAAAATACTTTGCGCACAGATACTTTATCGAGGCGTTTTCGGGTATGTCGCTCGGGCTGTTTTGCACGCTTATTATAGGTACTATTATAGGGCAGATAGGTTCGCTTATCGGCAAAAACGCGTTCGGAAATATACTGTATTATATAGGTTATGTTGCAAAATTACTTATGGGCGCGGGCATAGGCGTAGGCATTGCTTACAGCCTTAAGGCAAACAAGCTTACAAGCTTTTCTTCCGCCGTCGCAGGTATGGTGGGCGCAAACATAACCAACATTTTCGCCATGTCCGGTATCCGTATTTACGGTGCTTCGGCAAATCCGTCTATAACCATAGGCGATCCTGTTGGCGCGTTTGTCGCGGCGGTCGCGGCAATCGAGGTCACGCGCCACGTAGAGGGGAAAACACCGATCGATATTATTGTAGTGCCGCTTTGCGCCATTTCGTGTGGAACATTTGGCGGCATTGCGCTCGGCATTCCGTTTGGCATGCTGTTTGCGTTGCTCGGCAAGGCAGTATCGCTCGCTATCGGTTGGGAGTCTGTGTCGTTCGGTATTTTGGTCGCCGTCGTAATGGGGTTGCTACTCACGCTTCCCACGTCGAGCGCGGCGTTCGGCGTGATGATATTCAATTCGTCGCTTATTAACACGCCCGAGCTTGCTTACAATGCGAGCATAGGCGCGGCAGCGGCGTGCGCAGGGTGCTGCGCGCACATGGTCGGGTTTGCCGTTTGCAGCTTCCGCGAGAACAGATGGGGCGGACTTGTGTCGCAGGGAATAGGCACAAGCATGCTGCAAATACCTAATCTCGGCAAAAACGCGCGCATACTTATTCCCGCGGTCGTGGCGTCGGCAGTGGCAGGACCGCTTGCAAGTGCGGCATTCAAAATAATGTGCGACGCAACGGGCAGCGGCATGGGCACTGCGGGGCTTGTCGGCGTTATACAAACGTTTGTGACGTCCATACAGAACGGTATCGATTGGTGGTATGTACTCATTGCCGTGCTTGTTTGCTATATTATCGTGCCCGCTGTCGTTGCGTTAGGCGTATCCGAGCTTATGCGCAAAAAAGGCTGGATACGAAAAGGGGACATGAAGATTTAATTATTAAAAATCGTTTGACAAACACAGAAAGGGTATGCTATAATCCTTTACGTACCTTATTCTCGGTATTGCGCTCTCCACGCAGTTCTGTGATTAAGGCGAATTCAATTTGTCGGAGGTAAAAAAATGGACAAACAGGTTAAAGCGGAAATCATAGCAAAGTACGCAACGCACGAGGGTGACACGGGTAGTCCCGAGGTTCAGATTGCGCTTCTTACATGGCGTATCAATCATCTTACGGAACACCTTAAGACTCACAAAAAGGATCATCACTCCCGCCGCGGTCTTTTGCAGATGGTAGGTAGCCGCCGCAGTCAGCTGAACTATCTCAAAGAGATAGATATCGAAAGATACCGCAGCTTGGTTGCAAAACTCGAACTTCGTAAGTAGCGTTATAGTAAGAGGCGCAGTTTTTGCGCCTCTTGCTTTATGTGAAGACGTATTTGGGTTTAATGATTTAGGGTATTATCAAATTAGGAGAAATATAAAAATGGAATGCAATGTTTTCCAAACGGAAATCGGAGGGCGCACGGTCACTGTCGAAACCGGCAAGTACGCGGGACAAGCTAACGGCTCGTGTATTATTCGCTGCGGCGATACGGTTGTTATGACCAACGTGACTATGGCAGACGCGCCCCGTCCGGGCATGGATTATTTCCCGCTCGGAGTAGACTTTGAAGAAAAGCTGTACGCGATAGGCAAAATCCCCGGCAGCTTTAAGCGCCGCGAGGGCAGAGGCAGCGACAAGGCGATACTTACTTCGCGCCTTATCGACCGTCCCATCCGTCCGCTGTTTCCCAAGGGCTTGTTCAACGACGTATCGGTAGTCGCTACTGCCTTGTCCGTTGACACCAATATTCCGCCCGAAGTGTTCGGCATGCTGGGCAGCTCGATTGCGCTTTCCATATCGGACATACCGTTTATGGGACCTACGGGCTCGGTTGTGGTCGGCTGCGTAGACGGCAAGTATGTTATCAACCCCGACAATGAGCAGCGCGCCAAGAGCACCATGCACGTGTACGTATCGGGCACTGCCGACGCCATAATGATGGTGGAAGCGGGCGCGCAGGAAGTATCGGAAGAGCAAATGCTCGGCGGCATACTGTTTGCGCATGAGGAGATCAAAAAGCAGGTCAAGTTCATAAAAGAAATTGTCGCCAAGGTCGGCAAGCCCAAGATGGAAATCGAGCTGTACCACATAGGCGACGACGTCAACGAGGCAGTGCGCAAGTACGCCGACAAAAAGCTTGACAAAGCGCTTGACACGTTTGACAGAGCCGAGCGCCAAGCTAATCAGGACGCTGTCCAAGCCGATGTTATGGAACACTTTGCCGAGCAGTTTGAGGGCAGAGAACGCGAAATCGGCGACGCGCTATACTATTTGACAAAAGAAAAGGTACGTGAAAAAATCCTCGCCAAAGGCGTTCGTCCCGACGGACGTAAAACCACGGACATTCGCGATATTTGGTGCGAAGTGGGCGTGCTTCCGCGCACGCACGGCTCGGCTGTGTTCACCCGCGGTCAGTCGCAAGCGCTTTCTATCTGCACGCTCGGCACGGCAGGCGACGCACAAAAGCTTGACAACCTCGACGACGAGGAAACCAAGCGTTATATGCATCAGTACAACATGCCGCCGTACTCGACGGGCGAAGCCAAACCGCTCCGCGCACCCGGTCGGCGCGAGATAGGTCACGGCGCACTCGCAGAGCGCGCGCTCGAGCCCGTCATTCCGTCCGAGGACGAATTCCCGTACACCATTCGCGTAGTATCGGAAATTCTGTCGTCCAACGGTTCGACCTCGCAGGCGAGCGTTTGCGGTTCTACGCTTTCGCTTATGGACGCGGGCGTGCCCATCAAAGCGCCAGTAGCCGGCATTGCAATGGGGCTTATAAAGGACGAGGAGCATAACCGCTTAGCTATCCTTTCGGATATTCAGGGCTTGGAAGACTTCCTCGGCGATATGGACTTTAAGGTGGCAGGCACAGAGCACGGCATTACCGCTATCCAGATGGATATAAAAATCAAGGGCATTGACGAGAAGATTCTTCGCACCGCGCTCGAACAGGCGCGCGTGGGCAGACTGCATATCTTAGGCAAAATGCTAGCTGTATTGGATAAGCCGCGCCCCGAGCTTTCGCAGTACGCGCCCAAGATCATAATGTTCACTATCGACCCCGAAAAGATCGGCGACGTAATAGGCAAGTCCGGCAAGACGATCAACAAGATCGTGGACGAGACAGGCGTCAAGATCGATATCGAGGAAGACGGCAGAGTATTCATCGCGGGCATCGATCAAGAGATGACCCAAAAGGCGAAGGAAATCATACTCAACATCGTAAAAGACCCCGAAATCGGCGACACGTACGTCGGACCTGTTGTTACTGTCAGAGACGAGCTCGGCGCGTTTGTCGAGCTTGCGCCCGGCCGTGATGGCATGATTCACATTGCCAAGCTCGGCAAGTACGTAGGCAAGCGTCTTAACGCAGTGTCCGAAGTGCTCAAAGAGGGCGATACCGTCAAGGTCGAAGTAGTCAGCTTTACCAAGCAGGGCAAGATCGACCTTAAGCTTATAGAAAAGCTAAGCGGCGATCCGATCGAAAAAGCGGAAGGCGCGGACAATGCCGAAGAAGAGCCGAGGGAAAGAAAACCTCGCCGCGACCACGGCGACCGTCCGCACGGCGACCGTAAACCCCGCCGCGAAAAAAAGGATTAATCTAAAACAATACTAAAACACCGAGCATGTTGAATATAATGCAATAGTGGCGTTTAGTGGCAAAAGCCGCAAAACCGTATCGTGGTCTTGCGGCTTTTGTTATAAGACACGCCGAATAAGTTCGTGCGGCATCTTGCTACCGATTTGTCCCGTAAATGCGTCGCCGCGTCGCGCTCGTAGCGCTGCTACGAACACGCCGCCTGTCCTGCTTACGGAACAAATCGCTAACGCAATCTTGCCTCGTCACTTAATCAGCGTGTCTTTCTATAAGCCACGATAATTGCTTTGCGAGGTGTTGTATGTCGCGTGGTAAGGTAAAGTTTTTGCGTATTTTGGGCAACATAGTGATATGTGCCACCGTTGTAGCCGTCCTGGCGTTGTCGGTAAACGTGCGGGACACTAAGGTCGCGGCGCAGGGGCGTCAGCCTATATATTCGGGCAAGTCCGCTACAAAAGTGTCGCTTATGGTCAATGTGTACTGGGGTACGGAATACATTCAGCCAATGCTGGACATATTCGATAGGTATGGCTTTAAAACGACGTTCTTCGTCGGCGGCTCATGGGTTGTGGGCAGTCCGGATACGCTCAAGAAAATAGCGGACGCGGGGCACGAAATAGGCAATCACGGCTATTACCACAAGGATCATAAAAAGCTGGACGCCGCGTACAACCGCAAGGAGATAGGCTCGGCGCACGACGCTGTTAAGGGCGTGCTCGGCATTGACATGAAGCTGTTCGCGCCGCCGTCCGGCTCATTCGGCGAAACCGCGCTGGCGGTTGCGGAGGAATTGGGCTACCGTTCTATTATGTGGACGCGCGACACAATAGACTGGCGCGACCACGACAGCAATCTTATTTACAAACGCGCGGTAAAAAACATTAAGGGCGGGGATTTGATCCTCATGCACCCGACCGACAGCACCGTCAAAGCGCTTGACAACATTATTCAGACGATTGTCGAGGCGGGACTGAAGGTCGCGCCTGTAAGCGAGGTATTGGAAAGCGACATGGTGTGAAATCCGCTTTGCGTATTTTCGATATGCGGCGTGTGCCGCAAGATATGCGCTTCACGTTCGATATGCGCTTACGCGCGGTATATGTTACCTTCGTCAAAGAGTATTGTAAACGTAAAGGAGAAATATGACAGTAAAGAAGTATGAAAGCGGTTTGACCGTTATAGTAGAGCCTAACACGGCGTTAAGGTCTGTGACGGCCGGTATTATGGTCGGAGCGGGAAGTTTTTTTGAAACGCCCGAAAACAACGGTATATCGCACTTTATAGAGCATATGCAGTTTAAGGGCACGGCTACGCGCAGTGCGGCGCAAATCGTGTCGCAGTTTGACCGCGCGGGTGCGGCTTACAACGCGTTCACCGGCAAGGAGTATACTTGTTTTTACTTTAAATCGATAGACGAAAAGCTGGACGAGTGCTTTGAGCTGCTTTCGGATTTGTTCCTGAACGCGGCATACGCGCAGGATGAGCTCGATCGCGAGCGCAAAGTAATTTTAGAAGAAATCAACATGAGCAAGGACGAGCCTGACGGCGTGTGCTACGACGTGCTGTACAAAACGGCGTTCAAGGGAAGCTCGCTCGGCATGGAAATTCTCGGCACAAAGGACAATGTTCGGCGTTTTAATAAGCCCGAAATATTGGAGTACAAAAAGTACAACTATTTGCCGAGCAATACTGCCGTCGCGTTTGTCGGTAACATTACCGAAGCACAAGCATTGGAGCTTGTGGAAAGGTATATGACGGCATATGTGTCACAGCAGTATACCGCGCCTCGCGCGCTTGGAAAACAGCAGTACAAAGGCGGTTACGGCGAGTACATTCATGACTACGAGCAATCGGAGATTTCCATAGCTTTCCCTGCGTTGACGTTTGCCGACGAGCGCACTTCCACGCTCGCCGCGCTTGACTGCATACTGGGTAGCGGCATGAGCTCGAGGCTGTTCCAGCGCTTGCGCGAAAAAATGGGGCTTGTGTACAGCGTGTATTCTTCGCCGTGGTACGGCAGAACCAACGGCATGTTCGCCGTCAATGTAAACGTGAACGTTGCCAATGTGGAAAGCTCAGTCGCCGCCGTTAGAAACGAAATCGAGCTGATACTTAGAGACGGCGTTATGGCGGAGGAAACCGAAAAAGCCAAAATGCAGCTCAAGGTCACGTCGCTGTTCAGCAAGGAAAACCCTATGAACTACATGCTCGCGCTTTTGCGCTGGCAGGTCATGGCGGGGCTGACCTACGACATAGACAAGCTGATTGCCGAAATTCAGGCGGTCACGCCCGATAAGATAAATGCAATGGCGCACGAGATTTTTACAGGCATGCCTACGTTTGCGTATGCGGGCAAGAAGCCGTCGGCAAAAATAATAGATATTTACAATAATTAAAATACTCAACGGAGATATAATTATGGAAACCAAAGAGGCGATACAAAATGGCGAGGACAAGCTGGACGTTCTGTTCAGAATGCAGGCGGGCTTGGATTCTTACATACGCGAAAAGCGCAACCTCGACTACACAAAAGGCGAGTGGGTGTGCAAAAAGGCGCTTGCGCTTATGGTAGAGCTGGGCGAGGTGGTGGACGAAGCCAAATACAAATGGTGGAAAAACGCTACCGAAATTGACGACGCAAAGCTAAAGGAAGAAATCGTGGACGTGCTGCATTTCTTTTTGGGTATGTGCATAGACAGCGGCATGACAAGCGACGAGCTGTTTGATATCTACATAAAAAAGAACAAGGAAAACTATGACCGTCAAAACGGTTTGTCGAGCAAAAAGGGTTACGAGGTTAAGTAATTTTCAATTTTGCAAGAGTATGCGTGTACAAGTGATTGTAAAACGCCTTTTTGCATTTCTATAAAAAAGTTTTTTTGTCGTTCAAAAAAAATTGTGCCAAAAGCCTTGAAAAGTAGAAAGGTCTATGTTATAATGGTTAGTGCGTAGAATTGCGTAATTTTCCTATTGACTTTTTCCGAGGGTAGAAAAGTGGCACACAATAGAAATCGTAAAAAGAAGAACAAGACAAACAACGGAAGTCATGATATACTAGGGGTGACGCTAATCGTCATCTCTGCATTTTTGTTGCTGTGTATCGTAATCAAGCCCATACTCGGCGTTTTCAGTGAGGCTATTTTCGGCGTGCTGCTCGGCACGTTCGGCATTGCGTCGTACCCGATTCTTATTGCTACGCTTATTTTGGGCATTTTTATTCTCGGCGGGCGCAAAGCTCAAGCTGATGTTAAAACAAAGGTGGGGATCGCTTTTGCCGTTATTTTCGGCTTGATTATTTTGCAGCTTGCGTCTACGCACGCGTTTTTGAACAAGAATTTTTCGGGCTATATCGAATCGGTATATGCTTGTAAGTACTCTGTCGGCGGAGTAATAATGGGGCTTATTGCGTATGGCTTTAAGGCGATTATCACAGAACCGGCGGCGTATGTTTTGTTTTCGCTTGCGCTTATTTTGGATATTCTGCTGATGACATCGGCGTTCAAAAAGCTTCGTGCCGCCATCAAGAACAGAGGCGACAAAAAATCCAAAGAGGAACAGCCCGAGCAGGAGACTGTTGTCGAACCCGTAGGTCCGCAAATGGTGGTGGACGCAACGCCGCTGCCCGGACTGTTTACCGGTACTATCGAGCGCGGTTCGCCCGAAATTTCGGTTGATACCGGCGCTGCGTCCGATATACCTATTAGCACGGCGCGCAAGATAAGCGACTATTCCGACTCGCCTGTGTTTGACGAGCCTGCGCCCGCCGACCATAACGCTGTTGCGGCGGCGGCACGCGTGCGGCTTTACAGCGATAAAGAGGCGATTATGCGCCAAGCCGCGGAAGAGTTCCGCCAAGCAAATGCAGCGGCGCAGCAGCCTGTGGAACAAGAGCCTGCGCCCGAGCCTATACCCGAACAACCCGCAGCGTCGTACATGCCCGAAGCGATCGAGCCTGCGGCGCGAGTATACAACGACGCGCTATCTTCCGAGCGTCCGCGCAGGGTGGACTACGATGGCATGCCCAACAATTTGAACGCGCTGTATTTCCCGCCTGACAAGAATATTCATTTCAACGACGTCGGTATAGAGACTATAGTAGACGAGCATCCAAAGACAGAACCCGTGCCCGATCCCGCGCGCGAGCCGATATATGACGGAAGCGACGTGTATCGTCCGGCGTTTGGCATGCCCAAAACAAATATGCGCCTTGAGCACGTTGAACCTATAATCGACGCATCACAACCCATGTCGCCTGCGTCGCCCGTTACGTTACCGGTGCATAACGAACCCGTTCAGCCCGTGATGCAAGCGCCCGTTCAACAGACCATAATCGAAGCTCCGACGCAAGCCCCGATCATGCCCGCGGCACAGAGCGCGGAAGACTTCTTTTTGGGCAACGAGTTCGAGTCGAAATTGCAACCTATAGTCGAGCCCGAGCCGACGCGTGTTCCGCCGCTCGAGACGGACAAGTTTAAAGAAGAAGATATTTTCGACGCAAGCGACGCGCTCAATCCGTTCGTCGGACAGGGCGGCGGTGCGCTTCAGGAGCAAGAGGAGATATTGGACGGCAGCAAGCCGTATGAACCGACGTACGGTCAGTCGGACATAGAGGAAATCGCGCCCGATGTGGATATCGACGACGGTATACTCGACGGACTTAGGATATCGGACGAGCCGGCTATCGACCTTAGCGAAAACAGTTTTGACGAAGGAGACGTGTTTACAGGCGAGGATTTGTCCGGTATGTATATTTCGGCAGACGCGCCGATTAAGCCCGCTGTAGAGCCCGTAAAGCCCGCAAGACAGCGTAAGAGCAATGCGCCGCTCGAAAATCAGATGACTATACAGGGCGTATTGCAGGAGCAGGCGGCTAACACGGTTGTTCCGTTGCAGGACGGCAAAAAGTACAGACAGTACAACTACAAATCTCCGCCGTACGATCTTCTTAAGATATACGACAAGGTCGATTCGGCACAGGAAGAGCTGCAAGCCAACGCGCAGACGCTCGAGGACGTAGTGTCGCGGTTCTTAAAGACGCAGGTGCATGTTATTAATATAGTGCCCGGTCCGCAGGTCACGCGGTACGAGCTGGAAGTTCCGTCCGGCACGTCGGTTAAGGCGATTGAGTCGCGTTGTGCGGATATTGCTTACGAGCTTGCAGCCGTCAGCGGCGTGCGCGTAGAAGCGCCCATACCCGGCAAGCGTGCGGTAGGTATAGAAGTTCCCAACAAGAGCAAGGCAATAGTCGGCTTGCGCGAGGTTGTGGATTCGCCGATATTTGTCAAGCATAAATCGCCTATGGTGTTTTCGGTAGGTAAGGACATAGGCGGCGAGCTGGTCGTATGCGATTTGGAAAAAGTTCCGCACCTGCTGATTGCGGGACAGACCGGTAGCGGTAAATCCGCAGGGCTTAACAGCCTTATTGTAAGTCTTTTGTACAAATCCAGTCCCGATGACTTGAGGTTTATTCTTATCGACCCCAAGCGCGTGGAGTTCAGTAAGTTCCGCGGAATGCCGCATTTGTTGTTTGAAAAGACCATAACCGAGCCCGGCGAAGCGTTAAACGCGCTCAAGTGGGCGGACAAGGAAATGAACAGGCGCTACACCGTGCTCCAAAAGTACGCGTGCAGCAAGCTTGCGGAATACAACAGCATGCCGGACGTAAAGAGCGGCAAAATAGGAAAGCTTCCGCACATTGTAATAATAATCGACGAGCTTGCCAACCTAATGCAGTCTTCCGTGTCGGGCGAGATAGAAAGCAAAATAAGCAGTATCGCGGCGCTTGCGCGTGCCGCAGGTATTCACCTTATTGTGGCTACGCAGCGTCCTTCGGCGGACGTCATTACCGGCACGATCAAAGCAAACCTGACAAGCCGTATAGCGTTTAAAGTTCCCGATGCGACTAACTCCCGTATCATTATCGACGTCGTAGGCGCGGAAGCGCTTACCGGCGACGGCGACATGCTGTTCTATCCGCAGGACGCGTACGCGCCCAAGCGTGTGCAGGGCTCGTTTGTCAGCGGCGAGGAAGTGCTTTCGGTCGTCAACCATCTCAAGGAAAACTACGAGTGCGACTTTGACGTGGAAGCCGAAAAGTTTGTCTCGGGCGGAAGCTCGGGCGGCGGCGGTGGCGGCGAAGGCGGCGGCGAGCTCGACCCGTTGTCGTCGAGGATCATGGCGCACGCTATCAAAGCGAAACAGATATCCACGTCGGTCGTTCAGCGCAGGTTCTCTATAGGCTATGCAAGAGCGGCGCGCATTATAGATAATATGGAAGCGGTGGGGTACATCGGACCTATTACGGGCAACAACAAGCCGCGCGATGTTTTGATGACAGTCGAGCAGTACAAGGAAGTGTTTGGGCACGACCTTGATGATAATTAACGCAGAAAAACTTTACATATCGGGGAGATACAATGGAAAACGTCGCGGTTATTTCACTTGGTTGTGACAAGAACAGAATAGATACCGAGCACATGCTGTACCGATTGGTTCAGGGCGGCTTTGCTGTGAGCGATGTAGGCGATGCAGACGTTATAATAGTAAATACTTGCGCGTTTATCGAAAGCGCGCGCGAGGAGAGCATAGACACCATTCTCGGCTATGCCGAACTCAAAAAAACGGGCAACTGCAAAAAGCTGATCGTAACAGGCTGTCTCCCGCAAAAATACCGCGACGAGTTGGTCAAAGCTCTGCCCGAAGTGGACGCGTTCTTAGGCACTTACGAATACGAGAACATTGTCGATATCGTAAAAGGAAATGAAATCGAGCGCGAAGAAAGCGACTCAGAAGCGGTTGCAACAGGCAACGCCGAAAGCGACGATAATGTTTTTTATCAAGCCGAAAACTGCGGCAGACTACTCACCACATATCCGCATGTCGCGTACCTCAAAATAGCGGAAGGCTGCAACAATAAATGCACGTTTTGCACAATCCCGTCCATTCGCGGCGCGTACAGATCCCGTCCTATTGCCGATATTTATGCCGAAGCCGAAAAGCTGTCGGCGGACGGCGTGAAGGAGCTTATACTTGTGGCTCAGGACGTGTCGCGCTACGGCTGTGATATAGGCTCGTCGCTAGTAGAGCTTCTGAATGAGCTTGAAAAACTGCCGGTGATGATTAGACTTTTGTATTGCTATCCCGAGCGTATAACCGACGCGCTGATAGAAAAAATCGCAGCTTCGGACAAAATCGCCAAGTATATCGACATTCCGATTCAGCACTGTTCGGAAAAAATACTCAAGCTGATGAACAGAAAAACGTCCCGCTCTGCGCTGGAAAAGCTTATAAAGAAGCTACATGCGCACGGGATAGTGGTGCGCACAACGCTCATGGTCGGATTCCCCGGCGAAACGCAAAAGGAGTTTGACGAGCTGTGCGCGTTTGTAAATAAAGTCAAGCCCGAGTATGCCGGAGTGTTTGCGTATTCAAAGGAGGACGACACGCCGTCGGCGTGGTTGCCCGGTCAGGTAAAAAAGTCGGACAAGGTCAAGCGCGTCAACGCTCTCGGCAGGGTGTGCGCCGCCGTTACCAAGGAATTTAATGCTAAACAGGTGGGCAAAACATTGCGCGTCATGTACGAGGACGTCGACTTCGACAAAAACATGTTTGTCGGGCGCGCGGACTTCCAAGCTCCCGATGTTGACGGAGTTGTGTACATAAAGGGTAGCGGACTCGAGGTAGGCAAGTACTATGACGTGGAAATCACCAAAAGCACTAGGTACGACCTGTACGGAAAAATAGTAAGCAAGAATTAAGCTAAAATACTACGTTCTTATCGCAAGGAGATTCATACGGCAATGAAGAAGAATGTCCCCAATATTTTAACGATCATCAGAATACTGATGATACCCATACTGATAGTTTTGTTCTTTGTCGAGTTCGAGGGGCATAGGCTTGCCGCTGCGCTCGTGTACTTTTTTGCGTGTCTGACAGACTTTTTTGACGGCTACTTGGCACGCAAAAACAACCTTGTATCCAACTTCGGAAAGTTTATCGATCCGATAGCCGACAAAATGATTATCGCTTGCTCGCTTGTTGCCATATGCGTTACCGACCCGATTGTCGAGCCTGCGTGGGTGTATAAGATTGTTATTGCGGTTTGTACAATGCTCATATTGTCGCGCGAGCTGATGATAAGCGTTTTCCGTACGATCGCGGCGGACAAAAAAGTCGTGCTTGCCGCGGATATGTTCGGCAAGATAAAGACGCTTGTGCAAATGATGGCGCTTTTCGCGTTGTTACCGATAGCTGACTTTGTCGTGTGGAACGAGCTTGCGGGCATTGTGTTCTTTTACGGCGGATTTATCCTGCTGTCGCTTGCGACAATACTCACCGTCACTTCGGGCATACATTACATTGTAAAGAACAGGGTGGTTTTGGAGGATTAGCCGAATGAAAGTAGGTTTTTTATCGGTAGAAAAACAAACGGTGGACGCCCGTGCCGCAAAAATGGCATTGTTCGACAGCGGGCATTCCGCTGATATTTTTGTCACGGCGGAAAGCTCGGAAATAGACGGCGCGTTGGGCATGCTCCGCGCCGCGTGCGACGCCATTGTCATTGACGGCAATGTGGACGCGTTTTACGAGATGTACAAGGACACACTGTCGTTTAGACCCGACCACTTTGAACTGGACGGAAAGCTGCACAGTGTTACGGCAAAAGTCGACGCCAAGTTTTTGACGGATAAGTTTATCCCGCTCCTCAACAAAAAGATTAAAAAACGCTATGCCGTAATGGTGTTCAAAACATACGGAAAAACTGTTGACGAGCTCAAGACCATGCTCAAGGAATACATGACAAAAAAGAGCAAGGTTCAGTTCGGATTTTTTGATAGCTTTTTGGAATGCGAGGTTCACGCACGTTGCGCCACAAGCATTGCCAAAGAGGACATGAACGGTATATCGGAACGCTTGGTGGAGCTATTGCGTAGTTGCACTTACGCTTATGAGGATATCTCTATAGTTCAGCGCGTTGCGCAAATTCTCAAAGCCGAAGGGCTTAAAATCAAGATTGCCGAATCGTTTACCGGCGGTGCGCTCGGCGCGGCGTTCACGTCTATTGCCGGCGCAAGCGACTATCTTATAGAGGACGTCGTAACATATTCGGTCGTGTCCAAGCACAAAAGACTTGGCGTGCCTTTTGAAACCATTGCCGAAAAGGGCGTTGTCAGCGGCGATACCGCGTATAACATGGCGCTCGGGTTAATGACAAGCGGGGACTGCGATATAGCCATTGCCACTACGGGCAACGCAGGTCCGTCTGTGCAGAGCGGCACGCTCGGGCTTTGCTACGTCGCGCTCGGCATAACCTCGCAAAAGAGCATAGCCGTGATCAAATACGTGTTTGACGGCGACCGCGACCACAACATAAAGAGCGGCGTAAAAAACGCCATGTTCCTATTGTACGAAAGCCTTATAAGCTACAGACGGCAAAAGCAACAACAGCAGCGCCAAATGGCTGCTCAAGCGCAGGCTCAGGTCCAAACCCAAATGCAATCGGCAGCACAGTCTGTTCCGCCGGTAGCACCCCAACAACCAAGCAAGCAGCCCGTCCAACAGCCGATACAACAGCAACAGCAGGCAGGCGTGCCGCCTGTACAGCAACCCGTGCAGCCGCAATACACCACGCCTATTGCGCCGTTTGCGCCTACGATAGTGTCTCCCAACGACGGCGACAATAATTAGGCTGTAACACTTTTTAAGCTAAAAAACTCATAAGAGGTATATTATGGATAAGAAGGAAAAATTCAAGGTTTACAACACCGAAATGACGCAGTCCGAAAAAGAGAAGGCGCTTGCGGAGACCATTGCTCAAATCGAAAAGACTTACGGCAAGGGTTCTATCATGCGCATGACCGATTCGGTTGCCACGCAGGTGGACGCCATTCCCACAGGCTGTCTTGCGCTCGATCTCGCGCTCGGCATCGGAGGACTTCCTCGCGGCAGAATAGTGGAGGTGTACGGTCCGGAGTCAAGCGGTAAAACTACGCTCGCTTTGCACGTGATCGCGGAAACGCAAAAGACGGGCGGTATGGTAGCGTTTATCGACGCGGAGCACGCTCTCGATCCTGTGTATGCTCAACACTTGGGTATTGACTTATCAAGGCTTTATATCTGTCAGCCGGACAACGGCGAGCAGGCGCTCGATATTGCGGAAGCTTTGGTGCGTTCAAGCGCTATGGACGTTGTCGTAATCGACTCGGTTGCCGCGCTCACGCCGCAAGCGGAAATCAATGGCGAGATAGGCGAGAGTCACGTAGGACTTCAGGCACGTCTCATGTCGCAAGCGCTGCGCAAGATTGCGGGCGTTTGCAACAAGACCAAGACCTGCATAATATTCATAAACCAGCTTCGCGAAAAGATAGGCGTTATGTACGGCAATCCCGAGGTTACGCCCGGCGGTAAAGCGCTCAAGTTTTACGCCAGCGTCAGGCTCGACGTACGCAAAGGCGAAGCGCTAAAGGATGGCGGCAACGTTATAGGCAACCGCACCAAGGTCAAGATAGTAAAGAACAAGCTTGCACCGCCTTTCAAGACGGCAGAGTTCGACCTTATATTCGGCAAGGGCATTTCCAACGAAGGTTGCATTCTCGATATGGCTATTGACCAAGGACTTATCGTCAAGAGTGGGTCGTGGTTCTCGTATAACGACGAGCGGCTCGGTCAGGGCAGAGAAACGGTCAAACAGATCATCTTGTCGCGCCCCGAGCTACTCGAGGAGCTTGACGGCAAAATCAGAGAGCTTATCTCGCAAAAAGGCGGTTTGCCGTTTGAAGAAGGCTCTGACACGGATACCGACGAAGAGTAAACCTTGTGCGTGCCGGCATAGCCGTGCGTTGCTTTTGTAAAAGGTGTAAAAATTTATGTTCGACTACATATCGGGCAAGGTTGCCGCGGTAAGTGAAAATAAAGTAGTGATAGATTGCGGCGGCGTGGGTTTTTCGCTCACGGCGTCCGCTTTTGCTTGCGCAGATGCGAGTCGCAAACAGGAAGTCAAAATGCCCGTGTACCTCGCCGTGCGCGACGATGCGTTGGAGCTGTTCGGATTTTCTTCTTATGCCGAGCGTGAGTTGTTTTTGCTGCTCATCGGCGTGTCGGGCGTAGGTCCAAAGCTCGCCGTTGCTGTACTAAGCGGCATGGCGGCGGACAGGCTTACTTCGGCAATAGCTTCAGGCAATGCCGCCGCGCTTTCCACCATTAAGGGCGTGGGCAAAAAGACGGCGGAGCGCATTGTATTGGAGCTTAAGGGCAAGGTCGCACCGACGGCAGGCGACGGCGGTGTTCCGGTCGTACCCGAACAGTTGCCGGACGAAAAGTCTGTTCTCGCGCTTATAGGATTGGGCTACGAGCGCAAGGAAGCGGAAGCCGCAGTCAAAAAGGTTTCCAAACCCGACATGACTACGGAAGATATTGTTTTGGCGGCTTTGCGTAACTTATAATTAAACTATGGAAAACAATCGTTTTATCACAAACAAGGAACTAGTCACCGACGACGGAGATGTTTCGCTCCGTCCGACTACGTTTGACGATTATATCGGGCAGGACAAGGTCAAAGCCAACCTCAAGGTATACGTTGCGGCAAGCAAGGCGCGCGGCGAGGCGCTCGACCATGTTTTGCTGTACGGACCGCCTGGCTTAGGCAAGACTACGCTCGCGCATATTATAGCCGCGGAATTGGGTGTGGAAATTAAGGTTACGAGCGGACCGGGCATTGAGCGCGCCGCCAACCTCGCGTCGCTGCTTACAAATCTGCAAGAGCGTGACGTGCTGTTCCTCGACGAGATCCACAGGCTCAACCACTCGATAGAGGAAGTGCTGTATCCCGCAATGGAGGACTTTGTTCTGGACATTTCCACAGGCAAGGGTGCAGGTGCAACCTCGATAAGACTTAACTTAAACAAGTTTACGCTGATCGGCGCGACGACAAGAGCGGGCATGCTGACCGGACCGTTACGTGACAGATTCGGCGTTATTTGCAGGCTAGAACCGTATTCTCCTACAGACCTGGTGCGCATAATCAAACGCTCGGCAAAGCTTCTCAAAATCACGATCGACGACGACGCGGCGGCAGAGCTCGCTTCGCGCTCTCGCGGCACGCCCCGAATAGCTAACAGATTACTCAAGCGCGTGCGCGACTTTGCGCAGGTAATCGGCGACGGAAACATAACTCTTCCGATAACAGTCAAGGCGCTTAACGACATGGAAATCGACCCGTTGGGACTTGACTACAACGACAAAAAACTGCTGTCGGCACTTGTGGAAAAGTTCGACGGCGGTCCGACGGGGCTTGATACTCTCGCCGCCGCTATCAACGAGGACGCGGGCACTATAGAAGACGTAATAGAGCCGTATCTTATACAGCTCGGCTTTATAGCGCGCACGCCGCGCGGCAGGATAGCGCTAAAAGCGGCGTTCGATCATTTGGGCGTAAAGCCGTCTAAAAAGGCGGTAACTCAGCTTTCATTCTTAGACACGGACGGCGACAAATGAACAAGAGCGATTTTTACTACGACTTGCCGAGCGAGCTTATAGCGCAAACTCCCATAGAGCCGCGCGACAGCTCGAGGCTGCTTGTGTATGACAAAAATTCCGATACGGTCACGCATCGGCATTTTTTTGATTTGCCCGAGCTGCTCAGACCGGACGACTTGCTCGTAATAAACAACACCAAAGTTTTACCCGCGCGCGTCACGGGAATAAAAGAGGGCACGGGCGCAAAAATATCGTTCTTGCTGCACAAGCGCATAGACAGAGATACTTGGGAAACGCTGTGTCGCCCCGCAAAGCGCGCAAAAAAAGGCACGATGCTTACTTTTGCCGACGACTTGACAGGCGAGGTAATAAAGGAAGGCGAGGACGGCGCAAGGACGCTTAGGTTCAGCTACAGCGGCGTGTTTGAGACTATCCTCAATCGCATAGGCGAAGTGCCGCTTCCGCACTATATTCATAAACAGCTGAAGAGTATCGATAGATATCAGACAGTGTACGCGCACGACGTAGGCTCAAGCGCCGCACCCACGGCGGGTTTGCACTTTACCGACAGACTGATAAACGAGCTAAAAGCCAAGGGCGTGGAGTTTGCCGAGGTGCTGCTTCATGTCGGCTTGGGTACGTTTTTGCCGGTAAAGACCGACGAGGTGGAAAACCACAAAATGCACAGCGAATACTACTGTGTGACGGACGAAGCGGCAAACAAGATAAACAATGCAAGAAAAAGCGGCAGGCGAGTTATAGCCGTAGGTACAACGTCGGTGCGCGTGCTGGAATCGAGCTCTACGCTCGACGGAATAGTACACGCGGGGCATGGCGACACAAGTATTTTTATCTATCCGCCGTACAAGTTCAAGGCGGTGGACGGACTGATAACCAACTTTCACTTGCCCGAATCAACATTGATAATGCTTGTCAGCGCGCTGTTAGGCAGAGAAAAAACTCTCGAAATTTATAAGACGGCTGTTGAGGAAAAGTATAGATTTTTCTCTTTCGGAGATGCCTGTTTCTTCCAATAAGCGGCGCAATAGTTCGTCAGCCGTCGTGCCCCCCTCGGTCATGTAGGTGGTTCTACACTCCCGTCGGTCGGCACTCGGACTTCCTGCTCTTGCTTGCTTCTTGTAAGAAACAGCAATGATAGTAAAAATACGCAATAGGAACATAATGGAAAAATTTTCGTTTAAGGAAATACATGTTTGCAAGCAGACAGGCGCGCGAGTGGGCGAGCTGACCACGCCGCACGGCGTTATTACTACGCCTGTGTTTATGCCTGTAGGCACGCAAGCTACGGTCAAGACGCTCGCGCCTTACGAGGTGGAGGAGCTTGGCGCGCAGATTATACTTGCCAATACGTATCACTTGTACATGCGCCCGAGCGAGCAGATAGTGCAGCTTAACGGCGGCTTGCACAAGTTTATGAACTGGCACAAGCCCATTCTTACGGACAGCGGCGGCTTTCAGGTTTTTTCGCTTGCCAAGCTGAACAAGATTACCGATAACGGCGTGGAGTTCAATTCGCATATAGACGGATCTCGACACTTTTTTACGCCCGAAAAATCAATAGATATTCAAAACGCGCTTGGCGCGGATATAATAATGGCGTTTGACGAATGCAGTAAAGCGGGCTGTGACAAGACTTATGCCGAAAAAGCGTCACAGCGCACTACGCGTTGGCTGGAGCGGTGCTGCAACCACCACCACAATCCCGAGCAAATGCTGTTTCCCATAATCCAAGGAAATATGTTCGAGGATTTGCGGCTGCAGTCGCTACGTGAAGTCAAGCCGTTCGCCAAGTGCGGTATTGCCGTAGGCGGGCTTTCCGTCGGCGAGCCCAAATGGGTCATGTACAAAATGCTGGACGTTATGCGCCCCGAATATCCAACCGACATGCCGCGATATCTAATGGGCGTGGGCAGTCCCGACTGCATAGCGGAGGGCGTGCTTCGCGGAATAGATATGTTTGACTGCGTGCTTCCGACGCGTACGGCGAGGAACGGGCTGGCGTACACTACCGCAGGTAAAGTTAC
Source organism: Clostridiales bacterium (assembly GCA_029066805.1). GTDB lineage: Bacteria > Bacillota > Clostridia > Christensenellales > Pumilibacteraceae > Anaerocaecibacter. The sequence continues at coordinate 27,891 of JAIEFT010000032.1, read as the reverse complement.
TGTGCGCAACGCTGCGTACAAAGAGGATTTATCGCCGCTCGACCCCGATTGCGATTGTTACACTTGTACGCATTTTTCCAAGAGCTATCTGCGTCACTTGGTCAATACGGGCGAGGTGCTCGGCGCACGGCTTATTTCGTATCACAATCTGTATTATTTGACAAAGTTGACCGAGCGCATCAGAAACGCTATCATGCACGACGAGTACGGCGATTTCATTAATGATATGCGCGCGCGCCGCGAATATACGGACAACGTAAAACCAACGGATTTGCAGCATGGAATATAGATTACAGCGCAGCAAGCGAAAAACACTCGTCGTGTGCGTGACAGGCGGCGAAGTCATAGTAAAAGCGCCCAACAGAATGTCCGTCGAGCATATAGAAAGGTTTTTGGCAGACAAGGCGTTATGGATAGCAAAAAAGGTGAACGAGTACAACGCAAAAACCGCCGCGCTTGCGCCTATTATCAATGGCACGTCGGCGCTGTATCACGGTACGGTTTTGCCGATTGTCCCCACTACCGCCGCCAAAGCCGGTATCAACGGTAGCATTTTGTATTTACCTGTCAAGTATGACACGCCTGAAAAACGTGACCGTGCGATTGCAAATATGTACAAAAAGCTTGCGCTCATCGAGCTTGCCGACAAGCTGTATAAAGTATCTGCCGCGACCGGGCTTAAGTACAGCGGTTTTGCATTGACAAATGCAAAGACGCAGTGGGGCAACTGCGACGGCAAATGCAGTATACGGCTTAACTGGCGGCTTGTAATGCTTGACGATGAGCTATTGACGTACGTTGTTATTCACGAGCTTTGCCACACCGCTTACCACGACCACAGCAGAGAGTTTTGGGCATTGGTGCAAAGGTTTATGCCAAACTACAAAACGGTAAAAAAGCGTTTAAAAACGTTCTCCGTTCTGACAACCATGTATAGGTAATTTGTGATGCGAATACTCGGAATCGACCCCGGCTATGCGATAGTCGGGTACGGAATTATAGAAAGCGAAAACGGAAAGCTTCGCCCGCTCGACTACGGCGCGGTGGAAACGCCCGCCAAGCTGTCCACTGTAGAGCGGCTTAAAAGGATAGAAACGCAAATCGCCGATCTTGTCAACGAAATCAAGCCCGACGAGATAGCGGTGGAAGAATTGTTCTTTAACACCAATATTACAACAGGTATAAAGGTCGCGCAGGCGCGCGGAGTAATATTATTATCATGTGCTAAAATCTGCGACAAGCTGTTCGAGTACACACCGCTACAGATTAAGTCCACAGTAACGGGCAACGGCACAGCCGCCAAAACTCAAGTGCAGTTTATGGTAAAAAATCTGTTAAGACTTAAAGAAACGCCCAAGCCCGACGACGCCGCCGACGCGCTAGCCGCGGCAATCTGCCACGCATTATCCGCGCAGGGCGTAAAGCGGGGATTGAAGTAGAAAAGGGGAATTGGAGCGATTGGCAGATTTTTTTGATAAACCTTGCGTAAATCATTGACTTTGCTAAATTAAAATGATAGAATATTCTTGCTTAGGGGAGTAGCTCAGTTGGTAGAGTCGCGGTCTCCAAAACCGTTGGTCGCGTGTTCGAGTCGCGTCTCCCCTGCCATGTAAACCCCCACACGTTTTCGGGTGGGGGTTTAACATTACAGTAGAGCGCGACGAGTATTGCACCGCGTATAACATGATTAGCGATTAACACAGAAAAGAACTATATTTCATGATTGCTTATAAGTAGCTTCGGTGCAATGTTCGCTAGGCGATTGGCGGTAGCCAAAGCCCGCCCGCGTTGTTCGCGGGCAGTCGCGTCTTTCCGTATGGCGGGATTTTGTTTAGAATACATATTAGTTATTAAGGATCGGTATGCTTAAAACAGTGGAAATCTATACGGACGGCGCGTGCAGCGGCAATCCCGGCAAGGGCGGGTGGTGCGCTATTCTGTTATACGGCGGCAAGGAGAAGATTCTTGCGGGCGGGGAACAAGAAACCACCAATAACCGCATGGAAGTTTATGCCGCAATAGCGGGACTGTCGGCGCTTAAAGAGCGTTGCGCCGTCAAGCTGTATTCCGATTCCGCGTACCTTGTAAACGCCATAGAACAGCATTGGCTCAACAACTGGCAGAGAAACTTTTGGCGTACCGCCGACAATAAGCCGGTAAAAAATCAAGACTTGTGGCAAGAGCTTTCTAGTCTTATGCTTGCTCACAACGTGACTTTTATCAAGGTCAAAGGGCACGCCGACAATGAATACAACAACCGTTGCGACAAAGCCGCGCGCGCGGAAATCGCAAAACTATAATAGGGGAAGCTTTATGAACGACAATATAAACAAACTTTTTGATGGACTCAGCTCTTTTCCGGAGATCGAGGCGATTGCATTAGGCGGGTCGCGTGCGGGCGAGGTATATGACGAAAAGTCGGACTACGACGTGTATTTGTACTGCACTGCGCCTGTGCCCGATGACGCTAGACGAACGCTTCTCGAAAGGTTCTGCAATCGCATAGAGATGGGCAATAGCTTTTGGGAGTACGAGGATAACTGCGTACTGAACAATGGTATAGACATGGATATTCTGTATCGCGACCTTGACGATTTCGCTGCGAGTATATCGCGCGTGGTGGATGACTGCAATGCGAGCAATGGCTACACAACTTGCATGTGGCACAACCTTAGAACATGCAAAATTATATACGACCGCGACGGACGGCTGACCGCGCTGAAAAATAAGTATGACTGCGAGTATTCCGATAGGCTACAGGCTAACATTATAAACAGGAACATGAAGCTATTGCGCTATTCCATGCCTGCATACGCTACGCAAATACAAAAGGCTGTAGAGCGCGGCGACAGTGTTAGCATTAATCACCGTGTTGCAGAATTTTTGGCGTCATACTTCGATATAATTTTCGCGATGAACAAGCAGACGCACCCGGGCGAAAAGCGGCTTGTTGCGCTGTGCGAGAAAAATTGCACGTTATTGCCATATGAATTCAAAGCAAATTTGGAGCGGTTGTTTTCGGATATGTTTACGGATAGCGCGGCGGTAATGGGCGATATCGAGCGTATTACTGACAATCTTGAAAAGGTTCTGAAAAATAATTAGCTTACGGCAGATAAGGTTGCGCCTTAATTTTTCGACAATATTTGCGCATAATATATAGCGTGAAGACTCAAACAAAATCGATGCTGTCCTGCGTTATACTTTGCGCGGTATGTATCGGCACTGTTATTCTGTGCGAAATATTCATGAAAAACCGTGGCGAGGTTTTGTACTACATCGCAGTTGCTGCGCTTTCCGTCTGTCCTGTCGTGTACTGCGCGGTGGATAAGGATAAGTACAAGCACTTTTCGCGAACGGTGATGGTGGCGACGATAATCGCAGTGGCGGTTGTTGTATGCTACGTTCTGTATTACACGACAGGGCTTTCGGACAAATTTTCCGACTTTTCGTCGCTTACATCTTACATACGCGGCAGCGGTTTTTGGGGCGTTGCTATATTTATAGGTCTGACCGTTTTTCAAGTAGTGGTTTTGCCCATACCGGAGGCGGTTACAATTCTGTTGGGCGTAGCAATCTACGGTGCGACTACGAGTTTTATCCTGTCCGTGATAGGAACGATCATAGGCTCGCTCATATCGTTTATGCTCGGCAAGGTATTCGGGCGGCGGCTGTGCAATTGGATGTTCGGGGAAGAAAATACGGAAAAGTATGCCAAAATCATGAATGAAAAGGGCAGGTTTTTGTTCATCATTATGCTGTTGTTTCCCGCGTTCCCCGACGATATGCTTTGCATGATAGCCGGCATAACCACAATGTCATACGCTTATTTTACAGTCATATGTCTTGTGCCGCGTCCGGTAATGATAGGGCTGACGGCATATCTCGGCAGCGGTGTGATTCCGTTTTCCGGCTGGGGCATTCCCGTGTGGATCTCCATAGCGTGTTTGATGTTTGTCGTATTCGTTGTTATCGGCGGGATTAAATCAAAAATAGAGGGCAGGAAGGGAATGCAGAATTAAAAATAATTTTAGATTATTCAATGCGCGAAAAACACACATATTCAGAATGACAAAAAAAACTATTAGATAAATAAAAATGTATAGTTTTCTTGCGTACTTCTTTTTCAAAAGAAGTACGGAATTGCTTGACAAATGTTTAAATGAGTGCTAAACTCAGTGTAATTGAATATTCCGTAGCGGACAAGTAGCCGCGTTGGTGATTTACAGAGAGCGAGGGGTAGCTGGAAACCTCGCATGAGCCGCGCCAAGCGAAACCACCGCAGGGTTATGGAAACGGCTTGCAGTTTGGCAAGAAAACGAGGCGCTTAAATTTAGCGCAAACTAAGGTGGAACCACGGTATAATTATCGTCCTTAACAAACATTATTTTGTTAAGGATTTTTCTTTTGGAGGCATTACGACATGAAAATCACACTTAAGGACGGAAGCGTCATAGAAGTGGAAAACGGCACGACGGCGGAGCAGATTGCCAAGAGCATAAGCGACAATCTATTTAGAGCCGCGCTTGTCGCTAAGGTGAACGGTGAGCTTGTTGACCTTAAAAGCCCGATAACCTCTGACGCTACGCTCGAGATACTTACGTACCGCGACGAGGAAGGGCGGGAGGTGTACCGTCACACGGCGTCGCATATTTTGGCGCAGGCTATTAAGACTGTATACCCTGCGGCACAGCTCGCTATAGGTCCTGCGACGGCGACGGGCTTTTACTACGACGTGGATCTGCCGTTTGCGATTACCATGGACGATCTTGTAGCGGTGGAAACCGAGATGAACCGCATAATCGCGGCAGATCTTCCCATCGAGCGCGAGGTCGTGGCGCGCAAAGCCGCTATGGCGCAAATGCAGGGCTATGACGAAGTTTACAAAATGCAGCTGATAGAAGAGCTGCCGGCGCGCAGCAAAATAACGTTCTACCGCCAAGGTAACTTTGTCGATCTGTGCAGAGGTCCGCATCTGCCCAGCACGGGCAAGGTCAAGCACGTCAAGCTTATTCAGATAGCGGGCGCATACTGGAAGGGCGACGAACACAACAAAATGCTGACGCGCATATACGGCGTGGCGTTTGAAAAAAAGTCGGAGGTAGAGGAATACCTGCAAAAGCTTGCCGAGGCAAAAAAGCGCGATCACAACAAGCTGGGTCGCGATATGCAATTGTTCATGACCGAGGAGCGTATCGGTCAAGGCTTGCCGCTATTCATGCCCAAGGGCGCAAAGATGATACAGACCATGCAACGGTTTGTGGAGGACGAGGAGCAGCGCCGCGGATACATGCTCACAAAAACGCCGTACATGGCAAAGAGCGATCTTTACAAGCTGAGCGGGCACTGGGATCATTACCGCGACGGCATGTTTATAATAGGCGACGAGGTTATGGACGACGAAGTGCTTGCGCTCCGCCCCATGACTTGCCCGTTCCAGTATATGATTTATAAGAACGGACTTAAAAGCTACCGCGATCTTCCGTGCCGCTATAACGAAACGAGCACGCTGTTCCGCAACGAATCGAGCGGCGAAATGCACGGGCTTACACGCGTAAGGCAGTTCACGCTTGCCGAAGGGCATATCATCTGCACGCCCGAGCAGCTTGAAGCCGAGTTTAAAGGCTGCTTGGATCTGTGCGAGTATATGCTTAACACGTTCGGCTTGCACGACGATATATTCTATCGCTTTTCGCGCTGGGATCCTAAGGACAAAGACAAGTATATTCAAGATCCCGCCAAGTGGAAGGAAGCGGAAAAGACTATGAAGACCATACTCGACGACCTTGGCGTGAACTACGTGGAGGGCATAGGCGAGGCGGCGTTCTACGGACCTAAGCTTGATATTCAGTCGCGCAACGTGTACGGCAAGGAGGATACATTGCTCACCATACAGGTAGATATGTTCCTTGCTGAAAAATTCGATATGACGTATATCGATGAAAACGGAGAAAAGAAAACGCCGTATATAATTCACCGCAGCTCTATAGGTTGCTACGAGCGCACGCTTGCGCTACTCATCGAAAAGTTCGGCGGCGCGTTCCCGCTGTGGATTTCTCCCGAACAGGTGCGCGTAATGTCGCTTACCGAGCGCACTGCCGACAAGTGCAAACAGATTACCGACGAACTCAAACGCCGCGGCATCCTTGCGACGGAAGATAACCGCAATGAAAAAATCGGATACAAGATTCGCGAGGCGCAGGTGGATAAAGTGCCGTACATGCTGGTAATAGGCGACAAGGAAGCCGAGCAAAACCTCGTTTCCGTCCGTCACCGCAACGACAACCTCGGCACTATGACGTTTGACGAATTCTACCACAAGATCCGCGAGGAAATCGACACTAAAGCGATTAATTAATTCGGAATTAAGAATGCGGAAATAAGAAATAAATAAGGATGAGATTCCTCACTGTGCTCGGAATATCCTACGTAGCAGCCGCAGGCTATCCCGAGGAACGATGGATCTCATCCTTTTTATATAGAGGTACGGTAATTCGTTTCCAGTATATACAGCAAAGTTTTACCTAGGAAGGCGACTTTATCGTTAGTGGTTTTATGCCGTGGCATAAAGCCGCAATGCGCTTCGGAGCAGTACGCGTTGTTGAACAGGTCCTCGATAGGCTTAGTAAGGTTCTCTATCAAGCCTGTTACTTCGCGTTCTATCTCGCCGGCGGAAATATCGTCTATCTTTTCGAGCTCGGCGTAAACTTCCTGCATATTGTCGTATTTAAATGCGCTTAGGATGACTGCGTTTTTAAGTCTGCGGTAGGGCAGGCTGTTCCTTTGCGCGCCGATAAAATCCAAGTAAATATCTGTTAGTCTGTTTATTATTTGGTCGTTTAACAGCAGCGACATATCGTTATTCGTCATCGTCGCCGTCCTTATTGGCGTCTATCTTGTCCTTGTCGCGAAGCTTGACCTTATTTACCACGTCGCGGCGTATATCGTCACTCATGGCGGCGTAATGCTTGCGCGTGGTGTTAACATCCTTGTGCCCCAAAACGTCCGCCACCACAAATATGTCGTGCGTTTCGTGGTACAGGTTTGTGCCGTATGTGCTGCGCAGCTTGTGCGGGGTGATTTTTTTAAACGGGGTAGTGACCTTCGCGTATTTTTTAACCATCAATTGCACGGCGCGCGGGGTCATGCGTCCGCCCTTGCCCGAAATAAACAGAGCGTCTGGGTCGTGCACGCGCTTGCCGAACGGCGTGCCTTCGGCAATTTGCCCGTCCAGCCAGTCTATGTATTTGCGAAGCGCGTCCGCAACTTCTTCCGAAAAATACAGAACGGATGTGTTTCCGCCCTTGCGCGTGACCATAAAGCTGTTGTCCTCGAAGTTGACGTCGGTGCGGTTTAGCCCAACGCACTCGCTGATACGAATGCCCGTGCCCAAAAACAGGGAAAGCATAGCCTCGTCGCGCACGGCGGTTGCGTCGTGGAATGACTTTTGCCTGCCGACAAGGTTGTCGCCTGTTTCGGCTTCGTCGAGAATATCCGCAACCTCGTTCACGTCGAGGCGAACTATGGGTTTTAGGTGGATTTTGGGCGTGTCGACTTTGGTCATTACGTCGTGGTCTATTTTTTCGCGTTTATAGAAATACTTAAACAGCGCGCGCAATGACGACACTTTGCGCTCTTTGGCGTGCTCTTTGCAGGAATGCTTTTTTCCGTCCACGGTGTACGACGATAGGTAGTCTATAAATGCTTCGATATCTGTAGGTGTGATTTTGGCTAGGTGATTGACGGTGAGGTCTATAATCATCAGATTGTCGTGCTTGAACTTGCGCTTAGTCAGGTAATCGCAAAAGACCCGAATATCTCTTAGATATCCGAGCCTTGTAAGCGGCATAGTCCGCATGGAAATACCTACATTGAACTCCCGAGCAAATTCGGGCATAGTGTCGAGTATATCTTCGATAGCGGCTAAGGTTTTTTCGTTTCTTTCGTCAAAATAATTACTCATTATATTTTACGTTATTGCTTATTTTGTCGTGTCCGAATATTTGCCCGAGCGCAACAGCGTGATGAAAATGATTTCGCTGATCGGAATGAATAGGGCATAGGCGCAAGGCAGAACGATTGACGGAACGTAATACAGCGAGAATGTTATCGGCATATTGAACATAAGGTTCATGCAGTATACTATAACGTCTACCTGAAGCATTATTACAAAGCGAATAATCAGCGAGAACTTAAAGTTAATGTTGATGCGCTTTGTTTTGTCGGGATTGTTGGCGTAGCAGATGACAGCGGTTATGAACATGAATATCGGCAGCAGTCCTGCGCAGATATACAGAGCATAGTCGTACTGCATTGTCATGCCCAATCCCATGCGGAAGGTGAGGAACAATATAAGCCCGACCAAAAACATTGTTGCGCACATAATGGTGTAGTGCGTCATCATAAGTCGGTTGCAGTAGTAGAAGTTTTTGCCGGTGTATTCCTTAGCGGAATTGTTGTGATTGCGAATCGTTACGTCGTTGCCGAGTTCGCGTACGGCTTGTTCGACCTTGCCGAGCTGTCTGTTTTCCGCAAGCTCGGCGGTAGCCGCTTGCTCTTGCGTCGCAGTAGTCGCCGTAGTGCGAATATCGGGCGTAGCTACCTCAAACCTATCCACAAGGTCTTCGAGTACCGTTTTGTACTCACGGCGTGCGGGCGATTCTTCTGCGGCAAACCCGACGGCGGGCGCAGCAGCCTTTTGCTCGGACAGCGCGGGCGAGGATTCAAACCCCGGTATAGCCGCCGGCACAAGCATAGGACGATCGGGAGTAGGTGTGGGAAGCGTCGGTTGTGCAGGGCGTGCGGGGGCAGGCTGTACAGGCGCTGTCTGCGCGGGTTGTTTAGGCTGAACGGGCGCGGGCGCAGGCGCGACAGGCTTTTGCTCTGTCCGCGCGGGCGGTGGAACGACGACCTTGCGTTCTGCCGACGCGATTGGTTCTGCCGATGAGAATGTGTTTTTACGCTGAATATCGGAATAGCTTTCGCCCGTTTCGGCGGCGAAATACTGTTCTATTATGAGTTTGGGGTCAAGCGCCTCGCGAGCCTCGGTCGGCTTTTCCTTTTTTGTGACAGGCACATCCTGCTTGACCTGTTGTTGTTCGGCAAGCTCGAACAACGTTTGCGCCGCTGTCTTTTTTTCTTCCTGCTCTGCGGCGGGCTCGGTCGGCGTGACCGGCTGAGCGGGTTGCTCGGGCTGTTCTTGCACTATAGGCTGAATAGGCGTGTCCGCAGCAGCTTCATTCTTTTGCTCTGCTTTTTTGTCATCCTTGTCCTCTGCCTGCTTTTTGGGCGCGCGCTTAGGTTTGCGCTTGGGCAGGGAATAGCCCTCCTCCTCGACGTCAGAATAGTCGTCGGTGGGCTGAATGAATACCGTAGGTTCGCTGCCGGATATTAAACCGCCAAACAGCGCATTGGCGCGCTCGAACTCGCTTTTGTACTTAAGGAAAACCTCTCTGCCGCTTTCGGTAAGAGAGTAGTATTTGCGTCTGCCGCCGTCCGATTCGGAGGAGTCCCAATACGACGTGATAAAGCCCTGCTTTTCCAATCGTTTCAGGCAAGCGTAAACGGTGGGCTGTTTAATTTCCCACTGCCCGTCGCTGCGCGCATTGATTTGCCTGATCAAATCATAGCCGTAGCGGTCTCCCTCGTACAGAACTTTAAGGATTATGGTATCTACGTTGCCGCGAATCAAATCGCTTTCTGCCATGGTCACCTCTATGTATGCGTACACTAATAGCAATATACAAAGTATAGTATACAATATAAATAAAAATATGTCAATGTTTTTTTGAGTTTTATGTAGTGTATAACCGCTATTTTTAGCGAAAAGGGAAGATAATGCAGAATTGTAGAATGCAGAATGCAGAATGCAGAATGTAGAATGCAGAATGCAGAATTAAATAAGGAAGAGATTCCTCACTTTTCTACATTATAGTAAACTATTTGCCTTAAAAGTATTGACAAATTGTGAACAAATTGTTAATATTATTATGTATATCCATGTAATTGTGAACAAATTGTTAACAAGTTCATTACGGAGAGGTAGCTTATGAAGCGATCAAACAGTCCCGATAAGAATAATAGAATTTTAAAGCGCGTAGTGATATTGACTATGGCTATTATAGCCGCGCTCGCGCTGGCGCTTACGTTTGCGCTCGGATTCGACGGTGCGAGGCGAGCGAGTGTAGACAATGCGGAGCAGGGCGAGATAAAAACGTCCGCTACTAACCGTACTCCTACAATAGGTACGACTACCAATTATGCCAGCACTGCATTAGTCGACGGCGATACTTTTACTTTTACAGGTACGGGCAATTATTACGGTGTTACATTGCCGGTTGGTAAATACAACCTCGAGGTTTGGGGTGCGCAAGGCGGTACGGGTACTACCACCACCATTTTGGGCGGATACGGCGGTTATGCAAAAGCTACATACACTATTACGTCTACAACCACACTTTATATTTATGTCGGCGGCAAGGGTGTAACTGCGACTGCTACCCAAAATGCGGTCACTTCGGGCGGATACAACGGCGGCGGACAGACTCAATACAGAAGAACGTGCAGTCATAGAACAGGTTCAGGCGGCGGCGCTACGCATATTGCTACAGCTTCTGGACTACTTAGTTCACTCTCCGGCAACACCGGCGCGGTTTTGATTGTAGGCGGCGGCGGTGGCGGCGGCGGTTATGCCGCAACAACAGCAGTAGGCGGTTCAGGCGGGCCGAGCGGCGGAAGCGCTACATACAGCGCGTCGTATACCGACACGGCAGGCGGCGGCACAACGTCCGGCGGCGGCGTGTGTTCCAATGGAACGACGCACTGGTCGTCATTTACTGTTGCCGGCAGTGCAGGTTCGTTTGGGCAAGGCGGCGCGGGCGGTTCGGTAGCAAGCGGCGCGGGCGGTGCCGGCGGCGGCGGCGGTTACTACGGCGGCGCGGGCGGTTATACGACAGCAAGCTGTAACGGCGGACCTGCGGGCGGCGGTTGCAACTATATAAAGAGCGGTCTTACCGTTTTGTCTAACACCACGCAGACGGCGTGGACGGGCGACGGCAAGGCTGTAATAACGGTTATCAACCAACCTCCTACCGGTAATAACTATTCGGCTACGTTGGGAACGCGAGCATCCGGGTCTTCGACCACCATATCGGTGAACAACCTTGCAACAGATCCCGACACAAATAAAACCGCGCTTGCTTTCAGTGACGGCACGTCGGGCGCATACGATACGTACAGCAAGTTTACGACCAACAGCGGTTTGTATTTGGATTCTGCTTGCACGGTCAGCGCAAGCAAGTATTTCTCCTGGACCACAAGCGGCAATACGTCGTTCACTATAAAGCCGATTAAGTACCCGAGAGCGGGGCAGACCGGCGTTACGGCTACTTCTACCACAGGTAATACGGTAACGCTGTATACCAAGATACGCGATACTTACGGCACGGGGACTTCCACGCGAGCGTGCAGCACTATTTCATTTACGCTGAAAGTGCCGAGGGAAACCATAACGCAAAACAGTGCGCCAAACGCTACGGTAGTCAATTCGGCAGGCACAGCTAGCACGATAGGGTGTTTAGTCGGAGCTTCGGCTGCAAACGCACCGGCTCACGGCGATCCTACGGCGGCTACGGCTTCCAGCATTTACAACCCCAACGGCGGCGGTGTGCAAACGCTGTTTGTTAAACAAACGCTTATGCTCGGCGGAAAAATAACTATTTCCGCGGCGAATTTGTTAAGCGGTTTTTCTACGACATACGATCAGGCTGTTATTTCGATCCCCGACACTTCCAAAATAACGGGAGCAAGCAGACTGTTTAAGGTGACGCAGGTCGATAGCTCTACGGATAAGGTTGCCTCTATTCCGGCGTCGGGCAGCGGCTCGATAGCCAACGCGTTCAGCCAAATCTCGCTTGAATGCGTTACTCCCACGCCCGGATATCAGTTTTTGCCTGTTACGGTTTATCTTGTTGAAAAGGCTGCGTGCAACGGCACAAACGTTGCGTTGTGGGATACTGTTACGACACAGTCGTATTCGTTCCAAGTAGTGTTTAAAATGGAAAATACACGTCCCGTCCTTAAATCGGGCGTGAGTAATATCGTAAACGTCGGCGTGGGCACTACTACGGCGCTCAAGCTTGGCACTTACTTCTCCGATATCGATAACTCTGCGGGCATCACGTCTGCTACTCACACAATCACCGACGTGATTGTGCCTAAAAATGAGTTTATCGCGCTTGACAGACTGGAAAACACCGTTGCGCTCGCGTCGCCAAACGCTAGCTATTACAATAAGGGCACAAAAAAATCCGACGCGTTCACAAGCTCGGCGCAAACAAGTACTACAACGGAATTTAAGGATAATATAGTTTATTACACCACGTCGCCCGGCAGTATCAACCAGCGCGAGGCGTTTATGAGCTATACGTATTCGGGCGATACGCTTACCGTGACAGGACTTAGAGCGAGCTTTTCGCAGTATACGCCCGCACGTGCCAACGCGCCCGGACACTTCTATTTGATGTTGCATATCAAGGATAATTGCGACGCGCTCGATAACGGTATTTGGTTGCCGCTCGCGTTTACCGTGGGTGATTCCGCAAGTAATTCGCACAAACCTTTGGCTACCGTCACAGCGCCGCATTCGGTAACGGCGCAAACTGCGGTTACGACTTTCCCGACGGCGGCTGGCGCGGTGGGCGACAGCTTCTACTTTGCGCCTATGGCAATCAACTACAGCGGCTCGCACGTTGTAGGCAAGTACAGAGCGGCGGACGCAAACGGTAACAACACGGGTGCGCTCACTTCCGACGGCTTACAGCCGCTCGCTATCGACGGCGATAGCTTTGCTACAACCAACGGTCTTGCTAGCTGGGGCAGCTACGGCGCTACCGCCAACAAGCTCAACGATTTACTTCTGCTTTCCGCTACACCGGAAAGCGTTGTCAAAAGCGTTTGCCCGGCAAACGAGTGTAAGCAGATTTCCGCCAACGTTTGGGAAAACCAGTATTTCAAAGCGGAATATCTACCTATATATATAGAAAAGAACAAGTTTGCAACTTCCGTATTCGGCGGCGGACGCGTAGTGGTAGGTAGCGGCACAAACGCTAACGGATATTATTTTGTTACGCTTGCCGATTCCGACGATTCCGATTACTACATGGTAAACGGACTTAAGATTACGCTCAAATCCGCTACAATGAACAGATATGTTTATGCGCAAGCGGGCGTGACAGACATAACGGGCAACGGTATAAGCAACATTAATATAGCCGTTCGTGTTAACAATACTGCGCTTCATGTGCTTAAGGACGACAGCGGCAACGTCGCCAAATTCGGTGATCCCGAACGCGACAGCGCATACAGCCTATACTCGTATTCAGCCGACGGCGACATTCCCACATTCACATATAAAATCCCGCTTGGCGGCACTGTTATGATAACGCCGTACGACTTTGCGCTTGACTACGACATGACCGTGTGCGGCGTAAACGAGGTAACAGGTGGCTTTACCCTCAACGGCTACAGCGGTCGTTACAGCACGACCACGGGCATGTTTACCACGGGCTCAACCAATGCGGCGGACGGAGATAGGCAGTTTGCCGGTCTGTTCGGCAACACGGACGAAACGCCGTATAATAAAAATGCGTCAGACTTCCTCGGCTCGATTAGGGCTAACACCGCTGTTCCCAGAGTTAGCTCGGGCGCGGCGGGAACTGCTGCAAACAGCGGCATTTCTACCGAGAATGTACCGCGCGACAGATTGTTCTTTGATCGCACTTCCGCCGGAACAGACGCGTATACGTACAATCCCACAACGTTCAATAATTTTTACAACAGCAGAGCAAACACCACCAACTTCGTGGACGTTAACTTCGGCACGAAGGTAAAGATGGGCAGTCTTGAATATTCCGTGGACTTTGTCATGCTTACGGCGCTCAACCGTACGACACAGCCTGCCGTTATCGACCTTGCTATACGCGACCGCTACGGCAACGGTTCGTCCGATGTTTCAAGCTATTCTGCGGTGCGCATAATCATAGAGGTTGTAAACACCAAGCCCAATGTGAAAAATCCTGCGTTCTATAGCGAGCTTTCTGTCAAGCCCATAGGCAAGGGCGAGGATATAATCACGCCCAATGTTGTTTCGCTGTTAGCCAACGGCAACGGCAACAACACGGGTATTATGGTCGATCACGACAGCGACGTGCCCGAATACATGGTGTCGCGCGGCGTTGCGGTTGTTAACAAGGCGTTTATCGACGATTTTAATGCTAATATTTTAGTTGACGCAGCCGGAAACAGAGTTGACAATCTTGTATTTGCGTCGTTTGACAACCTCAATACAAATTACACCGAAATTCAAATAACCGATGAATACAGCGTTAATGTTACCAACTACATAACGGCGGAGGTAATCAGCCGCCGCGAGATTACGGTAAAGGCTATAAGCTCTACCAAGGCGATAGCCGGCGGCGTGTACGTTGTGTTCTTCGTAACGGACAACAACGGCGGTACGTCGCTTGGTTATGCGCGTATCGAGGTGCTAAACACTGCGCCCGTGCTGAACGAGTCCGATGAGAACGGATTTAATGCGAGCAATCCGCTGTGGTACATAAAATCGGCAAGCGATGCGGACATAACGCGCAACAGGTATATAGTAGGTTCGGATCTTGCCGCACAAGAGATTAACAGCGGCAAGACGACCGCGCTCAACAACGCCGCGCTTGATATCGACATCAAGCTTATCGCGGTTGACGACGACGGCGAGCACAACAAGACCGTGCTTTCTCAGGTTTCCGCCGATACGGTCAATGGCAAAACAGAGTATCACTACAGCACGCTCGATATGGAAAACATCACCGAGGACGGGCTTGGAGCAGTCGTTCCCAACGTGCTCGACGGCACAAGCTTTGGCGAGCGGTATGCGGCTGTAACTGTGTTTACCAGAACGACGGCTACCGTTACCAACGAGAACGGCGAGTACAACGTTTGGTACGCACCCGGCGGTCCTAACGGAACGGACGATAACAACGTTGTGGACTTGCACTTCTACGTCGAGGGTAGGTGGTATTCGCGTGCCGCGCTTATTAAAGCGCTTGCTGACGGCGCTCTCGACATCGAAATGTG
The DNA here is from genome assembly GCA_029066805.1 of Clostridiales bacterium. GTDB lineage: Bacteria > Bacillota > Clostridia > Christensenellales > Pumilibacteraceae > Anaerocaecibacter. The sequence goes on along the minus strand of JAIEFT010000032.1, from coordinate 12,762 downwards.
CTTTGACGAAAGCGGACGCTTTATCGTTGCGGACTGGGCGTTGAG
>JAIEFT010000032.1:0-12707 GCA_029066805.1 Clostridiales bacterium | reverse complement strand
CTCGTCCAACGTCGATTTGGGCGTTAACATTGCGCTTCGCGACCAAGCCGAGTTTGGCGGCAGCACTGCGGGACTTAAAACTGCGTACCACAGCGACCGCAATCACAAAAACGATAGCGGCGTGCTCGACAACCGTGTAGTAGTGGAAGGCGGGCTTGTCGCCACTGTTTATCAGCACATTTCCAAAACAGGCATTCACTCCGTCAACGAGTACTTGGGCGTAAACAACAATTATTATACGGTCGAATATACTCCCGACGACGGCAGCGCCGTCAAATATGTTTCCACATACGACGGAAAAAAGGACAGCGCGTATCCTGCGGGCACGCAAGACTTGCGCTATGACCTCACGTCCAAAAAATTGCAGAGCGACGGCGACACGCTTCTTAAAGAGCGTGCGGGCAAAGCGGATAACACGCTTGCGGGCGTCAATTCCGGCGCGGTATACAATGGTTCGGCTATCGACGGCGCGTTCGCCTATAGCGACACTATAGAGATTCCTTCGGCTATCAAGTCGGGGACTCCCGCAACGGGTGGAGAGGTCACTTACCAACCCGTCTATGTGCCCATGAGTTATTTCGGCTCGCTGTCTGCGCTTGTAGGGCGCAAGGATAGCGGCGAGGTTGCGTACTATGAGGCGGAGTTTGTCGGGTACGATATTGCCAATGGTACTTCCGCCGACTTGAAAAAGATCGACCGCGTGCTTACTTCCATGACGCTTTCCGACGGCACTTACGAATGGTCGGGCGCAAGCATAGGCGAAAACCCGTACATCAATATAGGCACGTTCGACTGGTATCACGACAACGACGAAACCACAAACAGCTTGACGCTTTTGAACGACCAATACAGTCGTCCGTACTACAACAACCGCCTTGCGGTGTTGACTGTGGACTCCCAAAACGCGTTATTGGGCTACGAGAAGTTTGCCGACGAGTTTGTCGACAACCGCAACAGCTTTGTAGGCGACGGCAGACTGATGTACCTTGAAGATCAAGCCACCAAGCTTATCGAGCACAACTTCGGACTTACGTTTACTAAAAAGAACGTAAGAACTTCCACTCGCAGTCTTACTCTGCGTATCGACCTTGTCAGGTACAGCGACAATAAGGTTGCTGTCAACAACGACGGTGCAATAGAGGACGAAGACCGCTGCACCGCGGAAATAAAGATCCACGTGGAAAACACCAAGATGGATTTGTACAATTCCGCAGACAACAGCAGTACTGTCAAATACGATAACGACAAGGGTACATATTATGTGGACTTGACCCTTCCTTCGTCCGGTTCGGCGTCGTACACGCTCAGCCGCAAGGCTACAAGCGCGCAAGCCGCTTCCACGGACAGAACGATCATCGAGTACTACGACGACGATTACGGCACTGCCGACAAGCGCGACTATGCGTACTTCTCGAGCGATTCTTTTGTTAACCTTTCACAGTGGCAGACGCGCGAGGCTGGCTATAACCGCGCTTTAAAGCTTACCGACGACGAAACTAAGTTTGTCAACGTTATAGAGACAGACAAGGCGCAAAGCTCGGTTGCCAACTACTTCGGCGGCATGTCGAATGTATCTGCCGTTGACGGCTCGTACATACCCAACGGCGGCAAATACGGCGTGACGGGCAGGGAAGGCTATAGCGGCTACTTCAGCGCTTCGGTCACAGACGGCGGCGTCAAGCTCAACATTATGCCCATACGTAAAACGTTTATCAACGATATAGCGTTTGATATGGTTACCGAGCTTAAGACCATCGACAGAACAAGTCAGACCGCGGTTGCGGCGGCGTATGAAAAACGCGGGCTTGTTGCGCTGTACAACGATAGTACGGTTTCTGCGCTCAATCCGTCCAGAGTGTACTATCCGTTCAAAGTGCTCATTTACGACAGCTTCGGCGTTGGGTTTACCGACGCGTCGTATGTCGCAATGGAATTCCGTATCACCATTACTAACGGCGATCCTACGCTCAAAGCAGTAGGTGAGGAAAACGCAGAAGGTAGGCAGTATACAATGAATCTTGCCGTTAGCAACTCTGCGTCGATCAACCTTTACGACATAGTTTACGATTCGGATATATTCACGTATGAAGTAGGCGTAGGCGTAGGTAGGTTAGCCACCGAAGATTACTTCAAAGACCCCGATAGCGACATAGGCGACCTTGCGCGCGAGACCGGCGACTATTTGGATTCGCCGCTCGATCACGATATATACAAGGACGGAAATCCCGGTTATACGAAATATGAGCCAAATAACGTATCGCACTACACCGACGGCGAGCGCACCGTGTATTATCGCAACGGCGGTGGGTTTGTGGACGCTTCCGAAGCATCCATTCAAAACGTCAATAGCGATTATAACGAGCGCGACGTCATTATGTGGATGACTACCAATGATAACGGCAATCCTTCGTCCAATATCATTATGTTCAAGGTCAACCGCCGCACTACCGCTTTGGATGGCAACGGCAAAAGTATTTCCGTCAATCAGTACAGGTTTACGCTCCGCTTCTACGACGGCGCGGGTGCACGTACTGCTCCGTTTACGTTTATTATCAATATAGCTAACCAAGCTCCGTCTGTCACGCTTGTAGATCGTTCGTTCACCATGCGCAAGGGCGACGATATGACGTTGCTCACAAGCTATTACGACGTGTTTACCGACAATAATAGCATAGCGTACCAAAAATCCGAAACAATCAAGCTGTTTGAGGCGAATCATGAAGATTTAGGCTATGGATCGAGCTATGGTGACGGTTATAACAACGCTACCGGATTTGGCACGCCTTGGGTGTTCGGTAACATAACCACGGCAAATGCGGGCGAAGGCGACCGCGAATACAGTGCCGACGGTAAGCTGCATCACGACAGTACAAGCAATACCTCCGGCAGTTCCGTTCACCTTGGCTACGTCGGGCTTGCCTCGGATGATACGCCTTGGAGATTGCGTATTATCGATTGGACCAAAACCAGCGACAGATACGAAATCAGCACGTGCAGGCTTGCTTTGCGCCCCGAGGGCGGCACGTCTGCAAGTGCGGCATATCAAATAGCTATTTGCGTTACGGCGCGCGCCGCATGCGTAAACGAGCCGCTTACCGTAACAATATCAGACGGCGAGGGAGGCATAATCACTTGCACGCTGTACATAACAATTGTCAGTTCGCCGCCGGTTGCGCGCGATTACGGCAACACGGCTACCGATAAACCTGCGCTCGATGCGATTGGTGTTGAGGGTGTGTCCGACGGTCACGACGGTTATTTAAGCGGCGAGTTTATGACGTTTGTCGTTCCCGCGGACGGCGTTAGCACGTTTAACGACATCGACGGATTCGAGGGCGCAAAAAAGGCGCGTCGCGTAACCACGATCACTATGAGCGGCATTGCCAACGACCCCGACGGCAGGGACGAAACAGACGCCATGCGTTTGTATGGCAACGGCGAGTTCGCAATGGGCGCGGATAACGTTCCGCTTGTATGCAGTGCCGACGGAATATACCACACGCCTTACTTTGATATTCAGCCGAGTAACGACGGACGCAGCTTTACAATAACTGCAACAGGGTACAACCCCGATACAACAAGCGGCTACGAGTTGCTTACTTTCCGCGTTGCGGACTACGGGGACAGCTCGTACGAAAATACCATAGTAATCAAGCTGCGCATTTACACAATGTACTCCGACATGACCAATCCGTCGGTTGCGTCGCTCAATGCCGATGCGTACAAATCTTACCTTGCGGGTGCAGATGTTGTAAACGTCAAGTCGTACGACACATACTACGATCCAGCGCACCCCGTGGACGTATCGAGATATGCGTTTGTCGGTCTGGAAGACAATGTCGGCAATGACGGTAATGATAAGTCGCCCATAGTCGATCCGGACGCCAAAATTAAAGGCGACGCGTCGTACAGTGCAAGACTGTATGCGTTTATCAATGTTCAAGAAGACGGCACGGTAAAGGCGTTGCCTACGCAGGACATAGACGCTATGCTCGTTCGTAACGGCAGTACCAAAACGTTCGGCCTTAAAGCAGACGGGGATTACGCCAAATATATGATAGGCGGTATAGTCGACGGCAGCAGCGTCGAGCCTACGCATGAGGGCGGCACTAGGCTCAGCGCTATACTTAAGTATGCAAGCTTCGAGTTTACGTCGGACGGAACGGCACTACTGTTTACTCCCAATGCGTCCACGCTGGAAAGTCCCGAAATCTTGCTGTATGTGGAGGCGGAAAAGCCGGGCAGCCAGCGCAACTCGTACAAGCGCACGTCTGCTGTGCTCAAGGCGGGCTCGCTGTTCAGGCTTAACGTCCTTGACTCCGCACCGCAGGAGGTGGGAGGTCAGCATGCTGCCGAAGGTCGCAAGGGCGACGTCGCTACGTTTACCGTGTTTGACCCCGACGACAGATACGGCGCGCTCTTTATGGATTCCGACCGCGGCGATAAGGTTACTGTATTCGGTATCGGCAGCGACGGCAAGTTGAGCGACGTTGAGTACAACAACGTGATGAGCGTAGCCGAGCAACAGCTGCCCGGTCTTGACTGGAAGGCTGACGCCGACGCCAAAAAACCGCGCGCGTTTGATATATCGGTAGGTGATGACGGCGAGCTGCAAATCAAAATCAATCGCCGCGTGGATTACACTGTAGCGGGCGAATATCAATCGTCGGTCACCATTCCGCTCAAAATCAGCGGCGTTGACGCTGTGGGACAAAAGGCGTCTACCGTCGTTTACTTAACGGTTAACAATACAGACCTTACCGCTGTTAACTACTTCGAGAAGTATGACGAGGCTACGCTTGTCGGTTACTCCTTTAACATCGGTGATGACGGCAACTATGTCATGAATGTCAAGTTGCGCTATGACGTTCCGCTTGAGGTCAATCTTGTCGATATCCTCAAGGACAACGACAGCGCAGGTGAGCAATACGACGCAGATTCGTTCAGGTTTGTCAATCCCATCACCGGCTTGGCGGGCGGTTACAACTACATTACCGACAAAGAAATTGATGTTAACTGGTACGCGCTTGACAGCGACGGCAATCCCAACGTTGACTATACCGAAAAATTGGCGGTTGCAGAGCCTGTCGGTCCTAACGAATTCCATAGAACGGGCATTCGCTTTACGGCAACGGCAACCAAGCGCGACCTTACGGCTACGGTTTATGTTCGTGTTATCGATCGAGCCGGACACGCCGAAATCGAGGAAAACGGCATAATCATCAAGATCAATGTAATTGTCATGAACGACGCGCCGTACACCATAAGCGGCATGGAAACGACAACTCTGTATATGGTCGGATCGGAAACGGAAACGCCCGCCGGTATGCTGTTCTTTATCGGCGACTTTGTTGCCGACAAGAATGAGTCCGACGTAGTCGGCGACGCGCAAAGTGCGATCAACATTGATACATGCCTGCGCATATCGCTTCAGGAGTCGCGTGTCGTTAAGGAAATTTATTCGCCGTCGTTTGAAAAACTCCCCGAGGGTCTTGGATTCACCGACGAGGTTTACTCGTCCGCTCTGTTTGAGGTGACTATTCCCTCCACGCTCGACGACGCATTGCTTGATGATTACCGCACAAGAATGAATAAGGGCGCTGACTTTTATAAGGACGCAGCCAATTCGTACAACCAATGGTTTGTAGTGCGTCCGCGCAGAGGCTTCTACGGCGAGGGTGCAGTGGATATTACTGTTGTTGACGGCAATGCCAATGTTAAGTACGACACGCTTTCCACCACATTCTGTCTGGAAGTCCACGTAATAAGCAATCCCGACGAGGTGATTGACGGCATGGCGGACGTGGAAATCGCGTGCAGCAAGACCAAGCAGATAGATATTCGCTCGCTCATGCCCGACATGGAGAACAAGCTCAAGATAGACGTTGTTGATGCCGGTCAAGACGCAGAGGTCGGCGGCGTAGCGACCAGCGCCGACGAGGCAGCCACGTTCAATCAGTACGAGTACTACGAGATAGTCGGTATGGGCTTCCAGAACGAAATCGACGAGAGCAAAGCTACGTTCACCAAGCTCGACGAGGGCGGACAAATTTGGGAGCTAAAGGCGGGCAACCAGACAACAAGAGATCCGGTGCGTGTAGCGGTTGACTTCGCACTCAAGTACGACAAAACCAGAACGTACAGGAAGTACTTCTATCTGAACATAATAGCCAACCGTTCGCCTCAGATCAAGTACAATGCGATCGAGTTTAAGCGCCACAACTCGGGCGAAGCCGACAGCTTGAGCGACCTTAACGAAGCCAACAGTGTTAGGCTTGAGCCTTGGCAGTTGTGCGTAGACGCGGATGACCCCGAGGGCACTGCTATCAGGTTTGTAGACGTCAAGTCGCAGGTCGGCTCGATAGTAAAAGCTCAGCTTATAAAGGACGAGAACGGCGAGTACAGATACTTAGAGCTTACATTTGTCGCTCGCGGCGAGTCCGAAATTACACTGACGGTCACCGACGAAACCGGCGCACCCGTCCAGCTCAAGTTCATGGCAGGTAACAAAGATCTTCCGGAAGCGAGCATGTGGGTCAAGATAGCCGCAAGCTTCGAGGCTAACCCCGTTATGTGGATAATTATCATCTGCTGCGCGCTGCTGCTGATAGTAATACTCATAATCATAATAGCGGTAGCACGCAAGCGCAAACGCGCCAAGGAAGAGCTGGAAGCGCTGCTCGTGTCCGAAATGGAAATCGAGGAGCAAATGCTCAGGTTGGCAGGCGGACCTTCGCCCACCAACTATCAGAGCTATGGCTACTTGCAGGGTGCACCCGCTCAGCCCGATTCGTCCATGATGCTCGGCGCGGGCGCAGACGCCCCGCAGCCGCAGCTAACGGCGCTTCCGCCCGCTCAAGAGGGTGCGACGCATAATATTGACGACGGTGGCAACGGCAGCGACGGCAGCGACATGTCAATGTAATTCCTAACAACGTAAAAACCCTGCTCGATTGAGCAGGGTTTTTTGTTAAGAATAAAATTTTAGTCTAAAACAACACTTCGCATTTTACTATATCTTTATCGCCGTTTGTCAGCAAAAACAGATCTTTGTTTTGCTCGCATTGCTTGTATACGGTCAATATGTCGTTTTCGTACGACTGGTTTAAATAGCGTATTTCAATTTCGCGTATTGGTCTGTCGTACAACTCTTTTATTGTGTAGTTGTTAAGTATAAATCGTACGTACTCTACGTTGTTGGTGTGTTGCGACATATCTATGTTGGTGCTGCCAACGCGCACTGTGTCTACTTGCTTGGTAGGAGAGCAGTCGAATTTGGCAAAAATTATGTCCGTTTCGGGTTTTTCTATTATTACGGTGGTGATAGCGTCAATCGTTTGCAAGCGGAGTATGCGCATTGCAGACAGACCGAGTGCGCACGTTTCAACGCGCGAATAAGCGCACAAAACGCCGTCGGCATTTTTTACCGACACGTCCACGCTAAGCGTTGCATGAGTAATAGAGGAAACAAATGCCGTCACGGTAAACTCCTCACCCCAATGTATGGAATTAAACAGCTTTGCGCGGTTGCGAGTAAACAGCCATACCGCGTTATACTGTTTACGCATAGTTGGGTTGCCCATTTGCAGTTTGTCCAGCAATTCCGTTACGGCGTCTTGAACTGTTTGGAATATTCCGATTACCGAAAGATTTGTATCGGCGTCAGATATGCTGGAGCTCACTCTTTGATGCTTAATATGCTTCATATCGTTATATTTTGTCGGTAAGATTGTCGGTAACGGCTTTGCCGGTTGCCTTGTTGCTAAGTCTGTTTATGTCTTCTATCGAGCCTGCAACCACCAGCAGATCGTCGGCAAGCAGCTTGCAGTCTGCGGCAGGGGAGGTTATGATCTCGTCGCCGCGCTTTATTACAACAATGTTCACGCGCTCGGTTTTGCGCAAGTTAAGCTCGATAAGCGTTTTGTCTACCCAGCGTTTGGGCGTGTGTATTTCCACCATGCGGAAGCTGTTTGCAAGCGTCATGATCTCAACAACGTTGGGTTTGGCGAGCATTGCCGCAAGCCGTTCGCCCATAGCGACCTCGGGAATGATAACCGAGTCCGCGCCTATGCGTTCGAGCACCATCTTGTGCTGCTCGTCGCGCGCTTTTGCTATTACCTTCGGTATGCCCAACTGCTTGCACATGAGCGTGATGAATATACTTGATTCAATGTTAGACGCAACGCACACAACGGCGACGTCCATATTGTTAATACCGAGCTTTTCAAGGTTGTGCGCGTCGGTCGCGTCCGTGCAAACAGAATGCGTGCAGTACGGCGAAATGTCGTTAACGATATCCTCGTCTATGTCAACGGCAAGCACTTCCGCGCCGTAATCGTACAACGCGCGGGTGAGCGCCGTGCCAAATCGTCCCAATCCGAATACTACGTATTGATTTTTCTTCATATCTATATATCTCCTTTATCCTATCATGATGTTGGAAGTGGGGAACTTCAGCCCTGACTTATTTTGATTGGCTATCATCAATCCGAGGCTCAAAGGGCCTAATCTTCCTATAAACATTACAATATCCAAAACGAACAGTCCGGTAACAGACAGTGCGCCGTTGTTCATTATGCCCATGGACAGCCCTGCGGTGGTAAACGCCGATACGGTATCGAAAAAGATATGCCCGATAGAAACTCCGCCGTTTGTCGCGCTTATTATGCCTACGCCGCACATAATGAGTATGGTTGCAAGCATGACGACGGCTACTGCTTTTAAGCCGTTTTTAATGCTTATGCTATGCATGCCGACCACGATTTCTTCCTTGCCGCGCAAGCCGGCAATACCCATAAGCATGAACACGGCAAACGTGGTGGTTTTTATTCCTCCGCCCGTACTGCAAGGCGACGCGCCTATAAACATCAAAACGCAAGAGAAGACCTTGCCGGACTGCGACAGTGCCGTTTGATCCACGGAAGAAAAGCCGGCGGTGGAGCTTGCCGTAACTGACTGGAAAAAGCTGTTGAGTAGCTTCTCTCCGCCGTTCATTCCCGCGTATGCCGCGGAGTTGAATTCGGACGCCAAAAAGAAGAATGTGCCGCCCAGCATGAGTACGGCGGTCATAATCAGCACTACTTTCGAGTGAAAGCGAAACCGTTTCCAGCGGAACTTGCATTTTAGTATGTCGTTTATGACGGGGAAGCCCAGCGCGCCGAGTATGGCGATTACGCAAATGATTAGCAGTATTCCATAGCTGTGGTTGTAGTCGATTAGCGAAGCATAGGGATTTTCAGGCGTGCCCATAACGTCAAAACCGGCGTTGCAGAATGCCGACACCGAATTAAACAACGATTGCCACACGCCGATTGCGCCGTTTTGCGCGCAAAAGAACGGGGTCAGTAGCGCCGCGCCGACAAGCTCGATTACCAATGTCATAATAATAATGTTGCGCACAAGCCGGACAATGCCTTTTATCTCGTCTTGTCCGAGCGCCTCTTGTATTGCTATGCGGTCTTTAAGCGTTATCTTTTTACGAATGATAATGAATACCAGCGTAGCTATTGTCATAAATCCCAGTCCGCCGAACTGAATGAGGAGCAGTAGGATCGCTTGCCCGAATCCGGTAAACGACAGTGCGGTAGAGCTTACTACAAGTCCCGTGCCGCATACGCCGTTCATAGCCCAGAACACCGCGTCGGGGAAGTTCAGCCACTTGCCGTTCGTGTTGGAAATAGGTAGGGCCAGAAGCAGCGCGCCCACAAACATGACGACCAAAAATCCCAACAGCACAATTATCATAGGGCGCATGCGAAACCGTCGTTTGGTTTTAGTGTTGACCATTTGTATTCTCCGTTAGTATGCACGAGGCAGATGCCGCAATCGCGTTGCCTTCGCCGATAATTCCAAGTTTTTCCGTGGTGGTCGCGGAAATGTTGATTTGCGTAACGTCAATACCGAGTGCACACGCAAGACTGCTGCGTATATCCATAATGACCGGTGCAAGCTTTGGTTTTTGCGCAATGATCACCGCGGAAATATTCCCGATTTTCAGTCCGCCGCTCTCAACGTGGCGCAACACTTCTTTCAGTAATGTGATGGACGATATGCCGAGATATTTATCGTCGTTGTCGGGGAATAATACGCCGATATCGGGCAGGTTCGCAGCGGATAGCAGCGCGTCCATTATTGCGTGGGTCAGCACGTCAGCGTCCGAATGCCCCAAAAGTCCAAGCTCGTAATCGATAGTTACTCCGCCCAAAATCAGCTTGCGGCTTTCTGTCAGGCGATGTACGTCGAAGCCGACGCCTATACGGCATGACTTGGGTATGACGATAAAATCGTTAGGCGTAGTAACTTTTATGTTGTCGTAGCTTCCGTCTACAAGTCGTGGGGAATAGCCCGCGTTTTCGTACACTTCGGCGTCGTCGGTGAATGTTCCGTTTGCTCCTGTATACGCGTCCATTATTTCGGCGTATCTAAACGCCTGGGGGGTCTGCGCGTTATATAATTGTGCGCGCGGCAGACTGTGCGCCACGCCGTCCGGTTGTACGCGTTTTACCGTATCAACTGCCGGAACTGCGGCAATCCCGCTTCCGTACAGAATAGCGCTGTCTATAGCGCGGTCTATAATATCCGGCGTGACATACGGACGTGCGCCGTCGTGAATGAGAACAATGTCGCAAGCGTGCGCGTTTAGTCCCGCTTGCACGCTTAAGCTGCGCGTAGCGCCGCCTATAACGACCGAAATATCATCGTACGCCGCCGTAATATCGCGAATGGCAGAAAAGTCTGCCTCGGACGTTACAACCGTTATATGCCCGATTTTTGTCTGTCTGAATGCGTCGAGCGTCATTTCAAGTACGGTTTTATGTCCGATGTGGTGCAAAACCTTATTATATGGCAGTCCGCTTCGCTCGCCCTTGCCTGCGCAAACTATGACGGCGCAAATAACGGGGGAGCACGCGTCAGTTGATGATTTCATATAGACCTGCCGACTCCTCCTTGCTCGCTTTTTCGTTAAGCGATTTAACGGTAAACTTTATGGGTTGGCTTCCCAGCTTGACTTCCACCACGTCGCCGATTTTGAGCGTATAGGCGGGCTTGACGGATCGCCCGTTTACGACGATTTTGCCCGCGTCGCAAGCATCCGCTGCAACGGTGCGACGCTTGATAATTCTGGATACCTTCAAAAACTTGTCAATGCGCATATCAGCAAATATTATATCATTATTCGCAAAGATTGGCAAGCATTTAACCGTAGCGGGATAGAGCTCTCTATGGCGAAAATGCGTATGATTTTGCTTGAGTATAACCGTAATATATATTATAATGAAAGCATGAGACTGTACTCGCTGGTTATATCCATATCCGCGATAATAATCGCAACGCTTAACGCGATTTTCGGAAGCGCTGCGTTCGGGTATAACGCACTGTATTCGGTTCTTGCAACCGTGATCGGCGCGCTTAGCATAGCGTCGATCGACATGATTGTCGCGTTTATAGTAAAGGCTTTGCCTAAAAAATTGTTCTCGTCGGATAAGAAGTTTTTTACCATGTCAAGGAAAGAACGCAAGCTTGCCGAAAAATTAGGCATCCGAAGATGGAAGACCAAAGTGCCGGACATAGCGGTAATGGGCGGCGGGTTATCAAAAAGCAGATTGCTTATATCAAACGACAATACGTACATATCGGAAGTATTGTACGAAAACGCATACGCGCAGGTTATACATATTGCCGCGGCTATTGTCGGGTTTGCTCTCGTCCCGCTGTATCCGCTTGAGTATTGGTTCTGCTTTGGGCTGCCGATTGCGGTAGTCAATTGTTTGCTTAACTGTATGTCGCTGTCCGTGTTAAGGTACAACTTCGGAAGAATCAAGACCCTGCAAAAGTACAATGAGCGCAGGGCGAAGCGCAAATCCGAGATTGCTGCAAAACCCCAGAAAACACTATAAAAAATCAATAAAAAAATTTTTTGAATTTTTTTAAAAAATCTTGTAAAAACGCTTGACATACTAATAGGTGTGTGATATTATGTATAAGCTGTCTGACGAAAGACAGCAAGAACATTAACAAGTGAATAGATTTAGCGAATTAGACTTTTTAAAAAATATACAAAGTCAATTAATTTATGTCAGTATGTTTTTGAGAAAGAATCGGTACTTTTTTTAAAGATAGCTACGGAGCGAAAGCTCTTGGTTATACAATTTATTTAGAGTTTGATTCTGGCTCAGGACGAACGCTGGCGGCGTGCTTAACACATGCAAGTCGAGCGGAATACGGGAGCTTGCTCCTGTATTTAGCGGCGGACGGGTGAGTAACGCGTGAGCAACCTGCCTTAGACTACGGGATAACACTTAGAAATAGGTGCTAATACCGTATAAGACCACACTCCGGCATCGGAGAGGGGTAAAAGATTTATCGGTTTAAGATGGGCTCGCGTCCCATTAGTTAGTTGGTGAGGTAACGGCCCACCAAGACTATGATGGGTAGCCGACCTGAGAGGGTGATCGGCCACATTGGAACTGAGAAACGGTCCAAACTCCTACGGGAGGCAGCAGTGGGGAATATTGGGCAATGGAGGCAACTCTGACCCAGCAACGCCGCGTGAATGATGAAGGTCTTCGGATTGTAAAGTTCTGTCGCAGGGGACGAAGTATGACGGTACCCTGTAAGAAAGCCCCGGCAAACTACGTGCCAGCAGCCGCGGTAATACGTAGGGGGCTAGCGTTGTCCGGAATTACTGGGCGTAAAGGGAGTGTAGA
>JAIEFT010000031.1 GCA_029066805.1 Clostridiales bacterium | reverse complement strand
GCCGCTCGTAGTGCAATGCCATGGACGAAATGCTCGGACTGTTTTTGTACTCTTCGATCTTTCTGCCGTTCCAAGTTAGCAGCTTGCGCCCCTCGCATGACAAAAGCAATACGTCGGTCGAGTTAAGTCGGTAGTTGATTGCGGTAAGCGGAGCAAACGCTATGCCGGATACATATATTTCCTTTTGCAGCTCCGAATCGAACCAGGCGAGCAAACCGTTGGCATACTGATACATATAGTTTTCGACGTAAGCGCCTTGCGATTCGGAATAAAATCGGTACACCCAGTACCGCACTGCGCCTCTCGGCACGCGCGCATGCGCCTTTACGCCGTAACCCCTGCGCAGCACGCCCGACGAAAAATCGACGTTGTAGAACATTTTCGCGGTAGAAAACGGAAGCAAGCTGCTATCGTTTTTAAAGTCTGCGGCGACGTACCTGCCCATTGATTTTTTGTACCGCTTTTCGCGCGGCAGCTTGAATGTACCCATGTTCACTCCTTAAAAAAACTTTCTCGGCGGCAAGTGCGCACTGCGCTTAAGCCTTATCGCTTCCACGTCGTCGTTGTACCGACTGTCGTACATAGCAGCCTCTTCCATACGCCCCGACAGCATGCAATAGTTGCGCGCAACGAGGTGTATGATCATTTGGTATCCGACTTCGGGCGCAACGTCGAAGTCGCTGTATACTTCAATGTCGAACATCTCCGGCGAATAAACAACGTCATACGCGCCGCCGCCGTCAAGATGTATCCCCTCATGATCTACAGAGTACGGAACGGGCTTGCCGTCCGCCGTAACGGCAGTTACGGTAAGCGAGCCTTCACCCGCTATGGCGAGGCGCGGTATCAGTCCGTCTTCCGTTTCGAACGTCTTTTTCAGATACACAGGGAAGCTCCTGGACAATTCGGAAAGCGCGTCGCTCATAGCTAACCTCAATTTTCGCACAGAGTGCGATTCGGTGTAATAGCCGTCGCAAACCATCTGAAAAAGAAAATGATCTTGCACCATTAAAGCGGTGTTCTGCGCCACACTTTCTCCGTTTATCATAATAGTAATCCCCCTAACAGTTTTCTTGTCAAAACGCAGCTGCCAGCTTTTGTATAGTCCGATGCCGGCGTTCGGCGTCGAGACGGGCATTTTCGCGTTCCATGCGCTCTAATGTTTCGCGCGCACGCTCGGCACGCGTATACAGCACGTGCCTTACCGTGCGCTCGTCCAAAACATCGTACTGCAAAACAAGACACAACGTATGCGGCGCGTCATTACGGTTGTGCACCTCAAACTTTCCGGTCTTGTAGTTGAGGAACACGAAGTACCCGTCGTCGATACTTTTCAGCCTGCGGCACACGCCGAACATATCATCGTCTATTACGCGCCCTATCACTTGCGGGTTATGCCCGTGAGCACAGCCTGACCGTTAGGCTTTTGGCAGATGAGATCGCAGTACTTGACAAGTGTCGCAGTGTACGTCGGCTTGCCCTGGTTCTGACGCAAGATCTTGCCGTTTTCCGTTTCGAGGAAACGCCAGTCGCACAGCTGGTGAAGCTTGAACGCTTTGGTGTTGAGAAGATACATGCTGCCCTCGGGCACAAACCTGTCGTACACAAGCGGTATGCCGTTGTATGCGAGCGTCTTGAATCCGCCTTCAAGCTCCATCACGTCGATGTTGCGCTTGTACGACATCATACAATCTATGTACGAGTATTTAGCGTCCTGCGAGCACGCAATAAAGTCTACGGTAGATCCCGCCTCGTTCTCCAGAGCGTCGATCGCTTCTTGTATGGCTATCTCGTCTATATCGCCGCCGATGTTCTTGCTGTACGGCGTAAGGAAGGGATGCGCGCTCTTATTAACGCCGTAAATGCTGTCGCCGTTAAACAGCGCGCCTATGCCGGTGATCTCCTTGTCCTTAGAACCCTGCACGTACATTTTGTCGCCGTCGGCAATAGTGACAGAGCCGTCAAACGTAACCTTTTTTGCGGCGCGGTCTACGTATTTGATGCGCGCCGTAGCCTTTTTGGAAGTTGCTCCGTCAGCATATATATCGACCACAAGCCCTTCGATCAGATTGCGCACGGTGTCGCAAGTGGTTTCGGTCTTGCCGCCTTCCGTCTTGACCGAAAAGGTCGCAAGAAGTCCCGATCCGTCGCCGTAAAGCATTCTGCCAAGGTTAAACTTGGACGCGGTAAGCAGCCCCTCGAGCTCGGCGTTCAATAGGTCGGTAAACGCGCCGCTGCCGTCCTTGGACGCGCGGATAGCCTTGTCGGATATTTCGATTTGTCCGTACAAGTTTTTGAGCGTTGTAACAAACTGCAAATAGTTGTTGCCGTTGGGCGCGGGAAGGTCGCCGTCCTCGTCGCCTGCGCCCACGCCGCCGTTAATTCCGAACCGCGCCGCAGTGCGGATCTCCTTGCCCCACACGTCGGCAGTGGTCTGCTCGATTTTGGAAAGCAGCGGGTTGACGCGAGTGTTCAATAAATCGGTCATCGTGCCGAGGTAGACGGTCTTTAACGCGTTTTCCGCATTCTGTAATGTTACCATGTTTTTCTCCTTATTTTTTAATTAGTTAATCCCCAACATAGCGTCCGCGAGGCGTTTGGCTTCGGATAGCGTTTTCGGCTTTTGTGTCGGCGCTATCACGGCACAGCCGCGCGGAGCGATGGGTTGCGGTTTGATAAGCCGCTTCTTGTAGCTTGCAATACACGCGCTCATAACTTCCGGAATGGTGCAAAGCACTTCCGCATAACTGCACGCGTTTTGCAAAATTTCGTTCAGCACGTCGTCGGGGGTTACAACGTGAGCCTGCGCTATAACTTGTTCGCCCGCTTCAGTCTCGGGTACGGACTGATTTTCCACTGGCGGCTGCGCAGGCTGTTCACTCTCGTTATTGCCCACTTCTTCGTCGATCTGCTCTTGCGCTTGCGCTACTCGATATGAGTCCAGCTCTGCTTGTAACTGCTTTATCAGTTGGCAGCGCTTTGTAAACTCACTCTCAAGCGCGTTGTAAGCGGCGAGTAAATCCTCCGCGGTGTTGAACTTTCCTATTTTGGAAGCCGATTTTTCGGCTTGCTCCACTGTGTTGTTTTGCATAAAAATCCTCCTTATTTTAATTGCGCATTCTGCATTTCCGATTGCGCATTCACAATAGCTTTGTGTTCACGTATGTGTTCTTTCAGCTTTTCCGCTTTTTTGCCGTTAGGGCAATCGGTCAGCAGATATTTGGTGTGGATATCCGCATGGATATTATGGTCGTCAAACTCGTTTATCTCATACTTGCCGCTCTCGTTTTCCTTTTCTGCGCGCGATATATGCGTTCTTGTCAGATCCTCGACGCTGTCCCAACCGCCGTAGCCCAAGGCCTCCAAAAATCTGTGCTTTGCGGCGTCCGACATTCTTCCGTTCTCGTCGAAAAGCAAGCCCATTTTGTACAGCTCGAACATCATGTTCTGGCGCATGGCGGGCGTAGAAAGCAGTTCGTTATCGGTGGCGAACACCACGTCGTCGCTCGATATGTCGGAAGCCGACCACTTGACCAGCTCGACTTCGCCGTTCTGCCCGACTATGCGGGAAAGCCTCATGTCCGACCCGAACTGCTTGTACAGCCTTAGTATCTGCCTTGCGATGTCGCGCGCCGCTATTCGCACGTACTCGGCGGAAAGCGAAAGTCGCGTATCGTCCTGCTCGATCAAAAGCTGCAACGCCGTGCCGCTCATATTGGCGGAGATAGCCTCGTTGGAGCGCATGACCTCGCTTACGCCGCTGACCTGCGTAAACTCCGAAAGCAAGCGCACTTCTTCGGTATCGAAACTGGACGGCACAGACCCGGGATCGACCATACGCGGCGGCGTCGCGCCACGGCGGTACACCAAAATCTTGCCCGGCGAAATACCTTCCTGCTCGAGATTATCGATATCGACCGATCCGTCCTCCACCGCCATCACACCCATGGCGAGCCTGTTTATAAACTCGTGTTTTCTGTTTTTAACGGCGTTGTACGCGCGCTGAACGGGTATGGATCGCTCGACAATGGACGAGCCGAAAAAACACCCGGCGTTAACAAGCGACACCTGTTTTATAAAAGGAATGCCGCGCCTGCCGTCCACGCCGTTAACATACGGCAGCTCACCGTAGTGCAGCAGCACGCCGTTTGCCACCGCCGCGTACTCGCCGTTTGGCATATCCGCATTGGGAAGAGTGTAACGTTCGATCAGCACAGCGCTGTTTTCTGCCGTCCTAACCGACAGCTTGTTAAGCGTGCTGCCCATGGTAAGCCCGCCGCCGACGGCAACCGCCGACATGCCGATAACGTCGTTAGCTTCGGGTTCGACAGCCTTGCCGTAAATGCGCTTTAGTTCCCCAACGTCCACAGACCGCGCGCGGATTACAGAGCGGCAGTCGCAGACATTCTGCGCAAACAGATTGTCCGGATAAATCTCGAACGGCGAGACCACGTCCACGCACACGTCGCCCTCGTACACTCCGTCGGATATTTGCAGTCCGCCCTTTTCGTCCCAGCCGACGTAGTAAAACGCAGTGCCGCAAATTTCCGACCACATAGTCCCCTCGGTAAGTATCGCGTCCACGTCCAGCTTGTCGCACGCGGCGTTTAGTATTTTGGTCGAGCTTTTGGCTGTTTTAACATCGTCGTCGTCGGACGAAAACGGGCGCACCGTAAGCGTAGGACGCACTGTGTTCAGCTTGGCTTGACGGGTTTCCACCAGCGACGATATATGATTGAACACCTCGCGCTCCTGCCAGTAATACTCGCGCTCCACGTCGGCAATGTCGCCCGTAGGCAGTGCAGTGCAGTATTGATTGCCCATGTAGAAATTAAGGTTGAGCCGCCACTGCGTTTCGTACGGGCGGCGCGCTTCCGCTCTGTCACGGTAATCGCGCGTAACGCTTTCTATAATGTCCTCTTTATATTCGCGTTTCATTTGCACTTCACCCTGTCGGACTTTTTGGCCGTCTCTATCGACTTAGGCACAATTGCAGCGCCTATCGCCGCATGCAGCTCGTCAAGGCATTTATCGCACGCGTAAATGCGACTTCTTATGCCAATGCGGTCAAACTTGATTGCCTTTGTCGCGCGGTTCTTGCACGCGCCCAGTTCGCACCGCACATGTGTTTTGCATTCTGTAATTTCCATATTCCCTCCAAAATAAAACGGCTATTCGCCGTCCTTGATACCTAATTCATATAGCTGTCCTATAAGCCGCTTGCGCTCCTTTTCGAGCTGCTCGTCCGTAAGGTCGGAAACGTCCCCGCCGTCTATAATGAGCTTTGCGGCGGCAATGTCCGGCGGAACGTCCTTAGTGGTTACTTTGCGTTTGACAAGCTCGAGCGAGCCGTCCACCACGGCGTATTCTTCCACCGTATCCTTAGCCTCGTAGCCGCACGCGCGCTTTACCACAGCGTCCAAAATTTCGTCGCGCGTTATCATGCTCTTTGCTTCCCCCTTCCGCGCCTGCGAATAAGCCGCTCCTTATCCAACTGAATATCCGTTTTGGACTCGTCACGCCGCGGCGGAACGGGACGGCTCATTAAGTAATACCTAAGCTCGTCCAGACAGTGGTCGTCTGTCTTGACCGGACGATCGCCGTCGCCCCAACGGTAGCTTTTAAGCTCGCGGATAAGATTGACGCAGCTATCGAAAATAAACAAACGCGGCGTGCCGTCGGTCATCAGATATTGCTTGACGCGGTTTATTCCGCTGAACAGATCCTTGTTGACGCGCGTGTCAACGAGTATGCCGTTGTCGCAAAACAGCTCCGATACGGACTTGTCGGCGTTTAGCGTGTGCTGAGACGCCGCACTGTCGATAAGCGCTTCTATCCTGCCCGCGCGGTCGGTGTGCCAGCCCAGCGCTTCGCTTATCCTTTTGATCTCACGCGAGTGGTAGTCCACAGACTTGCCCGCCTCGAAGTGCTCGGCCACAACGTACACATTGCCGTCGTAGTCCACCGCGTACCAATGACAGGATAATGGGTTATTCAGTCCGGGGTCGATGGACAGTCTGTCTTGCCAGTCTGCGGGAATAACCGTAGACGACGGAATTACGTGTACGCGCTCGTCAAACTCGGTGTATACCGCGCCCCGCGCGTCCACGAACCGCCCAAACCGCCTAACGTCGCGCTCGGCGTCGGTCATTGCAGCGGACACGCGCTCGACCTCATTTTCGTCAAGATATGGATTGTCCGCCCATTCCATAAAGATGTGCCACACCTCGGGATCGTTTTGGTTGTTCAGGTAAATGCGCTTATACACAAATGTCAAGCCTAGTAGCGGCGTCATCGTGCCGAACAGCAAACCCTTTTTGTCAACCACGCGCATAGCGCACTCGTCATACACGTCCTCGGGCGGTTCTTCGTCGAACCACACGTAATCGAGCGACGCGCCGGCAAACTTATCCCGTCCCGCCTCGCATGTTTTAAACCCGATCGTGCTGATAGTGCCAAACACGTTTTTTACCGATATGTAATCGATAACGCCGCCCGACGGATTTTGGCTCTTTCCGCTTTCCATAACGATATCTGCAATCCAGTCGGGGTTGAGGTAATGCAAGATCTTCTTTTGCGCAACCTCGCGTTGAACGCGCCGCGACAGCGACACCACCCAGCCGTCGGTACGCTTGTTCTGCTTGTACGGGTGAATGCCGCGCGCCAGCCACACCGTTTCCACCGCGCCGCACTCGGTCTTGCCCGTACGGTTGCCGCCAAACACCCAACGATTGCGTTTATCGCAGCGGTGAAACTCCATTTGCTTTAGATGCACTTTGTCGGTATTATACCGTTGCAGTGCGTTATTGTCGTACCGCCGCTTTTGTTCGCGTTCGATACGCAAAATGTTTTCTACAATGCTTCGCAATCTTTTCCCCTTCCTTACTTAATATTACTTTTGTCACTCTGAGCATTTTCTGCCTACCGAAGAGTCTCATCCTTATTTATGTATTTTCTTAATATCCGACAAAACTTGTCATGCGTCTACAGTGTGCGCCGGCTATAATACAAGAACGTATGATACTCTGTTCGGTAATGGCGGCGCTGACCTTCTTTTTTATGCCGTCTCAAACAATGCTGTACAACTCCGCTATGGAAGAGGTGGTAAACCTTCCTGCGGGCTATTTCGTATTACAAAGCGACACCGACGCACCAGATGGCTACATAAAAGTCACATATGCCGACCTTGAAGGCTACGTCAAGTCGGACGCAGTTCAGGCGGTAGATTACACACCGGTAACCAAGTACGAACTGACCGCAACCTTCACTTGCGACAACGACGGTCAACCCGTAAAGCTTCGCGCCGCGCCCAAAAAATCGGCGGAAGTAATCGACACACTGGCAAGCCAAGCGAGCGGCAGATACTACGGCACGGTCACGGGCGACGCACTTATTAAAGACGCGGGCTCGAACTGGCACTACGTAGCAGTTGGCGGCAAACGCGGTTACGTGTACTACGCGCATGTAGTCACGGACGTTATTCCGCCGAATATAATCGAAAAAGAACCCGAGCCAACGCCCGAACTCCCCGCAGATACTCAGCCTATAATTACCGAGGACGACGGAGGACTGTCAACTACCGCCGCGATTATATTTATAGTCGCGCTGTGCATCCCCGTTCCGTTCATTATGTACTACCTGTTCAAAAAACCGAAAGATAATTAGTTCGTCGCAAAGCACGCGGCGCTCACAACGCCACTGAGCGCCCTTTTTCTTTTGCCCGTGTTTTTCAATAATTTGAATAAATAGGAAAACTCCTTGTCTGCGCGTTCGACGTTATATCCCGCAAGCTCTATTTGCTTGACCGCGATTTTATACAGCTCGCTGTTAACTCCCGAAAAAGCGCACGAGCGCAACAGCTCGAACCTATCGCCCAGTCCTCGTTCGATAAATCCGTAAAGCACTTTCAGATTACAAAGGTCTATTCGCCTGTTGTCAAGCTCTATAAGCTTTTTGATAACCTTGTCCGCAGGCGAAGTCATATCGGCAATAACGCCGTCTTGCTCCTTTTCGATTTTGTCCTGCAATCCGTACAATAGCGGGTAAATCAATATTATCGAGCGAATGATTTTATGTGAATGTTTCTGCATATCTTTTCTCTCCTTCTCATTTTTACAAGCGCAGTCTAACACGGCTTTACTGACATATGTATGTCACCAATGCACTATACGTAAATATTTTATCACACAACAAAAAAAAACGCCTTTCGGCGTTTTTTGATACATATATTTTGTCGCTCCGAGCATTTCTTGCCCGCCGAGAAGTCTCGTCCTTATTCTAAATAATTAATTGTCAAGCGGCGCAGTGGGCGGAGTAATGCTTTCCTCTGCGGAGCTCTCCGCGTCATCGGCTTTCGCTTCTGTTGCTTCCGCTTCTTCCTCTTTGTCGGGTTCGGGCTGTACGGGGAAATGCACAAGCTCGCTGCCCGCAATGTGCTTGTCTATAAACGCGGTAAACGCCGACGTATATTTTTCCTTGTCCGTAACGTATGCGCAGCCGTGTCCCGCGCCCTCGACGGCGATAAAGTCTTTCTCGGCAGACGCGCAAGCGGCGTACAGCTTTTGACCGAGCTCAAACGGCACAAAGTCGTCCTTCGTTCCGTGAAAGAACAGCGCGGGCAAAGTCATGTTCTCTGCGAACTTGGTCATATCCGCATCATACAGCGAGTAGCCGTGCACAAGCTTCAAGCCGATGTTAAACAGATGAATACAGCATTTGGGAAGATGCGCTGCTTTGAGACTCGCGATGTATTCGTCGTACTGTGAGGAAAATCCGCAGTCTTCAATAACGCACTTTATTTGCGGCGGAGGAGTCATTCCCGCATACGATATTACGGTCGAACCGCCCATAGAAATACCGTACAGCGCGATTTGAACGTTATCGCCGTAGTCGGAGATAATTCTGTCTATCCAGCGCGAAAGATCAAAGCGATCTATCCACGCCATGCCGACCTTGCCGCCCGATCCCTTGTGTCCGCGCATGGCAAGCATGTACACGTCAAAACCGCGGTCGTAAAACATTTTTGCCTGAACTTGAGTAGAACCGAGCGTCGCGCCGTAACCGTGACAGCACACCGCAACGCGCCCCGTAGGCTCGCTTTGACGAATGATTCTCGCACCCAGCTTAACGCCGTCGTATGCGGTGATAGTGGCTTGCGAGGTGGTGGCGGCAACGGTATCGAACCAAGCCGAATCTACGCCGAACTTATTCGCAATATGACCCTTTTTCTTTTTTGCCCTTTCGCTAAGCTCTTTTCGCCTGCCCAAAATTGAGTGCACAAAAACGAGCGCTCCTATTAAAAACGCAATCGCGATTAAAGCGACAAACGCCGCCACCGCAATTAACGCAATCATCCAACCTTGCATAACGATTCCTCCGACATAGATATTCTAACATACTTTTGGCGCGACTGTCAAGCATAGTTACACTACCCCGCATTTTGCTTGACTAAATTCAACCGAGTGTGATACACTGGTAATAAGATACCGATAGGCAGCTCCATGTTCTCGTAGCTCAGTTGGATAGAGCGTCCGCCTCCTAAGCGGAAGGTCGCGCGTTCAAGTCGCGCCGGGAACGCCAAAAAACCGATAGACTGCAACTATCGGTTTTTTTATGCAAATCTTACGCGCTACTGATTTTATTTTACGGAAGGTCGCGCGGCTACTTCGCGTGCCGCCTGCGGCGTTAGGCTTTCAGCCTAAGTGCAACCATGCACACGCACGCTCGTTAATTGCGGCGCAAAAAAGCCCTTGCAAGCAAGCTTTTTTGCTTGCAATATGACAAGTCGCGCCGGGAACGCCAAAAATCGTCAATGCGTACAAGCATTGGCGATTTTTACTTCTTAACTATTCACTTTTAACTCTTCACTTATAAAACAAAATTCCTTTGCAATCTTTTTTTAGCCTTTTCTTTGTCTTCTATAAAAACTTCGACAGTACATTCGTTATCGAACCCTTTATATTTCTCCCGCATTATAGCACACGATCCGTCGAAAAAGCGTGAAAATAAGCGGTTTCAAAAAAACAAAATCGAACAACGATAAATTTTTTTGCTTGATAAAACTAACCGAAGATGATAAAATATTATCGTATATTACGTAGGATAATTTATGGCGGCAAACAGACCGAAAACCCGAATATCTTTTAAATGCTTATTATTGTTTATAGCGTCGGTTGCAGTCTACGTTATATGCGTAGGCGCGGTTTTTATGTTTGACGCATTTTATAATGAGATTTACGATACTCCACATGTTGTTCGCGGAGTAGCGGATTATACCGACACAAACGTTAACGACAGGCTTACGGCACATTCGCTTGCGGGAGAATGGGAGTTCTTTTACAACCGCTGGATAATCACCGACGGCGACATCGGCAAAAACGACGGTTATATATCAATTCCCGGTCGGTGGACCGGCAAAACGGTCAACGGCAAAACGCTATCGCGCTTCGGATACGCTTCGTACCGTCTTACAGTCAAGAACGTCGCCGCAGAACAACTGCTAACATGTTTTACCGATAATTCTGTCGTTGCGCTTAGGATGTTTATAAACGGCAGACTGTGCGCAATTTCGGGCATTGTTTCAAAGGACGCAGACGTTGCGGCTTCCGGCAAATCGACAAAATTGGATCACATTACGTCCGACGGCGGCGACGTCACTATAGTGATAGAAACGGGCTACACGTCAAGCGGCGGACTCACCTGCGCGCCGCGTTTGGACTATACCATGACTTCCCCACCGTATTGGCATTTTCTCGAAAGGTTTGCATCAGTGGGTGTATTCGGGCTCGCGGTCGGCGCGTTTATTATGGCGCTCATTATGACGCTCGCATTCAGGCGTTACGACAAGGATATAACCCTGCCGGTGCTGATAGGCATGCTGTGTTTGCACTTCTTTTTCAGCAAAGAGATAACCATAGCAATAGACCTTTACGGCTACGGCGCGGTATGGATACCGGCTATAATTACCGGTATGCTTACGGTAGCCGTGTTTGCCGTACATATTCTAAGATTGAGCGGAGGACTAAATAAATGGAATTTACTGCCGTTAGCAACGGTTTTGGTTCTGTCCGCAATCGCATACGGCGCGCTTTACGGAACGGTTTACGCCGTCATACCCGCGCTTATATATTTGCTTGCCGCGCTCTACCCGCTCTATCCACTGATAGTCGGTCAAAAAATCAATACCAAGTTCAAAATAGTTTATTCTCTGATATACCTTTTGACTATCTGCGCATTAGCCATTGAAGTAATCGACGGCACAGGCGCATGCTCGTTCGGTACGGAGTACTTTTTTGCGGCGGCAATTACAATTGTTATTGTCGCGCAATGCGTAGCGTCTTTTTTGCGGCTTTACAATTTTTCGCGCAGGCTTATTCGCATGAACGAGCTCGAACACGAAGTGGAACAAGCCAAGCTCCGAGCATTGACGGCGCAGATCAAGCCGCATTTCGTGTTTAATTCGCTAAACGCGATACGTGCGCAGTATCACAAGAATTTGGACGACGGCGACGTCGCGCTGCAAAATTTTGCGGGGCATCTGCGTTCTACCATAGTCGCGGCGGGCGGCGATAATTTGATCGCGTTCGAAAAGGAAGTGCAAAACGTGCTCAACTATTTCGACCTTGAAAATCTGCGTGCGGACGGCGCGCTCACTTTGCTTCTGGACATAAACGAAAGAAGCTTCTCACTTCCCGAGCTTTCGATTCAACCGTTTGTCGAAAACGCCGTAAAGTACGCCGATACACAATCCGTAAAGGACGGTTATATAAAGCTTTCAAGCGAAAAAACGGAAGACGCCGTAATTGTGACAATTGCAGACAACGGCAAGGGCTTCGACACGGATAAGCCGCAAAACGGCGTAGGCATCAAAAATTCCCGCGAACGGCTGAAACGGCTTTTGGACGCGGATGTTATAATAGTAAGTCAACCGAACCAAGGAACACGGGTTACGGTAATTATTCCCAATAAGGAGACGGAAAATTGAAGCTGATTGTGCTTGACGACGAGGTAGCGGCGTTCAACAACTTTTTGCCGATGATTTTGGACACTGGTTTTGAATGCAGCATGTTTAAGGATGACCCGTATGCCGCGCTCGATTGCGTAACGAACGAAAAAGTAGACGTGGCTGTGATTGACGTAAAAATGCCCATAATAGACGGCATAACGTTAGCCGAAAAAATGATCGAAATCGACGGCAGTATTAAAATCATTATTGTTTCGGGGTACAGCCAGAACGAAGAAGAAATCAAAAAGCGCATCGGCAATAATCTTGTGGATATATTATATAAGCCATACGACGTTGCCGAGTTCAATAAAATTCTCGCCGCAGTTGCGCCCGCGCCGAAAATATTTATTAAGACGTTCAACGGATTCGATGTGTTCGTTAACGGCAAGGCGGTACGATTCTCTTCCGCAAAAGCAAAGGAACTTTTGGCGCTTTTGACGGACGCAAACGGGTCATATGTACAGATGGAAACCGCCGTATATTATCTTTGGCAGAACAAGGATGCCGAGCACGGCAAAAACCTTTACCGCGACGCGGTGTGCAGACTTCGGCTTACGCTGAAGCAAAACGGGATCGAGCGGCTTGTACGGTTTGAACGCGGACGCGCCATAATAGACGTCGAGCGCGCGGAATGCGATTATTGGAATATTCTTAAAGACGGCGGCGTGTTTGTCGCAAGATACCTGCCGCAGTACGAATGGGCAGTCGATACGGAAGCAATGCTATCAATAAAATACGGCGAACAGTAAATCGAATCGGCAAAACTAAAAACGGCAAGGCGCATACGCTTTGCCGTTTTTTTACATATTGACTGATTATTCTTTTTGTCATTCTCTAATTATTCTTTTTGTCATTCTGAACGCAGTGAAGTATCTAATCCTATATCGATTTATTTTACAATAAAATTAATAAGTCTTTCCGGAATGACTATGGTCTTGACAGGTGTTGCGCCGTTTAGTACTTCCTTGACTTCCGCTGTTTCGAGCGCGGCTTTAGCAACCGCGTCGCGGTCCAGCCCTTGCGGCAAAACTACCTTGCAGCGGATTTTGGAATTTATCTGCACGGCGTACTCGGTGGACGATTTAATAAGCTTGCTCTCGTCGCACGTCGGGTATTTTTCGAGGAACACCGAACTTTTGCCGCCCAGCATTTGGTTGAGCTCCTCGCAAAAGTGCGGCGCGAGCGGCGACATAACCTTGACCATAACGGTCAGCACATGCTTTAAATACGCAGGGTTGTACTCTGCCGACGTGCGATACTTGTACATAGCGTTTACAAGCTCCATCAGCCGCGCAACGGCGGTGTTGAACCCGAACTCCGGAATATCCTTTGTTACTTCCTTAATGCAGTAATTCAGCTCATAGTCGAGCGCGCCGTTATTCACGTCCGACTTTTCGTTCTTGACCTCTTCTACAAGCCGCTCTATCCTATCCATAAACTTGGCGCAGGACGCAATGCCGCTGTCCGACCAAGGTCCGCCCTCGGTGTAGTCAAACCCGAACATCAAGTAAAGTCTGAGCGCGTCCGAGCCGTACTTTTCGATAAGCGGGTCGGCGGAAATAACGTTACCGCGCGTCTTGCTCATCCTGTAGCCGTCAGGACCTAAAATAACGCCCTGATGCACAAGCCGCTTAAACGGTTCGTCAAAGTCCAAATATCCCAAATCGTGCAACACCTTTGTTATAAACCGCGAATATAGCAGATGCGTGCAAGCGTGCTCCGCTCCGCCGACGTAGCAATCGACGGGCAACATTTTGTTTACGGTCTCACTGTCGAACGGCACGCTATCGTTATGAGCGTCGGGATAGCGCAGATAATACCAACTTGAGCAAACAAACGTATCGAGCGTGTCCGTTTCGCGCCGCGCCTTCTTGCCGCAAACGGGACATACCGTATCGGTAAACTTTTCACTCCGTGCAAGCGGCGACTTGCCGTCGGGCGTAAAGTTGACGTCATACGGAAGCGTTACCGGCAAATCATTTTCCGGAACGGGCACAGCGCCGCAATGCTCACAGTATATAATGGGAATGGGCGCGCCCCAGTAACGTTGACGGGACACCGACCAATCGCGCATGCGGTAGTTTACTTTTTTGCCGCCGCGCCCTATTTTTTCCAGTTTTTCAAGCACGGCATTTTTGCCCTGCTCGCTCGATAGCCCATCAAACTCGCCGCTGTTTGTCATAACGCCGTACTCGGTAAACGGCAGGTCGTCCTTGCCGTCTTTACCGATAATAACGCGCTTAATGGGCATATTGTTTTTAAGCGCAAACGCATAGTCGCGCGTGTCGTGCGCGGCAACGCCCATAACCGCGCCCGTGCCGTATGTGGAAAGACAATAATCCGCAACATACACAGGCACTTTTTCGCCGTTGATAGGATTAACGCAATACGCGCCGGTAAACACACCGGTCTTGTCCTTAGAAGTGGAAGTCCGCTCTATTTCGCTTTGCTTTGCGGCTTGTGCGACGTAAGCCTCTACTGCGGCTCGTTGCCCGTCCGTGACGATCGCGTTTACATACGGGTGCTCGGGCGCTAAAACTACGTACGTTACGCCGAAAAGCGTATCGGCGCGCGTGGTAAAAACAGTTATGCTTTTTGCGTCGCCCTTGGGCTCTACAAGGTCGAAAACGACCTCGCCGCCAACCGACTTGCCTATCCAGTTGCGCTGCATGGTTTTTGTCTTTTCGGGCCAATCGAGCGCGTTGATACCGCTAAGAAGCTTCTCTGCATAGTCGGTTATCTTAAAGAACCACTGCGTCATTTCCTTGTGCACGACCTCGGTCTTGCACCGTTCGCACTTGCCGTCAACGACCTGTTCGTTGGCTATAACCGTCTGGCACGACGGGCAGAAGTTGACGGGGGCTTTCTTTTGGTACGCCAGACCGTTCTTGTACAGCTGTAAAAACAGCCACTGCGTCCACTTGTAATAATCGGGTGCGCAGGTGCGAAACTCATGCCCCCAATCGACCATTGTTCCCATGTCTCTGAGCTGTCGCTCCATGGTAGCAATGTTAACGTCTGTGGAATCCTTGGGATGCACGCCCGTCTTGATCGCATAGTTTTCGGCAGGCAGCCCAAACGCGTCAAACCCCATGGGCTGAAAAACGTTTTTGCCGTTCATGCGCATAAACCGCGCGTACGAATCGGAAAGACCGTAATTGTACCAATGCCCCATATGCAGCTTTGCACCAGACGGGTAAGGCAGCATTTCCAGTACGTAATGCTTATCTCCGCCCGCGGCTTCGCTAAAGGTATTTATGCCGGTATCATTCCAAATACCCTGCCATTTTCTTTCTATCTCATTATGGTTCATAATAATTTTCCAATTTTAACTCCGAATTCGTTAAGACACGATGATGGAGTGACGCGCCGAAATTGCGTAGGCGATTTTCGTGATGCGAAGGCGGCGTTTCCGAAGTCGTAGCAGCGCTACGTCGAGGGAACACCAACGCACGCAGCGCAAAAATCGACAGCAAGATTGGTGCGCGAACGCAATCATCGGGTCTAGTTGTATTGCCAAGACGGACGAGTGAAGAAATCTATCTTAGGCTCGAGGAACTTCAAGCAATGCGCTTTTTCTACCAGCTCGCCAATCGACTTGAATATGTTATCCCAAGAATACAGCTGCGCGCACGTCAGTCCCAAGTATTCCCTGACTTTTTCCGTAGACGACGGCGCAATCGGGTGCGACAGCGCGGTTGCGGTCTTTACAAGGTGCATTCCGTCGATTATCGTTTGCCTAAACTCCGCCTCGTCAAAGTTCTTTTGAAGCGCGCTCATTCTTTCCGACAGCGTCTTGTTGATGTACTTGAAAAACTCTTCGAGCTGAACCATGACGTCCGAAAACTCGAATCTGTACATATGGTTTTCATACTCTACAATTTGTTTTTCGCATTCTTGTAAAATCTCGGCCGACACATTGCCTTGCGGCACGGTCTGTACGCCGTTGTTGTATTTTTGGAACGAATAGAACAGCGTGCGCACTGCGCGGTTGAGGAAGTTGGTAAACATAGACCATTCTTTATAAACCGGATCGCCCTGATTTGTAGGATTGGGATTGTAGGGCTTAGGCTGGAACGGAACGCTCGCGTTGCCGAGCCCCAGTCCGAAAAAGTGTGCACGCAGCTGCTCTGCCGAATAGTGCGACAAAAGCTCTTGAGCCATGGGCGGTTTTATCTTGCCGCTGCTGCTCGCCTTGGAATTAAAGAACAGAATATGCTTGTTGGGCACTATCGTCGGCATTTTTATATTCCATTCTTTGTCAAAGTTCAACGCTTCGAACAGCGCGCCCTCGGCTAAAGCATAAAAATAAATATTGTCCTCGCCGATAAATTGATATACTCCGGCTTCATCGCTGCACCACCAATCGCGCCACTGCTCCTTAGACTTTCCTACGCTCTCTAGATAAGCTTGAGTAAACGATATGGGCGCCCACAGCGATTCCGGCCACACCCAAAACGTAAGATCCTTCATATCGCCCTCGTCGGGAATCTTTACGCCCCACTCGATGTTGCCGGAAATACGGAACGGCACAAGAGTTTTGCCGGTGCGGAAGCGAATGCCGTTTTGAGCGAGCAGATCACAAGCCGCCTCGCGGTCACTCAGCTTATCGAATTCCACTTTACAATTATTCTTTTGTTCGTCAACTTCGCAAATATACTTAAGTCCGGAGCTTGCCAAGATTTTATCGACCGCGGCTTTGTTTTCGGTTTTGGTGTACAGCGTCGGTTTAACGAGCGACTCTTTGCACACGTTGGTCAAAAATGCGCGCACCTGCGGATTGCTCTCCCACTCAACCATAAGGTCTTTGAGGTACGGGGCAAATTTTTCTATATCCAAATACCAGTTTTTAACGTCCTTGAGCACAGGCGGCTTGCCGGAAAGCGTACTCACGGGCGCTATCAGTTCTTCCGGAAAGTACTGATGTCCAAGCGAGCATTCGTCGGCGTACGCTTGTTCGGACTTACAGCCGTTTATGGGACATCTGCCTACCACTTGTCTGCCGTTTAGGAAAGTACCGCGCTCCTCGTCGTAAAACTGCTTAGTGGACAGCATGGATAGCGCGCCGCTTTTCAACAGCTTACCAAACACCTCGCGCGAAAATTCGGCATGTTTTTCGCCGCCTATTCCGAATGCGGACGCACCGAAAAGCGATAAGCCTATGAGATAATTTTCAAGCGTATCTCGCTGGCTGTCGTGATTTTTCTTGACAAAATCTATAATCGAGCCGTCACACTCGCCCGCACTTTTAAGCGTGCGGTATTTTTCCACTATGGGCGAGCCGTAGCAATCTGTGCCGGACACGAATATGACGTTTTCCTCGCCTATTCTGTCCTTCATGAACCGCGCAAAGACGTCGGCGTGAACAAACACTCCGCCGATATGTCCGAAATGCAGCTCCTTACTGCCGTAAGGCATGCCGCCGGTTATGACAACGCGTTTAGGAAAATTCGGTCTTTCCATAATATATCACCTTCTATATTACTGCTCTATTCCAGTACTGCCTTGATTCTTCTTACACCCGCACTGCTGCTCTGTTCTTTGAGTATCTTGAAGTGTCCCAGCTCGCCGGTGTGCGCGGCGTGCGGACCGCCGCAGATTTCCTTGCTGAATTTGCCCATTGTGTACACCTTGACCTTTTCGCCGTACTTAGCCGTAAACAAGCCGACTGCGCCTTGAGCCTTGGCTTCATCCACCGTCATCTCCTCGCACGTGACCGGCACGTCCGCTCGGATAGCGGCGTTCACCTTGTCTTCGACGGCTTGGACCTCCTCGGGCGTCATAGCTCTGCCGAACGAGAAGTCAAACCTTAGTCGCTCGGGCGTTATGTTTGATCCGCGCTGATTGACGGTTGGATCGTTAAGCACTTCCTTAAGCGCTTGGTGCATAAGATGGGTGGCGGTGTGCAGCCTTGCCGTAAGCTCGCCGGTATCGGCAAGCCCGCCCTTGAACCGCTGTTCCGCGCCCGCATGCGATTTTTCGCGATGCTCGGCAAACTTTTGGTTGAACCCGTCAACGTCCACCTTAAAATTACGCTCACGCGCAAGCTCCACAGTCATCTCCAGCGGGAATCCGTACGTGTCGTAAAGCCTGAACGCCGACTTGCCGGGAATAGTATCGGTCTGCAAGTACTTGCACAGCTTTTCAAACTCTTTTATGCCGTTTTCGAGCGTGCGCTCAAACCTCGCCTGCTCCTCGTCGATTTCGTGAACGATCTTTTCGCGTGCAGCGGCAAGCTCGGGATAAACTTCGGCGTACTCGTCAACAACGACTTGCGCGATAGCCGAATAATCGCCGTTTTTAAGTCCGAGCCCCGCACCGAACCGAATGGCGCGACGAAGCAGCCGGCGCAGAATATAGCCCTGATCTACGTTGGACGGCGTAACGCCGCGCTCGTCGCCTATAATAAACGTCGACGTGCGGATATGGTCGGCAACAACGCGGATCGCCTTGACGCAATCCTCGTCCTTAACCGATTTGCCCGATAGGCTTTCTATCTTTTTAACAATGGGGACAAACACGTCCGTATCGTACACGGACGAAAGTCCCTGAACGTTCATCAGCGCACGCTCCAAGCCCATGCCGGTATCGACGTTCTTTTGCTTGAGCGGAGAAAAACTTCCGTCGGCGTTCTTGTTGAACTGCATAAACACGTCGTTCCAAATCTCGACGTACTTGCCGCAATCGCACGCAGGAGAACACGTGTCGCAGCACTTGGGCTTGCCCGTATCGAAGAACATCTCTGTGTCCGAGCCGCACGGGCCGGTCTGCCCCGCAGGCCCCCACCAGTTATGCTTTTTGCCGAGGAAGAAGATGTTCTCCTTTTTTATGCCGCACTTTTCCCAAAGCTCGGCGGTCTCGGTGTCGCGCGGACAATCGCTGTCGCCTTCGAATACGGTAACGGCGAGCCTGTCGGGGTCGATACCAAGCTCCTTAGTCAAAAACTCATAGCTCCAAGGCACCATTTCGGCTTTGAAGTAATCGCCCAAGCTCCAGTTGCCCAGCATCTCGAAAAACGTGCAGTGCGCCGCGTCCCCAACCTCGTCGATGTCGCCGGTGCGCACACACTTTTGCGTGTCGCAAAGCCGTTTGCCGGCAGGGTGCGGCTGTCCCAAAAGATACGGGACAAGCGGATGCATGCCCGCCGTGGTGAACAGAACCGTGGGGTCGTTTTCGGGAATGAGCGACGCCGAAGATATGGGCGTGTGACCCTTGGCTTTAAAAAAGTTTATCCATTTTTTGCGAAGTTCGTCGCTTGTAAGTTTCATGGTATCGATGTATCTCCTATCAAAAGAAGTTTATTTTTTCAGTTGTTCGTATAGCTTTTTGATCCCGCTCTGCACGGACGAAATGCGCATAGGGGCAGTTGCCAAAAGCTTAGCGTTGCTCGCGCTGTATTCTAGCGCAGGCTCGGGATTTTTAACGACTATTTCAATATCGCCGCCGTCGCTGCGCACCAACCGCCTAACGAGCTTAGCAATCTCCAAATAGCTCATTTTGTCGTTTGCTACAAGGTTGTAGTCGCCCTTGGGGTAGTCGCGCATAACAAACGCGGCTATCGCTTTTACCGCGTCCTCTATCGCGATTGCGCTGACCGTTTGGTCGCGGTCGATGACTATCTGTTTTTTGCCGCGACTTCCCGCCGCGACTATTTTGTTAATGGGATACTGCATGCCGCCGCCCTCGCCAAACACATGGAATATGCGAAGAACGGTCGTGATTTTGTCCTTGCTCGCCAAAAGATTGATAAGGTATCTGCCTAATCCGTAGCCGTCGGTAGGAATATACTTGCCGAACATATCCTCGGTGTAATCCACTATGGGACGGGACATATCAAACTCCACGCCTTCGCCGACTGTGATAAGCTTTTTCACGCCGTGCGCGATAGCCATATACTGAATGTTTTTGAACATGATCAGATTATCGGCCTCGAGCGGCATATTTTTGCCGTTTGACGGCAGTCCCGCAAGGTGCAGAACCGCGTCGAACTTATGCGCTCTAAACATCTGCTCTATCGAGCGCGCGTCGGTAAGATCCATCTGATCCTGCGTGGGCGCAACAATATCCAGCGTTTTACGGTAGGTCTTTATAAACGCCTTGCCGATAAATCCGCTTCCGCCCGTGACGAGAATTTTCATAATATCACTCCTTACTAATGCGGCGAAGCCGCCACTTGCTTTTGTCATGCTGAGCGAAGCCGAAGCATCTCAGCCTTAATGCGGCTTCGCCGCCTATTTCTGCATTAATTAGAAAAGTCCGGAAATTTTGCCTTCGTTGTTTATAGTCATTCCCACCGCGTTGGGCACTTTGGGCAGTCCGGGCATAAGCATGATGTCGCCCGCGATTATTACGACAAAGCCCGCGCCCGCGCGGTACTGAACGTCGCGCACGGTAACGGTAAAGCCTTCGGGACGTCCCAGCTTTTTGGCGTCGTCGGACAGCGAATACTGAGTTTTTGCTACGCATACGGGCAGCTTGTCCACACCTAGCGGCAACATTTTTTCCAGGCTCTTTTTCGCCTTCGCCGACCACACGACACTTCCCGCGCCGTAAACCTTGGTAGCCACCTTTTGAACTTTTTCGGTAACGGTATCGGCGTCGTCGTAGCTGAACGTAAGCTTAGGCTTGCCGCTTGCCGCTTCCACAACCGCTTTTGCAAGCTCGACCGCGCCTTCGCCGCCCTTTGCCCAGCATTCGCAAAGCACCGCAGTAGCGCCCGCCGCGGAAACAGCGGACTTAACACAAGCGATATCCGCCTCGGTATCGTCGGTAAATCTGTTAATAGCAACAACAACGTTTTGCCCGAACACTTTGGTAAGGTTTTCTATATGCTTGATAAGGTTGCCCATGCCGAGCGCGAGATCTCCGCCGCCGCCGTACTTGAGCGCACGGATCGTCGCAACCAGCACTGTAGCCGAAGGTCTGATTCCCGACGTGCGGCACTTGATATCAAAGAATTTCTCCGCGCCGAGATCCGCGCCGAAGCCCGCTTCGGTAACTACGTAGTCGGCATAGCTGGCAGCCGTCTTTGTGGCTATAACGGAGTTGCAGCCGTGTGCGATATTGGCGAACGGTCCGCCGTGAACAAACGCGGGCGTGCCCTCGAGGGTCTGAACAAGATTGGGCTTTGCCGCGTCCTTTAAAAGAACCGCCATAGCGTTGTTTGCGCCGAGGTCGCCCGCAGTAACGGGCTTGCCGTCGTAGTCGTACGCGACGATAATTCTGCCGAGTCTGACCTTAAGGTCGTCAAAGTCTGAGGCTAAGCATAACGTAGCCATAACCTCGCTCGCGGCGGTAATGTTAAACCCGTCGTCGCGCGCACCGCTGCCCGCATTGACTACTATGGAACGCAAAGCGCGGTCGTTGCAGTCCATGCAACGATTGAACGTGACCTTGGCAATTTTGAGCGGATTGCCAAAGTAGATACTGTTGTCTATCATGGCGCACAGCAGATTGTTTGCTGCTGTTATTGCGTGAAGATCGCCCGTAAAGTGCAGATTGATGTCGTCCATGGGCAGGATTTGCGCCATGCCGCCGCCCGTCGCGCCGCCTTTCATTCCGAACACAGGTCCTAAGGACGGTTCTCTAAGCGCGAGCGCGGTAAGCTTACCTATTTTATTCATGCCGTCGGCAAGCCCTATTGACACGGTTGATTTACCCTCGCCCGCCGGCGTAGGATTTATTGCGGTAACAAGAATTATTTTTGCCTTGGGATTGTTGGCGGGCTTAACCTTAGCAACATAATCTCCGTAGCGATAAATGTCGTCGATGTTCAGCTTTTTGGCGATTGCCTCAATGGGCTGCGGCTGTGCCTCGTAAGCGATTTCGATGTCTGTCTTCATGTTTTATCTCCTTTTTGGGGTTTAACTGTTTTGTGAGTAACTGTCTACGTCCGACGTTAGGACTGTCCTTGTAACTTCATTGCCGTTGCTCGAACCCGAACGCTTAAGCGGCGGGCGCGCGCAAAGGACAAAAGCGGCAACGGCGAGCAATACGGCAATGCCGAAACCGAAAATAAACGAAACTGTCGAGTATGTCGATGCTTCTATCACCGTAGCTACGATAGCGGCGACAAACAGCGCAATACCGGCAGCGGCAAACATAGTCAGCTCGGACAAAATAAACACCGTGCCCGTTGTGACGCGCGGCTTGACGGTAAGAAAGCGCAGCTTGCTCTGACGCACTGCAACCGCGCCGCCAAAGCCTACGATCACCGCCGCAATGATCAGTCCGGCGAGCGTGCCGTCGCCTTTATCGCCGAGCGCGGCAAGTACGGTAAGGACCGCCGCGGAAAGCGTTACGCACACAATATCGATTACGGAAAGCGTCATACTCCGCCGAGTAATGCGCCGCGAACATACGCATGCGCTTACGCCGTACACGGCTATAACGGTGGCAGCAACGGCGATCGTTCCGTACAGTCCGACGCCCAACGCGAATCCAAAGTAAACGAGCAGCGCCGCAATGCAAGCGAACGCCGCTTCAAAGAACAGCACCGACAAGTATATTTTTGTATCGAGCTCCCCGTAGAAAGAAACGAACATGCTTTTCACGCTTTGTACTCGTTTCCCGCCGAGACGCGGAATATCGTAGAATGTTATCAAATACTGCGCCAGCGTAAGCACCACGGTCAATCCGCCCATCACGTAAGCGGTGTTGACGTATGCAGTTTGACTGTCGTAATGCAAAAAGCCGCAAAACGCGGCCACCGCGGAAATACATCCGAGCGCGGTAAACGCTTCGTACAGCGGCGCTCTGTCCTCAATACCGGAATTAGTCAGCCGCGCGCGCACGGAAAACGCGCAGTAGCGGTAGACCATTATTGTTATGGCAAATATGAGAATGCCGAAAAACACCAAGCAGCTTTGCGCCGCGCCCACACCGAACGCACTCCACGCCATAACAAAAAACGGAGCGGCAACAAATGCGGCAAGCGGCATTACAAAATGGTATCTCCCGAACAGAACGGTATCGAACTTATGAATAACCATATACACAAGCGGCATGACGACAAACGGCACTAAGCACGCAAGCGGCAAAAACCACATGACGAGCGTACCGCCGTTTTCGGCGACGTAAGGAACAAAGAACAGCAAGCACATAATAAGACAGCCCGTCGAAAACGCGTCGCACGACAGACCTATTCTTTGGACATTGCTTTCGTACTTACCTCTTGTATCCAAGCTACGCTCCCAAAAGTAAATGCAAACCGCAGTAATATTCGTTACGGTCGGTTACAAGAAAATTATATAACAACCGCCGTTATTTGTCAATTATAATTTGCCCGTTGATACTGTCATCGGGGGCTTTATCGGAAGTTTTTTCTACTGTGTTTTGCTCTTCGGTCGGCGCGGGTGCGGGCAATGTCGCGACTTGCTTGATTTGCTCTGTAGGTAATGCAAAAAGCGATAGCGCAAGCTCATTTTCGGACGCGGTAATTGCAATCGGTTTTAGCCGCTTAGAAGCCGCTATCTGCCGCTCTATCGCGATATACTCAACCTCGTCGTCAAACGCCTTTTTGGTAGGCACAACGGAGATAGCGCCCTTTTTGATAAGCGCGTCCATAAGCTTAGCGCCGTCCGCGCCCTTATCTCCGCCGTACAGACACAGCGCCTTGTACGCGCCGTCGCACACCTTGACGTTAATCAACGTGTGCACGGCAGTCAGCACGCGCTCGTCGGTAAAGCACTCTGCGGCAATCAGGTATCCGACTGCAACGTCCGCTTTTTCGGTCTTTTCGGATCGCGGCGCGTTTAGCCACTTGGTAAATCCCACGCAAGCCGCCGCGGCGCTGAGGATGTACGCAAGGACGTCGGCAAGCAGCCGCACCGCCCAGATATCCACCACACGTCGGATAATAACGTCAAACACGGTCACAAGCACGCCCGCGGCAGCAAACCCGAGCACAACGGCAATAATGCCGCGCACACCCACGTCGTCCTTTAACCCGCGCGCGGCAACGGCAACAGACGAAGCGAGCCGATATACGGCCTTTGCCGACAGCCCGAAAATCAGCGCTACAAGCGCGGTAGACACCACTGTAATTACGATTTGGTATTCCTGTCCGACAATATTGGGATAGAACAGAAAATATTGCCACAGTGCGAGATATCCCATGCCGCCGCCTATAATTACAAGCACGGCGCGCAGGATAACAAGCCGAATTTTATCGTAGTTGTTGTTAGTCATAAATTTACCCAGCCTCGTTTAATTATCGCCGTACAGCTTTAGCATGTCCGACTTTGCGTCGCCGATAAATATGTTCAGCGCGGAGAAGCGCTCGGCGACGTAGTTATTTTCCACCATGCGTTTTATGTTGTACTCATCGCCGACGAGCACCGCCATTTTTTTTGCTCGCGTTATTGCCGTGTACAAAAGGTTTCTGGTCATAATTACGGGCGAACCGCCTACTACCGGCATTACTACCGCGTCAAACTCACAGCCTTGACTTTTGTGCACGGTCACGGCATAGGACAAAATAAGCTGACGCTTGGTATCACCCGCATAAAGCACGCGGCGCATGTCCTCAAACTCAACTTCTATCTCGCCAGTGTCGAAAATATGCGACACAATGCCGATGTCGCCGTTAAACACGCCAGTACCGTTAAAGCCCGCGCGCGTCCACTCCAGGTCGTAATTATTGACAGTGTGCATAACGCGATCGCCCACGGCAAAGCTGATATCGCCGACTGCCACGCTCTTTTTTGCGCCGCCGTTAAGCGATTTTTGCAAGCGCGCGTTAAGATTATGCACGCCGCACACGCCGTTTTTAAGCGCTGCTATCACCTGAATTTTGGACGGCTCGATCCCGCAAAAATCGGTTATGCGCGTTGTCGCCAGTTCTACCGTCATGTCGGCGGTCTCTATCGGCGTGCGCATGCGGAAAAAAAAGAAATCGCCGGATTTAGCAGACAGATTGGGCATGTGTCCGGCGTTTATCTCGTGCGCGTTAAGCGTGATAAGGCTTGTCTGCGCTTGGCGGTAGATAAAGCTAAGCCGAGTAACCGGCACAAGTTCGCTGTCGATCAGATCGCGCAAAACATTGCCCGACCCAACCGACGGAAGCTGATCCGCGTCGCCAACGATAATCAGCTTTGTTCCGTCCGAAATTTTATCCAATAGCATCTTGAACAGAAAAATGTCCACCATGGAAAACTCGTCCACTATCACCGCCGAAGTGGTAAACTTGAACCCCTCTTCGAGCGACAGTATTGCGCGGTGTATGGTGGAGGCTTCCCTGCCGCAGCCCTCGGTTATGCGCTTGGCGGCACGTCCCGTCGGCGCGAGCAGCGTCGCCGTCAGCGACATCGCGTCCAGCACAAAAAGTATGCAGTTGATAATGGTGGTCTTGCCCGTACCCGGACCGCCCGTAATGACGGACGCGCCGGAGAACACCGCCTTTTCCACAGCCGCGCGCTGCGTGTCGTGAAGCGTAATGCCGTTCACCGCTTGGAATCTATCGATAATGTCGGAAATATCCGCGGCGACTTCGCCCGAATTATCCACACGTTTTACCAGCTTGACCGCAACGGACCGCTCGGTGCGATAGTATGATTCCAGCATGACAGCGCCCTCAAACGGCTCAACCGTTTTTCGCGCAATCAGCAGGTCGTCATACGCCTTGTTCAATGTCTCTTCGGAATACTCGCCAAGCACGCTTTTTGCCGCGGCAAAACAACGCTCGCGCGGCAGATATGTGTTGCCTTCCTTCTCGCACGCCGTTTTCAGCGCGTACAGCAGCCCTGCGCGCATACGGAACTCGCCGAGCATATCGATGCCTATAGACTGCGCTATCTTATCGGCCGTCAAAAATCCTACGCCGCCTACGTCCTCTACAAGTATATACGGATTGGTCTTGACGGTCGCAACGGTCGCCGCGCCGTACACCGCGTACAACCTCATGGCAAGGTTTACGGAAATACCGTACCCCGCCAAAAACATAATGGCGTCGCGCTGGGCGCGGAGCTTTTCAAACGACTCGGCAATCCTCTGCGCCTTTGCCGCCGATATGCCCTTTACCTCGGCAAGGCGCTCCGGTCGGCTTTCCATAACCTCGATTGTTTTTGTGCCGAACTTGTCTGCAATGCGCGCGGCGGTCTTTTCGCCCACGCCTTCTATCAGTCCCGAGCCCAAAAACTTGATAATTCCGTACACGGTATGCGGCATGCGCACAGAAGCTCCGCTCGCCTTAAACTGCATGCCGAACTTGGGGTGAATTACGAACTCCCCGTCAAGCTCCACACAGTCGCCCGGTGTGATGGGCGGCAGCGTGCCGCAGACGGTAATCGGCTGACCGTCGCTGTCAAGCGTAAGCACGGTATAACCGTTTTCATCGTTGCGGAATATTATTTCCTCTACCGAGCCGGTGATTTTTTCCAAATCAGACTATTTCCTTGATTTTTTGTACGCTGTCAAGCTGTTCCCAAGGCAGATTTTTCTTACCGAAGTGCCCGTAATTTGTCGTCAGTCTGTAAATAGGTTTTTTAAGGTTAAGCTTGTCCGAAATCGCCGCGGGACGGAAGTCGAACACCTTGTTTATAACATCGAGAATTTTCTTGTCGTCGCCCGTGCCGTAGGAATCCACAAACAGCGACACAGGGCGCGCCTTACCAATAGCATAGCCTACCTGCAACAAGAGTTTATCGCACAGTCCCGCCGCCACTATGTTCTTGCACACGTACCGCGCGTAGTAGGACGCCGAGCGGTCAACCTTGGACGCGTCCTTGCCGGAGAACGCACCGCCGCCGTGCGCTATCGCGCCGCCGTAAGTGTCTACTATTATCTTTCTGCCGGTAACGCCAGTGTCGCCCGCAGGTCCGCCCACTACAAACCTGCCCGTCGGATTGATAAGGATTTCAGCGCCGGACAGCAGCTTTTTGGGTATAACGCGATCGATAACGCATTCTATAATGCCGTCGCGTATTTGCTCTTTGGTCACAGTTTCGTCGTGCTGTGCGGATACTACAACGGTCTTAACGCCTACGGGCACGCCGTCAACATACTTTAACGCAACCATCGCCTTGCCGTCGGGGCGCAAAAAGTCCAGCTCGCCCGACTTACGCACGGCAGATAGCTGTTTGGTAAGCGCGTGCGCGAGCGTAATAGGCATAGGCATAAGCTCTTCGGTCTCGCTCGTCGCATAACCGAACATCATGCCCTGATCGCCCGCGCCGACTTTGTCATACGGGTCTCCCGAGCCCGTACGGCTTTCCAGCGAATCGGTAACGCCTTGCGCTATATCGGGCGACTGCCCGTTAATGCAGTTGAGCACCGCACAGGTTCGGTAGTCAAAGCCGAGCGCAGGATCGGTATATCCCACCTCCTTTATTGTGGCGCGCGCTATCTTTTGCACGTCTATAAAATCGGTGGCTGTGTCGAACTCGCCGAGCACTACGGCAAGCCCCGTCGCGCAACACACCTCGCATGCTATACGGCTGTTCTCGTCTTTTTCGAGCGCCGCATCCAAAATACTGTCGGCAATATAATCGCAAACCTTATCGGGATGCCCCTCGGTAACGCTCTCAGAAGAAATAATTCTTTCCATGCTATCCTCCGTAAACATAAAAATCGAACATTAACACATTAAATATATAACACCGCAAATATTTTGTCAAGCAAGGAGCGGGCAATAAGAGTTGATTATAGGATATAGTTGTTCGACTCCGCGAAATTTGTCAAATAATATGCAATATAGCTATTGACAACAAAATTTAACAGTGATATAATAAACAAAAAACCAACCCATAATAGGAGGAATAATGCAAAGCTTATTCGACTTTTTGGCAAAACTTTTCGGGCTTGACCCCAACGTTCTCACTACCAAACAGTACTACGACAAACTGGCTACGCTGTTCACCGGCGCAGCGCTGTTTGTCATCATACTCGCTATAGTAGCTGTTATACTGTTAGCCACCGTAATAGTCCTCGGTATCAAAAGCAGCAAGCTCAAAAAGAAGAACCAAGAGCTGCAAGCGCAAGTGGACGATTCGCAACAGGTTCTTCAGGACAACGGCGAAACGCGCAACCGCATTCGCAACGAAATCGAGCCCATAATTCGCAGAGAGATCGAGCTCGAGTACAAGGACAAAATGCCGCAGAGCGGCGTCACCGACGAACAGTACGAACGGCTCAGAAAGCGCTTGGACGAAAAGGACGCGCAAATCAAAGAGCTTGGCAGAGCGCTCGATTCCGCCAATGCTGCTACCCATGCCATTTCCGCCAATACCAACACGGCAGAAATGTCCAAGACGGTTGCCGATTTGACGCTTCAAAACTCTATGCTCACCGACCAGAACAACCAGTATCACAACGAAATAACCGAGCTTCAGGAAGAAATCGCCAGGCTCAAAGAACAGAAAGGCAAACAGCAAGCCGCGGCTGAAAAAGCCAAACTGAAGGCAGTGGAAAAAGCCAAAGCCGACGTAGTTAAGGAAGCCGAAGCTAAAGCCGCCAAGGAAAAAGCGGCTCAGGAAAAAGCGGCAGCCAAGGAAGCCGAAATGAAGGCGAAAAAAGAAGCTGCCGAAAAAGCCAAAGCAGAAAAAGCGGCAGCCGACAAAGAAGCCAGAGAAAAGGCTAAGGCAGAAAAAGCGGCAGCCGATAAAGCCGCTAAGGAAAAAGCCAAGGCGGAAAAGGAAGCGTCTGAAAGAGCGCTTAGAGAAGCCGCCGAAAAGATAGCAAAAGAAATAGCCGAAAAGACGGCTAAGGAA
>JAIEFT010000030.1:14228-20978 GCA_029066805.1 Clostridiales bacterium | reverse complement strand
CAAAGACTTATACTCGACCTTTTGACGACCTTTCCTAACGAGCTGGTTGATCGTAGGCATTGTTACTCTACCTCCTTATAGTAGTATTGCCGCTCTCACTCAATAAATTGGACATACCCAATTTGTCGTCGTCGCAAATCTGTTGCCGCAAGCGGACAAATTTGTTCCTTGAATCGAACAAGAGCATAAAGATACGCGCATACTTCTACGCGTAAGCTTTATTATAAACTAATCCCTCTACCCTTGTCAAGCGATTTTAACCGATTCGGAATTAAGAATGAAGAAATAAAAAGGAATAGACTCTTCGCGTTGCTCAGAGTGACAAAACAGACTTGAACCGCAGAAGTTTGTTTGTCACTCTGAACGCAGCGAAGAGTCCCATCATTTAGCACACGAAAAAAGCGCGGAGCATTACAGATCCGCGCTTTTTGTTAGTGTTATGCTGTTTGGGATCAAGCGGTGATAAGCACATGGATTTTGCTTCCGTCAAACTTAAGACCGCCGTATGCCGAACCGCTGATCGCACCGGTAGAGAACTTAGCGGTGATTGTACCATTAGTTCCTTCTACACGGTACTCGCAATAGTCATTGCTTTGGTTGACAAGCGTTACCTTGGCGCTGCCCGTGATGCCCTTGTCTTTGCGCATCTTGTTGAGCTTTGCCACCCAGTCCACAAGCGTGCCGTTTTTGAAGGTGTAAATTCCGTTCTCTATTTTGTCCGTGCTTTCTCCTACGCTCGGAACGCTGTTTGTTGCATTTATGCCTACAAGCTCGCAAAGCTTGTCGCCGTAACCGATTTTGAACGCCGCATTGCCGTGGCTGGTGTTGGTGTTTTCGTTATAAATGGCGGCAGTCGCTTTGTTCCACTTCATCGGCTGACGGTATATTATGTCCTCGTGCGGGTCGCTTGCAGTGGACGATGTTCTGAGATTAGGCTTTGTGCAAGACAATGTGTGTTGCATAAGTCCGCTCATGCCCAGCTCGTCGCCGTAATACAACCAAGTAACTCCGGGCAACGTCATAAGCGCCGCATAGTAAACCTTAAGCATTTCGGTGGATGTGGTCACCTTTGAATCGATTATAGTGCCGGTGTTCTGTACAGACTTATGAATTGTGTCTTCCGCGTCGTAGATGTGCGTTTGACCGTCGATTGAGTTGTTGGTGTAGAACGAACCGAAGTTGTCGCCGTTCTCATCGACGTTGGTTACGTTGACGCGGTCACGCGCGCGCGGCAAGTCGTGATTGGACGTAAACTGACCGCCGATATAACCGTCGTTGAACGTATTATAAGCGGTGCGTCCACGATTGTATCTGTTGTAGATAGCGCCCAAGCCGTCGCCGAAGCTGCCGCCGACGCCCGCGGCGTGAAGTATGCCGCGCGGAATATTGTAGTAAAGAGCAAAGTCGAACTGCGAGTCTATACCCTGATAGAACGTTGCGGTGCGTTGATCCCAACCGTCGAGATTTTCGCCTACGACAAATGCTGTGGGATACTTTGCTTTAAGACGAGCGTTGAATTCGCGGTAGAAGTTAAGGTTGCGCTTGACGTCGTAGTTAAAGCGAGCGTCGTCGTCCGAAACGTACTCGTATTCGGCTTTGAGGTTGCCGTTGCCGCTGTTGGTAGCTGCTTTAAACTCCTTCTTATACGTCACGTTAGCTTTGCCCAGCTTGCCCTTTACCTCATTGCACATGTAAATATGCTTTACTGCGTCAAGGCGGAAGCCGTCAAGACCGTATTCCATCCAGTGATAGCAAACGTCGAGTATAGCGTCGCGCACGGGCTGATAGTCGTAGTTGAGCTCGGGCTGACTGCTGCTGAACGAAGAATAATAATAGTAGTCGTAGTTGTCCTTGTACCAATGCGTCTTTTCGTTCTTGGTAAGCGCATTATACTGCTTTTCGGTTATCCAGTTATAGAATTGACGATAATCGACTTCGGCATACTCCTTGCCCGCCAACGTCACATTCTGCTCTTTAACAAGGTTTTGCGATTTTATATACCATTCATTGGAAAGCGAGGTGTGGTTAAGA
Source organism: Clostridiales bacterium (assembly GCA_029066805.1). Taxonomy (GTDB): domain Bacteria; phylum Bacillota; class Clostridia; order Christensenellales; family Pumilibacteraceae; genus Anaerocaecibacter. The sequence continues at coordinate 18,947 of JAIEFT010000030.1, read as the reverse complement.
ACAAAGTCCATTACTATCTTCATGCCGCGATTGTGCGCACCCTCTACAAGCGCGCGATAGTCGGCTTCCGTGCCCCAGCGCGAATCAACGGTATAATAGTCGTTGATGTCGTAGCCGTGATAGTTGGTGGAAGTTTGGAACGGCGTGAGCCACAGCATATCTATACTAAGGCTCTTAAGGTAATCGAGCTTGCTGATGATGCCGGGGATATCGCCCATACCGTCGCCGTCGCTGTCGCAGAACGACGCTATAAAGATTTGATAACCGTTGGACGCATCGAAGTTGTCGAGCTTTTTGAGCGGATATGTGGCGCTGTTGTCCAAAACGCTGTTGATTATATCGTCGCCGCTTGTTCTTGTCCCGTTTAAGGTATGATCGATGTCGTCCGCATACGGGTTGTCGTAGTCTCCGACATCTGCGAACGAAGCAGAGCCGTAGCCTACCTTGTTGCTTACGCGACCTTCGGAAACAAACCAATGATAATCGCCTGTTTCGCGTCTGAACTTTGCGATTTCCAAGTAGTTATCGCCGCCGTCGTTCGCCCAAAATCCCTGACCGCTGGTGCGGGTGCTTATTTGGTGAATCTGCAATCCGATTTCCTCAGCGCCCCTGAACGTGTTGACTATGTTTTGCGACACAAATTTTTTGCCGTCCCAACCACAGTCGTCGAACATGGCGCTCAAATCGATATCGTACACAGCGCCGCTTACGTCGATCCAAGCGGCATTGAAAAGTCTGCCGTTCTGATTCTTTTTAGGCCATGCCCAAAGTCCCCAGTCACCGTATTCCTTGGAGTTAATAGCAGTGTTGTAATTGGGATTACCTGCGGAAACGCCTTGCGCGGGCGGAGTGGTCTCCTCGGCAGCTATATGATTATAGCGCTTGTAGTGAATATATAGATGTCCCGATTTTGCCCAGGACGCGATGTTCTCCTCGTATGCTTCCTGCGCCGAGTTATCTATGAACTTAGCGGTAAGAGTAACAGGACCGGTCACGGTATTGTCCGTAGACCACATCTCATCGGAGCTGTCAAACCAGCCCGCAAACGCCAAACCATTGTACTTTCTGGGCGTCGGCGAAGGCATACCGCCGATAGACTTAAATTCTTCCACTTCCTTGCTTGTCGGGCTGACCTTAACGCCGGCAGCCACAGCGTCCGCAGGAAGCGCAAACGTAACGGTATGCTTTTTGGCGGGATTCCACTTTGCAGTAAGCGTTATATCGGAATTTATCGCCGACGAATCCGTGTATTGAGTATCGCCATAATACCATCCGCCGAATCTATACCCCTCGTATTCTCCGCTAACCGTGGGCAACGAGCCAAGCGACAGTCCGGCTTCTACGGATTTGGTCGTAAGCGAAACCGTAACGCCGGCATCTTGTGCCTCCGCGCCGATATCAAAAGTAACGGTATACGTCTTTCCTCCGCCGTTTCCATGATCGGGCGGCGAATCAATAGTACCGCATGCGAACATGGACAAGCTCATTATAGCACAAAGCAAAAAGATTATCGCTTTTTTGAACTTCATCATTCCCTCCAATCGGAATTCTTGTATTTGTTATTATACACCACATATAAATAGTTTGTCAATACTTTTTTAATAAAATCGTTATATGGCAAAAATAAATTATGTATATTTTGTAAGCTTTTCTCGCAGCAAGTTTTGCGTGCGCAATCGGCCGAAATCACACAAAATAAAGCACCGTATTGAAAGGGGGGAACAATACGGTGCTTTACCAAAGGAAGAAAAAGATTGCAAAGAGTAACTCTTTACATACGAGATTATAATACATGAATTTGTTAACTGTGTGAAAATTCCATAAATATTTCGGATTTTTTGCAAATTTTTCGGCTTTTTTCGCTGTTTTGTGTGCAAAAATCGGTTTTTACGGCTTTATGGTTTTCAATAAATAAGGATGAGATCTCTCGCTGCGCTCGAGATGACAAAAACTTTTATTGTCCTACGCAGCAGCCATCGGCTATTCAGAGCAACGCGAGGAATCTCATCCATATTTCATTCTGCATTCTTAATTCTTAATTCTGCATTACCCTACTATCGCCGTGCCGTACGCGGGTATGGTCCTGCTGCCGAACACAACGTTGCCGCTTATCGTCTTGCTGCCGCCCGAGAAGTTGTGGTACACGTTGTACGTTTTGCCGCCGCCCGTAACCGTAATCTTGAGCATGCCGTTGTCCGTCGAGCACGTAGCCCTGCCGCTTATAAGCGCGGGGTTGTCGTTGCGGAATTTGGTCAGTTGTTTCACGTAGCTAAGCAACGAATTGTTGTCATTTTCCTGTTCGGCAACGCTCTTGGTATCGACGTTTCCGCCGCCGTATCCAATAATTGTACACTTGTTAGCCCAGCTACTCGTCCACTTCATGGACTGACGGTAGGCGTTGTCGCCGCTGCCGGAGTCTTTAAGCCCTATCTCGTCGCCGTAGTAGATCCAGCTGAGTCCCGGCATTGTCATGATGACCGCCATGTACAGTTTAGCCTTTTCAGTGCCGCTCACCTTAGACGACAAGCGCGGGATATCGTGGTTGGAGGAGATCATGCCGTTTATCGGTCTGTATCCCCTATAGGTTTCGTACTTTTGCGCGTTGCTGTTAAACTCGTTAGCCGCCGACGAAGCGCCGCCGTCCAGTCTGCCCGGCAAATTATAGTACGTATTAAAGTCGAACAGCGAATCCATACCTTGATAGAAAGGCGCAACGTCGTTAGTATTGCCGCTTAACTGTTCGCCCAAAAGATAGCAGTGCGGGTATTTGGTTTTAAGCTTGTAGTTAAACTCTTTAAAGAACTCGACGTTCTTAGTGAGGTTGTAGTTGTAGGGTTGGTCGTTTGCGCCGCCCTCGACGTCGCTGCCGGCATTAGTGCTTTCGTCCCACATGAATACATGCTTGATAGCGTCCATGCGGAAGCCGTCCAGTCCGTATGCCAGCCAGTACATAGCAACGTCCGCCATGGCGTCGCGCACAGGCTGATAATCGTAGTTAAGCTCGGGCATGGTGTTGTTGAACGACGAATAGAAATACCAACCGTCGCCCGCGCTTTCCATACGATTGCCGCCGCTGTTTTTCCAGCGGTAGAAGTCGCGGTACTTGACGGTTGCTTTAGTTCCGTCTTGGTACGTCACCTCTTCGATCACGCCCGCTTGAGACTTTTGAAACCACTCATTCTGAGGCGAAGTATGATTGACAACCAAGTCCATGACGATCTTCATGCCGCGCTCGTGTACGCCTTTTACAAGCGCGCGGTAGTCCGCATTAGTGCCGAACTTTCTGTCTATGCTGTAATAGTCGTAGCAATCGTAGCCGTGATAGGAGTTGCTGCTCTGTATAGGCGTGAGCCACAAAACGTCGACATTGAGGCTTTGCAAATAGTCGAGCTTGCTGATTATGCCTCTTATGTCGCCTACGCCGTCGCCGTCGCTATCGCAGAACGACGCTACAAAAATCTGATAGCCTACGCCCATTTCGTCCCAGCCGTCTACCGTATTCATAACGGGCAGTCTTTGCGCGGTCTGGCGGTTGACGTTGGAGATGCTTGCGCGCTTGGGTTCGGTAGTGCCGTTTCCGCCGCCGATAGGATCGGGTGCGACAAGCCTATTGTTGCCGTCTGCCGTATTGCCCTGCGTAACGTACCAGTGATAGCTACCTCCCACCTTTTGCGTATCGGACAGTCTAAGCGTAACGTCGTCGCCGTCGGACGCACCCCATGTCCCGCTTGCCGAAATGATCGCTATTTTAAATTTGATAGACGACGGATTACCGTACGTGCTGAGATTGACCGCTATAACAGTGCCGGATTGATCTTTGGCAACGCTTGTATACCGCGTACCCGTTCCCGTAGTCCATACCCACGCCGTCCAGCCGTCGTAATCGCCTGCACTGCGCAAATAATGAATGTACAGCGTATTGTTACTTGTCATTGTCGGCGTGTATTCTATAGTCGTGCCGCCGCCGGCTTCCCACTTGGCAAACAGCGTCATGTTTTCCGTCACTCTGCCGGTAGAGAAGTTCCATTTTGTATTGCCTTCCTCAACGTACCAGCCGGTCAATGTGTAGCCGCTGCGCGAGATTTGCGGTTCGGTAATCTTATTGCCGGAATTTACGGTGACGGCAGCAGGGTTGTATACGCCTGCTTTTCTTGCCGCAAGTCCGACGTTGAAAGTTACGGTAACTTCGTTATCGCCTATAACGATTTCCGTCCAGCGTGCGGTAAGCGTAAGCGTTTCGCCGCTCACGGTGTCGCGGCTGAAATTCCATTCGGTATTGCCGTTGTACCAACCGTCGAGCGTATAGCCATCCCTTGTAATATTGGGCTTACTCACCTTGCCGCCGACGTCGATCGTCTGCTGCTCTACCGTAGCCGAACAGTTGGTCACAAACGTAACGATACATTTATTTCTTGTCCAGCGCGCGGTAAGCGTGAGCGTATTGTCGCTTACGGTGTCACGGCTGAAATTCCATTCGGTATTGCCGTTGTACCAGCCGTCGAGCGTATAGCCGGGGTTTGTAATATTGGGCTTACTCACCTTGCCGCCTATCACTATAGTCTGTTGCGCCACAGTAGCGGTGCAGTTGGTTACAAACGTGACAACGCACTCATCGTCTTCAACGGGTACTTCCGTCCAGCGTGCGGTAAGCGTAAGCGTTTCGCCGCTCACCGTATCGCGGTCAAAGTTCCACTCCGTGTTGCCGTTGTACCAGCCGTC
>JAIEFT010000030.1:0-14128 GCA_029066805.1 Clostridiales bacterium | reverse complement strand
GCCGTTGTACCAGCCGTCAAGCGTATAGCCTGTCTTGGTAACATACGGCTTTTGCACCTTGTCGCCTACATTAACGATCTGCGACGGTACGGACGTAGCGCAGTTTGGTATAAACGTGACGGTGCACTTTTCATCCTGCTCGGACGATATAGGCGTCCACTTAGCCGTAAGCACAAGCTCGCTGCCTGTAACGACGTCACCGGCAAAGTCCCACTTTCGATCGTCCGCAGTATACCAACCGTCAAAATTATACCCATGTTTAGTCAAGCTTTGGGGCTCGATTATCTTTTTGCCGATGACCACCGACTGCGACGGCAATGTCGTACCGTTGTCCGTAATAAACATGACCACGCAGGTTTCTTCCTCGGGCGGAATGGGATCGGGCTCGTCGTCAGCGTTTTTAGGCGTCCACTTGGCGTACAGCACGAGCGAAATGTCTCCGACGGTGTAGCTTTCGAAAAACCATTCCATATCGAAATTTCGGTCGCTGTACCAACCGCCGAAGTCGTAGCCGACGCGCGTAGGGTCGTCGGGACGAGTTACATATCCACCGAGAGGCACGGTTTGCGGCGCAACGTCGCTGCCGTCGTTTTCGTAGAACACGACAACGCAATACTTTTTGTTATCGCCGTCATTTTTGTCGTCGTTCGGCGGGCCGAAAATGCTTTCGCACGCAGCAAGCGCAAACACAGACAAAATCACAATCAGCATTGTCGCAAAAGATACCGACACCCTATGTAGTTTGTTCATCATATCCTCTCTAAATTGGATTATTGCATACAATATACCATTAATTTTTTCAATTGTCAACCGATATGCGAAAACACCCGAATCAAAACTACCGATTGTTCAGTAACGCGCCGCTCGCATACTTAGTCTTGTACATACGCGCGAGATACAGTACGGGCGTATCGAGCAATGACGTAAAAACGAATATTATATAGCCCGAACCGAAAATCGACATCAACGTTGCGACGCTGCACGTGCCGGCAAACGCAAGCACGGCAAATAACAGTGAGTTTATAAGCTGACTGACAAGCGTCGAACCGTTGTTCCTGAGCCACAAAAACCGCTTTTTGTCGCCGAACTTCTTTTCGGTAAAGCTCCACCACTTGTGATACAGCCACACGTCGAAGATTTGACTGACCACATATACGGCGAGCGACGCGCCGACAATTCGCGGCGTTGCGGTAAAGATTTGCCTAAACGCAGGCATGACCGTATCGCTGTCGCTGGGCACAAAGCACAGCCAGCTCGCCGACAACGCCAAAAAGAACAGCGTTGCAAACAGCCCGATATAAACCGCCTTGTTCGCCGACTTTTTGCCCTCGCACTCCGACAGAATATCCGTCACAAGAAAGGTGGACGCAAAAAGCACATTGCCAAGCGTCTGCTCCAAGCCGAACGCTTTGACAAGAATAAGCACTTCTATATTGGCAAACACCGTCGCAATAGCCGACACGGCGTACAAGCCCGACCTTCCAAACAGCATATAGGCAAGCAACACCACGCCGTAGATAAACACTACCGATACGAGCAATAAAAGTTCGTTCATTCGCCCACCCCGAAGTCTGTATTGTTGATTAATATGTCCGCGCGCGCATTATCCTTATATATAGGAAAAACGTCATGCATAAACGCGGCTATCACCGCGGCATCGGGCTTGACGGAGGTGGAGTTGTCGCACATTATATTTATGCAAATGCGCTCAAAGTGTTTCAGTCCGAGCTCGATATCGCGGCGCATGCTGTCCGAAGTTTGACCGCTGACGCCGAACAGAAAATTCGCCTCGTCAAAGCCGCTCGATATTACGGCGGGGTCGCTGTCTTTTATGCCTTTATGCAAAACGCGTTCGCGCAAATCGTAATCGAAGGTTTCCAAGCCGAGCTTGAGCTTGAGCGTAAATCCGTCAAACTCACGGCGCAAAGCCTCGAGCCTGTCCTTATACATATAATGCACTTCAAAGTGAATAACGGAGATGTTTTTGTCGCGGCACACCGATTTGAGTCTATCCAGCGTGGAAGAGTCAAGCTCGAACACCGACCCGCTGTTTATGACCTCCAGCTCGCCGTATTTTCCGGTCACACGCGACAGAACCGACGCGTTAAGCGCAAAGTTATCTGAGTCCGACGGCGAACGATCCAAATGATAGTCGCAAAACGTGCAGCGACGGTACGCGCACCCGCGCCCGCGGAGTAAAACGATCTCGCGCCTGCGCTTTTCTGTAATAACGGAATATCTTTCCATAGTATCCAAAATAAAAAGCGCTTGCAAGAGTAACCATGCAAACGCTCAGGGCATAGTATGCCCGTTGCCTCCCTTAGTTTTGTTTCAGCGACTGACGTCACAGGAGAGCCGACGATAAGTGACGCGCCAAGATTGCGCAGGCAATTTGCGTGATAAGAAGGACACGCACTGTGCTCGTAGTGGAGCTACGTGTGCAGGGCGTGGACGCACTTAGCGCGGAAATTGACAGCAAGATTGGCGCACGAGCTTGTCGGCGGCTCTCAAGGCAGGATGGTTACGAACTGCCTATGTATTTTTTTGTATTATATACCGCATGCGGAATATTGTCAAGCTAAAAAGCTTAAGCGAAAAAAACCGACGCCGCTTTTTGCAACGCTAAATATTGCGCTCGTCCGTTTTATTCTTTTTATTTTTGCGCACAAGCATTGTGACGGTTACGGCTACGGCGGATATCAATACCGCTGCGCCGATAACAATTAGCACGACGCCCCATACGGGCAAGCCCGTAGCGGACGCTACGCCGTACGGCTCTGTAATTTCCGTAAGACTGCATATCAGCGCACGCGCCGAAGTCGCATCGCCCTCTACGGACATGTACATAATGCTGTAAGTGCCGGCTAAGGACGCCGCGCGACTTCCGGCATATGCATTGGTACTGCTGTTATATCCGGACGTGACGGCAATTCTGCCGTGATCGTTCTGAACAAACCCCAAAAGATTTTTTCCGCTGTTTGCGGTAGTGCAATTTATCACGCCGGAATAGTAATATGTATTGGAATAGCTTATACCGCTTGTTTTGTCTATATACAATGACTGATTGCTATTGGACGAAATATCGGAATCGCTCCCGTCGTGCAGGTATCCCACTATTTCCGCGCCGCCGGACTCGCCGAAGCTTGCGACATATCCTTTTTGCACAGAGCCCTTATTGGTGCAGCCTTCTATGACCGCACAGCACACGCCGCTTATGCCGCCATAAAACTGATAACCCTTATTGCCCTCACTGCTGTTATAATGATACTTGTTTTCGTTTACGCCGGTAATAGTTCCGTTGTTAGTGCAGTTTTTTATATGACCGTTGTTAACGCTGCCCAGTATTCCGCCGTGCGACGTGCATCGCCCCGCAGTGCCGCCGATTGCCGCGTTGTTTACGCAGTTTTCTACTTTTGCGCCAACCTCGAACATGTACCCTACGATTCCGCCTATCTGCGTATCGAGCGCCGCTGTCCCGTTGACCGTGCCCGACACCGTGCAGTTAACTACCGTGCCCGAGTTTAGACCGGCAATGCCGCCGTTGTTAGCGCCGCCCTTTGTAGTATTTCTGTCATCGCGCACGGATACGCCGTCGATCTTGACGCCGCTAAGTATCACATTACGAACAATTCCGCCCTTGCCGATGTATCCGAACAGCCCGACATACGTGTCAACACGGTTAGCGGTTGACGGAACGTTGACCGCAAGGTTGTAAATCGTTTTGCTCCCGCCGTCAAACGTACCCACATACCGCCTATTCACCGCGGCAGTTGTTTTAGAGAAGTACTCTTCCCAATTGTTATTGGCTATAGGCGTGCTCCACGTCCCGCTCATAGTGATATTTGCCGTCACCTTGGTTACAACGCCCGTGGCATTATATATTTTTTCCGTTGCGTTTACGCTGTCGGCAAACAGGTTGAGCGCAGCAGCGCTCGAAATTGTGTAAGGATCGCTTGCCGTACCCTCGCCGGGCAAGCCCCACAGCAAGCGCAGTACGCTCGCCTCTTTGGGCAAGGGCTTGGTGTTTGTGACCAAATCGGCCACCGCACGCTGTTGAGAAATGCTCCACAGCGGAACAAGTCCGTCGCGCGGACCGACTGCCGGCAGCTCCTTGTTTTGGGCGGCAAGCGACTGTCCGTAAACAACGCCGGACAGCGTATCTTCCGTTGTAGGTCCGATAATTTTTAAGTCCTTTTTCCAACCGGCGTACAGCGTGCGGCTGCCCGCACCGGTGTAGCTTTCTACCGATAGTTGCTTTTCGCCGTTGCAATACCGTTCGGAATACCACCCGTCAAAACTCCAATCGTACTGAGCGGTCATGACCGGCGGCGAAAACGGTTTACCGTATACAACGCGCATAGAGGGTGCTTTACCAAGCTCTGTCGCAAACGAAAATGCGCTGCTCCAGCTTGCATGCAATACAATGCCCGACTTAAGCTCGGAATACTCGGTATCGTCGGTTATCTTGTCCCCGTCGCCGAACTTTTCGGTAAACCAGCCGTCGAACTCCCAGTTCTCCTTTGTAGGAACGGGCAGACTGCTTAAACGACCGTATGTTCCGCCGAGCGGGATATAAAAATGCTCGGGAACTACAAAAGAATCGGCGTCGTTATCGTCAAAAGTCACTTCGGACGCTGCGCAAGCGTACAGAACGGTTACGTCGTCAAACAAATATAACTCGTCGGAAGCAAGCGCAAACCCGTCCCCGTTGCGCTCGGTATACCAGCCGACAAACAGCGCGCCAGCGTATTCCGAGTAATCGAGATCGTCGATTTGGGAAATCGGCGCGGCATAGACGACCGTGACCGTATCGTTACCGCCGTCCAGCTCGGAAACAAGCTCTATCTCGCGCGACCATTTGGCGTACAAGATTGCCTCGTTCTCGATATACATATCGCCGTTATCGTATTTTTTGCCCGCACCGCCACGCTTTGTATACCATCCGCCAAACGTCCATCCGTTTTTTTGCGGCTGTTCCAATTTCGGCAACGGCTGATTGTATTCCACACCGTCAACGTCGATTACGCTTCCGTTCTCGCCGTCGAGCTTGAGCAGAGTACGAAACTTAGCCGTCAGCTTTACGTCGTCGCGGAGCAAAAACATATCGCCGTTTTTGTACTGCTCGTCGGCGTCCGTGAACCAACCGACAAACGTGTAATTGGTCTTTTCGGGCACGGGCAAGTCGTTTATCCTGTGCAAGTAGTACACGTTTACGCTTGCTCCGCCGATAGTTGTAGCTCCGTTATAGTCTAAGCTGAGCTTGTTGGAATAACGCACTATGCTCACCGACACCGTGCTTTGCACCGAATATTCGGGCGCGCTTACCGTAATATCCACCTTTTCCGGAAAAACGGTTAAGTCAAGCACGCGGAACACACCGCGCGACTCGTCGCCGAACTGCAAAACCGCGGTATTTGAGCTGGAAAACACAAGCCCGTCCTCCACAATCGTGCCGTCGGCCAATTGCACCGCGGCGTGAATCATTTTGGTCTCCCCGACCGTAGCGGTAATGTCGTCCTGCGCGAACACTATTTTCGGTACGGACTGTTCTTTGGACTCACGCAGCGTAAAATATACGGTAACGCCTATAGCCGCCCCGATTATTACGATTGAAAGCAGTATTATAATCAATCTTTTCAGCTTGGATTTTTCCGCACTCATGCGCCCACCTCCACCATGATTTTAAGCGTAGGCAGCTTTCCTGCCGCAATATTCCAATAGTCGGATACAAAGTCGAGCGACGATATAAACTGCACCGTCAAGTCGGACGGTTTAATATTGTCAACGTCTTTCCCCGTCTTTCCGTCCGACGCGTTGGCAAAGCTTTCGGCATTTATGCAATATATCTTGCCGAGCTTGCCGTTGTTCTGTCCCACGGCATAACCGATCTTGTCGTTGACCTCGTTCTCGCTGAAAAACGGTTTTTCTATCGCGTCGAATCCTCGCATATATTTGACTTCGACAATGCAGTTTTTGATTTCGGCGTCTTTGTAATTGATTGCCGAAACCGCGCCGACGGCGGTGCGCCCCGCGACGTTGCCGTCGGCGGTAAACCTGCCGCTAACCACGCAATTTTGTATTTTGCCGAAGTTGTGCGCCACGACAAACGAAACGTATTGCTGTGAGCCGACGATGGCTTTGGCGTTTACAAACGTGCAATCAGTCACTTTGCCGTAGTTGACCGCCGCAAGCGTCGCCATTGTCGCTTGTTCCCCGACCGTTGCAATACCCGCAAACGATACATGGCTCACTTCCGCATTGCTCTCTATGCGACTAAACAGCGGTATGCGGAGCTCGCCTACAATAGTCACCTTATGTCCGTTGCCGTTAAGCGCTCCGCGCAAAACGATATTGTCCATTGTTTTATTCCACAGCTCTGCGTCGATCTCGATATCCGCAAGCAAGCGGTATTCGTGACTGACTATGCGCGCGCTCATGCACTCTATAAACTCGTCGCCGCTGCGAATGTTTTCCGTTCTGTATTCGTTGTCGGCTTTTGTATAGCCGATAAAGCTCATAAACAGCCAACCGCCTGCCAAAGCAAGGACGGTAAGCAACGCCGATATAACGATCAGCGCGATCGTGCCGCTGCGCAAAATACGTTTGCGCTTGTCGATTTCGCCGTTTTTTGTGCCTTTAGTATTAGCCATTTTTGCCACACCCCACTTTTACATAAAATAATACATTGCGCCGCAGACGAGTATAAACACAAGATACGGCAGTATCACACCGCACAGTGTCGATAGCGCCGACCACATAAGCCGCTTACCCTCGCTGTTGCGTTTACCGCCCGAACACAGATACACGAGCATGCTGACCGATATTGCCAACACAAACGGCACAAACGTGAGTATTGCGTTTATCGGCACGCCGCCTACCGGATGTCTGAGCGTTGAAAAGAACTCCGTCCAAGGCAGGTCTAACGCATTCTTTACAAGCACGGCGCAGCCCGCCGCCGCAACGCCGATGAGCAGCGCTGCCAACCACCAAATAAAGTACCCGCCGTCGAACGCGCGACGCCTTTTGTACATTGTGCCGTACAACACCTTTTCCACGTCGTTATCGTCCTTGACTTTGCGCGACAAAAACTCGCGCTCGCGTTCGACAAATGCCGCACGGCTCTTTATATTCTTTTCAAGTCGCTCGTTAAACAGCTTTTGGCTATTCGCACTCCTTTCAAAACGCGCAAGGGACTGCTTAAAGGAATCGTCGTCGTAGGAAAACGCCGCCGCGGCTCGACGGTACGCTTCGTAATTGCGTTCGGTCACAGGATGCGACTCGACAAAAGCTTTAAACGCCGCTTTAAAATTTGCCGTCAGCGTCGCAAGCGAATTATCATCGGTGAGCGATGTGCCGAGCTTTACCCACATTTCAAGGTCGGCGTCGTCCAGGATTTTTGTATACGCTTGGCTCAGCAGCCAGTCCGTATTGCGTGCCGCGCGCGTATGTATGCTCGCATACGCCGCACGCCTATCAAGCTCGCTATTATACAGCGCACGCACCTTGGATTTTAACATATCGCCGGACTTGTACGGATCGTTTGTAACAAATAAATCGCTGTTTTCGTCTAGTAACTTTACAAGCCGCAAAATCGCGTCATTGTCTTTAAGCCCGTCGATAAACTTTTTTACGGCGGATTGCGCCGTAGCGGTCTCCAATGCAAACAGCGCGCACAACCATCTTGCTCCGCCGTTGCCGTATTTATCCTTCAACTCGGCATAACCGTAACACAGCTTTATAAACCCGACAAGCTTGTCGGCGGTGCAAACTGCGGCAATATCTATCGCAGCCGAATTGTCGGGCACTGGGAGCTCTTTTACAAAACCGCGTAGCTCATCGATTTGCGCGTCGCCGAGCATAGCAAATTTTTTGCCGAACAGCGTCGATTGCGCGATCGTTGTCAAGCATGCTTCCGCATTGTCCTTGACCGTAAGATATTGATCGCGTTTCAGGTCGTTTAGCGACGCGTCGTACAATCCGAGATAGCGCTCAAGCGCGGTTTGGGAAATTTCCGAGCACGCCTTGGCATTGGAGTACGTCATTGACATGGCGTTAAGCTCGTATCTGCGCGCCGCGCTCTCCCATGCGGAGATATACTCGGCGCATCCTGTCGCAGCGGGCGGACAATCGGGCGCAAAAGATGCACAGTCGCTCTCGTCGTACACTATGCGCGCCAACGACGACGATAATTCGTCCCTGCAGCGGACATTGTTTATATCCGCAATATAATATCCGTCGGCTTTGAGCTGCGCGATCGCGTCGGGCTTTAAATAGCTGCCCACGCTCAACCGCGAAAGCGCCGCCGCCTCGTACTTGGTAGCCGCGGTATTGAACGAAACCGTATTAGCGCCCTCTGCCGACGGCAAAGCCTTAAGCGCGCACACCATTGCCGCCAGCGCGCGCACAGGCTCGCCGACTATAACGGTTTTCTTGCCCGACATCAATCCGTCAAGCACCGCGCTCACGTCCGCACGATCGAATGAGTACGTCGTTTCCGTCAAAAATTCGCTCGCCGCAAACGGGGTATACCCGTCCTCGCCGAGTCCGTATTCGTCGGACGGCGTTTTGTGCGCCTCGCCGTCGCTTAGCGTTACCGAAAAGGATTTGCAGCCTATGTAATCGGCGGCATGACGTTCGTCGTAGCCGTCTGCCGATTTTAACGCGTCCGCACCGAACACCGCATGAATAAATCCCGTCTTGGACGAATACGCGTAACTGCCTTTGGTGATATTCATAAACAACGGCTCGGCAAAACTCGCATTGCCGTAGCTTTCGTTTTTGGGCACATACACAAGCGACGTTACGCCGACCGCGCTGTTATAACCGGACAGCGCGCTGTTGCCCAACGCTTCCAGCGTGGAGGAGCGCGTCATCCATTCGTTTACGTCAACATTGTCACGAGTAAGAAAAACTCCGTACTTGTTCTGTTTCATTACTCACACCTCACTCTATAATGCCGGACTGCCAGAGCAACCATTGCAAAACGTGCTCGAAGCGCTTGGGACTTGCCGTGTACAAAAGTCGCGCCTTTGAGTTCTCCTTTTCTACGCAGTCCGAAACGCCGAGCGACGACACCGCAAAGTATTTGCGGTACTTAAACCTATTGACATGATTAAACAGCTCGCCCGAGCCCGGCGTGTCGGCAATAATGCGCTCCACCTCGTCGGACGCCGCGTCGGTGTTTATTTGCAAACGCGAGCCCTTGTACTTACCCTTGCCGTCGCACAAGTCCGACGCCAGTACTGCGGAATTTACGTCAAACTTGTCGTCAAACATGTCGAGCTTGCAAAGCACCACGGCAAGCGCGTGATCGGTTATGTCGTTTTGCGTCGTGCCGTCATGGCTGTCGGATTTGCTTACGCCCAAGCTGTTGACTATTATTTCCAATAATTTGCCCGCTTGTTTTATATTGTCGCTGTTTTGCGTGTGCGACCCACTATGCGCCGCACTCGAATCTACGTTGACAAGCAGTATCAAGCCGTCGGAAAACTTGATGGACGGGACTTGACCGGACTTGGCGTTTTCCACATGCAAAAGCTCGCCCGGCACGTCGAAGAACGTCATATTGGAGTCGTTGTCCAGCTTGACGATAAACGGCATTCTTTGCAATATATCTATCTCGTTCTTACTTGTACGCTTGGCGATCTCGCCGTAAAGCGGCATAGCGTAGTCGACCATTCTGCCGTGCTCCGAATCGCTCGAATCGACGGTATTAAAAATCCGCCTCCAAGCGTCCGCACTGCGCGATCTTTTGTCTTCGTCCCAAGTTTCGGGCGTATAATATGCCGCGCCGTCAAAAAAGCCGTTTAGCGCACTGCTCATATATATAGGCGAACCGGATACGCTTTCCACTTTGTGCTCGTCGTTATCGCTTGCTATGCCCGCAAGCCGAGAAATAAACACCGATTTACCAACGTTTGCGCCGCCTATCACCGTGGTTATAATACTGTCGCCGCACTCGTAATTTTGCGGTAAAAATATTTTGTTAAGAAGCTTGCGGTCGGATTGGAATACTCCCGTGGAGCTGCCGTCAAGAAGCGGTTTGTACCTGCGGAGCTTGGTATGAATGTACTCGTCTGCCGACGCGCCCTCTGTCGCCAAGGACGGGCTGTCGTGGTTACAGCTTACTCTGCCGCGGCTTTTGACCTCGCGGGACACGCCCTCTATCTGTTCTCCCGCGCAACTGACCGCATAGCCGGACCGTTGCAATTTGGCGGAATTCTTTGTTACCGTAACAGGACGCAAGCAGAACGGGCAGCGCAACACGCGCTTTTTTTCGTCCGCCATGCGTTCCCCGATTTTTCCGCCCGTATCGTCGCGCAAAAGGTAAAACTGCGAATCCGCTTTGTCGTCGAACGTAACGCGAAACCGCTTGTCCGCAACGACAATGTTGTTGAACTCCGCAATTTTACTGCCCGCTTTAAGCACGGCTGTCTCCCCGGTAATGTCGCTGTTGGTCAGACAGGGCACACGGTTTGACGCCTCCATCAGCTTTAGGCATATATCGGTTTTAGGCGCGTGATCGAACGTAAACGTTACGGATTTTTCTCCGCTTGTTTTGTAGGTATAGCCAAGCACATACTTTTTGAAAAAGTTGATCGTGTAGTATATTGCGCACTCGGGCGTTTTGTCGCTTTTGAATATAACCTTGCCTGTGCCCGAAAACTGCTCGGGAGTAAACGGCAACACCCACTTTCCGCCGTACCGATTGTACTCGCGCGTGTTGCATCCCGCTCTGCGCTCATTGTCTTTGGCGGAAAAATCCACCGCGCCCGCATAATGACTGATTGCGACGGACGAATACCGCGCCAGCTCCAAATCGTCGGACGGCTCTGCCTTGGAATCGTACCCATTCTTCATAAAATACTTGTTCCAGTGCTTGATCAGCAAAACAAGTCTAAGTTCTGGTTTCTCTCCGTTATAGCACCATTCGGGGAAGAATTTTATGTACTCGCTCGCGTCCGCGCCGCTTTCGTCAAACACGTTGCACTCAAACGAGTATTCGTTCATCATGTATTCGTTCATCTTTTACTCCTTATGCTGTTGCGTAATTGCTCCGCTTTGCCCTTGGGCGGAAGTCCCACAAAATAGTAAACTCCGTTCAGCAACGACGTTTGCACCGCACGGGGCTGCTTGCAATACTCCTCGTATTCGGCGCGGTATGCGTCGTTTAAAAAGTGCATGACCTGATTGCTAGACCCGGCAAGTCGCTGTCCCACGTCGCTATCCTCCTCGTACTCGCCGTCCACAAGCACCGCTATAGCGTTTAACGCCGCCGTTGTTGCCGCGTCGTTGCGGGCGCGAAGCTCGGCAAGCGTGTAACCGGTGAATACCAGTATGTCGTCTATGCCCTTGTCCTTAAAGTACTCCACAAGCAGCAAAAGCGCCTCTGTCTGCATAAACGGCTCGCCGCCGCTCACCGTAAGTCCCGTAATGCCGCAAAGATTTTCGTGACGTATGCGTTTTATTATATCGCATTCCTGCATGGGCGTGCTGACTTGCAGCTCGGGCGAAACGCACCCCTTGCACCGCCTTGGACAACCGGCAAACCATACCGCTATACGGTTGCCCGGGCCTAAAGCTTGTACGTTATTTTTGATAAACCCCAATCGCATGTCGGCTATTTTTTGTTGGGGTCGGCATGAAGCTTACCTTGCCCCGCCGTGCTGCTTTTAGACGGCGTATTCATTGTCCCCGTGCCGTGTATAACGTCGTCATTTCCCGAGCGAACGATCGGCTCGTATCCGACAAGCTTAAGCTCGCCGTTCTCCGTGTAAGTATTCGAATCCACGGCTCTCAGATACTCCTCGAGCAACTCACCCTCGAGCGGCACACACGGCAGGTCGAGCGCTTCGGGACTTTCGGGCGGGATGTCCATTACGCTTGTCATGGCGTAGTCTATACCCATCATTTCGTCAAACTCCAGCGTGCTGCGCAATCGATTTTCCCGCATTTTGGCGCACGCCTTTTTTACCTGCGCAGAACCAACGGTTGTGAGGCTTGCGCCGTCCTTTATTATATTTACGCCCGTCGTAAAGGCGCTGACATAACCGTTAAGATCGGCTTGCACAACATGTATTGCGCCGACCTCGCCTTTACGTGCGTACAAAAGCTGTACAGTCCCTTCCTCGTCACCGAACTCGTATTCGCCCAAAAATTCGTATTCCTCGTTTGCAAAAGCGAGCGCGGAACGTGCAATAAGCGTGGAGCGCCTGTTTAAGGCAAGCTCATGCAAGTACTTCTGCTTTAATTCGTTCAGCCGCGTCATTTCCTTTTCGAGCGCGACTTTATCCGCCGAAAAGTTGTCGCTCTCCTCGCTACATCCGAGCGCAACTGCCAGCTCGTCGCATTCCGACTTGAGCGCAACGTACTTGTCGTATTCCGCGCACAGCGATTCGTATGTTTCGACCTCGGCTGCGAGAAATTTAACCGTCCTGCGCAAGCTTTCCGGGTCGTTTTTTGCACGCGCGTTTACGCGCGCGGCGCGCATTTTTTCACCGATCATCCCGCTCATATAATTAAGCCTGCCGTCCGAAAGCACGGCGTAGTAATCTTCCGCTTGCGCCAAAAGCGAAAGAAACTCTCCGTCATCGTCGGCCTCCGGTTGCTCAATATGTTCGCCTACTATCGAATTAAGTCTATCCTGTATAACGACAAGCCGAGCCGACAAAAAAGCGGAAAGCCGCACGTTTTTTGCCGCGTCCGCCGTGCGTTTAAGCTCCAAAATAAGCTCGTCTGCCGCGCGGTACGCCTGCATTATACTGTTATAGTCGGCAGCGTCGGTATTTCGGACCAGCGTATTGATCTTTTCGAGCGCGATCACATTGGACGCCGACAGCTCTACGGAAAGCTCCGTTAGATCGCGGTGCAAATCCTTTAGGGCGAGCGCCGCTTTTTTCAGCGCGGCGCATTCCATACGCGCAGAGGCAAGCGCGACCTGCAATTCCGCCACTAGCTCGGAATTGTCGTGCAACGATTTTAAGTACTCGCGCACCTGTTCGCTCTGTTCCGCGCCCCGAATATTCTTGATTGTTTTGCCCAGCGCTTCCGCCGTATCGTCGCCTGCCATGCGCGATTGCACCGTAGCTATCCTGTTAAGAATATCGGCAAGACTGTTCTGCGCGTTTTTGCAGTCGAAACCGCTGTCGCTTGCCAGCTCGGCATAAACGTCTGCCACTTCGTCCACTTCCGACCGCGCGGTCGCCGCGATTCGGGAAATCGTATCGGCAGACTCGTTGCTGTCGGCTATTATCGCGCTTATGCGTTCCTCGGCTACCGCCTTCTGATTGCCTAAAGCTTCCAGCCGCGCGTCCTCGCGCTTCTTTTCGCGTTCGATTCTTTTCCTTTCCGCCTCTTCCGCCATCTTTTTTTGCTGCTCGGCAATAGCGCCGGCAAGCGCCCTTGCGCCCTTAGCCGACACCTTAACCAAACCCGCCGTGCCCTTTACCATAAGCTGACCCGCCTTGAACACGGCGTACGCGCCAAACTTGACAAGCGCGCCCACGCCGATCGCAGCTACCTCTAATATTTCCGCTCCTCCGCTCATTTAAGTCCCTCCAAGACATTTTTTATCCCGTTTTCTATTTCCGCTTTTATGCGCGGCACGTCAACCTTTGCGCGACGTCCCACCGCCGACATAAAACTCATGGCGTCCGTATCGGTCAAAACGTTGCCGACGCTGCCGCGCTCGCCTATCTTGCGCGCAATACTCTCCGCCGATAGATACTTGCCGTCAAAGTACAGCAGCCTTGACGAGTCGGGCATACCGTAGTACGCGTCGAACAGCGCCGATTCGGCAGTAGTCGCGGCGGCAACCATGCGTTCGTATTCGCTGTTGTACTCTCCGAACACCTTGTGGATAAGCAGTTGGCGCACAAGCAGGAATTTATCGTACAAGCCTTTCTCCGCGGCGTCCTTCGCCGCAGTCTTGAGCGTTACGGCAAGCCCCGCCGCCGTAAACGGCATACCAAACACTTCGCAAACACCGTTGCGATTGTACGCGACAGACAAAAGATAAAAATACGCTCTCATGTACTTTTCCGCCGCGCATGTGGCATAGCCGCCGTACGCCGACAAAAAATCCGCGTCCCATTTTGCGTTGTCGTTATATCCGTCGCAAGGGTTGCCG
>JAIEFT010000003.1 GCA_029066805.1 Clostridiales bacterium | reverse complement strand
GCTTGAGCATATACATGTAACCGACGGTTGCGCGGTTTTCAAACGCCTCGCCCGTTCTGCCGTCGTACATTTGTATCTTGCCGTCTACCTCGCCGTCGGGCGAAACATAACCGTTTTCGGCAAGCAGTTTTTGTATATCCGACTCGATAGCGCCGTCGAATACGGGCGTCGCCACCTTCCAGCCGAGCGCCTTTGCAACCAGTCCTAAGTGAACCTCGAGCACCTGACCGATGTTCATACGGCTGGGAACGCCGAGCGGGTTGAGCACTATTTGCAACGGCGTGCCGTCCGCCATGAACGGCATGTCCGCTTCGGGCAATACGCGGGAGATAACACCCTTGTTGCCGTGACGGCCCGCCATCTTGTCACCTACCGAAATCTTGCGCTTTTGTGCGATGTAAACGCGCACGAGCTTATTCACGCCCGGCTTCATTTCGTCACGGTTGGCGCGCGTAAACACTTTGACGTCCACGACAATGCCGCCTTCGCCGTGCGGAACTTTAAGCGACGTATCACGAACTTCCCTCGCCTTGTCGCCGAATATGGCGCGAAGCAGGCGCTCCTCGGGAGTAAGGTCGGTCTCGCCCTTAGGCGTGACTTTACCGACAAGTATGTCGCCGGAGTCAACCTCTGCGCCGACGCGGATTATGCCGTCCTCGTCGAGGTTTTTAAGTGCCTCGGGGCTTACGTTGGGAATATCTCTTGTGATTTCCTCCGCGCCGAGCTTGGTGTCGCGCGCTTCGGTTTCATGCTTGTTGATGTGTATGGAAGTGAACACGTCGTCTTTTGCAATGCGCTCACTTATAAGTATAGCGTCCTCGTAGTTGTAGCCTTCCCAGCTCATGAATCCTACAAGCACGTTTTTGCCGAGCGCCAATTCCGCTTGAGACGTGGAATGCCCGTCGGCAAGAACCTGTCCGCGCTTGACCTTGTCGCCCTTGCTGACGATAGCGCGCTGATTGATACATGTGCCTTGGTTAGAGCCTACAAACTTTTTGAGGATGTACATTTGACGGTTGCCGTCGTCCTCGTTGACTATGATGCGCTCGGCGTCGACGTAATCCACAACGCCGCTCTTGCGCGCTATAACCATAACGCCCGAGTCGTAAGCGATTTTATGCTCGATACCCGTGCCGACGATAGGCGCTTCGGTGCGCAAAAGAGGAACAGCCTGACGTTGCATGTTGGAAGCCATCAGCGCACGGTGCGAGTCGTCGTTCTCAAGGAAAGGGATGAGCGCCGTAGCAACCGAAACCATCTGCCGCGGCGAAACGTCTATATAGTCGATACGGTCACTGGAAACTTCGCCTATAAGGTCGCGGTAACGCATCATGACGCGCTTGTTGGCAAACCAGTTGTTTTCGTCCAACGGCTCGCTCGCTTGAGCTATCATGTAGCGGTCCTCTTCGTCCGCGGGCAGGTAGTCGACGATATCCGTCACCTTGTGGTTTGCCTTGTCCACCCTGCGGTACGGCGCTTCGATATAGCCGTACTCGTTTATACGCGCGTACGACGAAAGCGAGGAAATAAGACCTATGTTCTGACCTTCGGGCGTCTCGATGGGACACATACGCGAATAGTGCGTGTAGTGAACGTCACGAACCTCGAATGTAACGTGCTCGCGGTTAAGACCGCCCGGGCCGAGTGCGGAAAGCTTGCGGCGGTGCGTAAGCTCCGCAATGGGGTTGGTTTCGTCCATGAACTGCGAGAGCTGGGACGAACCGAAGAACTCCTTGATCGCGCTCGATACAGGTCGAACATTTATAAGCGTTTGTGCCG
Source organism: Clostridiales bacterium (assembly GCA_029066805.1). GTDB lineage: Bacteria > Bacillota > Clostridia > Christensenellales > Pumilibacteraceae > Anaerocaecibacter. The sequence goes on along the minus strand of JAIEFT010000003.1, from coordinate 1,338 downwards.
AAAGCTCGGCTTCGGTCTGGATCTGCATGCGCTCGCGCACGACGCGCTCAAGGCGCGACATACCGATACGGAATTGATTTTGGAGCAGCTCGCCTACGCTGCGCACACGACGGTTGCCGAGGTGGTCGATGTTGTCGCACGAACCGAAGCCGCGATGCAAGCCCATAATGTAGTTGACGGTTGCGATAACGTCCTCTACGACGATGTGCTTTACAATAAGGTCGTCGATATGCTTTGCGCAAAGCTCGGCAAGCTTTTCGCGGTTGCCGCCCGCCTCGTCCATGAGCTGACAAAGCACGGGATAGTAGACCATCTCGTTGATGCCGATAGAGCGCGGATCTACGTCGATGTAGCCTGCAAGATCTACATGATTGTTGCCGATAATATTGAACTCTTTGCCGTCGTCGGCAATGACCCAAACTTCGTTGATACCCGCGTTCTGAATTTTAACGGCGAGCTCTTCGGTGAGCACGTCCGCCGAGGTGTGATTCTGTCTGTCCTCGGCACGCGCGTACACAACACCGTCTTCGTCGACTACGTCACGCGCGACGCGGTAACCGTCCACGCGGTAGCGCAGCGCCATTTTCTTGTTGTACTTGTATCTGCCGACGCGCGAAAGGTCGTACTTGCGGCGGTCGAAGAACATGCCGTAAATAAACGACTTGATAGACTCGATCGTGGGAGTCTCGCCGCTTCTGAGCTTGTGGTTAAGCTCTAATAGCGCGCGCTCTTCCGAAAGCTCGTGCTTGTCCTCCTTGTCGCCGTAACGCGCACAAGTGACCTCTATCATCGGGTCGTTATTGAATATCTTTTTGAGCGCTTCTTCAGTGCCGAATCCGCTTTCCGTAACCGCGGACAAGCAGCTTAGTAGCACCGTTGCAAGCACCTTTTTCTGTCTGTCTACGCGCACCCAGAGTACGCCCGCCGAGTCCTCCTCGAACTCGAGCCACGCGCCGCGCGACGGAATGTTCTGCGCGCTGTAGTGCGCCTGTCCGGTTTTGACGTCCTTTTTGTAATCGAAGTACGCGCCGGGCGAACGCACGAGCTGGCTTATAACGACACGCTCTGCGCCGTTGATTATGAACGAGCCTGTAGGCGTCATACGCGGCATATCGCCCATGTACACTTCGGATCTGGTGCTCTCGTCGGTTTCGCAATTGTGCAAGCGAACTTTTACATAGAGCGGAACGGCAAACGTAGCGTCGCGGTCCTTACACTCCTTTTCGGTATAGTTGCGCTTTTGGTTATTCCCCTCGCGGTGTCCGAGATAGTAATCCTCGAAGAAAAGCTCGACACGGTTCGAATAATCGGTAATCGGCGAAAAATCGCGCAACACTT
>JAIEFT010000029.1 GCA_029066805.1 Clostridiales bacterium | reverse complement strand
TGGCACCACCACCGGGAATCGAACCCGGGTCTTCGGCGTGAGAGGCCAACGTCCTAACCTCTAGACTATAGTGGCTCATTACTTTGTAAGTATAGCATAAGCGTATTAAAAAATCAACCGTTTTAACGCAATTAAGTAAATTATTTATCAATCGTTTTTTTCGTTCGTCGTGTTGTTCTGTCTTTTTTTCATCAGCGACCAGCTGAAAAAGCCGTACATGTCGTAAATCAGGAACAGCGAAAAGCACATAACCATAGGCAGGTACGATATATCATTGATTGTTGCCAGCGTCCACATGACTATAAGCACTACGTCGTTGCAGGAGTAGGCTATTCCGTAGAACGGACTGCGCAAAAACGTGAGTGACGCTGCAAGCATGCTTGTGGTGACGGAAATTGTGCTTATTATCAGGTTAGTTGTACCTAGCGCGTCAAGTATAAAGTAGAACGCTACCGTGACCGCGGCAGAGAATGAGCAGACTATTATTATCTTTTTGGCGTTGAGCGTGCCGACGGCGACCTGCGCGCTGTCCTTGTACGGGTGTTTTAGCCACGAAATAATAGCGCATATAGCGGCGGGCGCGCTCATGCCGAGGTATGTTATCATTTCGCCGTAGTACTTAAAAAAGTACGACACCACGCCGTAGAACACAGCAAATATCACCGTCAAGAACTGTCCTAATACATTGCCCTTAACTATAAACATCAACGCCGATACGCCCGTTATGGACGACGCAAGCGTCAAATAGTCGCGATTGGGCGACAGTGAAAATGCGAGTACTATCGCCACTACAGCTACGACCCACAGACATATATCGAACTTGTTTAGGATTTTAAAAGGATTTTTCATGCGCTCATGACAATATATCACGGCACACAAATATTGTCAAATAAAAAATGCGGTCTAGTTAAAACCGCATTTTTTATTAGTTATTCGAGGAGTATTTTTGCTTGCTTGCAAGGGCAAAAATGCGACGACGACAAATTAGGTATGCTGCACACTTTGGGGTGCAACGGTGCGCGTAGCGCACGAGACCGGGCTTGCCCGGAGTATAATACCTAATTTATTTCATAAAGAACCGAACGAGCTTGTCCTTGAATTTTGAGTACGGCGTGTAGCGTATGGGCAGGTCGAGCTTGGTGGATTTTTTGAGCACCGACTTGACGTGCGAGAACGTTTTGAATCCCGCTTCGCCGTGATAGCTGCCTATGCCCGAAGTCCCAACTCCGCCGAACGGCATTTTTGTTGTGGCTATGTGCATAATGACGTCATTGACGCAGCCGCCGCCGAACATGAACTTCCGCATTAGCTTCTTTTCGTTTTTCTTCTTGCCGGTGAACAGATAGAACGCAAGCGGGGTGGGGTGCGCGTATAATATCTTGTACAGTTCGGCTTCGTCCGAATAGGTCAGTACTGGCATGATCGGTCCGAATATCTCTTCCTGCATAGCTTTGTCGTCAAGCGTTGCGGGATAGATAACGGTCGGCTCGATTTTGTGCTTTTCGTCGTCGAACCCGCCGCCGCAAACGATATTGCCGTCGAGCAAATTTTTTACGCGGTTGTAGTGACGTTCGCTTATTATCTTGCCGAAGTATTCGCAATTCAGCGCGTCTGGATAGAACTTGTTGATATACTTTTTCATACATTCTACAAGCCTATCGGCAATCGACGAGTGCGCTACAATGTAGTCTGGCGCAATGCAGGTCTGACCCGCGTTGAGCAGCTTGCCGAATACGATGCGCTTTGCCGCAAGATCGATTTTTGCCGTTTCGTCCACTACCGTAGGGCTTTTTCCGCCCAGCTCGAGCGTGACGGGAGTTAGGTTTTGGCTCGCCGCCACATACACCTTTTTGCCGACCTCCGCGCCGCCGGTGAAGAAGATATAGTCAAACTTGCAATCAAGCACCTCGGCGTTGGCATTTTCGCCGTAAATGCATGCTACGTGTTCGCTCGGGAAAACGTTTTCTATTAGGCTTTTCATCACGCGGCTGGTTTCCGCCGACGCGCGCGACGGCTTGACTACAACGGTATTACCCGCAGCAATGGAGCTGATTACCGGTTGCATGGTCAGCAAGAACGGATAATTCCACGGCGATATTACGAGCGTAACTCCGTAGGGCGAAGGCAGCATATAGCTTTTGGACGGGAATTGCGCAAGCGGCGTGCGTGCGCGTTTTGGCTTTGCCCACTTTTTCAAATGCTTGATTGTGTTTGACAGGTCTTCCAGAACCATGCCTACTTCAACCATGTACGATTCTGATTGCGACTTGTTCAAATCGGATTTGAGCGCGGCAAAGATATCGGCTTCGCGTGCGATGATCTCCGCCTTGAGCGCCTTCAGGCATTTAAGCCGCGCGGCGACGGGCAGGGTTATCCCTGTGTTAAAATATTCGCGTTGCGCGTTTATTATTTGTTCTATTGTGTTCATTACAGTTTCACCTTGTGGTATAATTTTTGTAATTGTTTGCGCGAGTAAAGCTTGGGAACGGGGTAGAGCGGATTGCCTTCCTTGGCAGCGTAGCGTGACATTTGATCGATGTCTTCGTCTTTGATTTCCGAAAATCCGCGCGGAATGCCGAGATACTCGTTCATGGCATACACCCATTCTATAAATTTTTGCGCGGCGGACTGTTTGCTGTCGGACTTGTCCGCAACGCCGATCTCGCGTGCGAGTATAGCAAGCTTTTTGTACGCCGCTTTGCCGTAGCTTTCGAGGACTACAGGCAGTAGTACCGAGCAAGTCAGTCCGTGCGGCAGTCCGTACTTGCCGCTGAGCGAGTGCGCAACCGCGTGTACGTAACCCACATAGCTCTTGGTGAACGCTATGCCCGCATAGTGCGCGGCATACAGCATGTTGCGGCGCGCCGTAGCGTCGGTGGGATTGTCGTAGCAGGTTTTAAGGTTTTCTTGTATAAGCTTGACCGCCTCAATGGCGTTTCTGCGCGTGTCCTTAGTTGTAGAGCGCCCTATAAACGCCTCTACTGCATGAGTGAGCGCGTCCATGCCGGTGTATGCCGTAATCGCCTTTGGCAAGCCTAAAGTAAGCTTATAGTCGAGCACGGAGTAACGCGGTATAAGCGGAAAATCGTTTATGGCAAACTTGCGGTGCGTTTCGCCGTCGGTTATTACCGCGGCAATGGTGGTCTCGCTGCCCGTGCCTGCGGTCGTGGGGACGGCAATCAAGAGCGGCAGCTTTTTGCGCACGTGCAAAATGCCCGCCATTTTCTTTACACTCTTTTTGGGTCTTGCAATGCGCGCGCCGACCGCTTTGGCTAAATCCATGGGACTGCCGCCGCCAACGGCTATAATAGCTGCGCAACCGTCGTTAATATACTGCTCGCGCGCCTCTTCCACGGCGGCAGTAGTGGGGTTTGGCATGGTCTTGTCGTAAATGCTGTAGCCGATATTTTCGGCGGTAAGCGCTTCGGTCAGACCGTCCACAAGCCCGCACTTCATTACTCCGCCGTCGGTCACTATGAACGCTTTGCCGATATTCTTAGCCTTGAGCACGGCGGGGACGTCGTTTACCGACTTTAGTATTTCCGGTTGTCTGTAAGGCAGGAGCGGCAACGCTACCTTAAATACTAACTGAAAGGTTCTGCAATATATCTTACTGAATATGTTCATATATTCCTCTCGGTTGAATTGTTTAAAGCAATTATACAACTCTATGGTGATAACTAAGCCAAATATCCCAAAGTTTAAGCGCAAATATTGAAAATTGTTAAAAATTGCCACAGAAACATATTTATGTGTCATTTTCAAATTGTAATAAAAATTATAAAAAATGTATAACGTCAAAGAAACGTCAAAGCATATAAATAATTCGGCATAATTGCTTGACAGCAAAAAGGCGCGGTGGTATTATTATTCAGGCATATGTGTTATTACATAAATATTTGCCGAGGAGAAAGTATGAAAGCAAAGAAATTACTCACTTTTTTTGTTGCCGTTTTAACGGCGCTCACGCTTGGTGTGTCGTTTGTTGCTTGCGGCGGCGACGACAAGCCGAAAAACAGTTGCAAACACAACTGGACTGTGGCTACATGTACAGAGCCTGTTCGCTGCACGCTGTGTAATGCGACCAACGGAAAAGCGGCAGGCCATAAGTACGAGTACAACAGCGTAGCCGCAACTTGCGACAGCGACGGTCGCAACGAGAGCGAGTGTTCGGTTTGCCACGACAAGACGTTGGTGGTTATTCCCAAACTTACGCACCAATATGAATCGGCTGTTACAAGCGCACTTGCTTGCGAAACCGACGAGGTAACTACATATACTTGCAAGCTTTGCGACGAAGCTTACAGCGAAACCACAAAACGCCATGCCGGTCACGATACCGAAGGCGTAACGTGGACTAAAAAGTCGGAAGATCGTGAATCTCAATGCGAGTATATTATCACGGAAACGACAAAGTGCAAGACCTGCAAGGAAGATATCGAGCGCACTTATCATAAACACGTTTATGTTCCTGTGGTTTTGGACGCTTCCTGTAAGGACGGCACTGTCCAATACGGCTGCGTATGTGGAAATCCCGAATACAATTACACCGATGTGCTTCCCGTAAGCCCCGCAATGCACAACTGGCAGCCCACTAACAAAGCGGGCGCTGATTTAGAGTGTGCAGAGTGCGGCACTACCATGTCGGCAATCATAGTCAATAGCGACAGCGCTACGATTACGGCAAGCCAGATCGCCGGCAAGAGCAATATCGCTATCTCCACGGGCAACAACGTAATGCTTCAGCCCGACGCTACGCTTACCGGCAAGATGTCGGGCGGCGTAGAGGTCGTGGCGGAAGAAGTTGATTTGCCTAGTTCGGTAAAAGGCGAGGACGCGCAAATACTCGAAGGCGCAACTGTTTACAACTTCGAGCTCAACAACACAAACGGTAACAAAATAGATTTCGGCACGGGCAAAATGACCGTAAGCGTGCCGTACTATGATTCATCGGATGACTATGATCCCGCGTCCGTAGTGGCGTGCTATATCGATGACAACGGCAATGTAAAGTATCAACAGGCTACTTGTATCGACGGAGTCGCTACGTTCGACGCAGAGCACTTCTCGCACTACACCGTAGTTCGCCTTACGGCAGAGCAGCGCTGTGCAAAGCTCGGACACAACAATGTGGAAACCGTTGTTGCCGCCACATGCACCGAGGACGGCTACACCGTAAAGAGCTGCAAACGCTGCGGCAATTTCGAGCGCATACCGGGCGCAAAAAAGATAGGGCATGATTATTCTTCGTCCGTTGTTGCCGCCACGTGCACCGACAAGGGCTACACTCTTATGGCGTGCAAGCATGAGGGCTGCGACGAGTCTTACGTAACCAAATATACCGCTGTCGTTCCGCACAGCTACACCGACAAAAAGGTGAACGCTACCTGCACGGCAAAGGGATATACCGAACACACCTGCAAAAATTGCGGGTCGTCGTACCGCGACAGCTACACCGACATGGTTGCGCACAATTATTCCAAAGGCGTGTGCTCGGTGTGCGGCAAAAGCAGCGACGCGTCGGCTGCCGACAACTTCTACATCAACTTCATCAACAGTATCGGAAAGACCGAAAGCTTCTATGTGGATCTTTCCGACATGGATATAAACATTGTTACCAAAACAAGCAGCACGGAAACCGTTTCCATGGTGATCGACGCATACAGGCTTTCCGTCGGTATCGATTCCGATGGCTATCTTGTAGGCAGCGGCGAGGGCAAAGCCAAAATCACGCTTGCGCGAGGCAGCAATGCTCCGTCGGTCATGGACGAAAATATCTTGATCGCGTTTAAGAACAAGAATATTTACACTTGCGTAACCATGACGGAAGCGCGTTCGGGCGTTAAAAAAGTGACCAATCAGTACGACGTCGTTTCTCAGGACGACGCCGAGCTGGGCGATATTAAGCAGTATGTTAAATCATTCTACAGCGCGCCCGTAAAGAAGGTTGTTAACGCATTGCTTGACGGCAATGCCAAAAACAGCCCGCTCAACGCAGGTATAGCCAAAGTTATGGATTACCTGTTCGACAAAACGGAGAGCGCAAGCGGATATACGCTCACACTCAACTACGAGCATGCGGCTAAGGCTGTCGAATATGCCAATACGCATAACGCCGCAGAGGTGTTCAATGCAATTATCGGCGACGGCAAGTTTGACGAAATCGTAAAATTTGCGCAAGATCTGCCCGAAATGACGCTTGACGAATTTATTTATCAGGCCAAAAAGATTGCCGACGAGTTCGGTTTGAAAATCAACGACTTCTATGATATTATCGATACCACGTTCAAGACGATCGATAAGACCAGCACGGTCAATGCGCTTGACTATGTGTCCAAGAACGGCAGCAAAAAGATGTCCGCGGTAGTAGAGGAGCTCAGCGGCGGAAAAATCACCGCAGATGTCCTTAAATCGATTATCGACGAGGCCGTAAAGAATTATGTGCCTATGCTCAAAAAAGCCGACACGTCGCTTATTAAGCTGCTTGCTTCGTTAGTGCCGCTCGGCAGCGACTTCGACTTTGCGGACTACATTAAATCCTCGCTCGACGCGCTTAACATTGCGGCTAAGGACAAAATCAGCGTCGTCATTGCTACTGACTACAGCGGCGCGTTTGAATCGGTGTCCGTCAAGGCTAACAACTTTAATTACACTCAGGACATTCCCGCCGCGATTGGACGTCAGGACGCCAGCGTAAAGGTCGACGGCAAACTGTCGTTTGTTATCACAACGGTTCAGGGCGCTATCGGCAGCAATGCCAATATCGTCACCGCTATAGACAAGGCTAAGTCCGATTATCAAGACGTTGTCAAAAAGAACGTCGGCAAGGTTTTGGATAATAAAGACGGCTACTATGACGGCTCGGCATACACTGTCGCTTTCAATGCCAAGGACGGCAAATATGCGCTTGTGCCGCATATAGACGCCGCATATGTTAGCAGATACTATAGAGATATGGCGTTTGAGAAGGAAGGCGTTGAATATAACGGCGCTAGCTGCGATGTGTACAGCCTGAGGACATACAGGTCGGGTTATATCCTTGACTTAGACGGCGATTATTCTTACGCTAAGAGTTGTAGCGGCTGGGTGGAAAGCTCGGTTTCGGCTAACTATATGTATTCTACTTACTATAAGGTTTACATGCAGGGCTCGCAGGTCAAGGGCGTAGAGTTCGATTGGGATAGGCTTGAATTAGAGCGTTACAACGGTCACGCGCCTGTTTACGTCAACGTTGCTCAGGGCAAGCTTTCGCTCAACGAACCGCACAAGTACGTGCTTATCAACAAGAGCAAAGATCCTACCGCGTGCGAGCAAACCGTTTACGATACTTATCGCTGCACCGTTTGCGGATCTTTCGACTATCACTACAGAACCAAATGGCACGACTACGAATATACCTACGAGCTCAAATCCGGCGCTAAGGACTGCACCGGCGGTGTTGTGGAAATCGGCAAGTGCAAGGATTGCGGCAAGACAACCCGCTACGAGGATGACGGTATCGATTACAACGGCGAACACCGTAAGTATAACGTATACTATCCCGTTAAAGGCGCTGTTTGCACGGACACGGTTGTGTCGGTTTATAAGTGCGTTTGCGGCGCATATGTGCAAAATGTGTATGTCGGTGGCGGCGAGGACGCTTGCCATTTCGATTCACAACGGACCTATTGTTCGGAAAACGGCGGTACGTGTAAGCACGGTTATATTAGGCATTACACCGATGAGTATCAATGCTATCTTTCCAAGTGCGGATACACTTATACCCGCGAGTACATCGGTACTGCGCCCGACAGCAACTGCGTGTCTAAGGAGTGGGAAGTCGTCACATTAAAGGACGGCACAAAGTATACTACCACCGCTCGCGAGTATACAAATCATAATACAACGCACAAGACGACAACCGAGGGCGAGTTAAGTGTAATAACTTTGTCTTGCACAAGGTGCAACAAGCAGTTCGGCGTTGAAAAGTATGACAAGTATGATAGACAAGTATATTACTTCTCGTACGAAAGTAAAAACGGTTGGGAAAAGGTATTTGATAAAAACTGCAACTATGTCAGGTACTCGCTTGACGAAAACGGCAAGCGCGGAGAGAAAATCAATTCCGGCATAGAGCATGAAATGAGATTTGTCAGCCTCGAAGAAAAACACAGCTGCACGCAGCCGCATGACAGAGTGGATAAGTGCGCGGCTTGCGGGTTGACTGCCACAACCGAGTATTTCTACGGTCATGAATTCGACCGCGATTACGAGACCGGCGAGTTTAAATGCTATTACTGCGGAATGACAAACGATAACTGGGCGGAAGGTCCGGTGTCGCTTGAAGACCTTAACAAAGGCAACACGGCGGGCGCGCTCAAAGTCGGTTATCACACTCGTTGCCGCATCAAAGCGACGGATATCGAATTCTACACCGATTACTATTACGGCGACGGCAACCCCGTGGAAGTAAAATACACGGATGACGAAACGGGCGAAGAGAGCGGCATAATCACTATCGAAAAAGCCGAATTGAAAAAATTACTCGACGACGGCGCTCAATCGTTCACTGTAGTGTTTGCAATCAAGCGCGGGTTCAACTATGAAGGCTATGAGTATAGAACATACGAAATTGCTATCACGTTTACCGTAGAGGAATTGGCGGTAATACTAGGATTGTAAAAAGCAGCGAAACAAAACAACATAAGACGCCCCGACGATTTAATTCGTAGGGGCGTCTTTTAATGTCAAATAATCCACTTGCTATGCAAGTGGTCACCATCGAGCTTAAGCGTACCTAATAGACAGAAAAGTC